>JAFZPZ010000046.1 GCA_017552435.1 Bacteroidaceae bacterium
AATGACAAAGGGCGAGTTCGTGAAGGGTGAGATGAAGAAAGTCCGCCATGCCACAGACCTGGCCATTGCGGACATCTATCAGACCATCATGGCCATGCTGGACCTCATGCCCAGCGCCGAACTCACCACCCTCTACACCCAACTGAAGGGTATCGAGCTCTACGCCCGCCAGTACTACCTGAAGGAAGGCAGCAGCACCGGCTCCGGCAGCAGCAGCGGCGGTGGAACAGCCTCCCCCGACCCCTCCCAAGGAGGGGGGAATGGTGGAACTACGCCAGACCCAGGTACCGGAGGTGGCACGACGCCTGACCCTGGAACCGGAGGCGGCACGACTCCAGACCCGGGCACCGGCGGTGATTCAGGTGGCGGCGATGACAATGGGGATGATAACAATGGCCCCATCGGGGACGCTGAGTAAAGCTCGTGCCTCGATGGCACGACTTTACTCAATTGACAATTAACAATTGACAATTAATTGGCTGGGCTCGTGTCGCAATGATGCGGGCCCGCTTTAATTAATGAAGAATTAAAAATTAAGAATTAAAAATGATAATTGGGACTTCGTAGGATAATTCTTCACTCTTCTTGGATGCTTTAGCACCAAGTCGCACTTTTTATGTGCGGAACACTCTTCACTTTTCATTCTTAACTTTTTTTCGTACCTTTGACTTCGTCGAAGGTTCTCCCGCTCGGAAATAAAAAGAAAACTCATCTTTTCTTTTGTATTTCGCTCGCTTATTCGTACCTTTGCAGGACAAATTGGTAAAATAGTCTCCAAGAATGATAGTTTGTATCGCAGAGAAACCTTCTGTGGCGCGTGAAATTGCCCACGTGCTCGGGGCCGAGAAACAAAAGGACGGGTATCTGGAGGGCAACGGTTACCAGGTGACCTGGACCTTCGGCCATCTGTGCGAACTCAAGGAACCGCACGAATATACGCCGATGTGGAAGAGCTGGAGCCTGGCACAATTGCCGATGATTCCACCGCGTTTCGGCATCAAGCTCAAACAGGACAAGGGAGTGGAAAAACAGTTCCATATTATAGAGGGACTGATGCAGAATGCCGATGAAATCATCAACTGCGGTGATGCCGGACAGGAGGGCGAACTCATCCAGCGATGGGTGATGCAGAAGGCAGGAGCCAAGTGCCCCGTCAAACGCCTGTGGGTGAACAGCCTGACGGAGGAAGCCATTCGCGAGGGTTTCCAGACGCTCAAGGACCAGAGTGCCTATCAGGGACTCTACGAGGCTGGGCTGATGCGAGCCATCGGAGACTGGCTGCTGGGCATGAACGCGACGCGGCTCTACACGCAGAAATACGCTGCAGGCAGGAACCAGGTCCTCAGTGTGGGCCGGGTGCAAACCCCTACCCTCGCCCTCGTTGTGGCCCGACAGAGAGAGATTGACAATTTCGTACCGCGCCAATCGTGGGTGCTCTCAACGCTCTATCGCGACACGAAATTCAACGCGATTGTCCGTGATGAAGAGGCTGAAGCAGAGGATGCTGCAGCCGTTGCTGCCGCTGCGGAGAAAGGCAAGAAGCAAAAGCCTAAAGGCATCATCTACAAACCCCTGGAATATGCGACAGAAGCCGAAGGAAAGGCTGTCATCGATACCATCAAGGATAACCCGTTCACCGTTCTCTCTGTTGAGAAAAAGAAGGGTACAGAGGCTCCTCCGCGACTCTATGACCTGACCGGTTTGCAGGTGGATTGCAACAAGAAGCTGGGACTTTCGGCCGAGCAGACGCTCTCCATCATCCAGAGCCTCTACGAGAAGAAGGTCACGACCTATCCGCGTGTCGATACGACCTTCCTGCCCGACGATGTCTATGCCAAGTGTCCGCAGACGATGAACGGCCTCTACCAGACGAAGTTCGCGGGTGTGGCTCCCTATGCCGACCTCATCCGTCCCCTCGGCGGAGGCAAGCCACTCCGCAAATCGAAGAAGGTGTTCGACAACTCGAAGGTGACAGACCACCATGCCATCATCCCGACCGGCGTTATTCCGCAGGGCCTCACAGAACTGGAGCAGAAGGTCTTCGACCTCGTTGCCCGCGCCTTCATCGCTGCTTTCTACGACGATTGCAAGTTCGAGACGACAACGGTAATAGGAAAAGCCTCCCCCAACCCCTCCGAAGGAGGGGAGAACGAAAAGGATAGCATCCTGTTCCGCACTACTACCAAGGTAATTATAGAAGAAGGATGGAAGATCGTTTGGGCTTCATCAGACTCCCCTGTGCAAGAGGAGAACCAAGAAGCCTCAACTATCAACCCCTCTCCCTACAAGGGAGAGGTTGGGAGAGGGTCTTTTGTCAAAGGTGAGAGCGGACCACACATTCCTTCCATTACCGAGAAATGGACCACACCGCCGAAACCCTACACCGATGCCACACTGCTGCGGGCTATGGAGACAGCAGGCCGCTTTGTGGAGGACGAGGAGTTGCGCGATGCCCTCAAGGAGAACGGAATCGGGCGTCCCAGTACGCGTGCAGCCATCATCGAAACCCTGATTCGCCGCCACTATATCCGCAGGGAACGCTCTTCGCTACACCCCACCCAGACAGGATTCGAGCTCATCGACCTCATTCACGAGGAACTGCTCAAAAGTGCCGAACTGACCGGTCGTTGGGAGAAGAAACTGCGCCAAATTGAGCGTCACGAATACGAAGCCCGTACTTTCCTGGACGAGCTCAAGCAAATGGTCACGGATATCGTTCTTTCTGTTCTTCGCGACAATAAGGGACCTGGCATACAATAAAATGCAGCCCTTTTCCGTTATTATTTAGAACAAAAGACAAACGCTGATGAACCATACCAGGAGTATTCTCTCGGGCATACTGCTTCTGCTTTTACTCTTCTCCGCCTGCACCGCAGAGGTGCACGTCAAGAAGGGCGACCAGTTCTATGCCATCGGAGAGTACTATGACGCTGCTTCCGAATACAAGAAAGCCTATTCCCGAACGCAGACAAAGGATAAGGAAAAACGAGGTCAACGAGCTTGGAAGATGTCGCAATGCTATCGCCGTATCAACTATACGGCAAAGGCTTTGGGTGGCTATCAGAATGCCATCCGCTACGGCTATCCCGACTCGATGGCCTACTTCTACCTGGGACAGCTTCATCAGAAAAACGGTGACTACAAGAGTGCCATCAAGGCCTATAATGCTTTCCTTGAAATAAAACCAGGTGACACTCTGGCTCTGAATGGGTTAAAGGGGTGCGAACTTGCTCCGAAATGGAAAGAGGAGTTCTCGCTCTACAGCATCAAGAAGGAACCGATTCTGACCAGCAGAAGAAGTGACTTCTGTCCCGCTCTGCTTGGTGATGACAGCGATATGCTCTACTTCACCTCCACGCGAAACGATGCCAAAGGTGAAGAGATAAGCGGCATAACAGGCACGAAGAGCGCCGATATCTTCTTCAGCAGAAAAGACGACAAAGGGAAATGGGAACAACCCGAACCAGCAGAAGGCGATTTGAACAGCGAATACGAGGAAGGTACCTGCTGCTTCTCGCCAGATGGCAAGACCATGTACCTCACCGTTTGTACCTACGACTCCGATTATCCCCGCTATGCCCAGATCTACACCAGCGCCCGCAGCGATGCCTCATGGAGCAAGCCACAACTGCTGCAGATCAGCAAGGACACGCTGTCCAGCTATGCCCATCCTGCCGTATCGCCCGATGGACATTGGCTCTACTTCACCAGCGACATGCCGGGCGGTCAGGGCGGCTTCGACCTCTGGCGCATCGCCCTCACAGATCACGGCCTGGGTGGCGTGGAGAACGTCGGCTATCCCATCAACACACCTGGCGACGAGATGTTCCCGGTATTCCGCCCCAACGGTGATTTGTACTTCTCGAGCAACGGTCACGTCGGTATGGGAGGACTGGACATCTTCAAGGGGGTGTGTGACAGCCTGGGTGTCTGGACGCTCGAAAACCTGAAATACCCAATGAACTCCAGCGGTGACGACTTCGGCATGACCTTCGAAGGACCACACAATCGCGGCTACTTCAGCACCAATCGCGGCGATGCCCGCGGATGGGACCACATCATGGCCTTCGAACACCCGGAAGTGACGCAGACAGTAAAGGGCTGGGTTTACGAGAAGGACGGCTACGAACTGCCCGAAGGCCTTGTCTATATGGTCGGCGACGACGGCACATACCTGAAGATAAGCGTGCGAGGCGACGGCTCTTTCGAACAGGAAGTCAAACCCCAGGTCAACTATGTCTTCCTGGGTACCTGTAAGGGCTACCTCAATCATAAGGAAGAGCTGAGCGTAGATACCAGCAGCGTCAGTCAGGAATTCACACTCCAATTCCCCTTGGCCAGCATCAACAATCCCGTCCTCATCCGCAACATCTTCTACGAGTTCGACTCTGCTGCCCTGCTGGAAACCTCTTGCCTGGCACTCGACAGCCTTGTGGATCTGCTGAACGAGAACCCCAACGTCACCATCGAACTAGCCGCACATTGCGACTATCGTGGCAAGGACGAATACAACGAGAAGCTTTCGCAGCGAAGAGCAGAGAGCGTCGTCAACTACCTTAGGGAGCACGGCATCGACAGCCTCCGTCTCACTCCGGTCGGCTATGGCGAGAAACGTCCGAAAGTTGTGACGCGCAGGATAGCTGCCACATACGATTTCCTCAACGAGGGCGACACTCTGACCGAGGCATTCATCCTCAAACTCGAGGACGAAGAAAAGCAGGAAATCTGTAACAGCCTGAACCGTCGTACCGAGTTCAAGGTGCTTCGTACCACTTTCCGGCTATTTGAACCCGAACCCAAGCCAGCCGAACAGCAGGCAACAACACCTCCAGATGAGGAAAAGGGCGAGGAGAATCAAGATGCGGAAAAAGCCACCGATGAAGCCCAAACCCCACAGGAATCAAAATCTGTGGAGGAAGAAACTCCCCAGAATGATGACAAGGAAAACAAAGAAGGGTAGCCTCCGCAGGGAGACTGCCCATCATTTTTTTGTGGAGAATATCGGAATCGAACCGATGACCTCTTGCATGCCATGCAAGCGCTCTAGCCAGCTGAGCTAATCCCCCTTTTGTCTGTTTTGTGCTGCAAAATTAGTCACTTTATGCCGAACCTGCAAATAAATGCAGCCTTTTTTTGCATTAAAAAGTAAAAAATAGTACTTTTGCACGCGAAAGATGTATGTATATTAATGATGAAACGCTATATACTTAGTTTCCTTTTGCTGGGACTGACCCTATCTATGATGGCTGTTCCAGCCCTGCGAGTACGCCTCATGCTTACACTCGACGACGGTCGGCTTGTGATGGCTACAGCACGAGGTAACGAAGAATTAGATTTCTGGTTGACAGATGAAGGCGAAGTAGTTGTCTGGCAGGACAGCGTCTATCACGGAACGGGCCTCACGACGAGGGAATACATCGCCTCCCTACCCTCGTTACCCCAGAAAGCACGAAGGAAAGTCGGCAGCCTGGCTTCAGCACAGATCAAATCAAAAGGTATTAGTAAAATTCCTGTCATCCTCGCTGCCTTCAAGGATATGCCCTTCTCTGTGGCTACGACAGACAAACGTGTTCAGAGCTTCTTCGAAACGTTCTTCAATGGCACAAACATCTACGCCTCTACAGGCAACTGGGGTAGCGTGCGGGAATACTACGAAGAGCAGAGTTATGGCCAGTTCCAGCCCGAATTCACCGTCATCGGTCCCGTAACACTCGACAACGACTATGCCTATTACGGAAGCGACGTGTCTTACAGGGACAAAAACTACAGCGAATTCATACGCGAGACCCTCACCAAAGCGCAAGCAATAGAGAACGACTGGTCGCAGTTCGACAACGATGGCGACGGCAAAGTGGATATGTGTGCCATTATCTTTGCCGGTCTCGGCCAGAACTACACCAATAGCTATGGCGACAAGAGCACACTCTGGCCCCAGGAAATGCCCACAGCCTATACCATCAACGGCATAAGCTTCTCGGGCTGCGTCACAAGCTCCGAACTACGCCCCACAGCTGTCAGCGACGGTGTCATCACGGGAACACAACCCGACGGCGTGGGTGTCGTTATCCACGAAATAGCTCATGCACTCGGATTGCCGGACCTGTATGACTATAATTACGAGTTTTTCGGCATGGACTTTTGGAGCGTGATGGACTATGGCTTGTACACGAGAAACTGCAAAGTGCCCGTCGGCTTCACAGCTTACGAACGGGAATTCCTGGAATGGCAGCAGACCGAGACCATCACTGGGCCCTGCACGTTGCACCTCTATTGTTTCGACCAGGGCGGCAAAGGCTACAAACTGATCAACGATTCCAATCCGAACGAGTACTATATCCTGGACAACAGACAAGCAATGGGATGGGACTGGGGTGTTTGCAGCAACCGAGGACACGGAATGCTCGTCATGCATGTGGATTACAACGCCAGCGTCTGGAACACAAACAGAGTGAATACCTACGTCAAAGGATGGCATGAGCATCCGTCCCTGACCATCATACCTGCCAACAACAGCCTGATGGGCTCGAACAACGTCACAACTAAAGATGCATGGCAGACAAGCCTGCAAGGGAATCCCTACCCGGGAATAACAGAAAATCACGAACTGACCGACACATCCGTTCCTGCCAGCACACTCTATACCGGCTCGCTGATGAACAAGCCCCTCGTGGATATCGAGGAGACGGAAGACGGCATTGTTACCGTCAAGGTGATGCCTTTGGGAACGTTGGATGCTCCTACCGGCCTGGTTTATGAAGACCTCGGAGTATGCCGCACAAAAGCCGTCTGGAATGCTGTAGAGAATGCAGAGATGTACAATTTGCGTGTTTGGAGCGAAGGCGAGGAAGTTTTTCGCCAAGACAGTATCGCGGCCACATCGTTCAACCTGGAGAACCTGAAAGACGGCAGAGACTATACCTACGCCATACAAGCCATCAGCGACAAATACCGCAATAGCGAATGGGTGGAGAGCGAGTCCTTCCGTCCTTACCCAGATGCCATCTCCGAGATTACCGAGAGTACGAGACTGGTGCGTGTCTATTCCATGAGCGGTCGCTTGATTGGTGAATGTTTTGCTGACCAGTTGCATCGTTATACGTCCCGACGTGGCATCTATATCATTCGGCGTGTTGATGGCTCCGCCAGGAAACTGATGATACGGAAGTAGATATGCATAGGACTTTATTGCTTCTTATTTGTGGCTTTTGTGCCCTGATTGTGTCTGCTGTTCCGGCAAAGCGAGAACGCCACACCCTTACACTTGCCGATGGTTCCACCCTGGTTGCAACAGCGATGGGCGATGAAATACTACATTTCTTCCGGACAGACGACGGGCGCTTCCTGCAATGTGACAGCTTGGGCATCGCTCACTTCGTAGATTCCGAGGCTCTGCAAACCAGCTGGCAGGCAAAAGCCGAAAGGCGGCAATCCATCAGAAACAAGCGGAACAATGCAAGGCGAGCAAGGCAACAGAGCCGTCAGAATATCATGACAGGCTCTAAAACTGGACTGGTCATCTTGGTTGAGTTCCCCGATGTGCCATTTAATTACTCCAGTTCTACCTTCAAGCAGTTTTTCAACGAGGTTGGCTATTCTGACGAAATCAATATCGGCTCTGTACATGATTACTTTTACAGCGCCAGTTATGGGCATTTCAACTTTACGTTCGATGTCGTAGGTCCCGTTACAGTAAGCCACAACCTCTCCTACTACGGCGCTAACAATTCCCGTGGAGATGACATGTATCCTGCCACTATGGTCTCCGAAGCTGTAGAGATAGTGGATAGAAAGATTGATTTCAGCAAATACGACTGGGATGGAGACGGAAAGGTAGAGCAGATATTCGTCATACACTCCGGTCACGACGAGGCACAGAGCAGCGTCCGCAACGACATCTGGTCGCATGCATGGACTCTCACCGAGGCCCTGGAAGAAGAAAACGACGGCAATGGCGCCATCACAGTAGATGGAGTCACCGTCGATTGCTATGCTACCAGTTCTGAACTTCGGAACAAAAGAGGTACATCCATCGCAGGCATCGGTACGGCCTGCCACGAGTTCTCCCACTGCTTCGGCTTGCCTGATTTCTACGACACGAGTGGTAGCAGTTTCTGCATGAACTCATGGGACCTTTTGGATTATGGCTCATACAACGGCGACGGCGGCATACCGGCAGGCTTCACCAGCTACGAACGCATGTTCTGCGGTTGGCTAGATCCCGTAGAACTTACAGAACCGATAGAAATCAAAGATATGCCTTCCCTCATCTCTGAGCCTGTCGCATACATCCTGAAAAATAGCGGGTGCAGCGACGAATATTACCTATTGGAGAACCGACAAAAGGAAAGTTGGGATGCAGAACTGGGAGGACACGGAATGCTGATTCTACATATTGACTACGACAGTCAGGCATGGGAAAAGAATACTGTGAATACGATCCGCAACCACCATCGTTTGTCAATTATCCCAGCTGATAACCTCCTCTCTTCTTTTACTTTATCTGGCGACCCTTGGCCTGGTACTTCAAGAAACACAGAACTCTCCGACAGTTCCACTCCAGCCGCTACTCTCTTCAATGAAAATGCGAATGGAGAGAAGCTGATGAACCACTCTATCACGGAAATCAAGGAAACAAGGGAAGGCTATATTAGTTTCATCTTCGACGAAGAAGCACTGGGCATAGATGAAATAAAAAATGAGAAGTTAAAAGGGAATAATAATATTTACGACCTCAGTGGTCGGAAATGCTCAATGCCCGCAAAGGGAATTTATATTCAAGAGGGCAGAAAGTTATATATACGATGAAAAGGATTCTCTTATTTTATATTTGCTATTTCTCACTTTTCTCTTTGCTTGCCACTACCATTGCACGCTATAATGGCAGTCGCATCTTCTGGGATTCACGAACCCCTGTTACCATTTTCAGCAGCGGCGGTTATGCACGTCTGATTGAGCTCAAGGACGGGAGATTGCTGGCTTGCTGTGAGAGCGGAGGCATCAAGGTCTGTTTCTCTTCGGATAAAGGCAAAACCTGGTCCACTCCTACCCTCATCGCACCAAATTCCAACAACACACCTAATTGCGTGCCCGACCTGGTACAACTCTCCGACGGTACCATTATCGTCGGATACAACCCGCGTCCGTCGAAACCCTATACAGAAGACCGTAGATTTGGCATCCGGGTGCGCAGGAGTACCGATAACGGCAAGTCCTGGAGTGAAGAAATCTTTGTCTATGACGCTGACTATACCTTCGAGAACGGCTGTTGGGAACCATCTTTCCTCGAATTGCCAAGCGGAGAACTCCAGCTTTATTTTGCTGACGAGAGCCCATACATGACAACCTCGGAGCAGCAGATATCACTCTGTCGCAGTTTTGATGGCGGGCTGACCTGGTCTTCTCCGCAGCGCATCTCCTATCGCAGCGGTTATCGCGACGGGATGCCTGTCCCTGTTTTACTCAACGACAAGAAAAACATCGTGGTTGCCATCGAGGACAATGGTTGGAGCGGCATCGGAGATTTCCTCCCAACAACGGTACGTACCACACTCTCTAATAACTGGAAGAATAATTCCTACGTTAGCGGTAACAGTAGCCAACGTAATCGTAGCATCAACTACAACTACTGCCCCATCGCAAAAGGCGGAGCGCCCTATCTGCGTGTCCTGCCTAACGACGAGACCATCCTTTCACATCAGTCAACTTACGGCGACGGCGACAACATGAAGATGTTTGTCTATGTCGGAAACAAACAGGCAAAGGATTTCAAAGCGATGTCCAGACCGTTCTATCAGGGCACGACTAAAGGCTGTTGGTGGAACTCTCTCGCTGTCATAGATACAGGCATTGTTGTCGCAGTAGGTGGATTGGATGGCAAAATTGCAATGGTGAAAGGCTATCCCATGAAACAGTTTATGGCCCCTTATGCCTCTCAACTCACGGATGGCCGGATTACCTCTGCCGATACTTATTACAGCCCTTCTGCAAAGCAGGTTCCAATGGGAAATGAGACAGGGACTTTCGCATATACAGACTTCTCCTACGACAGCGATATGCTCTATATGACCAGCTTGGTTTATCGACGCGATGCTCGGTCGGAAGAACCATATCCTGACGGTGTCGTACTTTATGTTGAAACAAAAGGTGCCAGTACAGATGTCCCTATGCCCTCTGCCTATCGGTTCAACATTCTGCCTAACGGTATACTCAATATTAGTAAAGGGAATGGAAAGGATTGGGTGGAAACGGAATTGCCGACGGTTCGGGCAGCCGGTGTTGTTGCCAATGCGAACTACCGTATAGAAATAGCTATCCCCTGGTCGGAAATAGGACTCAGCGCAGCCCCCATTGAACAAAGCCCAAGCATCAACCTGGAAATCATTACAGGCGATGGTTTGCAACAACTTGTGGAGCGTATCCCCGATTCTTCGCCGCTCAAGCCTGCCACATGGATGCCGCTAAAACTCATCGAACACGATACTACGGGAAATGATGAGATTAAAAGTAAAAAATTGCAGGTGAAAAATGAGGAAGCTGTCTACGACCTGAGCGGCCGAAAATCGTCAATGACTCATCGGGGCATTTTCATCCAGGACGGAAGAAAATTCGTAATGCGATAGATACTTCTTACCTCTTACCTCCCACTTCTTAAATAATCCTACCGTCCTGCATGGAGATTTTCTGGTCGGCGAGGTCGGCAAGCTGTTCGTCATGAGTCACAATGACGAAGGTCTGCCCCATCTGGTCGCGGAGGTCGAAGAATAGGCGGTGCAGTTCCTCTTTGTTATGAGTGTCGAGGGAACCGCTCGGCTCATCAGCGAAAACCACATCAGGTTTATTTACGAGGGCTCGGGCAACTGCTACCCGTTGTTTCTCTCCGCCAGAGAGTTCATTGGGCTTGTGCGAGACACGGTCTGAAAGTCCCATAAAAGCAAGCAACTCCTCTGCACGCTTCTTGGCTTCGCGTTTCGATGTTCCACCTATGAGGGCTGGCATCATTACATTCTCGAGTGCCGTGAACTCGGGCAAGAGCTGGTGGAACTGAAAGACGAAACCCATGTGCTTGTTGCGGAAGGCCGAACGCTTGGCATCACTGAGCTTCATGACATCGATGCAAGCCTCTCCCCGACCTTCTTCAGAAGAGAGGGAGAATTTGACGCTACCGGAATCTGGTTTGTCCAGTGTTCCCATTATCTGCAACAGTGTTGTTTTGCCCGCGCCGCTAGCTCCGACAATGCTGACTATCTTTCCCCGGTCGATATCGAGGTCAATGCCTTTCAGTACTTCGAGATTACCGAAGCTTTTCCTTATGTTGCGAATTTCTATCATTTCCTTAGTTCTTTTCTTCCGTTTGTTACGACAATACCCTTGTAGTGCTCGTCAACCTTTTGTCCGGCGAGATTATATAAAACATTCTCCCCTCTAGGGGAGATGGAAAGTGGTCTCACTCCATCATAATGTTCCATCAAGTAATCGAGTCCCGCTTCTGCATCTATCTCGCCATAGCCATAAACATTGTTGGGATATGTGAGTGTGGGGTCATGATGCCGGCAAGTAGCTGCAAAGACCTCGATGACCTGTTCGCGAGTCAGTGTCGGTACAGCTTCCATCCACTGAGCGATGATGCCCGCCACAATGGGGCACGCCATACTGGTTCCTCTCTGTGAAGACCAGGCATAGTTGCGACCATTGAAGGTATAGCGAGCTACATCGTAATCAGTCATGTAATCACCGGGATTCATTTCACTGTAATAGCTATTGAAACCGGCCACAATATTGGTTCCGGGTGCAACCACATCGGGTTTGATGTTTCCCATCAGCGTAGGGCCTTTGCTGCTATAGGTTGCAACCTCGCCGCTGCGCCCTCGGTCGTAATCCATCCATTCTCCATCACAATTGTAGAATCCCGTCTTGTAGGATGTGGCGCCTACACAGATGACACTTGGGTCGCTGCCTGGGTAGTGCACATTATGCGTTGATATAGCATCCTGGTATTCGGGGTAATCAGGCTCTTTTGTGAAGAAACCAAGTTCTTGAAAGGCTTCCACCTCCGACTCCTCACCTTCGATGCAGATTCCCATTTTCAACGATAGAATGTTTCCTGCGCCCAGTTTGGTGAGTATAACATCTGTCGCAAGCTGATCAGAGTCGTAGCAACTCTGATAGCTTTTGAACCGGAGCTCGAAGGTGAGTCCGCCTGCGGTAATGGTATCTGTCATAAGACTGTCTTCTGTGGTAAGGATGTCTTCAATCGGCGCCTCATAGCAGAGGTATTTCTCCGTAGGAGACTTTATGAAATCTAGTCGTACACGGAAGTTGCCACTACTGCGAAGTAACACATTTGTGACTTTGCCTGAAGGCTGAATCAGGGAAGCGACTTTTTCTCTTCCTTCGGGCTTATGCATATAGGTTCCGTAGAGGCTCTGATTGCCTGCTGCAGCACAGATGAGGCGTCCGGGCCGCACAAGGCTATCCAGAACGGCGCTATAGAGTTTTGATTTGCCCAAAAGATCCTCGTGCGAGCCTTCGCTGAAACTGATGACACAGGGCTTCCCAACTTTGTCGGCATAGCGGAAAATGTACTCGAAGCCTAGCAGGTCGATGGCAGATCCGTAGAGCTCCCACAGAGAATCCGGCACAAGTTCCTTGTCGTCGGAAACTGCATTGGAAACCAGACAAATGTCAGCATCTGGAGCCATTCCGATATAAGGTGAGTCGTATCCGCTGCCGGCAGCAGTACTGGCGGTATGTGTGCCGTGATATTGCAAACGGCTGTCCGATGAGCAAGCTTTGCGGAGCATATCGGCACTCGTCGTATAGGATTTGCCAATAGGCAGTTCCAAGCCATTGACGATTAAGGAGGATTGTGGGCTCTCTAAGTCAAGCATATCCCAAAAGGAACGGATACGATAGGTGTCCAAGTCACGGCTGTAAAATGTGGGATTCGTCAAGTCGAAACCGATATCCATCACGCCTACAACAACGCCTCTGCCTGTATAGGCCGAACGACTTTGAGTGGGGGTACGCAGGACATCCGAGCGGGTGATGATGGCAGACGTGTCGGTCTGCGCTTCACAAGTTCCACCGCATTCTATGCGAGTCACTTCTGACCGAAGCGAAAGCGCGGCAAGTTCCGTCTTTGGAACAGCTGCAGCATAGATGTTCCCCCAATGCCCATACATCTTGCAACCATGCTCCTCGAGAACTTTCTCGCTGTCGCTCTGCACTAAAACAAGCATTCTGGGGGTATATTGCGTTTGAGCCTTTAATTTATCTTTTTTCATTTTCAATTTTTCACTCAATACTGCATACCTCACCATAGGTGACATTTTGTCATACCGGGGGCTTTGTGCTTCTGCAAGAAGTGGGAGCATAAGCGCCAACAAAACTACTGATGCGCGGCGGGCAGTAAAAAGCCAACGACGAATCAAACCACCAAGAGAGCGCGGTTGCCGCTGAACAGCTGTACCATTGGGGGTGAAGACAGAGATGCTCTCCTGAGGTTCTCCCCATTGGTCAGGGAAGAGAAGCATTACGCTTGTCTGACTGAAATAGTTATGAATTATCTGAGGCAATTCCTCGAAACGGCTCTGATAGGAGATGAAACCAGGGCGAGCCGATACAATCACAAGCATGCTATTCTGGTTCAACTCGTTTTGCAGGTTCAGGAACTGCACCCAATCGTTCATCGCATAATAGTGTGAGCGAACATGACTGTGCTTCTGCGACATATAACCCATAATATAGGATATTGTCTCGGTGCTGGCGTGATACTCCAGATGGCAATCAAGTTCTTCACCAATACGGCAGATGTGTTCCAACCATTTGTAGAAACCCACTTCGTATTCCGCTTTCTTGGGAACGGCAATCACTACACGGCGGATGGTACCGGGCGGAACGAGGTTGCGCACCACCATTACTTCTCGGTGACTGCCGCTCACCACATTATCTATAGTAGGTCCGAGCGAGGACTTCGCCCCGTCGGTTGTATGGTCGTTCAAGCAAAGGATAACTTCACCGCAATCATACTCGTTCATCGTATGCAGAATACCGCCGGCAATGTTAGTGCTCATTCGGTTGAGCGTTGCCATTGGTACATCGGCAGCAGCAGCTATCATCTGAGCTTTCTCCAACAGAATACGACCGAAATAGACCCCAACTGTCTCTCCCTTAAAGTGGGAGGAAGCTAAAGCCTGCCCTTTGAGGAAAGGATGGGAGGGATCTTCATAAGAGACATAAAGTCCCATCAAACTGTCGGGGATGAAGGGATTGCGGATGAGGATGGCGAGTTGCGTCATCACATCCACATTGTCTTCCTGACTGTATGAAATCAGGCACTTTCCGTGATAGGAGCCTCGGTTGTCCTCGAGAGATGTATTACTCAGGGCTATCTTCTTGGCTCCGCAATTGGTGGTAAAACCGCTTATGATGCAACTAATGAGAATAAGCATCACCGTACCGCTAAGTATCTCGTCGCTCATGAGTCCCACACCCGGGGCTGTACCGATAGTGACGATAGCCAAAGCACCGGCTGCATGGGCATTGGTCAGGCCGAACATGAGCCACATTCCGTGTCTGTTCTCGCCCATCGTCCAAGCCATAATTGCTGATGCAAGCAACTTGGACAATATGCCTGTCACCACCATTACTGCAATCAGCCAATACGTTTCAGGATGCCGGACAAGGATGCCAAAGTCAATAATCATGCCCACTCCGATGAGGAAATAGGGAATAAACAGGGCATTGCCGACGAACTCCAGACGCGACATCAGCGGGCTGGTCTTGGGAATGAGACGGTTGACTATCAATCCGGCAAGGAAAGCACCAAGCAGGCCTTCCAGTCCTACCATCTTTGCCAACGATGCGCTGATGAAGACAAGTGTCAGTATGAATATAAACTGCATGACACTGTCCTCTACGCGACGTAGGAACAAACGACCCAAACGAGGAAAGAAAAAAACAACAAATCCCACATACAAAGCACACTTCAAGCCGAAAGCCATCCAATCGAGCCACAAAGTGTTGGAATTCTTAATACCTACTACAGCCGCAAGCACAAGTAAGGCGGCAAATAGGGCAAAAGCCGTTGCAACGACGCTGACAACTACTACTCTGTGACGGTTCAGACCGTATCGCCCTACGATTGGGTAAGTGACGAGGGTATGACTGGCATAGATGCAGGCCAATAGAATACTGGTAGGCAGTTTGCAGTCTAGTAACAGCATACTCGACGCTATGCCAAGCACAAAAGGAATGCTAAAGGTTAGGATGCCGAAACGGAGTCCAGTGTGTCCATAATGCTCCACGCTTCCCATTTCCAGCTCAAGACCGGCTAGGAACATGATGTAGTAGATACCCACCTGTCCGAATAGTTTGAATGAACTGTCGTGTGCCAACAGATTCAAACCAAATGGTCCAACCAGAACACCTGCCAAAATCAAGCCGATGACCGGCGGGATACGAAGTCGTCGGAACAGCAACGGAACAATCAAGATGATGCCGAGCACCACCGAGAAAATCCATGTAGGGTCGGTTATTAAAGCGGTAGAATTCATGTTTGAAGCCACAAAATTACGAAAATTTATCCAAATTTTCAGGAGTATTCACTTTTTTTTTGAGAAAAAGCAGAAAAAATCTTGCAGACATCGGCATGTTGTGCTGAGTCCTGAGCATAGTTGTCGTGAAATTTGATATTTATCAAAAACATAAGCAAAGACAAATAATTATGAACTAGGAACTATAAACTATAAACTATTTTTCGTAACTTTGCAGCCGCAATTATAATCTAAATTCATAATTTTTCATTTTCAAAATGAGAGTAGCAATTGTAGGCGCCAGCGGTGCTGTAGGGCAGGAATTCCTGCGAGTGTTGGACGAGAGAAATTTCCCGATTGATGAACTTTTGCTGTTCGGCAGTCAGCGTAGTGCGGGCCGAAAATACACGTTTCGGGGTAAAGAGATTGAGGTAAAGCTTCTGCAACACAACGATGACTTCAAAGGCGTTGATATCGCCTTCACAAGTGCCGGAGGCAGCACCAGCAAGGAGTTTGCCGAGACCATTACGAAGTATGGCGCTGTGATGATTGACAATTCCAGTGCTTTCCGAATGGACGAGGATGTGCCTCTAGTTGTGCCTGAATGTAATGCCGAGGATGCACTGGTTCGTCCCCGCGGCATCATAGCTAATCCCAACTGCACGACAATCATGATGGTCGTTGCTCTGCAGGCTCTGGAGAACCTGTCGCACATCAAGCGCGTTCATGTGGCCAGCTATCAAGCTGCAAGCGGTGCCGGAGCCGCTGCTATGGATGAACTCTATGAGCAATATCGCCAGGTTCTGGCCGGTGAGAAGCCTACGGTAGAGAAATTCGCCTATCAGTTGGCATTCAATGTAATTCCCCAGATAGACGTTTTCTGCGAGAACGGCTACACGAAGGAGGAGATGAAAATGTACAATGAGACGAAGAAAATCATGCATACCGATTGCGAGGTGAGTGCGATGTGTGTGCGTGTTCCCTCACTCCGCTGCCACAGCGAAAGCGTTTGGGCAGAGACAGAGCGTCCCGTCAGCGTAGAGGAGTTCCAGCAGGCAATCCGCGATGGTAAAGGCTTGCAACTGGAAGACGAGCCCGCCAGCAAGACCTATCCGATGCCTCTCTTCCACGAGAACTGCGACGATGTCTTTGTGGGCCGTGTCCGCAAGGACCTTGCCAACCCCAACGGCATTACCTTCTGGCTCGTCAGCGACCAGATAAAGAAGGGTGCTGCCCTCAATGCTGTACAGATTGCAGAATACCTCATCGAGGTAGGCAATATCAAATAAAGTCAAGGGAGAGCGTCTTCTTCCATAATTCTTGCCCCTTTGCGTGTTCTTTTTGAATGTCGCAAAAGGGCTTTTTGTTCCTTATTCCTTTCAATCTGTCATTTTTCTGTTATTTTTTGCCATTTTCCTTGCTACATATTAAAAATATATATAACTTTGGGCCAGAATATGTATAATTAACCCTATTTATTAACTAAATCTTTCAAGTATGAAGAAACATTTTCTTTTTCTTGCAACGTTAGTTCTTGGCTTGGGTCAGCTATTTGCCGACGAAGCCACGTTCAACGTAAGTGATTTGAAGGCGACACTACCGTCTGACAATTCAAAAATTGAGATTCCGTACACATGGAAGGTAGCACCCTATCATGTTTCGGTTAACATCGCCAAAAAAGATGGAACGGAAGCAAGTCTTGCTGTAGGTAGTACGATTAATCTGACTTCTGCATACCAGTTCACGGTATCTGTGGCTGGTGAGGGCGTCATTAGCGGTATCAAGATTACTACCAATCCTGCCACTCAAACGGGTAATGCAACAGCCAGCGTAGGTAGTTATGAGAGTGGCAAATGGACTCCTGCTATTGGTGCATCCACAAATTCTGTGACTTTCACTTGCACGGGCACTTTCCGTCTAACCCAGATCTACGTGGAGTACACGCCAGATCCGAACTACAATCCTGTAGATCCCGTCGATCCCAATGAGCCTTTCGAGGCAAAACCGATTGACAACATCATGACCTACACGGGAACTGAGCCCTATGTGTACGACCGTACCAGTCAAAAGTTCTACGCTCTGAACAGCCTGGGCGATTACGAGGAGTATGGCGTTTACACTGAAGTAAACACCCTGAAGGTAGCTAGTGCTGGTGCAACAGAGATCGAGTACATCAAGGGCAACGGTTCTAACCCCTACATCAACTTGGGTTATATTCCAAAGGCAAATTCGAAGGCCGTTTGTACCCTGATTTCAGAAGAAGGTCCAGACTGGAAAGCTGCATACGGTTGCGGTTACTACAGCGGTGGTTGGAAAGACCGCTTCTGCTTCTTCACAACAAATGCCACCATCAACTTGGGTGGCGAAACTGGCAACAAAGAAGCAATGCGCTATGGAGAGAAGATTGTGACTGTTCTGGATGCAGTTGCTGGCAAAATGGATATCTACGAAGCTGACGGCACAACCCTTATCGGCACAATCACCGACTCACCGAAGACTGCCGACTGCAAAACTCCTCTCTATGTCTTCGCACAGAACAAGGACGTTCCTGGCGGCGGCACTCAGACCGATTGCTACAACCCCTACATGACCCTCTACAGCCTGAAACTTTATGAAGGCGAGACACTCGTTATGGACCTGGTTCCCGTTGTTACCGGCGAAGGTAAGGGCGGTCTGAAGGACAAGCTGACAGGTACTGTTTACACATCTGCCAACAGCGGCACTTTTGACCTGAGCCCCGACGCAGCAGCTGCAGGTGAAGGCGGCATCCCCGTTTACGAAGGCAAGATGGTTATTTATAATGGTCATCTGTACGAATATACTGGCGGCGAGTTTGTTGACAAGGGCGCTTTGACCTATCAGCCCGTCAGGGATCTCGACCCTGCTTATCGCAACCTCTCGAACTGGAGCTACCCCAGTTCAACATACGACAGCACCTTTGGTGTGAACGTCTATGACGAAGCAACTGGTGGTAACAGACTCGATCCTTACGAAGGTAAGGGTGGATGGGAGCCTCTGTACTTCAAGCTTGAAGGTCTGACAAAGGGCGACACCTATCGTGCATCGTTCAACTATTCCGGCACAGCTTGGCATTCTTGGAGCTCATACACCATTCTGCCATTCTTCGTACTTGACTACGAGACCATGCCTGGTACGGCATTCAACGATCCCGATCAGGCTTTGGGTTACATTGCTCTGCCCAACACAGAGACAATCAACCAGCCCTACTCGACCAGCTTCACAGCCAACCACGACTATGCATTGCTGTGCATCCAGTTCGGCGTATGTGACGACGGCAGCCACGATCCTGCATTTGCTTTCGAATTCAATAACATCACCATCGAACAGCAGATTTATCCCGCGGCTTACAGAAAAATTACTTTTGCAGATCTTGTGAAGTACACAGAACTGGAGTACATCGAGAGCACAGGTGCAGCCCGCGAGAACGCATTCACCCTGCCCTACAGCCCTGTTACTGCTACACAGATTGATGCGAAGTTCAATGTATATGACACCTCCAGCGGATGGACCGGCATCTTCAGTGCACGTAACACTCATGCCGGAACAGGTATCAGCCTCTACATGAACGGTAACAACCGGGCCTTCTTCGGCTACTTCACCGGTGGTACAACAGGCGCTGGTGACGAATTCGCACCCTTTGCACTCAACACCGACTACACCGTTTCTGCCGACGTTACCAAGCTGGTTGTAAATGGTGAGGAATATCCGACTGGCAATACTGTAACCAACCCGACGACACGTAACCTGTCACTCTTTGCTAACCCCGAATGGGACAACCCAATGCGCGGTCGCTACTACTACTGCACCATCAGCGAAGGCGGTGAGGTTCTCTACAGCTTCAAGCCTGCAATGCGTCACGACGGTGTCTTCGGCTTCTACGACAAGGCTACCAAGACATTCGTTATGCCCGCAAAGGGTACACTCGAGGGTTATGGCTACAAGAAGCTTGCTGACCAGGTTTATATAACATTCTCCGACGAGCTTCGTATCGTAATGGTAGGCACAACTGCTCAGTTCATGCCCGACGTAGATAACCTGGACGGTGCAACCTTCACATGGACATCTTCCGACGAAAGCATTGCTACCGTTGCTTCCGATGGTACCGTAACTGGTGTTGCTGCCGGTAAGGTTACCATCACTGCTGAAACTGAAGCTGATGGCGGTTGGACTGCAAGCTACGAGCTGACTGTTTCCGAGCCCAACTTCCTCCGTAAGGATGTGGATGGCGTTGGTTATGCAGTTGTTACAGGCGGCAATGGCTGGTACCAAGAGGGCAGCTATGACTTCAGAGTCGATAAGTTGTGCGATGGCGACGCAACAACGAACTTCGGTTGCAATGGCGTAGAAGATGCATGGGCCATCTTCATTGCCAGCGAACCCGTTGCTGTTAAGCAGTACTCTATCGTAACAGGTTATGACAACTACGAATATCCTGCTCAGAATCCTGTCAGCTGGAAGCTCGAAGGCTCTAACGACAACGATGTCTGGACACTCATCGACGAAAGAGTTCAAACCTATGAGCTTCAGGCTAAGAACCTGGAAGAGTTTGTATTCCCCGTAAACGGAACAGAGAAGTATAAGTTCTTCAAGTTTACTGCAACTCAGCTTGCCAATGGCCTGGAACTTGGCGAATTCTGGATCAACGAACAGGAACACAATTATGGTTCAATACAAGCCACTGTTACCGATGCTACCTGCACACAACCAGGCTCAGTGGTATTTGTATGCGCTATGTGTAATGCTCTACACTCGGAGGCAATCGATTGTGTTGACCACACCTACGAGAAGGGCGTCTGCACAGTTTGCGGTGCTAAGGCTTCCGAGGTTGTGCTTCTGCCGAACGGTCAGGAGGCTCCTTACTATGCTAAGTTCGTTCACGTGGACGGCGTTTTGGATGGCGTAGGTTCTATTGCAGATAATTGGACTGCTCCCGACTTCGACGACTCCGAATGGGGCGAGCTGATGATGCCTCTCGGCACCAACGGATATGGCGTTCAGCACACAATCTGGGTTAACGACTACAACACCTTCTACTTTCGTCGTAACTTCTACGTAGATGATCCTTCTGCATTCACCACGCTGACGCTGAAGACCCTCCACGACGACGATTATGCAGTTTATGTGAATGGTACTCTCATCCAGGAGGCTACAGGTTGGACTAATGGTACTAACTGGGTTGTTCTTGAAGTTGATCCCGCACTGCTTGTTCAGGGCAACAATACCGTTGCTATGTACATCGAGCAGAACTGGGGCGGCGCATATTGCGACTTCAGCCTCGAAGGTACTGTTGGTGCTACTATCGAAGTTAGCGATGCCAAGTATGCTACCTTCTTTGCTCCGTTCGATATTGACTTCACAGATGCTGAAGTTACAGCAAATGCAGCTAAGTTCAACGGAACATCCGTTCGACTCACTCCTGTGACCACCGTTCCTGCTGGAACCGCAGTTGTAATCAGTGGTGAAGAAGGCACATACACTGTACCCAAGACCACCGATGCAAAACTCGGCGCTCAGAACGAACTCGTTGCTGCTATCAGAGACGTGACTGCCGACGGAACTCAGTACATCCTCGCCAAGGATGAGGACAAGGTTGGCTTCTTCAAAGCAACTGCAGGCAGCACCATCACTACCGGTAAGGGCTTCCTCGTTCTTTCTGCTCCTGCTGCAGTCAAGGACTTCTATCCCTTCGATCTTGGAGATGCAACTGGCATCTCTGGTCTCAATGTTGACGATGAGAACGCAGTCATCTACAACATCGCCGGTCAGCGTGTCAGCAAGACTCAGAAAGGCGTGAACATTATTAATGGTAAGAAAGTTTTAAAATAAGACTTTAAGATATTAAGAAAATAAGAAAGGGCTGTGTGTGCGGCTCTAATGGTCAAGCACCAGCCACTTTCTTACATTATCTTATTTTCACAATTTCTAAATTTCTTATTATATATGAAGAAGACATATTTTGTTCCTGCCTTGAAGGTAGAAGAGGCTATGGCCGCTCAGATGCTGGCTGAAAGCCTGGCAATCAGCGACGATCCGGTTGATGGCGGCGACGCCCTCACCAAGGAAGATAACAGTTGGGATATCTGGGGCGACGAATAAAAGCCCCACTAAATAAAAGAACCCCCGAGACAAAATCTCGGGGGTTTCTTTATTGGCCTATAGGGCTTATGAGGCTTATAGGGACTATGAGTTATGGGTTCTATCTCTTTTTGCTTATAGTAACAGTCTCACAAACTTCACCGGAATAGATATTGTGAACAGTAATGACTAGTTTCCCGTTTACGATTTCTCCGTCTATCACAGTTGGGAAATGCCCTTCTTCCTTGCCCGTCATATTTGGGCCGCCGCCAACTATTTGCATCCACTTGTGTGCTTCATTGGGTTGGTCGAGCCGATAAACATGCTGGTGAGCAGTGAGCAAGAGTTGACAACCAGCCTTTTCGAGTATCGGTCCCCAAAGTTTGGAGCAAGTACGTTGCCACTCTGCAAAATTGCCCTTATAATTATCAGCAACATCGGCTGGATAAAGATCACCGGGATTCACATCAGGACGAGGATCGTATAGAGGAATATGGCAAAAAGCAACGAGGTAAGGTGCATTCTTTATCTCAGGCTGTTTCAGCGCATCACTCAACCAAGTCTGCTGAGCTACTCGATATGGCTCGCTAACGAAAAGGTTGCAGAATCTGGGATTGGTATCTACTTTGTCTTCAGCTGTGTCAAGGCCTACCAGAGCAATGTCTCCCATGCGAACAGCGAAGTTACGACCCAAGTCCCAATCGCGAGGCTTTCGCTCTTCTGGCTGGCGATACATCCACACACGCTCCAGATGGCGGTTTGCCATACCTCGGTTGTCGTGATTTCCGGGACAGAAAATATACGGGATATTAGCCGCATAATCTTTTCGCTCAATTTCCGGTTTGAGGAAGATACGTTTCTGTGCAGTAATCGTCTCTTCTACATTGCAGGCATCGCCGTTCCAAATAACACAAGTAGGTTGCAGCTGCATTACCTTGTCGATAGTTGGACCGAAAGCTTTCCAACTGGCGTGCGTATCATTAATGACGCAAAAATGAGGGACCGCCAGCTTCCCTGCAGTACGGAAAGAGTAGATATGCTCTCTCTCTTCGTTTCCTGTAATGCTAATATGATAGCCGTCTTTGTACTCGATACGGTCGGCACCTATCTTATAATAATATAATGTATTTGGTTTAAGGTCAGTCAGACGTACACGGATCACTTCGTTGTCCATATCCGTCACGCGATAACCTCCGCACCAAACCTTCTTCCCGTCACTCAGATCCGGCTTCTCGCCATAGATAACATAGCCATTTGCCCAATCGGTTACGCTGAAGGCAATACCCATACTGGTTTCTGCATAATTCTGCAGGACAGGCTCGCTATCAATCAACGGTTTTGACTCCGCACCTTCCTGTGCCGTTTTCGATTCTTCATCTACAGGAAGGAGCTTATCTGCTGCCATAACATCGGATGCTATACTGCCAGAAGCAGCTACGAGGGCAGCATTTCGCAGAAAATCACGTCTCTTCATATAACTTCTTGTTTTAATCTCCTGCAAAGATAGCATTAATTTCCTTTTGTTCCATTCCTTTCATCATCTTATTGTAAGGATAATAGGCTTTTTTACTATTAGACAGCAAAATAATACAATCACGCACAACTTTTCTGCAAAGAAATTGATTGTTAGGATTATTCTTGCTAAATTTGCACAATGAAATAAACAAATCATAGGTTATGAATAACAATTTTAATTCGGCCAAGATGACCAATTACCGTTGGATTATCTGCTCAATGCTCTTTATCGCTACAACAGTAAACTATATGGACCGTCAGGTTTTATCATTAACCTGGAAGGATTTCATTGCTCCCGAGTTTCACTGGACAAACTCCGATTACGGCGACATCACAGCCGCATTTTCCATCTTCTATGCCTTCGTGAGCCTCTTCTCAGGCAAGTTCATTGACTGGGTGGGCACGAAGAAAGGCTATCTCATTGCCATCTTTGTCTGGAGCCTGGGTGCCTGTATGCACGCAGGTTGCGGCTGGCTGACGATGTATATTCATGGCCTCGAGAATATGGAAGCACTACGATTGGTTGAAGCAGGTAGCACTTTGGCATTGGCAGTCTCTACAACCAGTGTGTGGCTCTTCATGGTGTGCCGCATGGTGCTCGCCATAGGTGAGAGCGGCAACTTCCCAGCCGCTATCAAGGTCACCGCCGAGTACTTCCCAAAGAAAGATCGCGCGCTTGCTACCAGTATCTTCAACTCCGGCGCGTCTGTCGGGGCGCTGGTGGCTCCCATCTCCATCCCCTTCCTCGCACGGGCCTATGGTTGGGAGTGGGCTTTCATCATCATTGGTGGACTGGGGTTCCTCTGGATGGGCTTCTGGTTCTTTATGTATGAAAAGCCCGAAAAGAACAAGCACGTGAACAAGGAAGAATTGGCGTATGTCAATCAGGATGAAGCCAATGCTGCCGTCGATGCTATCGCCCAGGAAGAGCCCAAGCAAGCAGGCATCCCCATTTGGAAATGTTTCCTGCTTCGCCACACCTGGAGCTACATCTGCGGCAAGTTCTTCACAGACGGTGTATGGTGGTTCCTGCTGTTCTGGGCACCTGCATACTTCAGTGTTCAATACGGCTATCGCAGCGACTCCGCGATGGGTGCCACACTCATCTTTGTTGTCTATCTCATCGTTACAGTGGTGAGCATAGCTGCCGGCGGATATCTGCCCAAGTTCTTTATAGTACAACGCGGTATGGAAGCCTATGCAGGACGTCTGCGTGCCATGTTCATGTTTGCCCTTCTGCCCATCTTCGCCCTTTTCGCTCAACCACTGGGACAATACAGTGTATGGTGGCCTGCCATTATCATCGGTTTAGCTGGTGCCGGGCATCAGTCGTGGTCGGCTAACCTCTACTCTACTGTCGGAGACATGTTCCCCAAGAGTGCAATTGCTACCATTACAGGAATCGGTACGATGACAGGAGGAATCGCCTCATTTGCCATCAACAAGGGGGCCGGATGGCTTTTTGACTACACCGAGGGTCTTGGTTCTGCTTTTCATTTCCTCGGTTTCGAGGGGTTGGAAGCAGGCTACATGATTATTTTCTGCTATTGTGCTGTGGCCTATCTCATTGCATGGGCTTGCATGAAGACCCTTGTGCCACGATATAAGAAAGTAGAACTTTAAATCGATTATTCTCATGATGGAGAAAACATGGCGTTGGTTTGGACGCAAGGATAAGATAACACTCGATATGTTGCGCCAGATTGGCGTGGAAGGTATCGTAACAGCCCTTCACGATGTGCCTAACGGAGAAATTTGGACCGTAGAGCAGATAAACGACCTAAAGGAATACATTGAGAACTACGGACTGCGTTGGAGTGTTGTAGAAAGCCTTCCCGTATGCGAAAGCATCAAATATGGAGGCCCCGACAGAGACGAGCTGATAGAGAAATACAAGGTCTCTCTTGCCAATCTGGGTAAGTGCGGCATCCATACCATCTGTTACAACTTCATGCCTGTACTCGACTGGGCACGTACCGACCTTGAGAATCCCAATGGCGACGGCACATCCAGTCTCTACTTCAATCATGCCGAGTTTGCGTACTTCGATTGCCAGATTCTCAAACGCAAAGGCGCAGAAGCAGATTATACCCCAGAGACATTGGCCAAAGTAGAAGAAATGAAGAAGGTCTTCACGCAGGAAGACGAGCATCGCCTGGTGGAGAATATCATCGTAAAGACACAGGGCTTTGTAAATGGCAACATCAAGGAAGACGACGAGAAACCCGTCGAGATATTCCGTTCCCTGCTGGAACTCTACAAGGACATCACCCCCGATAAGTTGCGCCAGAATATGAAGTATTTCCTCGAAGCCATCATGCCTGTCTGCGACGAGTGGAACATGAATATGTGTGTACATCCCGACGATCCTCCCTTGCAGATTCTGGGCTTGCCCCGTATCGTCACCTGCGACAAAGATATAGAATGGTTCCTGAATGCCGTTCCCAACGAGCACAACGGACTTACCTTCTGCGCAGGCTCTCTCAGTGCCGGCGCTCACAACGATGTGCCTGCTTTGGCCGAGAAGTATGCCAAGCGTACCCACTTTGTACACCTGCGCAGCACGAATGTCTTTCCCAATGGCGATTTCAAGGAAGCTAGCCATCTGGGCGGTAGGGCCCACATCATAGACCTTGTCCGTATTTTCCAGAAGCAGAAACCTGGTCTTCCTATGCGCGTTGACCACGCTCCCCTGATGCTGGGTGACGAGAGGATGGGCTATAATGCAGGCTACAGCTTCCACGGGCGCATGCTAGCCCTAGGTCAGGTAGAGGGTGTTATGGCTGTTGTAGATAACGAATTAGGAATCAAATAAAAGAATATCCACATGAAGAATCTGTTCGATATTAAAGACAATGTTGTTGTCATCACTGGTGGAACTGGTGTTTTAGGACGCAAGATAGGTAAGTATCTGGCTCTGCAAGGAGCACACGTTGTACTGCTGGGCCGCAAGGAGGAAGTCGGGAAAGAAATCATTGCCGACATCCAGCAGAAAGGCGGCGATGCAATGTTTATGCAATGCGATGTGATGAGCCAAGAATCATGCGAAGCGGTTTGCAAGGCTGTTCTGGATAAATACGGCAAGGTGGATGCCCTGCTGAATGCTGCAGGCGGCAATATGCCTGGTGCCACCATCAGCCCAACGGGGACTTTCTTCGACGTAAAGATAGAGGAGTTCCAGAAGGTGCTCAATGTCAACCTCACTGGCACCGTCATCCCCACTCAGGTATTCCTGAAGCCCATGGTAGAAGCAGGCAAAGGCAGCATTGTCAACTTCAGCAGTATGGCAGCTTTCCGCCCCATGACGCGTGTTATGGGTTATGCGGCAGCAAAGGCAGGTATCAGCAATTTCACAGCTTTCCTTGCAAACGAGGTTGCCAAGAAGTTCACGACAGGTATCCGCGTCAATGCCATTGCCCCAGGTTTCTTCCTGACTAACCAGAACCGCGCATTGCTGACAAATCCCGATGGCAGCCTGACAGAACGAGGAGCAGACGTCATCCGGCAGACACCTTTCCAGCGTTTCGGAAAGCCCGAGGAACTGTGCGGTACCATACATTATCTTATCAGCGAGGCTTCCAGCTTCGTCACTGGCACCGTTGCCGTGGTGGATGGCGGCTTCAATGCATTTGCGATGTAATAACCTACAAAAAAGAATCAATATGAAAGCTTTCATGGACAAAGACTTCCTGCTGCAGACCGAGACGGCGCAAAAGCTGTTTCACGAGCAGGCAGAGCATCTTCCCATCATAGATTATCACTGTCACCTGAACCCTAAGGAGATAGCAGAAGACCACCGTTTCAGCTCTATCACAGAGTTGTGGCTGGGTGGTGACCATTACAAGTGGCGGGCCATGCGTAGCAACGGCGTAGATGAGAAATACATCACGGGCAATGCCAGCGACTGGGAGAAGTTCCAGAAGTGGGCCGAGACGATGCCCTACTGCATGCGTAACCCACTCTATCACTGGACGCACCTCGAACTCCGTACCGCTTTTGGTATCAACAAGTTGCTGAATGCCAGTACCGCCCGCGAGATTTTCGATGAGTGTAACGAGAAGTTGAAACAACCGGACTTCTCTGCCAGAGGTTTGATGAAACGCTATAATGTAGAGGTAGTATGCACGACGGATGACCCGGCCGACACCCTTGAATACCACCAAGCCTATACCGCTGAAATCGTAAATTGTAAATCGTCAAATCGTAAATGTACCAAGGTTCTTCCCGCATGGCGCCCCGATAAGGCGATGGCTGTCGAGAACCCTGCTGCTTACAAGGCTTATATCGAGAAGCTGGGCGAAACTGCAGGACGTAACATCTCTACCTACGACGAACTCATCGATGTCCTACAGCAACGGCACGATTTCTTTGCCTCTCAGGGGTGCCGTCTGTCAGACCACGGCATCAATGAATTCTATGCCGAGGACTTCACAGAGACAGAGATAAAGCAAATCTTCCAGAAGGTGCTGGAGGGCAAGCAACCAACCGCAGACGAGGTGAACAAGTTCCGCTCTGCGTTGCTGCTTGAGTTTGCCCGTCAGGATGCCAAAGCAGGTTGGACACAGCAATTCCACTATGGTCCGATGCGAAACAATAACACGCGTATGTTCAGGCAGTTAGGACCTGATACTGGATATGATAGTATAGGTACCTTCAATACCGCTCAGAGTATGTCCCGCTTCCTCGACAAGTTGGACAGCGAAGGCATGTTGGCCAAGACAATCCTGTATTGCATCAATCCAGCCGACAACGAGATGGTGGCCACGATGTTGGGCAACTTCCAGGAAGGTCCCACCCCCGGCAAGATTCAGTTCGGCAGCGGATGGTGGTTCAACGACCAGCTGGATGGTATGGAGCGCCAGATGAATGCCCTCAGCGTTCTGGGACTGCTGAGCCGCTTTGTCGGAATGCTGACCGACAGCCGTTCGTTCCTCTCCTACCCTCGCCACGAGTACTTCCGTCGCTGTTTGTGCAACCTTATCGGACAGGACGTGGAAGATGGCAAGCTGCCTGCCGAAGAGATGCCATTCATCGAGCAGATGGTAAGGGACATTTCCTATTATAATGCCAAGCGTTACTTTAATTTTCCAAACGATTAACATTACCAATCTATAAACAAAATGAAAAAGAATTTCTTACTGACAATGCTTGCTGCCATTTGTCTGGTAGCTTGCGCAGAGACACAGAAAAAGACTGAAATCAAGGTTGTTGGCGACTTGGGCGACCCTCAACCCACGTTCCTCCACAATATGTTCGGGCGTGAAACCTATGCCGAAGGACAGGTTGCTGATGGCGTAGTTACGTTCGTTGTGGATACCGTCCAGGATGCGATTGCCGTAATTGGACGCAGCGCCGACAGACGTCAGCCCGTCTGCACCGTTATCCTCGACGGCCAGCCCATCGAAGTGACCATTAAGGATGGCGAGGCTGAGATAACAAAGGGTTCCGAGAGCAACATGAAACTGGCCGAAGCAAATGAGCGTTTAAAGATGGCGAGCAGCCCCATGGAAGATCTCATGAAGGAGTACAGCGAGGCTCACGAGAAGTATAACGGCAACATCCCCGATGACATCATGGAAGGCTTCGACAAGCGTTACGATGAAATCTCCGAGGAAATTACTGCCACACAGAAGCAAATCATCTCCGAGAACACAGATAATCTCGCTTCTATTTACTTCCTGCGCGCTGCCGGCGACGCTCTCGGTGTCGAGTTCATCGAAAACTTCCTGAAGGACTACAAGTACAAGGACAACGAGATGCTCGAGCCTGTAATGGCCTCAATCAGTGGCGAGAAGAACAAGCTGCCTGGAGCTCCTGTTGTGGACTTCGTAGGCAAGGACCTCGAAGGCAACGAGTGCCACCTGACCGACTATGTTGGCAAGGGCAAGTATGTGCTTGTTGATTTCTGGGCAAGCTGGTGTGGTCCCTGCCGTGGTGAAATGCCTAACGTAAAGGCCAACTACGAGAAGTACAAGGAGAAGGGCTTCGAGGTTGTAGGCATTTCCTTCGACAACGACAAGGAAGCTTGGGCAAAGGGTGTCAAGGACCTCGGCATCACTTGGCCCCAGATCAGCGACCTGAAGGGCTGGCAGTGTGCTGCAAGTGATCTCTACAACATCAAGGGCATCCCTGCAACCATCCTTTATGGTCCCGATGGCAAGGTCATCAAGGCAGGCCTTCGCGGTGAGGAACTAGGCAAAGCTTTGGCAGAATATCTTGGTGAATAAAATCCTTGCTGCAGCCCTCTCTGGTGGTAGCGAGTATGCCGATATCTTTTCAGAGAATACGCAAATCAGCAGCATGGTGCTGCAGGATGGTGCGGTAAGTCAGGCCCAGCAGGTTTGTCTCTACGGCGCCGGCATTCGCGCGGTCCAGGGTACTCAGACGAGCTATGCCTATACGATGGACTTGAGCGAGGAAGCCTTGATGAAGGCAGCAAAAAGCCTCACCCCAACAGCCTTCCCCATCCCCTCCCAAGGAGGGGAGAACAGAAGATTTGTGGCCGAGGGGAAAGCCATCGGCGAGACAAGCGGAACTTCTCTTCCTCCTTCCCAAGTCCGTCAACTTCTCCTGCAGGTCGAGGAGAGAGCCCGTGCGCTTGACGATTCCGTCGTCAAGGTCAAGGCATACGTCTCGCAACGGATGCAGGAGATACGGTTCGAGGCCAGTGATGGCACGGCGTTTCACGACTTCCGCCCTCGCACCTCACTTTCCGTGAATATCGTCATGGAGCGTGGCGGCAAGACGCAGATGTGCTATGCCTCGCGCATGCTTCAGATGGGTGCCGAGTTCTTCTCGGATACCCTCATAGATGAGGTTGTTCGCGAAGCCATCCGACGCACCGATTTCCTTTTCTCCGCCTCGCAGATCGAGGGTGGCGAGATGCCGGTCGTAATGGCAGCCGGCAGCAGCGGCATCTTGTTGCACGAAGCCATCGGACACGCTTTCGAGGCTGATTTCATCCGCACCGGCGACAGCATCTTCACAGGACAACTGGGCAAGCAAATCTGTCATCCCAGCATCAGCATCGTGGATGACGGCACACTTTCAGGCGATGCAGGGATGTTGCGCCATGACGACGAGGGCATCCCGGGACAATGCACGACCCTTGTCGAGCATGGCCGCCTCAATAGCTACCTGTACGACCGTATCAGCGCCCGACATTTCGGTGTCAAGCCTACAGGCAACGGCAGACGCGAGAGTTTCCGCTGTATGCCCATTCCCCGAATGCGCTCCACCTATATGCTGCCTGGCGAGGCAAAGGAGGAGGACATCATTCGCAGCGTGAAACGCGGCATCTATGCCCAGTCCTTCACCAACGGCCAGGTGCAGATAGGCGCAGGCGACTTCACTTTCTTTATGAAGACCGGCTATCTCATCGAGGACGGCCGCTTGACGCGTCCCCTTCGCGACCTCAACATCATCGGTAACGGCCCCGAAGCACTCCGGCGCATCAGTATGGTGGGAGACAATCTCAAAATTGACCACAGCGCCAGCATGTGTGGCAAGGAGGGACAGAAAGTGGCAGTCAGCCAAGGCCTGCCGACTGTGTTGATTGATAAATTAATCGTTGGATAAGACCCCCTAACCCCCTTTAGGGGGGAATAATGAAAAATGAAAAGTGAAAAATTAAAAATTGATAGTTTTTCTCATAAAGGAGATTGGGAACTCCCCCTAAAGGGGGCCGGGGGGTCCATATATTTTGCCGAAGAGAGGCTTCGGCAGCTCTCGTCAAAGCTCGCCTACAAGCTTGTCCTGCTCGAGAATCACGAGGATGACATCATCCTGCGCGACGGGAAGGTGGAGAAGATGCTGCGCGCCACATCCATTTCACTCGCCATCAACCTCTACCTCGACGGGCGCGAGGGGTTCTTCTATACCAACGATTTGCGAGCCGAATCTGTCGGCGACTTCATCCGAAGGGCTTACGAAACCACCAGCCTTCTGGAACCCGATGAGAGCCGAACCCTTGCCGACCCCAGCCGCTACTACAAAGGTGGAGGTCCGGACCTGCAGAACTTCGACGCCTCTCTCTCCGAAATCGACCCAAGGGAGAAACTCCGGCTGATGCAGGACATAGCTGCGGAAGTGGAGGGAGCCGACAAACGCATCATCAGTATGCAGACACGCTACATGGATCGCCAGCATCAGGCCCACTACCTCATCAGCAACGGCTTCGACGGCTGCGAGCAGACCAGCTACTGCACTCTGACCAGCCTGATAACCGTCGAGGGCGTGGGTGGTCAGCATCCCATGGACGGATGGGGCGAGACGCGTCTCTTCTTCCGCCAGATGCCCCATACAGGCATCGCTCCGATTGCCCTCAGGCGTACCCTGAACAAGATTGGACAACGGCCTGCTCCCAGCGGACGATACCGCATGATACTGGAGTCGCCCTGCGCAGGAAACTTCCTGCAGCCAATACTGAATGCAATGAATGGACAGGCCTTGCAGCAACGCACTTCGTTCCTCCGGGGAAAGCTCGGAGAGCAGGTTGTTTCGCCACTCGTGAACATCGTCGATGACCCGTTGCAGCCGGGCACTCGCGGAGCCGTGCATTTCGATTACGACGGCGTTGCCACACAGCGGCGTGAACTCTTCACCGAAGGTCGGCTGCAAACCTATTTCATAGACACCTCGATGGGTCGGAAGCTTGGCTTGAAGCCCACCACGCAAGGCATTCACCATCTTGTGATGGAACCCGGGAGAGAAAGCCTCGACGATGTGATTGCCGACTCCAACAGGGCAATCCTCGTCACCGACTTCAACGGCGGCAACTGCGATCCCGTCACGGGAAATTTCTCCTATGGCATCGAGGGTTTCCTCATCGAGAACGGAAGCATCGTTCAGCCTGTCAGCGGTATGAATGTCACAGGCAACATGCTCGATGTCTGGCAGCGCCTGAGCCATGTCAGCAACGATGCCGACCCCTGGGAAACCGAACTCATCCCCACCCTATCCTTCGAGGACGTCGCCTTTGGCGGCTGCTGATTCTTCCTGCAGTCCAATAGATACAGCAAAAAAGCCAGGCCAGCAATCCGCGAGCCCAGCTTTTTCATTTGTCATTTCTCATTTAGGCAGCGCCGCTGTCGCTTATGGATACCTCAATTCATTAATTTTTGATGCTACCCCTTACTAATTGTCAGCAAATCTCCTTCAAAAGTCCTATATTTACAGGGTGACGTGTACTGAATAAGTTGACACTTTTGAAATTAAAAAAGTGTATCAGTATGCAACAAAGAGAAGGAATGAATGACGAGAAAAGGCTTGCTTTAATAGATGAGTATCTGTTCTCTGGTAAGTCAAAATGTCGTTTTGAG
>JAFZPZ010000047.1 GCA_017552435.1 Bacteroidaceae bacterium
ACCCCGTATTTCACCTCTAAATCGCCTCAGAATCGCTTCAAACCCCTTCGGGGTATATTGTATCACCCCGGACGAAAAACACGCTCAGAAACGCCTTAAAACGCGAAATTAAAATTCTTTGAATTTTAAGTCTTAAATTTCGTCGTTTCCTATATCGAAAATAAGAAAGCAAGAATGTAGCTCCTGTTCATTGTCTTTATGATTATTTTCTCGATTATTTTCGTAAAAAGTATCGAAGTTTCGATAATAATTCGTAACTTTGTGGCAAGTATCGCTGTTTTCGTCACAAAAGACGCATGCTTTCAGCATGAAATCAAGTCCCTGAGCGCAGGGAGGCGGTATGATCTTATCTGTAAAACATAGCGTTCTGCTATTTATTCAAGACGAATCCAAAGTTTGGCCACTAAGGAAACCTTGTTAAGAATGAATCAGCGAACGTTCACGCATGGCGTGGACGTCTCGTTTTCGTCTTACAAGGTCGGTTAGGCCAAACACCGGGATTCGTGGATGGAAACAATGAGTCGTCCACGTTTCTTGTTTGTGTTTGGCAACAATCGCGTCAGAGCGTGATTGATAGTTGAATGCTTTTAACTAACTATCAATTCATGGCTAACAAGAACCTGAATGCTGCCAAAGAAGCGAAGAAGGATGAGTTCTATACGCAGTTGGAGGACATTAATAACGAATTGAAGCATTATCGTGAGCATTTTCGTGGAAAGACTGTTCTTTGTAACTGCGATGATCCACGTGTATCGAATTTCTTCACTTATTTTGCTTATAACTTTGAGTTCCTTGGCTTAAAGCGGCTTATAACAACCTGCTATAAGAACCAAAACATGGACCTGTTCAGTCAAAATAAGTGTGAACAGGCCATCTATCTGATTTATGATGGGGACAAGAACGGTAATAACATTCCTGACCCAGAGGAAATAGGCATTCATCCTTTGAAAGGTGATGGTGACTTTCGCTCGAAGGAATGTGTCGAACTTCTGAAACAGGCAGACATCGTGGTCACAAACCCACCATTCTCGTTGTTCCGTGAATATGTAGCTCAGTTGATAGAGTACGATAAGAAATTCTTGATTATTGGTCATCAGAATGCCATCCACTACAAAGAAATCTTTCCTCTAATAAAGGAAAATAGAGTTTGGTTGGGCTATGGATTTAAAGGCGGTGCAGCTCATTTTATTTCACAATATGAAGATGTTGCTACAGCTGGGGATCATAAAGAAGGAATGATTCGAGTTTCAGGTGTACAATGGTTCACGAACTTAGAAATAAAGAAAAGGCATGAGGACATCATTCTATATCGCCTCTACTCTCCTGAGACTTATCCTCATTACGACAATTATGATGCCATAGATGTTGGAAAGACTGAAGATATTCCATGTGATTATGATGGAATAATGGGTGTTCCCGATACTTTCCTTGAAAAGTTCAATCCTGACCAATTCGAAATAATAGGTCTGGGGAATGGCGATTTGGCAAAACAAGCAGGTGTGTCCAAAAACTACAGAGGCCGCACAGACCTTGCCTATACAATTAACGGCATACACAAATGTCCTTATAGTAGAATCTTAATCCGAAGAAAGAATTAACATGGAAATCAAACTGCAATCAATCCGAGTTCGTGACCTTGTTGCTGGTTACGAGAACGATGCCGACAAAGGTGTGTGGGGCTATGGCGGACGTCTTGATATCAGACCTCCATATCAGCGCGAGTTCCGTTATGACTTGAAACAAAAACAGGCAGTTGTCAATACGATATTGAAAGGTTTCCCACTCAATATCATGTATTGGAGCGTAGTTGGTAACGACAAATATGAGATGATTGACGGTCAGCAGCGCACACTAAGCATTTGTGAATATCGTTATCATGACTTCAATATTGTTGACCCAGAACGTGGGGTGCTATTCTTCGCCTCACTCACAGACAAGGAGAAAGAAGATTTCTTAAACTATGAACTATCGGTTTATTTCTGCACCGGTACGGATAAAGAGAAGCTTGACTGGTTCCGTGTCATCAACATAGCTGGTGAACGTTTGCTTGACCAGGAACTACTGAACGCCATCTATGTTGGGCCATTCATTAGCGATGCTCGTCGCCACTTCTCCAAAAATGGATGCCCTGCATACAAAATGGCAAATGACTTGTTAAATGGCAATGCTATCGAACAAGCTTATCTGGCAACCATACTTCATTGGGCAGCTCGTCGTGATGGTGTGAAAGAGGTGAGCGAATATATGTCGAAGCATCAGAACGATGTCAATGCCAACCAGCTTTGGGCCTACTTCTCGGCTATCGTCACTTGGGTACGCTCTACATTCATCAAGTATCGCAAGGAGATGAAGGGTTTGGATTGGGGCTATCTCTATGACACTTACCACGAACAGATCTACGATACTGCGCGGTTGGAGCAACTTATCCATGACTTGATGGAGGATGACGAAATTATGAAGAAGTCGGGCATTTATAGTTATGTACTTAGTGGTGATCTTCGTGACCTCAGTTTTCGCACCTTCGACAAGAAACAGAAGCGAGAAGCCTACGAACGGCAAGGCGGCATCTGTCCTATCTGCGGCAAACACTTCGAGCTGGAAGAGATGGAAGGTGACCATATTACCCCGTGGGCAGAGGGAGGTGTCACAAGTGCAGAGAACTGCCAGATGCTGTGCAAGGAATGTAACAGAAGAAAAGGAGCAAAATAAATAAAGATATACTATGATAGAAAAATGGAACTACTTCGTTTATGACCTATGCGAGGCCAAAAAGAAGGATGTTGATGAAGATAGCTTTCATGCTCTCATCGAAACCCAATTACAACACTTAGGTTGGGCAAAATTCAAGGGCGAGATATGTCATAAGCAAAATATTCACCTTGGAAATAGCAATCGCATTGAACCTGACATCTTAATAAAGAAGGATGGAGAAGACGAATTTGTAATTGAGGTAAAACGCCCATCACATAAACAGATTAAGAAGGACGTTGATCAGCTACTATCATATATGCGTATCTTAAAGCTTAATGTGGGCATATATATAGGTGAATACATTGAGGTCTTTTACGATATGCCTACTAGCAAGGAAGCTGTTTCTGTAATGAAGGTTCCATTGGAAATTAATAACAAGTATGGGGCAAAGTTTGTTGAACAGTTCGATAAAGAGAACTTCAGCCAAGAATCCATCGTGAATTTCTGTGAAGAACGCCTTCAAGAGATACAACGCCAGAACAGCTTGAATGAAATCAAGGAAAGCTTGATTGCTGATGCTCAAACACAGATAGCAGATAGTCTGAGACCTTATCTGATGGACAAATATGGCAGTAGTTTCTCTGAGGATGAAATCAAAGGCATGTTGGAAACTATGCGGTTTACCGCTTCAGTTGATGGAAGCAAACCAGAGTCCAAAGTGGTTGTTCCCAAGTCTCAACCTAAGCCAAAATCGAAAAGCAGTCTTATCAAGTGTTTCCTAACCAGAAATGCTGATGCCAAGGGACTTTTTAATCCAACGGATCAATCGTTGACGGTTTTAGCTGGTAGTAGAATCAATCCTGTGCATCTTGACAAGATTAGTCCGGCAGGAAGAAAGAAGCGCGACATACTATTCGCGAAATATACGGAATACAGAAATGGCGAAAGAACTGTCAAGGAGGATATTTGCTTCGACTCGCCCAGCGGCGCAGCGCAGTTCTGTGTCGGCGGCTCTTCCAACGGATGGTGTCAATGGAAAGATGAAGATGGGCGTGAATTGAACGAATATCGCATCAACGACGGTACGCGCAAGTCAGAAAGTCGTTTCGACACAAACAGGGTAACAGACCCACGCAAGTTCCAGCTGGACTTCTGGACGAAATTCAAAAACAAGACAGAGGCAACGGGAAAGATTCCTACTTTACAAACACCCCAGCCCCACAATTGGTATGACGTGAGGATAGGACGCTCGAACATCTTGTTGAACCTTGTTTGCAACACACAGAAGAACTTTGTTGGTGTGAAATTGTATATCAGGAAGCCCGCTGTAGATAAGTACTATCCTGCATTAGAAGCCAGGAAAGATGAGATAAACCGTGCTCTCGGATGTGAACCGAAGTGGAATGCTAACCCATCAGCTCAAGATAAGACAATCGCCCTGTTCTACCAAACAGATCTAACAGACCCGCAGAAAGAGGAGAAAGCACTCGACTGGCTGGTTGAGCAAACCATCATCTTTTACAATGTTTTCTCAGAAGAAGTGAAAGGAATAAATTAAGAAGCTGACCAGGATTCAGGGGTTATGCTTATGCACAGCATGGTGAGGTCGTCGTTGGGTTCTGCACCGTTGCGGTGCTGTTCGACGGCGGCCTTGAGGATTTTGATCACTTGGCAGGCGGTCTTGTCCAGATTCTTTGCAACGATGTCGATGATGCGATTATCAGCGGCGGCGTTTGCGGCGGCCGAAGAGGAAATACAAACCGGCCAGGACGCTGGCGCAGATGCGAACGCCCTTGTAGATGGTGATGCCGTTGGAAACAAATCGGCTGATGTTCTGCGCTTTGTTGGTGGCTTTGGGCAGGGGACCAGTCAACAGATTGGTCGTCTCCACGATGTGCTGGCGCGAAGCCTTCAGCTTCAGACTTGTGGCTTTCTTCCTCTGCTGTATGGCAGCAAGGATGTCGGGGGAGTTCAGGATGCTGTTCATGGCTGCTCCTCCTCTTCCTCTTTGTCGTGAATAAACAAGCTGGCAACAAGGCGTGTCAGGGGTTGGATGATCCACCGTTTGCGCCCTGCATAGAAAATTACCATTGCCAGCAGTAGTAGAACACCCATTGCCAGGTAGCCCAACATGACGTTACCCGCCATGTGCCCAAGCCAAGCGGCCAAGGCGAATAGCAGGAAGAACAGCGCCACCATCCCGAGCATCAGGCAAACAGCGGCTGTGGCTACTGCAGAGAGGAGCACACTCAGTTTCTCTGCAGTATCCAGTGCCAAATACTGTTTCTGCAACTCCAGATAGGTCTTGACTTCCTTCCAGAGCGACTGCAAATTGTCGGAGTAGTTCACTCTTCCTCCTTCGCTGCTTGCAACTCTTCGGCAATCTCGTCAACCAGATCGGTCATTTCCTTGCGGTTGAGCTTGATGCCGCGTTTGCGCAGGGCTTCTGCAATTTTCTCACGCAGGTCGCTGCCCTTTTCGGGGGCAAAGAGCAAACCACAAGCAGCACCAACGACTGCACCGCCAACGAAGGCAACCAGAAAATCTAAAGCTTTCATTACTATTCTCCTTTCTCAATTATGTATGTGTTTTGTGCGTTTCTGCCTACAAATATAGCTCTTTTTATCATTCGAACAGCATAAAATGAAGAAAAAATGAGTTAAAGACAGAAATTTCTGCTTGTTTTGTTGTATTTATGCAGGAAAAACACTACCTTTGCACGGTAAAATGAAGTAAAAGTAACCAAATAATATAAAACAACTTATGAAAAAGATTCTTTTGTTTGGCGCTGCTGCTTGCGCTGTGTTCATGATGTCGTCTTGTAAGAGCAAAGAAAGTGCATACAAGAAAGCTTACGAAAAGGCAAAAGCTCAGCAGACAGAGCAAACAGTGACAACAACAACACCTGTTCAGCAGGTTACCACCACCCAGACCGTAACTCCGGTCACCACGACTCCTGTGGCTGATTACAGTAATGTTGCCGTTCGCAACGAGAGTGTTTCCTTCGTGGAGGGCAGCCCTCTGAAGCAGTATGGTGTGGTTGTGGCATCTGTCACCATCAAGAGCAATGGCGTGGCTCTCATGCAGAAGCTCGCCAGTCAGGGCTATAACAGCTGTGTAGCTCAGGCTCAGGTGAATGGCCAGACCTTCTATCGCGTTGTTGCCTGCAGCTACGATACCAAGCCTGAAGCAGCTCAGAAGCGTGCCCAGCTGGAGGGACAGTATCCCGGTGCTTGGCTGCTGTATAAGAAGTAAAAAAGCCTCACCCCAGCTTCTATTATATATAGATAATGTGGGAAGAGTACTGGCAATAGACTACGGGGTCCGTCGCACCGGTTTGGCTGTGACGGACCCTTTGCAGATTATTCCGGGAGGTCTGACAACGGTGGAAACGCCACAACTTTTGGCCTACCTGAAAAACTACCTTTCCCGGGAAGAGGTGGAACGTTTCGTGGTGGGTCTGCCCAGACAGACAAACGGACGGGATAGCGAGAACCTGCCTCGCGTCCAAGCCTTCGTGGCACAACTGCAAAAGACTTTCCCAACGGTACCCGTCGATATGTGGGACGAGCGCTACACCAGCGTTCTGGCCCAACAGACTATCCTGCAAAGTGGCATCGGCAAAATGGCCCGCCGCAACAAAGCCCTCGTAGATGAGGTGAGCGCTACAATCATCCTGCAAGGGTGGATGGAGCATTTAAAGTTTAGAGTTTAAAGTTTAGAGTCAGTTTAAGAGTTTAAGAAGTTCAAGAGTTTAAGAGTTCGAGGGCGGTAGCAAATTCTTCACTCTTCATTCTTAATTCTTCATTTCACAATGATATTACCAATATATACTTACGGTCAGCCTGTGCTCCGGCAGGAGGCTGAGGAAATAGACAAGGACTATCCCGGGCTGGAGCAGCTCATCAAGGATATGTACGAGACCCTGGAACGCAGTGAGGGCATCGGTCTGGCAGCACCACAGGTGGGACTTCCCATCAGGCTGGCTGTCATCAATCTGGATGTTATCAGCGAAGACATGCCTGAATACAAGGGCTACATCAAAACGTTCATCAATCCCTACATCGAGGAGTACGACGAGACGGAGATGGATGTGTCGGAAGAAGGCTGTCTCAGTCTGCCCGGCATTCACGAGAAGGTGAAGCGCCCCAAACGCATTCGCGTCACTTACCAGGACGAACAGTTCAAGGAACATGACGAGTGGGTGGAGGGTTACCTGGCCCGTGTAATGCAGCATGAGTTCGACCACCTGGATGGTGTGGTCTTTACCGACCACCTGCAGGGCCTGCGCCGTCAGCTCACCAATCCCAAGCTTCAGGACATCAGAAAGGGAAAGTTCTCATGCAACTATAAGGTGAAGGTGAAAAGGTAAAGACCTAATTGACAATTGACAATTGATAATTGACAATTGGAAGCTATGAGGGTTAAACGGATATCTTTGATTGTGGCTATGCTTTTCGGCATGCTCAACTTTCATTGGCGCATGATTAATGGTCAATGGTCAATGCATTTCCGCCCAGATCAATACCGACCGGGTGCTGCTGATGGGGCGCAATGCTTTGTATTACGAAGACTATGTGCTTGCCATCCAGCGCTTCAATATGGTCATCAATGCGAAGCCTTGGTTGGGAGAACCCTATTTTTATCGCGCTGTTGCCAAGTTCTATCTGGAAGACTATCAGGGCGCGGAAATCGATTGCAATAACGCCCTGGAGCGCAATCCATACGCCATGAACCATTATGTTCTGCGTGCCCTTTGCCGCATCAACCAGAACCGTTATGCTTTGGCAAAGGAAGACTACAGCAAGGCAATCTCCATCAATCCGATGGATCATGGCTCCTGGCACAACCTCGTGCTTTGCCAGATGGAGCTGAAGGAATACGAACAGGCAGACTCCTCGCTGGATGTCATGATACGTTATTGGCCGAGGGAAACCGAGCAATACACCCTGAAGGCACAGGTTTCCCTGCTACGCACAGATACCGTCCAGGCGGAGAAATGGACTGACCACGCCCTCGAAATGGATGAATACGACGGTCGGGCCTGGAGCCTCAAGGCCATGTTTCAGGCAAACCGTGAGAAATACAAGGAGGCCGAGGAATCGCTGGACAAAGCCATCATGCAGATGCCGCGAGTGGCGGGCCTTTATGTCAATCGCGCCCTGACGCGATACAATCAGGACAACCTGCGTGGAGCGATGTCCGACTATGATGCCTGCCTCGACCTGGAACCGAATAACTACATCGCCCATTACAACCGAGGTTTGCTCCGGGCCAGTGTGGGCGAAGACAATATGGCCATCGAGGACTTCAACTTTGTTCTTAACCTTGAACCCGACAATACAATCGCCCTCTACAACCGAGCTCTGTTGCTGGACAATATCGGGGACTACAACGGAGCTATCCGGGACATCAGCGCCGTCATTAAGGACTATCCCGAGTTCTGGGACGGCTACCGCCAAAGGGCTGCCATAAAGCGGAAGATTGGCGATACAAACGGAGCTGAGCGGGATGAGTTCAAAGTGCTGCAGGCACGACTGGATGCGGCAGCAGGTAAGAAGATGCCCGTCCGAACCCGGAAAAAGAGCGAACGCAACATCGAGGACTATGCCGCGCTTGTCGAGGAAGACACTCACGAAGAAGAGAACGAGTACGTCAGCGAATATCGCGGCAAGGTGCAGAACAGACAATCTGAACTGCGGCCAGAACCCATCTTTTCTCTTTCCTATTACAGACGTACCTCCGAGACGAATACCTATGTCGCTTTTTGCCCGCAAGTAGAAGAGCTGAACGTTCGTCACGTGCTTCCGCATCAGTTGTATCTGACCGACAACGAAGCTCCAATGACAGCACAGCAGACAGAAGCACATCAGACCTCGATAGGTGTAATCTCTGAACAGATTGACCATACACCTGGAGACCTCAACCTGCTCATGCGTCGGGCTCTCGATTACTATCACATCCGCGATTTCGAGGATGCAGTTGCCGACATGAATGCGTTTATCCAGGAGGCTGACAATGAATCCCAGACGACGACCGATGTTGCTTTGGCGTTTATATTGAGAGCTCAGTGCCGTTTTGCCCAGCTTGAAGTGTCCCGCACTACGGCTTCCGCTTCCGACCTCCGTCTTGGCTATCTGATGGCTGTGCAGGACTATTACAGGGCTTCCGACCTTATGCCTGACGTTCCTTTCCTGCACTATAACATCGGTTGCTTGCAGATACAGTTAGCCGATTATACCGCAGCACAGAAGTCCTTTACCCAGGCTCTTCAAATCGACCCGCATTTTCCAAGTGCCTATTATGGAAGAGGGGTAGCCTATATTCTGGGTGGACAAACCGAACAGGGATTGGTTGATCTCTCCCAGGCAGGCGAATACGGACTTTATACTGCCTACAACCTTATCAAGAAATACTCCCAGACAAAGAAGTAAAATGATACGCCTGCGTACGCAGATATTAAGAAAAGTGTATTGAGATGAATAGATACAACAGATTATCAGGGGTGTTTTTTTTCATTGTCCTGCTATTTGTGATTGCCGGCAGAACTTTGGCCTGTACATCGTTTGTCGTCTCCGGAAAAGCCACCAAGGATGGACGACCGATGATTTTCAAGAACCGTGATACGGGCGAAGTGAACAATGTCGTTGTGGTTGAGCAAGGTGAACTATACCGATACATGGGTATCACCGCTTATTCTGACAAGAAGCCGAACGAGATCTGGGGCGGACATAACGAAGCGGGATTTGCCATCATCAATACTGCTGCATACAACCTGAACGGATGCAAAGGTAAAGATACGGATCATGACGGCATTTTGATGCGTCGCGCTTTAGAAGTGTGTCGCACGCTTGCCGACTTTGAACACCTGCTCGATACGCTACCCAAACCGATGGATTTGAATTCGAACTTCGGTGTGCTTGATGGCGAGGGTGGATGTGCTTACTATGAGACAGGAGACAGCAGTTATGTGAAGTTTGATGCCAACGATCCCCTTGTGGCTCCCGACGGCTATCTGGTGCGCACAAATCACGGATTGTCGGGCTGTCGCGACATAGACAGCGGTGTGGAGCGTTTTATGGCAATTAGCGACTTCATGACCGAGGCTTACCGCGAGAATCATTTAGATTGCCAGTATCTGCTCACTCATGTGCCTCGCTATCTGACACATGGCCTTACCAATCAGAATCTCTATGATGACCTGCCCGCAGATGAGACAGATACGCGTATAATTCCTTTTCTTGACTTCATTCCCCGTTATATCAGCAGCTCTTGCCTCCTGGTACAGGGTGTGGCAAAAGGTGAATCAGTCAGCCATACTGTCAGTTGGACCAACATAGGATGGCCTTGCGCTTCGGTGGCAATTCCTTTGATGATAGGGTCTGATGTGACGTTGCCGTCTATTGTCCAGCGTGATGAAACGGGTAAAGCCTGGCTCTGCACGATGTCCATTGCACAGAAGCAGAAAGTGTTCTCCCTCAAGCGTGGAAATACACGCAATTACATCGACCTGTCCAAACTCGTCAATGTCAGCGGTACAGGCATTTTGCAGCGGACGGCAGCACTGGAACAGGAAGTGCTCCGGCGCGGTGTGGAAGCTGTAAAGAAAGTCCGCAAAGGGAAGTCTGTTTCAGAGACACTGTGTGATTACTACCAATGGGTGGACGAATACATCAGGACACATTACCCACAGGACTGATCTGCCACACATAGGATCGAAGCAATAGAAAAGCCGGAAAAAGTACGAAAACAGCATGAAAACCAATAATTTTTCACTTTTCACTTTTCTCTTTTCACATTTTGTTGTATCTTTGCACCCCGAAATTAGTTAATTAGGCATAAAATGGTAAAAATAACCTTCCCCGATGGCTCGGTTCGTGAGTACGAGAATGGCGTTACTGGCTATGAGATAGCACAGAGTATTTCACCCCGTCTGGCACAGGACGTTGTTGCTTGTGGAGTGAATGGCGAGACAACAGAACTGAACCGTCCCATCAACGCGGATGCAAGCATCAAGCTCTATAAATTTGAGGACGAAGAGGGCAAGCACGCTTTCTGGCACACCAGTGCCCACCTGCTTGCTGAGGCTCTTCAGGAACTCTATCCCGGCATTCAGTTCGGTTTTGGTCCCGCTATCGAGAACGGCTTCTTCTACGATGTGCTTCTGCCCGACGGCAAACAAATCGGCGAGGGCGACTTCAAGGAAATCGAGGACAAAATGCTCGAGCTTGCCCGCAAGGACGAGGCTGTAGTGCGTAAGGAAGTAGGCAAGGCCGATTGTCTTGCTCAGTTCAAGGCTGCTGGTCAGACCTACAAGTGCGAGCATATCGACCAAGACCTCGAGGACGGCAGCATCACCACCTATACCCAGGGCAACTTCACCGACCTTTGTAAGGGTCCGCATATCGTCAGCACCGGCATCATCAAGGCTGTCAAGCTGATGAGCATCGCAGGTGCCTTCTGGCGCGGCGACGCTACGAAGGACCAGATGCAGCGTCTCTACGGCATTTCCTATCCCAAGAAAAAGATGCTCGACGAATACCTTGTCATGCTCGAAGAGGCCAAGAAGCGCGACCACCGCAGAATCGGCAAGGAAATGGAGCTGTTCATGTTTAGCGAGCGCGTCGGAAAGGGCCTTCCCATTTGGCTTCCCAAAGGCACCGATCTGCGTCTTCGCCTTCAGGAAATGCTTCGCAAGATTCAGAAGGAGTACGGCTATCAGGAGGTGATTACGCCCAACATCGGTGGTAAGAACCTTTACATGACTTCCGGCCACTGGGACCACTACGGCAAGGACAGCTTCCAGCCCATACAGACGCCCGAAGAAGGCGAGGAGTATCTGCTGAAGCCCATGAACTGCCCCCACCACTGCGAGATATTTGCCAACCGTCCCCGCTCCTACAAGGAACTGCCTTTCCGTTGTGCTGAGTTTGGTACTGTCTATCGCTACGAGCAGAGCGGCGAGTTGCACGGCTTGACCCGAGTTCGTTGCTTCACTCAGGACGATGCACACATCTTCTGCCGTCCCGACCAGGTGAAGAGGGAGTTCATCAACGTGATGGACATCATCCAGCGTGTCTTTGCTACGTTCAACTTCAGCGAGGAGAACGTAGAGGTGCAGATTTCTCTGCGTGATCCCAACAACAAGACCAAGTACATCGGCTCCGATGAGGATTGGGCAACTGCCGAGCAGGCTATTATCGATGCTTGTGCCGAGAAGGGTATGAAGGCACGTCAGGAACTTGGCGAAGCTGCTTTCTACGGTCCTAAGCTCGACTTCATGGTGAAGGACGCCATCGGTCGTCGTTGGCAGCTCGGTACCATTCAGGTCGATTATCAGTTGCCCCAGCGTTTCCAGTTGGAGTATATCGGCGAGGACAACCAGAAGCACCGTCCTGTGATGATTCACCGAGCTCCCTTCGGTTCAATGGAGCGTTTCGTTGCGGTGCTTATCGAGCACACAGCAGGTCACTTCCCCCTTTGGCTCACACCCGACCAGGTTGCCATCCTGCCCGTCAGCGAGAAGTATCAGGAGTATGCAGAGCAGCTCAAGGCTTACTTCGACACCCAGGATGTTCGCAGCGTCATCGATGACCGCAGCGAGAAGATTGGGCGCAAGATTCGCGACACCGAGCTGAAGCACATCCCATATATGCTTATCGTGGGTGAAAAAGAGCAGGCAGAAGGTTCCGTAAGCTTCCGTCAACGTGGCGGAGGAGAGCAGGGAACGATGAAATACGAAGATTTTGCAAAGAAAATCATCGAAGAAGTGCGAAAAATGACAGAAAAGTGCTAAATTTGCACCCGCTTAAATAAATTTAATGAAGAAACCTAACCTGAAACAACAGTATCGCGTCAACGAGCAGATTCGTGGTGTCCGCGATGTTCGTATCGTAGGCGACGATATCGAAAGTACCGTAGTATCAATCTCCAAGGCGTTGCAGATAGCCGAGCAGAAGGGCGTAGACCTCGTGGAGATTTCGCCCAATGCAGAGCCTCCAGTATGCCGGCTCATCGACTACAGCAAGTTCATTTACCAACAGAAAAAGCACCAGAAGGAGATTAAGGCCAAGCAGGTGAAGGTCGATGTCAAGGAAATTCGTTTCGGACCTCAGACTGACGACCACGACTACAACTTCAAGCTTAAGCATGCTCAGGGCTTCCTCAGCGATGGTGACAAGGTGAAGGCCTACGTTTTCTTCAAGGGACGCAGCATCCTTTTCAAGGAACAAGGCGAAGTGCTCTTGCTGCGTTTTGCAGCAGACTTGGAGGAATACGGCAAGGTGGAGCAGATGCCTCAGCTCGAGGGCAAGCGCATGATTATGTTCCTCGCCCCGAAGAAGCAGACAGGCGGCAAGAAGCCTCAGGAAAATGAAGAAATGGTTGAAGTTCCTGTTCGCGAGAAAAAAGCTCCGCAGCAGAAGGCTCGCAAGGAATACACGGGACCCAAGGTTGAGGGAGAGGATTTTGACGATTAAAGAAAAAGATTGTGCGTAACGCCCTGGTATATGCGTTGCCACGTCATTATAATTCAAAATTTATAAATTCAAATTTCAAAAAAATGCCAAAAGTAAAGACTAACTCCGGCGCAAAGAAAAGATTCACTTTCACCGGAACCGGCAAGGTAAAGCGTCACCACGCCTACCACAGCCACATTCTGACGAAGAAGACAAAGAAACAGAAGCGCAACCTCGACCACAGCGCTATCGTTGTGACAGAGAACATGAAGCAGGTCCGCGACCTCTTCTGCCTCCGCTAAACCTCTGAATCAGAAGGAAACAGTTTTAACTTTAGTTATTAACCGAATGCTTAGCACATAAAGACCGCCAAGCGGCGCTAACATTCAAAAAGAAACAAAATTATGCCAAGATCAGTAAATCATGTAGCTTCAAGAGCTAAGAGAAAGAAAATTCTGGGTCTGACCAGAGGTTACTTCGGTGCCCGCAAGAACGTGTGGACCGTTGCCAAGAATACTTGGGAGAAGGGTCTCACTTACGCATTCCGCGACCGTCGCACCAAGAAGCGCAACTTCCGCGCCCTGTGGATTCAGCGTATCAACGCTGCCGCCCGCATGGAAGGCCTCAGCTACAGCCAGCTAATGGGTCTGCTGCATAAGGCAGGCATCGAGATCAACCGCAAGGTGCTCGCTGACCTCGCTGTCAACTACCCCGAGGCTTTCAAGGCTATCGTAGCAAAAGTCAAGTAAGTTAAGACCCCGAGAAGAAACGACCTCACTCGAGATTTACAAAATCAAAAGAAAGGAGGAGAACGACATACGCCGTTTCCCTCTTTTCTGTTTATATGTGGTAGAAAACTTTTGTAATGACGAGATGAACTGCGTTGTGACCATTATATGTTAACGTGTATGACTGTTATCTATCGAACCTTTGTGCGAATTCCGAAATTCGTAAATTATATGAAAAATTGGGCTCCGTTGCTTGTTATTTTAAGAAATAAATGTACCTTTGCATAATTAAACATAGAATTTCTATAATTAGACAGTAATGACGGGAAGAGTTGTAATAACCGGAATGGGGATTTGGTCATGTCTCGGAACAAGCATTGCCGAAGTAAAGGAGGCACTTTACGAAGGACGGTCAGGCATTGTTCTGGATGGCGACAGGCTGAGCTACGGTTATCGTTCGGGCCTCACAGGTCAAGTGAAGACACCTGTACTGAAGGGACTCCTCGACCGGCATCTTCGCCGAGGCTTCTCCGAAGAGGCCGAGTATGCTTACATGGCAAGCCTCGAGGCATTTCGGATGGCACAAATTGACGATGTCTATCTGCTCGGGAACGAGGTGGGCTGCATCTTCGGCAACGACTCATCGGCAAAACCCGTCATCGAGGCATCAAAGATTATGGAAGAGAAGCGGGACTCTGAACTGCTCGGTCAGAACTACATCTTCCAGTCTATGAACTCTACTGTAAACATGAACCTGAGCACTGCCTTCCACCTAAAGGGTGTGAACTTCAGCGTCAGCGCGGCTTGTGCCAGCGGCAGCCACTCTGTCGGTCTGGCCTATTTGCTCATCAAGCAAGGTCTTCAAGAAATGATCCTGTGTGGCGGCGCCCAGGAGACCAACTACTACAGTATGGCTTCCTTCGATGCCATCGGAGCTTTTTCCCGTCGGATGGATGAGCCTACTAAAGCTAGCCGCCCCTTTGACCGTGACCGCGATGGACTTATTCCAAGCGGAGGTGCAGCGGCACTGGTCCTTGAAGACTATGATCACGCTCTGGCTCGCGGAGCCAACATTCTGGCGGAGATCAGGGGATACGGTTTCTCGTCGAATGGTACGGCAGTTATCAGCCAGCCCTGCGATGAAGGCTGTGTCATCGCCATGTCGCGCGCCATGAAGGATGCTGGTTTGGAAGCATCGGACGTCGATTACATCAATGCCCATGCCACCTCTACACTTCAGGGCGACATGTTTGAGGCTATTGCGTTGGATCGTCTATTCCACGGACAGCACGCCCTCATCAGTAGCACTAAGGGAATGACTGGCCATGAATGCTGGATGGCGGGAGCCAGTGAAATTGTCTATTCGCTCATCATGATGCAGAATAACTTTGTAGCGCCAAACCTGAACTTCGAGAACCCTGACCAGTACTCCGAAAAACTTAATATTGCTACTCGGACGACAGAAGCCGACATCCGCACTGTCCTTAGTAATTCCTTCGGTTTTGGCGGCACAAACAGCGCCTTGGTGATAGCGAAAAGTGAATGACATGTAACCGCTGTATAAATAGTCAAAAAGATAAATAGATAATTAATTGTAAATCGTCAAATAGCGAAATAAAGTAGTGCATCTCTTTCCTAACATAGAAAAAAGATACACCTCCGAGCAATTCTCTGCCCGCGAGGCTCAAAGGCAGGCTGAGTTCATCGCATGGGGGCCAATCGTGTTCCAAGCCACAAGGCTCATGCTGAAGTTCGGCATACTGCAGTTGCTTCGAGATAGTGACAACGGACTTACGGAAGCAGAGGTGGTGGAGAAGATTGGGCTCTCCAGGTACGCGGTGAAGTGCTTGCTGGAGGCCTCTCTCAGCATAGGCACTGTGCTCATTGATACCCAAACCGACCGTTACTCTATCTCCAAGACGGGCTGGTTTCTGCTAAACGATCCCGCCACGAAGGTCAACATTGACTTCAATCATGATGTTAACTACCTCGGGTTGTTCCATCTGGAAGAGGCGCTCCTGGAAGGTCGACCTGTAGGCCTGAAGCACTTCGGCGACTGGCCAACTATCTACGAAGGCCTTTCTAGCCTTCCAAGGCAAGTGCAGGACAGCTGGCTTAACTTCGACCATTTTTATAGCGACTCCTCCTTTTCCGAGGCCCTGAAGATTGTCTTCGACCAATATCACGTCCGTTCCCTCTACGACGTAGGTGGCAACACCGGCAAGTGGGCACTTCAGTGCGTCGGCTACAACAAGGACGTGGAGGTGACTATTCTCGATCTGCCCCAACAGATAGAAATGATGCAGCGGAACATCATCGGCAAGCCTGGAGCTGACCGCATCAAAGGCCACAGCATAAACCTGCTTGATAAAGGAGTTCGCTTCCCACGACACAGGGGTATCCCCGACGCCATCTGGATGTCGCAGTTCTTGGACTGCTTCAGTGCGGAAGAGATTGTCAGTATACTCTCTCGCGCAAAGCAGACGATGGGTTATGATACGCACCTCTTCATCATGGAGCTTTTCTGGAACCGTCAGCGCTTTGAGCCCGCCGCCTTCTGTCTCACGATGACCAGTTTATACTTTACTGCCATCGCCAATGGCAACAGCAAGATGTATCATTCCGATGACATGAAACGGCTTGTTCGTGAAGCAGGTTTGGAGATTGAGACTATCTACGACGGACTAGGGTGGGGGCACAGCATTATGGTATGCAAAACTATATAAAACATTCGAAATATGAGTAGAACCGAGATTGAAGAAAAAGTAAAAGAATTTTTGATTGAAGACCTTGAAATCGACGAGGAGAAAATTTATCCTGAAGCCAAGTTGAAGGACGATATGGGCATCGACAGTCTCGACCTTGTCGATATTGTGGTTATCGTTGAGAAGAACTTCGGATTCAAGTTGAAAGCAGAAGAAATGGCTGGCGTAGATACATTTGCCAAGTTTTGTGACTATATTGAGCGTAAGGTGAGTGAAAAGTGCTGCGCCTGAGCGTAAGCGCAGCTTCGCCTTCGCCTGAACGTTAGTGAAGAAGATGAGTGACGAGCAAAAATGGGCAGGAACGACGTATGGCAACGACTGGATGCACCGGTGGCTCATCCGTATGCTTCGCTATGTCGATACACGGGTATTCTACCTTTTTGTAGCAGTCTTTGTCATCCCTGTCTGCTTATTTTTGAATCCGAGTTCCGGTATTTGTTACCGTTATTTTCACAGACGCATCGGATATGGTAGACTGAAGTCTTCATGGATGACTTACGTCAACCATTGTCTTTTCGGACAGGTCGTAATTGACAAATTCGCCATGTATGCGGGAAAGAAGTTTGACATTGAGATTGAAAACTTCGATGCCCTCCTTCGTCTGGTTACCAAGAAAGAAGGTTTCGTACAGATGAGTGCACATGTCGGCAATTATGAGATAGCTGGCTATACGCTTCCTATCCAAAACAAACGATTAAATGCTTTGGTTTTTGCCGGCGAAAAGGCATCCGTCATGAGAAATCGCGACAGGATGTTTGCAGACACGAACATCCACATGATTGCCATTCGTCAGGACATGAGCCACCTCTTTGAAATAGAAAGGGCACTGGCCGATGGTGATATAGTCAGTATGCCTGCCGACCGCATCTTCGGCTCACAAAAGTTCATCGAGCATGATTTCCTTGGTGCAAAGGCAAGATTCCCGCTCGGTCCGTTTTCTGTTGCCACGATGCGCGAACTCGATGTTCTGACTGTAAATGTTATGAAAACTTCGCTCCGAAGCTACAAAATCTACGTCACACCCCTCCATTACGACAAGACAGCTACACGCAAGGAACAGATAAGGCAGCTATCCTTGTCGTATGCCAGCGAATTGGAGAAACGCGTCCGCCAGTATCCCACACAATGGTACAATTATTTTGAGTTCTGGAAGAATGATTAGCATCCTATCTACCAACATCACATCGCCTTTGGGTTTCACGACAGAGCAGAACTATCGGACCGTCCGCTCCGGAGTATTTGCATTGCGGCGCTATGAGGGTCTGTGGGGGGTACCAGAACCTTTCACCGCTTCCCTCTTCAGCGAGGAGCAAAGAGCAGCACTTGCCACCCCCGGATATACGTTCTTCGAAGCCATCGCCATTCATTCCGTTCGCGAGGCACTTTCTCGTGTCGCGCTCGACCTCGCCTCACCCCGGGTCATCTTCATCTTGAGCACCACAAAGGGTAACATCGGACAGTCACCCACCCTGGCGGCACAAAGGATAGCAGAGGCCGTCGGAATAACGACAAAGCCTATTGTCGTCTGCAACGCCTGTGTCTCAGGCCTTTCTGCCCAGTTGCTCGCCGACCGCCTTCTATCTGCAGGCCTCTACGATTATGCCATTGTGATTGGGGCTGAGGAACAGTCGGCATTCATCGTATCGGGCTTCCAGTCGCTGAAGGCAGTTTCGGATAATCCTTGTCGCCCCTTCGACATCGAGCGCATCGGTCTCAATCCAGGTGAAGCGGCCGCCACCATCATCTTCGGACCTCCAGCTTCGAGTTCCTGGACATTCGTGGGGGGAGCGGCCCAGAACGATGCCTACCACAACATTTCCCCGTCGCCCCGGGCCGATGGGTGCATCCTTGCTATCCTGGCCGCCATTCACGACTGGGACATGTCCCTGTTAGCCACAGTTTGTGTGCATGGCACAGCCACCCTATACAACGACCAGATGGAATCCATCGCCATACAAAGGACAGGACTCTCGGACATCCCTCTGTCAGCTCTGAAGGGCTATTATGGTCATACGATGGGAGCAGCCGGAGTGCTAGAGACCATCTTGACCATGTGTGCCACAGACGAAGGTATAGTCCTTTCCCCGAAAGGTTTTACGGAACTTGGCGTCAGCGGAAAGGTCCGCATCAGCAGCGGGAGCTGTCCGAACCGTGGAACCTCTTTCCTGAAACTCCTCTCAGGCTTTGGCGGTTGCAACGTTGCGGGGTTGTATGCAAAGGATTCTCGGGCACCCTTCGGGAGGAGTGATTGCCGGCCGTCAATTGCCAATTGTCAAGTCATTAAGACACATACCGTGAGCATTACGCCTCAGTGGGCTACTATCGACGGGCAGAAGCTGCCAGTCATGGAAACCGGAAAAGAGTTGCTGACGGAAATCTACAGAAAGCAGATTGGGAACTATCCCAAGTTTTACAAGATGGACATTCTGACGCGTCTGGCTTTTGTGGCATCCGAACTGCTCATCAAAGTTGTGGGGGAAATTGGGGAAGAGCCGGCCATCATCCTCTTCAATCACTCCTCCTCCCTTGCCCAGGACCGCAAGTTTCTTAAGAACATCAGCAATGCGGATAACTTTTTCCCCAGTCCTTCCGTTTTTGTATATACCTTGCCCAATATTACCACAGGTGAAATAGCTATCCGCCATCACTATCAGGGCGAGACCTCGTTCTATATTCTTCCCGAAAAAGACGAAATCCTGATGCAGCAGATACTGGAAGCAACCCTGAACCAGGGCGGTGCCTGTGCTGCCATCAGCGGATGGGTGGATGCAGAAACAGATACATCATTCGAATGTGAACTGTCAACCTACGTGACAAGTAAATTATAAATGCTAAATCAAAAATGAATAGATGGAACAGTTAATCAACGACTTGAAACTCCAAATCAAAGAAGCCCTCAACCTGGAAGAACTTACCGTGGAGGATTTCGATGAGAATGCACCACTCTTCGGAGAAGACGGCATCGGCCTCGACTCCATCGACATTCTTGAACTCATTGTGTTGCTTGAGAAGCAATATGGCATACGTTTGTCTAACCCGAAAGAAGGTAAGGCCATCTTTCAGAGTGTTAAGACTATCGCCGAATACGTACAGGCAAATCGCAAAAAATAGAGCCCAATTCCCTTTAAGATGATTTGTTAACAGTAAATGGAAGGTATTGCAATAACAGGATACGGCATCGTCTGTGCTATTGGCAACGACGCATCGTCTGTCCTCCGTTCTCTTCGGGCAAAGCGAACGGGGATAGGATCCATGCGCTATCTCCAGTCCTGTCACCGGGAATTGCCTGTTGGCGAAGTTAAACTTTCAAACGGGGAGATGAAGCGGATGCTTGGAATGGATGATGCAGCCATCATCAGCCGCACTGTCCTGATGGGAGCCATCGCTATCCGTCAGGCTATGAATCATGCCAATCTTTCTATAAAGGGGAAGCGAGTGGTAGTTATCTCCGGCACAACTGTCGGTGGGATGGATATCACCGAGCGCTATTTCCTGCGGATGCAGGAAGACGATACCCTGCTTCCTCTTATTGAGAAGCACGATTGCGGCAGCTCCACCCGCGAGATGGCAGACCTCGCCGGCCTAAAGGAAGCGGAAGTATGCGCCATCTCTACTGCCTGTTCCTCTGCTGCCAACGCTATCATTGTCGGCTCAGAGATGCTTCAAAATGATGAGGCTGATATCGTCATAGCTGGCGGTACAGAGGCATTGAGCCGCTTCCACCTGAGCGGGTTCAATTCATTGATGATTCTGGACAGGGAATGTTGCCGTCCTTTTGATAAGAAACGTGCAGGGTTGAATCTGGGCGAAGGAGCCGCCTATGTCGTGCTCCAGAAAAGACTCTCTGGAGAGCTCTTTGTCCGCGGTTATGCCAACCGTTGCGATGCCTTTCACCAGACAGCATCCTCGGAGAACGGCGAAGGAGCCTTCCTTGCTATGAGCGAAGCTTTGCAGATGGCAGGCCTTAAACCCCAGAATATCCAATACATCAATGCACACGGAACAGGTACGCCCAACAATGATTCCAGCGAGAGTGCGGCCATCCGTCGCATTTTCGGAGAGCATATTCCACTTGTTTCAAGTACGAAAGGTTTCACAGGACATACTACTTCTGCTTCAGGCTCCATAGAGACTGTCATCAGCCTGTTAGCACTCCAAAACGACTTTGTTCCCGCAAGTCTTGGCTGTCAGGAACAGGACGATGCCTGTATCGCCCCAACTCAAAGTGTTGATACCATTTCGTTGGAGAATATCCTCTGTAACTCCTTTGGTTTTGGTGGCAATGACTCGGCGTTGGTAATTAGTAAAACTCCAGCTCCTCTCAGAGTAGATAGGAAATATAAAGAGGCAGAAGCGAAAGTTCTCGCAGAAGAGACTATTACTGATATAGATCAATTGAAAGACTACCGCGAATTCATTTCTGCTGGAGAGAGTCGCCGTATGGGTAGGCTCATGAAGGCAGCCACCATTACATCGCTCAAGGCTCTTCGGAAGGCTGGCATAGAACGTCCGGATGCCATTATCACTGCCACAGCTTATGGTATGCTCGAGACAAGCGAGAAGTTTCTCATCGATATGTTGGAGAATGGTGAGGATACACTCAGCCCGACGCTCTTCATGCAAAGCACCCACAATACATTGAGTTCCGCAATTGCCATTCGGACAAAATGTCATGGTTACAATGTAACGTATTCCCAGGGTACTCACTCGTTTGCATGGGCACTTCGTGATGCTCGGCGACTGATAGAAAGTGGAAAGGTAAAGACAGTTCTTGTGGGGTGTCATGACGAAGCAACTCCCACGTTTCAGGATTTCTTCCGTCGCCAGGGAAAGCCTGTGCCACCAACACTCTATTCGAAAAGTATAGTTCTTGGATGCATAACTTCTTAACTTCTAAACTTTATAACTTTTAACCTTTTAACTTTGAGTTAATGCCTCTCTTACTATTAGCTATCATACAGAGTCTCTTGCTGGCCGGAGGCCAGGTTTTTTTGAAGCTTGCACTTTCACGGATGGATCCTTTTGGCTGGAACTGGGGCTTTTGGGGCTCTTTGCTCACGAATTGGCACTTTGCCCTTTGCGGATTATTATATGGCGCAAGTACGCTGCTTTGGTTCTATATCATCAAACACTTCCCATTCAGTATGGCATATCCTCTGGTGTCGCTGAGCTATGTGTTTGGCATGATAGCAGCGATGATAATTTTTCACGAAGAAGTAAGCGTAACAAAATGGGCAGGTGTCTTGCTCATCATGGCTGGATGTTACTTTATAGCAAAATAAGGAAATGAGAACGCTATTATTTTCTATTATCTATTGCTTATCTGTCAGTCTCTCGGCACAGACCCTGAGTGAGCAGGATATTATACAGAGAATGGCATCTGCTGCAGATGAGATAAAAACTATTCAATGCAACTTCACCCAGACTAGGCACATGAAGATGCTGGGCAAGGGACAGGTTTCAAAAGGCAGAATGTATTGCAAGCAGCCCGACAAGCTTCGATGGGAATACACCACACCTCGTACCAATACCCTTATCATGAACGGTGCCGATGTTCGCTTACGGAAAGAAGAAACAGCCAATACTAGCAAGAATAGGTTCATCGAGGAGATGGCGCGAATGATAATGAATAGCGTCGCTGGGAAATGCTTAACAGATAACAAGTCTTTCCAAGTGACTGCCAATGAAATGCCGAAAGAGTATGTCGTGACTCTTCTTCCGTTGAGAAAAGAAATGAAGAGGATTTATTCCAAGCTTGTCCTGCATTTTGACATAAAGCAATCTACAGTAACAGAGGTGGAACTGTTCGAAAAGAGCGGTGATTCCACGGTTATCGAACTATATGACATTCAAATCAACGGGCAAATCAATCCAGAGATGTTCGTTTTTTAGTGTCAATAAGAAAAAAGGGTAAAACATGAACCTTAATCAACGTCAAACACTTCACGACCGGGGTATCTGTGTGGTAATTCCTACATACAATAATGCAGGAACCATCGCCGATGTCGTTCAACATGCTCTTGTGCAGTGCCTTGACGTGATTGTCGTCTCTGACGGTTGCACCGACAATACACTTGAAATTCTTCGAGAGATTGAAGGTATTACGATTGTTGCGTATGAGAAGAATGCGGGTAAAGGTATAGCCCTTAAGCGAGGTCTCCGCAAAGCACTTGATATGGGCTTCGCCTATGCCATAACAATGGATGCCGACGGTCAGCATTTTCCAGAGGACATTCCCCTCATGCTTCGTGCCAACCAGCAGCACCCTGGTGCTCTCATAATTGGACAGCGGAAACAACTTGAAGAGGCGGAACGTAGCGCAGGTAGCAAGTTCGCAAATTCTTTCAGCAATTTCTGGTTTGCTGTTCAGACAGGTCATTACCTTCGGGATACACAGACGGGATACCGACTCTATCCTTTGAAGAAGTTTTACGGGCTGTCTCTGCTTACTTCACGTTATGAGGCGGAGCTCGAGCTGCTTGTCTTCGCTTCATGGCACGGCATCAAGTTGGTTTCTACGCCCGTGAGTGTCTATTATCCTCCATCGGAAAAGCGTGTGTCGCATTTCCGTCCAGCCTGGGACTTCTCACGCATTTTCATCCTTAACACAATTCTATGGGTTTTGGCTGTTGTTTATGGATTGCCACTAGCGATTTGGCGCAATTTGATGATTGTGTTGCGTACCATTTACTCTCTACTTTTCTTTGTCATTTCCATCTTTTTCATTGTTACCCCGGCTGCAATGCTTTGTGTGTTGACAATCAGGAATCTGGAGAAAAAACGTCTTAGCATTCATTACATGCTTTGGAATTTTGCCCGGTTCGTCACTTTGTGGCACGGCATCCCCGGTGTCAAATTTTCCATCTGCAATCCATATAACGAAGATTTTCAGAAACCTGCCATCATCATTTGCAATCATCAATCACACCTCGATTTGTTGACTATGCTTATACACACACCCAAACTCGTGTGCTTGACCAAAGATTGGGTATGGAACAACCCCTTTTATGGTTATATCATTCGCAATGCAGAATATTATCCTGTGTCAGAAGGCTTGGACAAATTGATGCCTAAGTTGCGGTCGCTCATTGGCAGAGGCTACAGTATCGTTATATATCCTGAAGGGACACGCTCTCCAGATTGCTCAATCACTCGCTTTCATCAGGGCGCTTTCTATTTAGCCAAACAACTTAATGTGGATATTCTTCCACTTGTATTATACGGAGCAGGGAAGGCACTGCCAAAGAAGGGGTTACACCTTCGTAAATGGCCCATTAGAATCGAGATTGATACTAGAATTAGCCCCGAAAGGCTTCAGTCTTTGGGACAGACGCCAATAGAGCAGGCCTCCAGCTTGAGGAAGTACTATAAACATAGATATACCGATATTGCAAACTGGGTAGAACAGGATGTCTAAGGTTATCATTATAGGCTCGGGATTTGGCGGTCTCTCTTGCGGCTATATCCTCCAGAAGAACGGATACGACGTAACCATTCTTGAGCAAGGAATGCAGATAGGAGGATGTCTGCAATGTTTCTTCCGTAATGGCGTCAAGTTCGAGACAGGAATGCACTTCATTGGCAGCGCTGCCAAGGGGCAGACGATGCATCGAATGATGAACTTCCTTGGATTGACCAACGTGAGACTAAGTGCCCTCGACCCCCAAGGCTATGACACTATTGCTCTCGCCGGCGAACATTTTCGTTTCCCTAACGGGAGAGAAGCATTCATCGAACAGATGAGTGGCTATTTCCCAAAAGAGCAGGACAATCTCCGGCGTTACATGGACCTTGTCAATCGCATCGCATCGGCTTCGACCCTCAATTCTTTAACCTCTGCAGAACGCGATCTTGCGGCAAATACCGAGTATCAAACGCGAAGCATCAACCAGGTTCTCGAAGAGTATTTCCACGATGAAATGCTGCGAAATGTCCTTGTTGGCAATTTACCTCTCTATGCTGCCGAATGGGATAAGACACCTTTCTCCCAGCATGCTTTCATAATGGATTTCTATAACCAAAGTGCTTTTCGTATTGTTGGCGGTAGCGATGCTATAGCTCATTCTCTTACAAACTCTATTCATGAGATGGGAGGACAAGTTCTCACAGGCAAGAAAATCTGCCATATTTCCTGCAATAACACCCAAGCCATAGGTGTTGAGACTGCCGACGAATGCTTCCTTCCTGCTGATTATGTTATTAGCACCGTTCATCCGGCGCGTCTCTTGGAGATGTTGGATACAAGGCTTATCCGTCCTGCGTTCCGCAATCGTCTGGCGGGTATCTCAAATACTGTCGGCTGTTTTTCGCTCTATGTTAAGTTTCGGGAGAATGCGATGCCATACATGAATACCAACTATTACGGCTATCGGACATCAAAGCCTTGGAACTGTGAGCGCTATTCGAGGAATGAATGGCCGAAAGGTTTTCTATACATGCATATGTGTCACGAAGATGGAGCGCGCTATGCTCGTAGCGGAGTGGTGCTGTCATATATGAATATGGAAGATGTCGCAAAATGGAAGGAAACGACTGTCGGTCATCGTGGTTCCGACTACGAGGACTTCAAACGTTGTTGTGCCGAACGTCTCATTGAAGAGGTCGAAAAACATCATCCAGGTTTCGCTTCTGCCATAGAGTGCTACAATACTTCAACGCCTCTCACATATTTGAATTATACGGGTACCGAGGATGGATCAATGTATGGTGTGGCAAAGGATATCTCTTCAGGCCCTGCTGGACGTGTTCCGTATCGTACCAAGATTCCAAATCTTCTGCTTGCTGGACAGAACGTTAATTCGCATGGCATGATGGGTGTTCTTGTCGGTACAATTGTTACTTGTAGCGAGCTAATTTCTGCGAAGAAACTGCAAGAACAGATTGAAGCTAAAGATAATTAAATGTAATAATATGAATGCGCTCATTATAGGCGGTGGACTTGGTGGCCTCTTCACAGGAGCCATCTTGGCGAAGGAAGGATTGAAAGTGACTATCATCGAAAAAAATGCAACAGTTGGTGGAGGACTCCAGAGTTTTACGCGTTTTGGAGAAGTCTTTGATACCGGCATGCATGTCATCGGTGGTATGCAACGTGGAGGCAATATTCGTCGAATCTGCGACTTTTTAGGAATAATGGATAAGGTTCAAATCGCCGATTTAGATAGTGATTTTACTGATGAATTATATTTTGCAGAAGATGGTAAGCGTTATCGCCTGGCCAAAGGGCGAGAAGGATTCGTTAATACGTTGGCTCGTCAGTTTCCTCATCAGCGTCAGGAACTGAAGAATTATGTAGATGCAGTGTATCGTTTGACTAACGAGGTTGACATCTTTTTCCTTCGCCCCACAGATAGCCATATTCCTGTACATTCCTCTGAGTTTATGATGGCGGCTGATGCATTTGTGACTAAGTATATTACTGACTCCAAGTTACGCAGTGTGGTGGCGTACATGAATCCGCTTTATTCCGGTCGTGCCGATATGACTCCAGCCTATGTACATGCTATTATTACATCCCTTTACATTGATGGCCAGAGTCGTTTCGTAGGTGGTAGTTATCGTTTTGCTGAGACCTTAAGCAATTTCATCACTTCACAGGGAAGTACTATTATCAAAGGTGATGGAGTGGAGCATGTTCATTCGGCCGATGGCTTAATTAGTGGTGTTACTACAAAGAAAGGGCATACGTTGTATGCTGATTATTATATCTGTGCCATACATCCATGCAACTTCATGAAGTTGCTGGACGATCCAACGATATTGCCCAAAGCTTATCGTAATCGTTTGGATTCTATACCAAATTCCTATTCGGCTTTTACACTTAATCTCAAGTTAAAGCCCAACAGCTTTCCATATCTAAATCATTCAGGATACTACATGACTCGATATGATGATATTTGGAATTTTGGACGTTCCGATCGTAAGTGGCCACTGGGTTTTCTTTACATGACCCCACCTGAGGAAAAGCAAGGGCCATATTCCACCAAGATGATTGTTACCTCCCCCATGCTATGGGACAATGTTCAAAAGTGGGAAAATACTACTGTGGGGAATCGCGGTAAAGATTATATTGTTTGGAAACAAAAATGTGCCGAGAAACTGCTGGATCAAATGGAACAGATGTATCCAAACTTCCGTGACTGTGTAGAGCAGATTAATATGGCATCACCTCTGACCATTCGCGATTATTACGGTGTAAAAGAGGGCGCAATGTGTGGATTTTCAAAAGACTATAAGAATATACTCCTTTCTCAGGTTCCCGTGGTTACAAAAGTAAAGAATCTGTTACTTACTGGCCAGTGCAATAATCTTCATGGTTTTTGCGGAGTGCCCCTTACTGCTATCAATACCTGCGAAGCCATACTTGGCAGGAACTATGTGATTAACAAACTATGAACTATTAAGGAAGAATTGTGAGTTGTCGGTTGTTTATAATACTGTTTTTTATCTGTCTTCGATCATTTGGATTGGAGAAGGTGCGACTTTGGGCAGGTACGGATGTCCGGGCAAGATCTGTCACTTTGACACCGTATATTGCCTCTGCTCCTCTTCCTTCTGAGCCTTCTGTCATTGTTTGCCCTGGTGGCTCATATAGTTGGCATGATATGAAGACGGAGGGAGCTAAGGTTGCCCGATGGCTTCAGGAAAACGGCATCTCAGCTTTTGTCCTGAAGTACCGTGTGCAGGGTTATGTGCCGTTTTTCACTCATTCGCGATTCTTGTTCTCCGGACACCAGCACCCCGATATGATTGCTGATTTGCAGCGTGCTATCCAATATGTGCGTGAGAATGCTTCCGAATATGGCATCAATCCGCATCAGCTTGGTGTAATGGGTTTTTCCGCCGGAGGGCATCTGGCAATGTATTCTGCCGAGCAGGGAGCCGGGGACGTGGAGTCGCTCCGACCTGACTTTGTCGCTGCCATTTACCCTGTAGTGAGCATGTCACATTCCGTCAGCCATAAACGGTCTCGTCGGGCTTTGCTTGGTGAACGCCGAAAGAATGACCGGGTTCTGCGTGACTCTCTCTCTCTGGAGAAGCATGTCCCCGTGGATTGTCCCCCTGTCCTTCTGGTAAACTGTAAGGATGACCCTGTTGTGAATTATCGTAACTCAGAACTCTTGGATTCAGCCCTGACTGCCCAAGGTGTCAGCCATCGGTATATCCAATATCGTACAGGAGGACATGGCTTTGGCGTATCGAAGAAGAAGGGCACACCGGAATGCCGTGCATGGAAGGATGAGTTTCTGAAATGGTTGGAGGGCTATGGAAAATAGTATGTTCGAAGATATTCGTCCGTATTACGAAGAGGAAATCCCGGCTGCTATGGGGCGCATTGCCAGTAGCAGGGAGTTTCCTTTGTTGGCTTCCTACGTTTTCCCCGAGCGTCCCGTAGAGGAGGTGGCTCGGGAGGTGATGGGCTACACGACGGTACGTGAGTTCCAGCTTGGCGTGATGTATCATGCCAACAGACAAATCCTTCAGAGAAGCACGACTGGTTTCTCTGTATCCGGCATAGAGGCTTCTTCGGAGGAATCTCGTAGCCTTTCACCCGAGAAGAATTATCTTTTCGTATCTAACCATCGCGACATCATGCTCGATGCTTCGCTGATGCAGAATGTGCTGACAGACAATGGCTTCGATACTTGCGAGATTACCTTTGGCGAGAATCTGATGCAGGGACAACTGGTGATTGACGTGGGCAAGAGCAACAAGATGTTCCGGGTTGCCAGGCCCGGGGGAAATGCCCGGGAATTCTATAGGAACTCGCTTCTGCTTTCAAGATATATTCGCTGGACGTTGACGGAGAAACACCAGTCAATCTGGATTGCTCAGCGCAACGGGCGGACGAAAGACGGTATGGATCGTACGGATCAGGGTATCATCAAGATGTTCGCTATGTCGTACCCGGGGAACAGGATTGAAGCTTTGGCAGAGTTGAATATCGTGCCTCTCAGTATCTCATACGAATGGGAGTCCTGTGATGTCCTGAAAGCTATAGAGCTATACGAGCGTCGTAGGGGACCGTACACCAAAAAGCCGGGCGAGGACTTGAACAGCATCCTCACGGGAATCACTCAGCAGAAAGGACGTGTGCATCTGGCTTTCTGTGAACCGGTAACCAGCGACCATCTGCGCCAGTTGGAAGACTGCGCAGGGGGTGAGTTCCATAAGGGAGTGGCAAGGATGTTGGACGAGCGCATATGCTCGGCTTACCGGCTTATGCCCAACAATTACATTGCCCATGACCTGCGCAGCGGTAAGGATGAGTTTCGCGAGATGTACAGCCGCGAGGAGAAGGATGCATTTGTCGGGCGTATGTCCATCCTTTCCCTCTACAAAGGGAAATACGACCTGGATGAGCTTACCGATATCTTCCTTGGTATTTATGCGAATCCCATTGACAGTAAAAGAATGTTTGCAAAATGATTTTTAGGATTTTTGATTTTTTCCGGGGACATGCCTTGGCGCGCCGTTTCGGGCTTCTTGTCATCACGCTGGCACTGCTAGTGCCCCTGATGCGTCTGTCTTATAAGGAGGATATTCAGGACTTCCTGCCCTTGAATACGGCTGACAGGGAACGTATGGCTGTCTATCAGGATATTTCCGGCATGAACCGCCTCTACGTCGTTTTTGCAAGTCCTAAAGACCATCAGCCTCCTTCGGAGGGAGTGGAGCAGACAGTGCGGGCTATTGAATGCTTCGCGGGTGCTGTGCAGGAGCGTGATACGGCAGGGTGGTGCCGGGACCTCCAGACGACTTTCGACGTGGAGTCGCTCGCCGAGGCGGTGGATTTCGTCTATGCCAATATCCCCCTTTTCCTTACGCAGAAGGATTACAATCGGATGGATAGCTTGCTCTGCTTACCCGGCTTTATGGATAATAAGCTTCAGGACGACCTGAATGCCCTGATGTTCCCCACGGGAAGCTTTCTGAGTCAGAGCATCGCCAGTGACCCGCTGGGATTGTTCGCGCCTGCTCTGGAAGCGCTGCAGCAGAAGGGGCAGCATTTCCGTATGGAGATGTACGACGGCTATATCTTTACGCCCGATATGTCCCGCGCCATTGTGATGCTTTCCTCGCCCTTCGGTAGCAGCGAGTCGGAGATGAATGCCCAGCTCGTCGCTCTGTTGGATGGTGCCATCGAGAGGATGAATGAGGACTTTCCTGAGATAAAGGCCAGTGTCATCGGCGGCCCGCAGATTGCCGTGGGGAATGCACGGCAGATCAGGCACGACAGCATCCTGGCCATCGTACTGGCAGCCTCCCTGATCCTGGCACTGTTGCTTTATGCCTTCCGCCGGTTCCGGGATATCCTGCTGATTGCCCTCTCCGTCGGTTGGGGTTGGCTTTTTGCCCTCGGCGGTATGGCATTGGTGCATGACAGCATCTCGTTGATTGTGATAGGCATATCCAGTGTCATTATTGGCATTGCCGTTAACTATCCTCTCCATCTTATCAGCCATACACAGCATCAACCCGACATCAGACAGGCACTTCGTGAGATAACGACACCGCTCCTCGTTGGCAATATCACTACGGTTGGAGCTTTCCTTGCCCTTGTGCCGCTGAAGTCTTTGGCGTTGCGCGACCTGGGCCTTTTTGCATCCTTCCTCCTTTTGGGCACCATCTTGTTCGTGCTTGTATGGCTGCCGTTTTTCCTGAAGAAGCAGACAAATTGTCAAATTAGCAAGTGTCCCGATCTCCTTGATCGCCTGGCTTCTCTTCAGATCGACAGGAAGCGATGGATTGCCTGCCTGGTGGCTGTCCTCACTCTTGTCTTTGGCTATTTCAGCCTCACAGCGGGGTTTGACACCGACATATCGAACATCAACTATATGACTGCCGAACAGAAAGAGGATATGACCTATTTCGGTAATCTCTTTGGCGGGGACAACTCGGCAGACAAGGTTACGCTGTATCTGCCATCTTCTGCTTCTGATTTCGATGGGGCTCTTGCCTGTTCCGAGTCGAAGCAGGCCACGATTGATTCCCTGATGTCTGTCGGTCTTATTGTGAACCACCAGGGCGTAAGCCGGTTCCTGCCTTCGAAGGCCGTGCAGGCGGAACGCATCGCGAGATGGAACGAATGGCTCGGTGAGCATCCTGGGCTTCTGAGTGACCTGAATGTCGTCGGCTCGAAGTATGGATTTGCTGTAGATGCTTTTTCCGATTTTGCTGCTATCATCGGGACAGAACACACCGTGCGCTCCTTCGATTACTTCTTGGATGCTTTAGCACCAAGGCGGCGTTGTAGCGCCGGAACGCTTCCTCTGACATCCCAGTTCTTTGCAGGAAATGTCTCTCTGGCTGGCCAGGAAGGGCATCCCGTTATAGCTGAAATGCTTACTGTTCGGAAAGAAGATGCAGAACGGGTCAAGGCACACCTCCCGGATGCCTTTGACATTGCTTCCCTTCATTCGGCTATGGCCGACGCTCTCTCCGATGACTTCAACTATGTCGGATGGGCATGCTCCCTGATTGTCTTCTTCTTCCTCTGGATTTCGTTCCGCCGCATAGAGTTGGCAGTTATCTCATTCATACCGATGCTGGTAAGCTGGATCTGGATTCTGGGCATCATGTCCATCCTGGGCATTAAGTTCAACATTGTCAACATCATTCTGGCGACTTTTATCTTCGGTCAGGGCGACGACTATACCATCTTCATGACCGAGGGTTGCATATCGGAGTATATACATGGCCGGCCGGTGCTTGTTTCCTACAAGCGCAGCATCATCCTCTCTGCCCTGATTATGTTTATTGGCATAGGCTCCCTCATCTTTGCCCGCCATCCGGCCCTCCATTCGCTGGCCGAAATCACCATCATAGGCATGTTCTCTGTCGTGTTGATGGCATACCTGATTCCGCCTCTGCTATTCAAATGGTTGATGAGGCATTTCCCAAAACGATTTGAAGGAATTTGAATTTTGAATTTATTTATTTTGAATTATGAGAAACCGTATTATTGAGCTTCTGAGCGCAGCTTTGCCGATGGTCAACCTCGATTCGGACTTCCTTTTCGCCGAGTTGGATTCCCTCGGAGTGACGACTATCCTGATGGTGCTGTCCGAGGAATACGGCATTGTGCTGGATGCAAAAGACGCCACACCCAGAAACCTGAAGACCATCGATTCCATTGTCCGAATGGTCGAGAATAAACTTGCAATGAAATGAGTCTCGAGCAGCGTATTGAGCACTTTGCCAAGCATACTCCCGACAAGGCGGCAGTTATCTGTGGCGGCGAGACGCTGTCCTATTCCTGCTTGTGGGAACGTATCCGGAAGAGGGCTCAGCAACTTACAGAGGCGGGACTTTGCGCAGGGCAGCCGCATTTTTTCCTGGCCACACAGGATGCCGACTTCATTGTGACGTATTGTGCCGTGCATCTCTGTGACGCAGTTTGTGTCCCCCTGGAAAGTTCTATGCCCCAGGAACGCCAGCAGCAAATCCGCGATGAGCTCAATGATAAATACTCTCCCCCTAAAGGTGGTCGGAGTGTCTCCGATATTCTCTACACCACCGGCACTACCGGCATGGCCAAGGGCGTCATGCTGTCATCGGAGGCTTGGACAGCCAATGCTGAGAACCTTATTGACCGGCTTGGCTTTTCCTCGGAGTTGCTGTTTATCGTTTGCGGCCCTCTGAATCATCTGGGCAGCCTCTCCAAGATATATCCCACGCTGATGACTGGCGGCACGCTATATCTGCTGGAGAGTCTCAAGGATATGAGCGCTTTCTTCTCTGTCTTTACGCTGCCATTCAGCAGGTTTGCTACCTTCCTCGTTCCCTCCAGCATCAGGATGCTGTTGCAGTTTGCCCGGAAAGAGCTGACAGCCGTCGCACCCAAGGTGGAATTCATCGAAACAGGAGCTGCCCCTATCTCCGGGCACGACATGGAATTGCTTTGCCAAACGCTTCCGCATTCCCGTCTCTACAATACCTATGCATCAACCGAGACAGGCATCGTTTGCAGCTACGAGTTCAGTAAATACGGCCCGCAGCCAGGGCTTTTGGGTACTCCGATGAAGCACTCTCGGGTTCGTATCACCGAGGACGGTAGGGTAGTGTGCTCGGGCGAAACGGTCATGTCGGGGTACGCAGGTAGTCCCGAGGCGACAGCCCAAGTCCTCCAGAATGGTGAGGTCTATACCTCCGACATCGGATCAATCGACGAAAATGGTATGCTTCGCTTACAGGGGCGGATGGATGACGTTATCAACGTCGGGGGGTACAAGGTGAACCCGTCGGATGTGGAGGATGCGGCCAGCGCCTACGGCCTTATTCAGGATTGCATCTGCATCCCTGTCCCGCACATCGTCCTCGGCACTGCCCCCAAACTGCTTTATGTTCCCAGACAGGGTCAAACCATTGAGCCAAAGAATATTGCCGATTTCCTGAGGGGACGCATCGAGAGTTACAAGATACCTCTCTTCTACGAAGCCGTCGATGCTATCCGGCGCACCTACAATGGAAAACTCGACCGCAAGGCATATCTCGCGCACCAACAAAGAAAAGGATAAAAAAACGCTCAAAGCGAAAAACTTTCAACTTTCAACTTTTCTTTGTAACTTTGCACCGCATTATACCAATCTGTATGAAGAAATCATATATTCTCTTGCTCGCAGCCCTCGTTTGGGGCTCTGTTTGGGCAGAAGACGATAATAGCTTCTACTTCACCGATGCTATCGTTATGCTCGGCGAGAAGACAAGCATCGAACTCTGCATGAGAAACACGGCAACCGACCTGACTTGCCTCGAGGCAGAGATTCAGTTGCCCGAGGGCGTTTCTGTCGTTTGCGACGAAGAGGGCAATCCCCTTGCAACACTCTATCGCAACCGTACCTCCAGTCATGAGATTATGACCAATGTCCTGGAGAATGGCAACCTCAAGCTTCTCGTCAGTTCCATCGATGGCAATTTGCTTAAAGGCGCAGAAGGTCCGCTTCTCTGCTTCAGCGTGCTGGCAGCAGAAACAGCTCCCATCGGGGAAAGTACGGTCGAGACCGTTGGCGAGTCACTCCTCGTGAACAGCAAAGCCGAGGCTTATTATAGTGTTGGTGTAACGGGAAATGTCCTGATAACGGACGATCCGACCTCTGTAAATGAAGAATTAAGAATGAAGAATGAAGAATTGGAGGGGGCCATTTACAACCTTGCAGGTCAGCGGATTAGTAAGAAGCAAAAAGGAATCAATATTGTCGGCGGCAAGAAGGAGCTGAAGAAGTAAAGCACAATAAACAATAAAAAAGGGCTTCTGATTTCTCAGGAGCCCTTATTGTTTTTGCAGAAGTGTATCCACTTACTTCACGCGGCCCAGATAGCTGCCGTCGCGGCTGTCGATTTCCACGGTCTCGCCTTCCTCGATGAAGAGAGGTACACGAACCTCGGCACCGGTCTCGACGCGGGCGGGCTTCAGGGTGTTGGTGGCTGTGTCGCCCTTCAGGCCGGGCTCTGTCCATACAATCTGCAGATGAACCTTTACGGGAACGTCGGCATAGAGCACTGTCTCGGTGCTGGCATCAACGACAACTTCCACGTTCTCACTCTCCTTGAGGAACTTCACACCGTTCACCTGGTCGGGAGCGATGGTAATCTGCTCGTAGGTCTCGTTGTTCATGAATACCAGGTCGTCACCGTCCTTGTAGAGATACTGGTAGGGGCGACGCTCTACACGTACGTCCTCGAGACGTTCGCCAATGTTGAAACGCTTCTCGATTACGCCGCCGTTTACAACGTCCTTCAGGGTTACGTTCATGATGGTGTTGCCCTTTCCGGGTTTGCGGTGAAGGAAGTCGATGCAGAAATAGAGCTTGCCGTCCATACGGATGCAGGTGCCCTTCTTGATGTCCTGTGAATTAATCATAAAAAATACTTTGTTTTATTATACCTTATTGAATTTTGTGCTGCAAAGGTATGAAAAAAAGATTAAAGATTAAGGATTAAGGAATAAAAAAGTTGCACAATACTTGCGTAAATGAAAAAAAAGGCTTAATTTTGCACCCCGAATCTTGATGCGCATATAAATAATTAAGCAACAATAGATATGAAAAGAACATTTCAACCCCACAACCGTCGCCGCAACAACAAGCACGGTTTTCGTCAGAGAATGACAACTCCAAATGGTCGCCGTGTATTGGCTTCCCGTCGCGCAAAGGGCCGCAAGAAGCTCACCGTTTCAGACGAGAGACACGGCAAGTAAATACATTTTTTTGGAAAATAGAAAAAGAAGTAAGGGGAACTTTACTTCTTTTCTTTTTTTATTACTATCTTTGCAGGGAAAAATAAAAAGAAAAGGGAAGTTAAAGAAGTAAAATTATTATGGCTCTGGAAGAATTTCGCAAGAAGCTGTTCGGCCCTGTTGTCTATTGGAACCTGATAGCGATGGTGCTTGTCGGTGTGGCTCTCTGCATCGGTCTTTGGGTGTGGATGACACAATATACTATGCACGGCGAAAGCATTGACGTCCCCGATGTGAAAGGAATGACAATCAATGATGCCGAGTATGCTCTGGAGAATCTGGAACTGATGCCGGTCGTAGTGGATTCTGCATACGTCCGGGAACAGCCGGCCGGCATAGTGCTGGAGCAGAAACCCGATGGCGGTAGTCGCGTCAAATCGGGCCGGGAAATCTATCTGACCATCAACCAGAAACAGACTCCTACCCATACAATCCCCGATATTGCCGGTAACTGCTCGCGCAGAGAGGCGGAAGCCCGTCTGCGAGCCCTCGGATTCAAGATAGGTCCGATGGAGTTCGTTCCTGGCGACCCTGACTGGGTGATTGCCCTCAAGGTGAACGGACACGAGGTATATAGCGGAGAGCGCGTGCCTTGCGATGCGCCGGTAACTCTAGTTGTCGGCAACAGCAACTCGGGCAGCTCGGAAGAGGATGACGACTGGTTGATAGACGGCGATGATGCAACGGAGGTGGAAGACGGCTACGAGGAGGAACTCTGATAAAGTTGAGAGTTGAAAGTTGAGAGTCGGTTTAATAGTTTAAGGGTTTAAGAGTTTAAGAGTTTAAGAGTTTAAGGCGTGGAAGACATACTGCTCGACGATGATGAGCTGTTGGAGGAAATCCCGCAGGAAGAGCATGAGCATTGGCGCATAGAAGTGGATAAGGGGCAGAGCTCCGTCCGCGTCGATAAGTTCCTGATGGATCACATGCCCGGCACCAGCCGCAACCGCATACAGAAAGCAGCAGAGGCGGGTAGCATCCGGGCCAACGACAAGCCCGTCAAGAGCAACTACAAGGTCAAGGCGGGCGACATCATCACACTCGTCCTGGATTATCCCAAGCGCGATTGGGAAATCGTTCCCGAGGACTTGCCCCTCGATGTTGTCTATGAAGATGAGGTCCTGCTCGTCATCAACAAGCCAGCGGGCTTGGTGGTGCATCCCGGTTGCGGCAACTATAGCGGCACGCTGGTCAACGCTTTGGCGTGGCATCTGCGCGACGATAAGGACTTCGACCCGAACGACCCGACTGTAGGCCTGGTGCACCGCATTGACAAGGACACAAGCGGGCTGTTGGTCGTTGCCAAGACTGCCGATGCCAAGACACATCTGGCAAAGCAGTTCTTCTACCATACCTGCCGACGCGAGTACAATGCACTTGTCTGGGGCCCCTTTGCCGACGACGAGGGAACCATAACGGGCAACATAGGCCGACATGCAAAAGACCGACTGCAGATGGATGTCTATCCAATGGACGGTGAGGTGGGCAAACCTGCCATCACTCATTATAAGGTGTTGGAGCGCTTCGGGCCTGTCACGCTCGTGGAATGTCATCTTGAGACAGGAAGGACGCATCAGATCAGGGCACACATGCGGCACATAGGGCATCCGCTCTTCGGCGACGAACGCTACGGAGGCTGCCAAATCCTGCGTGGAGAGCAGACGGCATCCTACAAGGCATTCATCCATAACTGCATGGAGCTCTGCCCACGTCAGGCTCTGCATGCAAAGACACTCGGTTTCGTACATCCTGTAACAGAAGAGGAGATGTTCTTCTCGTCGGAATTACCGGAAGATATGAGTGCATTACTGAATAAATGGAGGAAAAGGACGGCCCCCCTCTAACTCCCCCGAGGGGGAGGAAACAACGAACAGAAAGTCTCCCCTCGGGGAGATTTAGAGGGGGGCCATAAATAGTAAACAATATGAAGAAGACAGTTGCAATAGTTTGCGGGGGCGACAGCTCGGAGCATGATGTAAGCATGCGCAGCGCGGAGGGTATCGCCTCGTTCATCGATCCTGCGCGCTATAATATATATAAGGTGGAGATTCATGCCGGCAAGTGGGAGGCCCTGCTTCCCGACGGCAATCGCTCTGCCGTCAACAAGGACGACTTCAGCTTCATGGTTGAAGGTAAACGCATACGTCCCGATTTCGCTTACATCACCATTCACGGTGCTCCGGGCGAGAACGGCGAACTGCAGGGCTACTTCGACCTCATCAAGATGCCTTACTCTACCTGCGGCGTACTCGTTGAGGCAATGACATACGATAAGTTCGTGCTCAATAACTATTTGCGTGCCTATGGCGTGTCTGTTGCCGACAGCCTGCTCATCAAGATAGGCCGTGACAAGGAGGTGAGCGACGAAGAGATTGTTTCGCGCATAGGGTTGCCCTGCTTTGTGAAGCCCTCTCGCGGTGGCTCCTCTTTCGGCACAACCAAAGTGAAGACCATCGAGGCACTTCGTCCTGCCATCGACCTTGCGCTGAAGGAAGGCGAAGATGTGATGGTGGAGGCTTTCATGGGAGGAACAGAGTTGACCTGCGGCTGTTACAAGACAAAGGCGAAGAGCGTCGTGTTCCCCATCACAGAGGTCGTTTCAAAGAACGAATTCTTCGATTATGCCGCTAAATACAACAATGAAAGCGACGAAATCACGCCTGCCCGCATCAGCGAGAGCCTTGCGGAGCGCGTCAGCAAACTGACATCCATGATATACGACATCTTGGATTGTCACGGCATCATTCGTATCGACTATATCATCACAGCCGGAGATAAGATTAACCTGCTGGAAATCAACACCACACCGGGCATGACAGCTACCAGCTTCATCCCGCAACAGGTTCGTGCCGCAGGGCTTGACATCCGCGACGTGATGACGGATATCATAGAAGATAGGTTATGAACCACGAATTCGACGAAATTCGTCCCTATGCAGAGGGTGAGGTAAAGCAGGCCGTCGAGTCCCTGCTTGCCGACAGACAGTTCTCGCGAGTGCTGAAAGGCTTCGTGCCTTGGATGCCGGGCTGGATGCGCAACGGGTTGGTGCGCCTGGCTTTCGTTGGCGTCAACACACCTCTGCAGTTCCAGTTGCGCTACATGAGACCTGTGGCGAAACACCTCTTGCGCAAATGCAGTAGTGGCTGTAGTTTTTCCTACAGCGGCATCGCACCCGGACCTGATCGCTATACTTTCATCAGCAATCATCGCGACATCGTGCTCGACAGCGCTATCCTCAGCCTGATGCTTTACGAGCACCATTTCCCAACGACCTGCGAGATAGCTATCGGTGACAACCTGCTCATCTATCCTTGGATCAAGACACTTGTCAAGCTCAACAAGGCCTTCACCGTGAAGCGAGGATTGAGCCCTCGTGAACTGTTGAAGAGCAGTGAGCTCATGAGCCGCTACATGCACTATGCCATTCAGGAGAAGCACGAGAACATCTGGATTGCACAGCGCGAGGGACGTGCGAAGGACAGCAGCGACCAGACACAGGAATCCTTGCTGAAGATGTTCGCGATGGCGGGCGAGGGGAGTATCATAGATCGGCTCAAGGAACTTTGCATCGTACCCCTTAGCATCAGCTACGAATACGATCCCTGCGACTACCTCAAGGCACAGGAATTCCAGCAGAAGCGCGACAATCCTGCTTTCAAGAAAAGCAAACAGGACGATCTGGACAATATGAAGACCGGAATTTTGGGACAGAAAGGCCGCATCCACTACGAGGCGATGCCTCCAATCAATACCTGGCTCGACGAATTGGCAGAACTGCCCAGAACCGAAGTGTTCGGGGAGGTGGCTCGACGCATCGACCAACAGATACATGCCGGCTATCAGCTCTTCCCAGGCAATTATGTGGCTGCGGATATACTCAGTGGCACTTCGACCTTTGCCAAGGAATATACCGAAGAGGAGCGGAAGAGCTTCGAGGCATACCTGCAGAGCCGTATCGACCTGGTGAAGCTAGAGAACAAGGATGAAGCATTCCTGCGCGAACGCATTCTGACGATGTATGCAAATCCGGTTATCAACAAAATGAAGACCCCCTAACCCCCTTTAGGGGGAATACCTGATATAACTGACAAAAACGCATGATCAGTGAAATAATTAATAACTTGAAATCAATCATTTCTCCCCCTAAGGGGGGGCGGGTGGTCTCTCTCCCCCTAAAGGGGGTCGGGGGGTCTCTTCTCCTTCTCCTCCTTATTTCCTGCAAGGGCGACGACTCTTCCGACTTCTACCCAAACGTCATAACCGAGTTCGCCATGATACGTACGGATGATGCCGGTACGATGGTCGAACTCACCACCGACGACGAGCGCACATATACTATTTCTAATCCGCGCAGTGGCTATGACAAGAATGTCAACTATCGTGCTGTCTGTGGCTTTGTGCCAGATGGGCAGTCGTGTATGCTCTATAATGCTACAGGTGCCTATTTGCTTCGCGACTCGACGGAATTGGATTATGAACCTGATGCTGTGGGTGTGGTCAGTGTGTGGCGCTCGGGTCAGTTTATCAACATGCAACTCTCGCCGCTCACCCAGGGCGGTAAGCAATATTGGGGCTATCGCATTGACGGTGTTAGTGGCAATACCACACACATCAGCCTTCATCACCGGCAGAACGGCGACCCTCTGTCCTATACTCAAACCGTTTATGCCAGTCTTCCCATCGATAACCTCGATATAGTTCCTGTGGGCGACTCCATTGCCCTCCACGTCAAGACTTTCAATGGAGACAAAGTATGGAAATTCAAGAGATAAAAGGGTCAGTTGCCGTCCTGATTTCCGGAGGCGTCGATAGCGCAGTCGTTGTGCATCTGCTTTGCGAGGCAGGTTTGAAGTCTGATCTCCACTATATTAAAATAGGTATGGATGGAGAGGACTCGTCATGTACGGCAGAGGAAGATATTGAACTCTCGCAGGCAAAGACTTCGCAAGGTGTGTTAGTAGCAACTTACAACAAAAATGTGAATTTTGTAAATTGTAAATTCAGGGGTATTATCAATTATTAATTATCAATGGTTGTCGAACGGTCTGCATGAAGCTTTCTATGCGGGATTGCCATTCGGCCTGGGAACGCACGTCGAACTCGCTCCAGGCGGCACCGAACCAGTAGTGGAAACGTCCGCCCTGATAGTTGCGGATGATGCCCATTCCGTGCCCTTCCATCGTGGTAATCTCCACCGGCTGGTCGGGGAACAGCAGCGCCACATAGATCTGGAACTGATGACGCTCGGGGTCAACCGTGGGGTCGGCATAGTGGATGTAGCCTTCACCCTTCACCACAGAGGTCGTGTCAGTAGAACGTATGGGAAAGCCTGCTGCTACATCCGCAGGTTCCTTCAGGCCGTCGTACCATACCGTAGCCTTGCAGAAGTTCGAGCCTTTGTCGAGCGACAGGATGCGATGCTCGGTGATGCCGTCGGAACTCTTGGGGAAATCGACCTGAACGGTAAAGCGGAGCGGCCCGTTGTCAAGTATCCTGTAGGTCTCGTAGCACCAGGGATAGACAATCTTCCCGTCGCGGATGAGGGCCGGCGTGCCACAGCCCAGCGTGGGACCTACGCCGTAGCAGTCGAGTCCCTTGCCATAGTCCAGATGGAATGACATGCGCGGGTTGTTGCGGTACAGCTCCTCGAGGATGAGTTCTGTGGTACGCTTCACCCACACATCGTGGCCGAATCCTCTCTCGCCTCTGCGCTGCAGGGCAGGACCATAGAGGCGGAAACCGATTCGGTCATTCTCGAAGGCGATGTCGTCGAGGCGCTCGGGGTATTGCCTTCCGCTGACCCAGGAACGCACAGGAGCAGGCTGCCCTGCCTGTATGGTATAGGTGGCGGTGGAATGGGGCCGCACATGCACGTCGAGCAGGAACTGCCCGTCGTAGGTGAGCTGACTGGCTTGCTCGATTCCAAAGGCATCGCGCACCACAGCACCCTTGCTGACGTCGATTCCCAACCGGCTGGCATCGATGCTCACCAGCTCCTGGCGCTGCCTGTCTGTCGGGTTGGTGACGGTGATGGTCTTCCGCCCCTCGGTGGAACCGGTTTCCTGTGCCATTACAAAAAACGGCAACAGACCGCAGAGAATGAAAATTATACGTTTCATCGGCATTTTTTCATCGGTAACTGTTATTTCCCAGGCGTATGCCGCGGCAGTTGCGCTGCTGAATTTCGTGCCCGTTCACAAAGGTGTTGCTGTAAATCTCCACGTCCTGGGCATCGTGCAACAGGATGGCCACAGAATGGCTGCCCTCGACGTTGTTGTTACGTATCAGGATATTGCGATTCACATGAGGCGGCGTCTCGGGCGACTCGGTAGTGACCATAACGCCTGTAGCCCGGTAGCCGCTGTCCGTCCCTGCGCCTCGGATGTCGTTGTCCTCCACCACCACATGCTCCACAGGGCCTGCCTCGTGCCAACTGAGCTCAGCGCCCAGTTTGATGGCCGACAGGGTGCTGCGCCCGATGCGGTTGCCGCGTACCACCACATCGCGGGCTTTCAGCAGGAAGGCCCTGCCGTTGTTGTAGTCGTCCACATTATTCAGTATCTGCACGCGTGGAAAGCGCGAGTAGTTGTACATCAGCAGTTGATTGCAATCAGCCGTGGGCAGCGGACGATCCAGAGTGACATCCACGCGCCAGGCCTCGGCATTTGTGTTGCAGGAACGGGTCACAAAGCGCCCTACCTCCTGCATATTTCTGCGATTCAGTAGAATCAGCGTATCTCCCACCAAGGGATAATCTAGCGCCTGGGCATGCAGGTCGGCACCTTCCACACGCACCTCTATCCGGCTGAGGTCCGATGCATCGGGCGTGATATGCCAGTAGTAGTTGTGGATATTCGTGCAGTCGTCGCCATTCCCGGCAAAGAAAGAATGAGAAATAGTCAGGTCGCCGCTGCAGGATGTGAAGTGCGTGGCATCTGTGGATGTCGAGCTGACCCTTCCCTCCTCGGGAATGACATTCAGGCTGTCTATCAGGATGTTGTGGCACAGATGCCCCACGACACCCATACCGGGATAGCTCCGGATGGAGAGCCCCCGCAAGGTGATGCCCTCCGATTCGCGAAGCATCACGCACGGGCGGTAGTGCCCTCCGTAGCGAATCACGCAGATGTCGCCTACGGGAGGCTGTACCTTCGATGTCATGCGCACCAAGCCAGGGCGCAGCAGTTCAGCTTCCTGTATGCCTCCGTAGTAGAAATGCCTGCGCTCGCTGCTGTAGAAATAGTAGCGCCCCTGCACGATGCTGTCGATATAGGTATAGAGCGCAGGGTCGTACTCTATGTCGAAGTCCTTCTCCGAAGTGCGAACCACCTTGCCCTCTGTGGCAGCAGGACGGCGATAGGTGATTTCCATGTCGTTCATCTTTACCCCCTTACAACCCACAAAGGAGAGCACCTGCATCCATCCTTCCACCTCAAGTCGTGCACCTCTCGCCTCGATGGTGAGGCCCTCGCAACCCGTAAAGTCCAGACCTGTGACGTAGGGCTTCTGCGGCTGGAAGAGTGCCCATTGTACCTCAAGGCCCCTTCCCAAGGCTCCGCTGATGGCCCGTCGCTCTATGTCGATGGCCACAGGGTCGTCCAACTGGTAGGTACCGACAGGAAAGAGAAGTGTTGTCTGCGGATGCTTGCGGCAATAGGCAGCAGCCCGCCGCAAAGCCTCCGTGTCGGACTTGCCGTCGTCAGGCCGCGCCCCGAACTTTGCAACAGATACTGTTCGCGGTTGATTCGAGATTCCACCAGCCATCACAACAAGCGGCAGCAGACCGCAGAGGAAGAATAATATACGTTTCATCGAATAGTAATTATCCTCGTTTCTAATGCAACGAGGTTGCAAATATAATGATTTTTTTTTGATTATCCCAAGCTTTCCTGCGCATAATCAGCATAAAATTGGATATTTTGACATTTTTATTTTGTATTGTTCTCGCTTACTCGTAACTTTGACCTTGTCGAAATTACTTTCGCTCGACAATAATAATAAAAAAAGCGATTTTTATTTTGTATTGTTCTCGCTTACTCGTAACTTTGCACTCAAAACCAAAGAATAATCAACAAGTGAAGTACGCCCTGTTCTTTGATATAGACGGGACTTTGGTGAGTTTCAAGACACACGAAATCCCGCCATCAACGGTATTCGCTCTCGTCCAAGCCAAAGCCAATGGTCATAAAGTGTTTGTCTCGACAGGCCGTCCTCCACTGATAATAACCAACCTCGGGGCAATAGAACACCTGATTGACGGCTATGTGACCATCAACGGAGCTTTGTGCTTTGTCGGCGATAAAGTGGTCAGATGCATGGATATTCCCAGAGATGCTGTTCAGTTGGTTGTGAAGGATGCACAGGAGAAGAACTACGGGCTGATAGTGGTGGGAGAGAAAGATATGGCTGTGCTTGACCCAAAAGGAGAGGCTGAACAGCTATTCCGCGCAGAGATAGACGTAGAGATTGCTCTCAAAGCAAAACCACTGGATGTTGTCCTCGGGCAGCGAATCCTTCAACTGACGCCCTTTTTCTCGGAAGCGTATGAGCATAAACTGATGAAGCGTATTCCAAGTTGTACCTCTGGCCGATGGCATCCTGCTTTTACAGACATTACGGCAAAAGGAGCCGACAAAGGAGAAGGAATCGGGGCTATGGCTGCTCACTTAGGGCTTGATTTCCGATACACGATAGCCTTTGGCGACGGAGGCAACGACAGCTCCATGATAAAGGCCGCAGGTATTGGCGTAGCGATGGGGAATGCGCTGGAATCATTAAAAGCTGAGGCAGATTATACGACTACTTCAGTTGACAATGATGGCGTCCTGAATGCTTTACGTCATTTTGAGTTGGTATAGACTATATAATCGCCAATTGCGTAGAAGAGTAGAAGATATGATAGTAGTTATTGGAAGTTCAAACACAGATATGGTCATGCAGGTGCGGGAATTCCCCCTACCGGGCGAGACCATAATGGGATGCGGATTTATGCAGAACCAGGGTGGCAAAGGAGCTAATCAGGCTGTTGCTTGTGCTCGCTTGGGAGCCGACACCTGTTTCATCGGCAAGCTGGGATGTGACCCGTTGGCCCAGAATACCATATCCATGCTCCGACAGGAAGGCGTGGATGTCAGCCATTTGACGCAGACTTCGGAATCTCCGTCTGGGACAGCTTTCATTATGGTCGATTCCCACGGAGAGAACAGCATTATTGTCAATTCCGGTGCCAATGCCTGTCTCACACCTGCCGACATCGATGACGCGGCTGCTCTCATAAGCAAAGCCTCTGTGGTGCTGATGCAGCTGGAAACGCCTGTTCCAACCCTGACACATGCCGCCCGATTGGCTAAGGAAAGTGGAGCTGTCGTGGTGCTGAACCCGGCTCCAGCACCCCTCACTGGGTTGCCGGATGAATTGCTGAAGCATGTGGATATCCTTGTCCCCAACCAGACAGAGGCGGAACGTCTTTCCGGCGTATGTGTAAGGGATGACGAGACACTTTTAGAGGCTATACACAAGTTTCAGGAGATTGGGGTAGGGCAGGTGGTAGTAACATTGGGTTCTCGCGGATCGATGACTGTCATCGACGGTAAGCCCCTGATGGTGCCTGGTTTCAAGGTTGAAGCAGTGGACACCACCGCTGCAGGCGACACCTTCTGCGGAGCATTATGCGTGCGACTTTCTCAGGGTAGCGACGTTGAGGAGGCTATGCGCTTTGCCTGCAAGGCAGCTTCGCTGACAGTAACCCGAATGGGTGCCCAGCAGAGCATCCCATACCTTTCAGAAATATCTTAAACCTTTAAACCTTTCCCTCCCATGTTTATCGTCAACAGTTATGTTCTTTCCGTTGTTCTTTGTTTTATAACAATGATTTGCTGGGGCTCCTGGGGGAACACCCAGAAGCTGGCAGCCAAATCCTGGCGCTATGAGTTGTTCTATTGGGACTATGTCATTGGTATGGTTCTTTTCGCAATTCTGTTGGGGTGTACCCTTGGCAGCAATGGCGATGAGGGTCGTCCCTTCCTGACTGATCTCGCACAGGGCAACCAGGCCAGTTTCCTGTATGTGCTGCTTGGCGGTGCCATCTTCAATGCCAGCAACATCCTGCTCTCTGCCTCCGTTTCGATGGCTGGTATGACGGTCGCTTTCCCCTTAGGGGTTGGCATAGCTCTCGTGTTGGGTGTTGTCATAAACTATCTTGGGGCTCCATCTGGCGATTGGAAACTATTGGCACTGGGCGTGTTGTGTATCGTCTGTGCCATCGTGTTCAATGCCAAGGCCTCGGCTCTGATGAACGAGGGAAAAGAACAGGCTTCACATAGCCGAAAGGGCATTATGGTGGCTATTCTGGCAGGTGTGCTGATGTCTTTGTTCTACCGTTTTGTGGTGATGGGAATGGATATAAATAACTTTATTTCTCCAGCAGAAGGCAAGTTCACGCCGTACGGTGCGATTTTTGTTTTCTCGATAGGCGTGCTGGTCAGCAATTTCATTTTCAACTCATTAGCTATGCGATTCCCCTTCGTTGGCGAACCTGTGGGCTATGGAGCCTACTTCCGTGGCAGTCTTGCCACACATGCCACAGGTATGCTGGGTGGATGTATCTGGTGTCTGGGTACCGGACTTAGCTACATCGCATCGGGTCAGGCTGGTCCTGCCATCTCATACGCATTGGGGCAGGGTGCACCTATGGTAGCTGCATTATGGGGTATATTCGTGTGGAAGGAGTTTCGCGGGGCATCCCGTTCGGTAAATACTTTGCTGCTGACAATGTTTGTCGCCTTCCTAACCGGTCTTGCCCTCATCATAATTGCAGGAATGTAGTGCTCCAGTCCATCTTTGCACTGGTTAGCTTTTCCCCTTATTTATCACATAGATACCCGCGGTAGTCAGTGTGGCGGCTACGGCATAATTCCAAACGAAAGCCTCGTGGAGGCACAGACAGGAGGTGACAGCTCCCACAACGGGTATCAGTGAGTTCCATATCGCTATCTTGCCCACAGGATTGCACGTAAGCAGTTTGTTGTAAAGCGTAAAGCCTATCGTGGAGATACCGATGAGCATCAGCAGGTAAAAGAGACCTACGATGGTGATGTGAGGCAACGTACCACCCATCAACAAGCCAGGTATCACCAACAAGGCGCCACCGATACCAAGACTGTAGCCCGTACCAACAAACATATCCACACGCTTCGCTACGCCCCTCGTCATCAGTCCTGCACAGGCACCACATAGTGCATTGAGGATAATCATGCCGTCGCCAAGCAAGGTGAAGGAACCGCTTTCCTCACCGCTCAGATTCAGTGTGAGGATACCCGCAAAACCGATGGCACAGCCTATCCCCTTTCTGAGAGTCAGTTTGTCGCTCTTGAAGAACATGCAGGCAAGGAGAACTAGCACAAACACACTCAACGAGTTCAGGATGGCGGCACGACTGCCCTGACTGTGCGACAATCCGATGTAGAAACAGGCATAGTGCAGCGTCGTGTTCAGCAGCGTGAACGCCAACAGGAACAAGCCACTCCCCCAGATATTTGCTTTGGCGGCTTCCTTCAGGCCAAACGAGCGATGAGCCATGCGAGCGACAGAAAGGATGATGAGGCCCGACAGGAAAAACCGGATGCCGGCAAAGAGCATCTTGCTGCCTGTCATCTCTGTGGTAATCTCAAACTCAGCGAACCCGAGCTTGATAAGCGGATAAGCCCATCCCCATAGAAATGCAGCCGTAAACGCAAAGGCTGCGGCCCAAACCGGACGCTGAAATATACTTGGTTTTGTCATATAAAGCTACAGCTGTGCAATTCGTTTGCAAAAATAACACTTTTCCAACCCATTCTTCTCAACACAATAACAAAAAAATCATAAATTAATCACGTATGATTTGAGAACCTCATAAAAAAACTGTACTTTTGTAGCGGAAAGAATATTCAGAACCATGAGATTCCTCCTTTTCGGAATAGTAATCATTAGTGTGCTGCTTGCGCTGCTGACACACATTATATATGTATTGGCAAAACTGATTGGGATAGTCGTACATTTCCGCGTCAGCTACCGTCCTTTCGGGATAGCAGCTCTTTTACTTGTTGTGGTATGGGTGCTGACAGCAATTTATGGCAACGTATATGGCCGCTTCCGCCACGAGGTAAAGCAGGTGCAGCTGAGTTTTGAGAGTCTGCCGGCCTCCTTCGACGGTCTGCGCATCGTCCATGTCTCCGACCTTCACCTTGATGGTTGGTTGGGGCACGAAAAGGAATTGCAGCAGCGTGTTGATGAGATTAACGCCCTATGCCCTGATATAATCTGCTTCACGGGCGACCTTGTCTCGATGTCACCTGACGAACTGAGGCCTTTCGTCCCTATCCTCCGACAGCTACGCACCAATTCTTCCCTCCTTCGGGGGGATGAGAGGGGGGCTGTTTATGCCGTTCTGGGCAATCACGACTACATGCCATATTCCCGTATTGGCGTTCGCGAGCGAAATACGGCTGTGGCCGAACTTGTCCGTATGGAACGTGAAGAACTGGGTTGGAAAGTGTTGCTCAACGAGGCGGACGTCATCCGACGAGGCGGTGACAGCATCGCTATCCTTGGTTGTGAGAACCAAAGTGTGGGCGCACATCCTGTTATCCAGCGAGGCGACCTCCGCAAAACCATTCAGGGCGTAGATTCAATGTTCAATGGTCAATGTTCAATGTTTTCCGTCCTTCTCACCCACGACCCCTCGCAGTGGCGAAAAGAAGTGCTTCCAGAAACCGACATCCCCCTGACGCTCTGTGGTCACACTCATGCCATGCAGTTGCGTCTTTTGGGCTTCACACCCTCCAAATGGATATATCCTGAATGCGACGGCCTTTACTCAGAGGGGCAACAATACCTTTATGTCAATATTGGCTTGGGCGGCACCCTTCCCTGGCGCATCGGCGCTACACCTGAAATAACCCTAATTACATTGAAAAAAACAATTTATTGAATTATATATATGAAGAAGATTGGATTAGTGATTGCCTTGGCCTTTACGATGAGTAACGGCAGTTTGGCAAAAAAGATTAAGCCTTGCGGCCCTGTGCCTACGGAGAACCAGTTGCGTTGGCAGGAGATGGAGATGTATGCTTTCATCCACTACTCGCTGAACACTTACACCGACCAGGAATGGGGCTTCGGTAATGAAGACCCTAAGCTGTTCAACCCCAGCAACCTTGACTGCCGACAATGGGCACGTGTCTGCAAACAGGCAGGTATGAAGGGTATCATCTTTACCGCTAAGCACCATTGCGGCTTTTGCATGTGGCCCTCGAAATATACGGAGTATTCCGTGAAGAATTCGCCGTGGAAGAATGGCAAGGGCGACGTGGTGCGCGAATTGGCTGAGGCTTGCAAAGAGGAAGGACTGAAATTTGCCGTCTATCTCTCGCCTTGGGACAGAAACCATCCTGAATACGGACGACCGGAATATGTGACCTATTTCCGCAACCAGCTGCGTGAGCTGCTGACGGAATATGGCGACATGTTCGAGGTCTGGTTCGACGGAGCCAATGGTGGCGACGGCTGGTACGGCGGTGCCAATGAAGTCCGTAAGATAAACAAGGACTATTATGGCTGGCCCGAGACTTTCAAGATGATTCGTGAGCTACAGCCCAAGGCGCTGATATGGAGCGATGCGGGCGGTGATCGTGGCGACCTTCGTTGGGTGGGCACAGAAGCTGGCTTCATCGGAGAAACGAACTGGAGCCTGGTGCCGCGCGAGGGAAGGATGGACTATAAGATCCTGCACTATGGCGATGAGAACGGCGAATTATGGGTAGCTGGCGAGACTAACACCAGCATCCGTCCGGGCTGGTTCTACCACGAGACGGAGAACGAGAACGTGAAGAGTCTGTCGAAACTGATGGACACTTATTATAAATCGGTGGGACGCAATTCGTGCCTGCTGCTCAATTTCCCCATCGCTCCCAACGGACGCATCCATCCAACGGACTCTCTGCGAGGCATCGCCTTCAAGAAGATGATTGACGAAGTCTTTAAGACCAACCTCGCCAAAACGGCACTGGTCACCCCCCCTCCTCTCCATAAAGGGCGGGAAGTAGATGCCGCTGCACACGAAGGAACTTGGCTTATTAATTTTAGGGAACCCACCACCTTCAACCGCTTCGTAGTTAAGGAGGATATCCGTTATGGACAGCGGGTGAAGAAGTTCTCATTAGAGGCTGAGGTGGACGGGCAGTGGGTGCCTTTGAAGGATGAACTCGTGGATAATGGCGACGGATTGACCACCATAGGCCATCGCCGCATCATCTGCTTCCCTAATGTGACGGCCACTCGTCTGCGCTTTAAAGTGCTTGAATCAAAATGCGAACCTATCGTCAAGATAGTTGGGGTCTATTTAGCTCCAGACATCACTCAGGACATCCCCAACAGCGGCGAGAAACACGCCTCGGACTACTATATCTTCTTCGGTGCCGACAAGATGATGTTCGTAACCCTCAAGGATGAGGCTACTGTGACGGGTTTCCGCTATCTGCCTCCACAAGATACGAAGGAGGGTCTCGTTACCCACTACCGCATCTCAGCCACTACCGACTGGAAGACGTGGGAGACGCTGGGCGAAGGCGAGTTCTCGAACATCGTGAACAATCCCATCTGGCAGACCGTCCGTTGCAAGCCTACCCGTGCCAAGGTCATCCGTGTAGAGGGTCTGCGTCTGGCACAGGGCGACCGCATGGGCTATAGCGATGTGGAAGTGGTAACGGAATAACCATAAGCTCATGACCAGGGAAGCGTATAAGCAGATGATGCGAGGATTCTTTTTGTTAATCGTACTGCTATGTTCCGCCAGAGTGTCGGCTCAGGACAAGGCTTCTCGGTGGGTGGAGACCATCAAGGTGCTTTCTCCTGCTCCGTGTTCCGATATTAGCGGACGGGTGAAAGTCAACTTGCAGGCAGAGGGAATGAAGCAGTTGAAAGCACAATGCTATGTGGCTGATGAAGGAATTCCGCGGAAGCTGGTGCTAACGCCCCATGATTTCAAGGTTGATAAGGACGGGGTGGGGAGCTTCTGGCTGAATGCAAAGAAGCTTCCTCACGGTCCGCTGACGGTTCAGATTACCGGCAATAACGAGGCTGGTGAACAAGACCTCTTTGAGTTGCAACTCTACAATACGACGGGAAGGGCGACAGCGGCTGGCATCCCAGACACCATCCCTTCGGCAGCGAGAGGTATGCGACTGGTGTTCAGCGACGATTTCGACGGCCCGCTGTCTATCTCGCGCGACGGAAGGGGAGCTCGCTACAACGCGCACAAGCCAACGTTCGGGGATTTCAGCGGCTGGCCCTTCTGCGACCCAGAAGGTTCACAGAATCCGTTCAGGCAGCGGGATACCTATTTAATTATCCGTGCACACAAGGCAGAAGGCACTCGGGGCAGTACAGGCCTGATAGCTACCGTTGATATGGACGGCAACGGCTTCCGCGCCACGCCGCCCTGCTATATGGAATGCCGCTTGATGGCTCACTCCGCGCCTGGCACATGGCCTGCTTTCTGGACGATTACCAATATTCATCGAGGCGAAGGCGACGAGCTGGACATCCTCGAAGCTTACGGCGGTTGGGGAGAAGGCAATCCCAGCAATACGGGTTATCATGTGACGTCTCACTTCTGGGGACAGAAAGATGCGGATGGAGAACCGCTCAAGCATCCGGGCAAGCTCATCGAGATGACAAAGGGCAGGTTGGGAACCTCGTGGAGCCAGACCTTCCACACCTACGGCCTTTTGATCGAAACAGAAAAAACCACCTACTATCTCGATGATGAGGAAGTGTGGAGCCACCCCACCAACAGCTACTCCTACCAGCAGCCCCACGTTCTGCTCGTCAACTACGCCATTGGAGGTGCCAGTGGTTGGAAAATTAATCTCGAGCGCTACAACAATACCTCAGAGATGTACGTCGATTACCTTCGCGTCTTCGAGCACGCGAAACAAGACAGCATTAAATAAACATGACGTATCAGTTCCCGCGTCCCGATTATCCCTTCAACATCATTCTTCCCAATCAAAAGCCAGGCCCGCATCATTGCGACACGAGCCCAGCCGACATTTTGAATTTTGAATTTTATAATTTTGAATTAAAGAAGCCCCATGCAACTGGTGACTCCCAGGCTGGTTGCGATAGCCGTCAGAATGGCGATTATCGTCTGAATGATGAATTTCCAAGTTTCCTTTTTCATAGCTGTAGGTGTTAATTTTGAATTTTGAATTTATTAATTTTGAATTTCTTTGAACATCTCGAAGGCCTTTTCTATAAGAGAATTCGAGAGTTCAATGCTGCATTCTTGGCGGGCCATTGCGCGGACGAGGGCGGGCCAGTCGGATTCTGTGAGGCGCTGCATGCCGCCGAAGCCTGACCAGCGGCAGACGTTGCAGATGTAGCGGTTGGTGTCGTTCTCGCTTGGCGGTGCCCAGCGCGTGATGATGTCGGCGATGCAGTTCAGATGGTACTTCCTGCTGTAGGTGCGGAGCAGACAGAAGGCTGCGCGAATGCCCCATTCTATGCTCTCGAATTGGACGAACTCCTTGTCTGTCTGTTCTGCCCGTTGCCCTTTCCAGGTAGTACCTGCAACCCGCCGAATGTTCAACGGGTTGCAGTTTCTAATATCTCGGTTCATTGTCAATTATCAATTGTCAATTCCTCCCCCTAAAGGGGGTTGGGGGGTCTATTCAGCATCGCCAATTGGGCCGTCACCGCCGCCGTTGCCGTCACCGCCACCGTTGTCGTCACCTTCACCTCCGGTAGTTCCACCGTTATTCTCCCCTCCTTCGGAGGGGTTGGGGGAGGCTCCGCCGTTGCCGGTGTTTTCACCGCCTTCGCCGGTGTTGTCCGGATCTTCCACGGTGCCGTCGTCGGCGCTGGTCACGCGCTTCACGATTTCGCCGTTGCGGTCGTAGCAGGTGATCTGGATGCTGGTGTTGGCCAGTTCCTCCTTCAGGTCCACATCGGGGGTGAACACGATGCGGCGGCACTTGATGAGGCTGGTCTTCACCTTGTTCACGTCGGCCACTGCCTTCGAGCGGACGGTGAATCGCATGGTGCCCAGTCCGGGGATGGCTACAGAGTGCCCTTCGGTGGCCCAAGCCTTGATGACTTCGCCGGCTGCGTCCCAGCAAGCTTGCATCACGCCCTTGTTCACACCGCTGCGCAGGGCAGCTTCCTTGATCACCTTGTCCTTGTTCAGAGCGATGTACAGCTCGGGGGTCATCACGTAGTAGTAACCTGGAGTCTTACCTATCTTAAGGTTCGTCTCCCTTGCATTGATTTTGATTGCCATAGTTTTTTGATTTTGTTAAGTTTTTGGTTGTTTGTTTTTGTTAATACTCTCTATATTGAAACCGGTTTTCTCTTAATTTTTAATTTTTCATTTTTAATTTTTCATTGTTCCCCCTAAAGGGGGGTTAGGGGGTCCTATTGTTTTCCCTTAAGGGCTGCAAATTTTCCCTCTAGGGGGAGCCTGAATTTCCTTGCTTTTGAATTACGATGCAAAGTTACGACAGTTCCAGATACCATTGTCCACATCTGTCCACTTGTGTCCAGATAAGTCCAGATAATATGCGAAATTGTTCTGATTTTTCTTGCGCAATCCAGAAAAATATCGTACCTTTGTAGTGGTATTGGAAATGCCACTTAAACTTTTTAAACTCTCACTTCATGAGAAGCGCCTACAAATACGAGCTTGCCGAAGCGGCAGGAGTGAATTACAAGACTTTCCAGCGTTGGATGTCAAACAACCGTGCTGCACTTTCTCGCCTTGGTGTTCGCCGCACCAGCAAGATGTTGCCCCCAAGGGCAGTGCAATGGATATGTTTGCAGTATGGCATTGATTTTTAGAGCATTACGACAGAAATGGCCCACTGGAAAGTATACAAGGTTACATAGTTACGTAACCAAAAAATGTAACCCTTCCCCAGTTTTTAAGGCCTATTATTATAATTATAATAATAGACTTTCTTTTCCGTTGTAGGGTACCTATTTTTAGATATGAAACTATGTAACCATGTAACCTAGATTTGTCAGAGAAATTGTAGTATCGAGACTATGACGGTACTACTTATATATATATTTGTACCCGCGTTTTAGTAAAACCAGACGCGGGATTTTATATAACCAGAGTGGAGTGAGAATCTCTCGAGAGTTGAAGCTGTGCAGCGTTCACTGCTCTTCTCACAACACGAAGGTAAATGAAGACAAACTTCAAGCAAGTCCGTCCCGAGGACTTTGACGTGGAGGCGCTGAAAGCGGCAGCACGGGAAGGAAGACTGTATGTTGACGAGAGCAAGGAAGCAGTCTGTAAGGAACAGGTAATAAAAGCAGTATATGCGTATGTGAAACGCATCAAGGTGTTTGTTACGCCTAAATTTCAATCTTCAGTTGATAAGCTGTGGGATCAGATTCTGGCCAACGATGATTTTGTGGATTTACTGATGCCGGGACCGAAAGCAAGGAAGTGCAGGGATTTCGACAAATACAATGTGATGCGCATTATTGGCGTATTGCGCGAGAAAGGCGTGTATGAGCTTTATAGCGACCGCAAGTACGATGCAGTACTGGAACCGGACGGGAAGGAAAGTCCCTACAGGCGCTATCTGGGAATAGGGTTTGAACAGCATGCTTTACTGATAAAAATACGTGAAATCGTGGCAATTCACAATTCTTAACATTTGGGTAAAATAATTCTTTTTACCCATTTGATATTCATCATAATTTTGCGGTGTCAATCTGCAGAAAGACAAGATTAATTTAAAATTATTAAACTCAAAAATCAAAAGTTATGAAAGTAGAAAATATTCTAATCAAAAGAGTGAGTGATGTTAAGTCCGGCACGTCGGATACAACAGGAAACAAATGGGCATCCAGAAACATACTGCTTGCTTTCGAGGATGAAACAGGCGAGTCCTACATCAGCGCAGCTGTGGATGAAGATGTATGGAAAAACCTCGGATTCCAGGAGGGACAGACTGTATCGCTGAACCTCAAGTTCAGAACAAAGCGATTCTCGAATGGCTTCATCTCTAACAAAATCAGAATCATTGCCCCACAAAATTAGAGATTAAATAGTAAATAGTAAATCATTAAATCGTAAAATGTAGTTATGAAATCAACAATTAATGGTGTTAAACTCACTATAGAGTCTAAGAAGAATCGTCTTCCAGTTGGTAATGGAATCTTCGGGTTCCTGAAGTTAAAACACGATCTGACAACTGCCAGTTTCAAGGAGGAATGGCCCTCGGCCGTCTTCGAGAAGAAAACCATCCGTCTGAAACAAGGACCGGGATATAGCGTGAGGTTCAATCCCGAAAAGAATCTCTACCGCATTTGCATCAGCATAGATGCAGACAACCCCGCCTGGATGACGGTCGTGGAGAACTTCGGAAACTGCATGAACTTTGTTGAAAAAAGAATTGACAATTGATAATTGATAATTGACAATTATAACTATGAACTCTAAAGAATATTCTCCTTGCGATTATGTGATTGGTGTGATGGACAATAAGCCCAAACCACTGACGAAAGAGATCTTCAACTCTCTGCTGGACGGGATGGATGTCCGGATGAACATAGAGAAGGTACGCGAGCACACGCCCCAGTCCGACAACTACAAACGCGCTTTGCCAGGCATCACCTGGCAGAGCAAGTTTGGCGGCCAGCCCAGAACAGACAAGAACGCCGAAAGCTCCGGACTCTTCTGCCTGGATGTGGACATCCACCACGAAGACCACTTCAGGGAACTTCTCAACACGAAGGGTGCGGATGCGGCCTGGGAATGGGGCGAGAAGGAAGCCCGCGAACGCATCGCCAGATGGACGGCTATGGCGGAAGCCGAGGAGTCCCAGCCGGCCAAACCAGGCGAAGAACTGGACATCGTGGCCATCCACTTGAGCCCTCAAGGGGCAGGTGCCCACGTCATAGCCCTCTGCCAGCCCTACTGCAACTCGATAGAAGAGGACCAGGCGCGATTGGCCCGACTGCTCGGCACCAGCTACGACAGGGTCTGCAAGGATGCAGCACGCACGTTCTTTATCGCTCCCAGAGAGGACTGGATGTATCTGGATATGGAAACGCTCTTTCCAATTGACAATTCTTGGATGCTTTAGCACACAAGGCGCGATGTTCTTACACGCTTTAGCGGAAAGGCGCAATGTTAGTTGCGGATGTCGCGGAAAACAATTGATAATTGACAATTAAAATGAAACAGATAAAAGTAAAACGAGACTATCAGGCTGCGCCCAAAGGGGGCGCAGCCGTACCAATTGGCACACCTGCCCCACAAGTTCCTTTATCCTCACTTCCCGCCTATCACGGTATTCCCTACTCGGAGATTGTGGATGCCTGGTTGGGCGGCAAGGCGGTGGCAATAGGCGACAGGCACTACACATCGCTGATGCTGGCCGACCAACTGCGCTACATCACGGAAAACGACCCGGTACTCATCGAACAGATCCTGCGCGCGACGCCGTTCGTGGATGAGATTGTGAGGGAGAGGAACGAGAATGTGGCCCAGACGGTGAAGAGCGCAATGGATTATGAATTCCTGAAGGGCATACCGAAACGGATGCAGGAGGCGATTGAGAAAGTGAAAAATGAAAAATTAAAAATTAAAAATGAGGACGGGCAACAAGAGACGGAAGACGACAGGGATTTGGCGGAGCTGACCGAGGGCTGGAACCCGCCAGCATTGCCACAGAAGCTGCCGCGACTTATCGCCCTGCTCATCAAACCTTTCCCGAGCCAGTACCACCCCATGCTCGTGGTTACTGCATGCGTCATCCTCGGCACCATCGCCAGCCACTACCGCAGCACTTACATCGACGGCCGCACCATAGCAGCCAATCTCTATGCTGCCATCATCGCAGGTAGCGGAAAGGGAAAGAGCTGGGTATCGATGCTATTGGAACTGATGTGCAGGAACACCCTACAGACGTGGGACGATGCCGAGTGGCGCAAGGTGCGCGAGAACCAGGAGATGCGCGACAAGATGGCAAACGCCAAGGACAAGCCAGCCAAATATCACCCGCGTTTCCGCATCATGGAAACCATGTCTAAGACCTCTCTCCTTGAGGTGCAGACAAACCTGGGAGAGAACGGTATGCTGCTCTGCAACTACACCGAAAGCGACGAGCTGGCAAACGCATCGCGGGCGCAGTTCAGCAACATCTCCGTATTGCTCCGCAAGGCATGGGACCTCGACACACACCGCCAGTTCTACATGAGCGACAACTCGTGCAGCACCCAGTGCCGACTCTGTGCTGCCATCCTGCTCACAGGTACCCCGAAGAGTGTCCTTTCCCGTCTCTTCTCTGACACCGAGAACGGCATGATGCAACGCTTCCTGCCCATGATGATGCCGAAAATCAAACGCACCTTCCGCCCGCCTGTATTCACCTCTCTTCCTGCTGACGAGGAAGCTGAACGCGACGGACTGCTCGCGAGTCTCTGGCAGAAAGACCTCTCGCTGGGCGACGGCACACTCCTGCTGGAGATGCCCAAGACGCAGAAGATGATCCAGCAGTGGTACGACGAGTTGGAAGAGCGCTATACAGAAGGAGCACTTTCTGAAGCAGAAGCCGACCTCAGCCACCGTGTGGGACAGTTCATGCAGCGGGCAGCCATCCCCTTCGTGGCCCTATACGGGGAAGAGCAGAAGGAGGTCATCGACCTGGCGCGCTGGCTCGGAGATTTCGCCTACTACAACATCTGCCACATCTTTGCATCGCGCGTCGCCCAGGACATGAGGGAATCGGAACAGATGCTTCAACAGCAGTCGGATGGGCGAATCACAGCAGAACCTCTGTTAAACCGCATGCCCGACATCTTCACCGCCCAGCAGTTCCGCGAAGAACGCATCCGGCAAGGCCAAAGCAGCGAAGTGAAGGTACTGCTCTCACGATACTGTAAAAGCGGAAAGATAGAACGGATAGAAAAAGGCGTTTATAGAAAAATTAAAAATGAAAAGGTTACATAGTTACGTAACCAAAAACAGTAACCCTACTCAATCAGGCGGTCATCGGATTGTATTTCGGTGGCCGTTTTTGTCGGTTCTATATGCCAAAGGTTCTGAACCTAGCAAACTTTTCCGCGAAATCCTTGCTTGGTGTCTCTTTTATTCGTAAATTTGTGGCAAGTATCGCTGTTTTCGTCACAAAAGGCGCATGCTTTCAGCATGAAATCAAGTCCCTGAGCGCAGGGAGGCGGTATGATTTTATAGATGTAATTTTGCGTTAGGAAAAGTACGTCAAAACAGCTAAAAGTCGTTTGAAAAATAACGGTGGTTTTATAAAAAGTCGCTAAAAAAATAACAAATAATTTTGCAGACTCGTTGGAATTTTGTATTTTTGCACCTGAAAGCCGCGATTAAGCGAGGGAGAAGCCGAATCTAATTCGAGCTTTTCCGAGCGAAAGCGGGTTCGAAGGTTTAGCTCGACGGCCCGAAGGGGAAAGTCAACGAAGTTCAAATAATGTGGTAATATTATGTTAAGACGTAGAATATCAGTACTGTTGGAACAATGGAAGGCAAAACCTAACCATAAGCCGCTCGTTATTATGGGCATTCGGCAATGCGGAAAGACCTTCATTGCACAACAGTTTGCCAACGAAAACTACAAGCACGTCATCTATATCAACTTTTTCAAGGAAGAGGAGCGGAAGACGGCTTTTTACGGTTCCAAGGATGTGGACAATATCATCATGCTCCTGTCTGCCCAGATGCGTAATGCCAAGTTCGTTCCGGGTGAGACATGCATCATCCTTGACGAAATACAGGAATGTCCAGAAGCCCGCACAAGCCTGAAGTTTTTCAAAGAGGACGGCCGCTACGACATCATCGCCACCGGCTCGCTTTTGGGTGTGCTGGGATATGGCCAGGAGCAGAAGAAGCGACGTAAGAGAGGTGTCGCCAAGCAGGAGAAGGGCAGCACATCCATCCCTGTGGGTTACGAGGAGATAGTGGAGATGTACCCGCTCGACTTCGAGGAGTTCCTCTGGGCGAACAACATGAGCGAGGAGGTTATCGATGTCTTGAGGCGATGCTTGGC
>JAFZPZ010000048.1 GCA_017552435.1 Bacteroidaceae bacterium
GCTCTTCGGATAGCAATCTATCCATCCTGTCAATCCCGCTTCAGCACGCTTGGGTACGAATTCCTCATCCTCGGCTGCAGTGGTGAGCAGATAGACATCGCGGAACTTGTAGTCCTGTGAGTACATGGCATTCATGCGGTCTATGAGGGTCTTCATCTGTCCGCTCATCTCGTAATAATAGATAGGCGTAGCCCAGCAAACCACATCGGCCTCTAATACCTTGGCCATAATGTCGTTCACATCGTCCTTAATGACGCACTTGCCCAGTTTCTGACAGCCAAAGCAACCTTTGCAGAATTGAATCTCCTTGCCAACGAGAGAAATCTTCTCTACCTCGTTTCCGGCACTCTTGGCACCTTCCACGAACTTGTCAGCGAGCATGTCGCTGTTTGAACCACGACGAAGGCTCGTCGAAATAACTATTACTCGTTTCATATTATCTGTGTTTAATAGTCTATTAGTACGTCTTGATAAAGTTTGTTGTCCTTTAATGTCGGGTGGTTGCCCGTGAACGCTTTGGCGGCGATACTGTCGTTCTTCAATTGCCACATGAACCAAGCTGTTACATATCCGTCAGCACTATAGAGCATCTGTCCGTGCTCGGTTCCTTTCCTGCGGGCCATCACCTTTGGCGAATCGATTCGGTTATACATTTGCCGCATTTCTGCAAATGGAATAACGAGTTTCAGTTCAAAGTCTCCTTCTGTGCCAGCAAGCATCAGCACAGGCGTTCTGATGTCCGTCGTATTGTAGTGCCACCCCAAGTTGTTGGCAAGCTCTTCATGGGTCGGTGAGAGCGCAACGGCGGTCTTGTATACCTGACTATTCTCCTGTTGGGTAATGGCATTAAAGACTGCCGCTCCGCCTTGAGAATGTCCAGAAATGCCGATATTCTCCACATCCAAACGCCCATAAAAAATATTTTTGGCATTCTGACTGGCATCAAGGAGATATTTGAGCGACGACTCCGATGACAAGCCTTTGCCAGAACTGGGGTCTTCATTTCCTATGACAATAAAGCCCCAGGATGCCAAGTGATGGAATAGTGCCATATATTTTGAAGCTTCCACTCCCGAACCATTCGCAAAGATAACAGCTGGGTATTTCTTCACCTTGGATGTCCTCAGTTCATGTGGGAAATAGATGGTAATGGCCTTCAGCAGTGTGTCGTTCATTATTTGTTGAACGGTATCAACATCACAAGGGCCAATCTTCAGGAACTTAGCTTCGATGTTGTCTCCTGTCTCTACGGTATCAGTATAGTTGAGCGGTACAACCTGGTTGTTGCAGGCTGACAAACAAATCAGTGCTATAAACCACATTGAATGTATCAGTTTCTGCATTCTTCTGTTCGATTCACTACAAAAATTCATCGAAAAAACACTCACCTTCTTCATCTTTTTATCTTTTTACCGTTCTGAATTACAATTCCTTTTTGTCCGGCCTGAGCCAATGTGCCTTGAAGTGTATAAGTCCTCGACTCACTATCTTCAGCCTTTACTTTACTAATGCCAGTCGGTTCAGAGACAGACAGAGTCACGCTGACATTGCCGCCACCGGCATTCACCCACGTCTTGATTTCAGCCTGTGTCATGCCGGCGAGCTTGCCGATACGGGTGAAGTTCCATGAGTTCGTGTCGTAGTAGATACAGAGATTCGAACCCTGATAGAGAATCAGGTCACCCGGAACGGTGTCAATCTGCTCGTTGTTCTCTGGGAACGTGTAGCCCAATGCACCCACCTTCTCGAAATTGCCGTAGTCGTGCGCCTCGTAGGTAATATTGCCCTGCTGTAACTGAGCCACCAGAGCCTCAGTAGAAGAGTTGCTGACCATCGTAGCCGTCTTTGTTACGCCACCGATGGTGAGGTAGAGTTTCTGTGTCATATCGCTGGAAGTTTGTGCCTTTACCTCGCTCTCCGAAGAGCAGCAGGTCAGCAGCATTGCCGTTAAAAACATTAGAATCTGTCTCATTTCGTCTTGTCTTATAAATCCGGTGCAAAGGTACGACGATTTCCTGATACACCGCCTAAACAGATTTTGGAAAGAACTACCAATATTCCGGATAAGTGAGTACAAAGCCATGCTTGCATGAGTTTTGTCGAACGAGAGGAACGCCATTGCCTCCTTCTTGTCTTTTTCTTCGTATCTCAATCATAACAATTCTCTAAACGCTTAGTTCTTGCTTCAATCGTCGGTTCTTGATGAATTCACGCCTGTCCATAATGCAACTATTTCTTTTTCCCCCAGTCGGCCATCGTGCCGCCTTCGTACTCCTCGAAGCCGCGATAGCCCTGTACGGGTATCTGATTGAGGGCATTATCGAGGGTGGCGAACTCGTCATCAGACAGGCCTACATTCCATGCGCCGAGGTTTTCAAGAATACGTTCCTGATTCTTCGAGCCGGGGATGGGTACTACATTCTCGTATTTGTGCAGCATCCACGCCAATGAGACTTGTGCCTTGGTGGCCTGCTTCTGTTGTGCATACTGTTCCAAGAGGTCGAGTACGGGCTGGTTGGCATCTATGTTTTCCTTGCGGAGCTGGGGTACGTACTTACGAACATCGTCGCTATGCGAGAAGTCTGTCTGAGTCGTCAACTTGCCAGAGAGGAAACCGCTGGCAATGGGCGAGAACGGGACGATGCCGATATTCAGTTGCTGGCAAGCGGGGATGACCTCCTCCTCAATGCCACGTTCCAACATGGAGTAGATATTCTGAACGGCAGAAAGCGGTGTGACGGCATGTGCCCGTCGGATGGTCTCGGCTCCGACCTGCGAAAGTCCCCAGCCACGAATCAGACCGTCCTTGATAAGTCTGCCGAATGCCGCTGCCACCTCCTCCAAGTTGAGGTCACGGTTCACGCGATGCCAGTAGTAAAGGTCGGTATAGTCGGTTTGCAGGCGTTTCAACGAAGCCTCCAGATGCTGACGGATAGCTGTATAGACACCCAGTTCCTTAGCCTCCGAAGCAGGCAAATGTAGCTTGGTGGCAATCACCACCTTCTGACGGACATCCTTCAAGGCCTTGCCCACGATGCGCTCATTGTGTCCTCGATTCTCGCGCAGCATATTCGGCCCGTATGCCTCTGCCGTATCGAAGAATGTACATCCGAAGTCGTAAGCCCGTCGGATGGCCTCGATGCTGTATTCCTCACTCGGAATGTCGCCATAGCCGTGCGACAAACCCATGCAGCCCATTCCGATGGGCGACACCTCGATAGTTCCTAATTGCC
>JAFZPZ010000049.1 GCA_017552435.1 Bacteroidaceae bacterium
CTCGCGGCTGTACGAGCCGATGAAGTGAATAGCTTCGATGGAAATGGTATCCGGGCGTAGTCCTGCCAAATCCATTGTGTTTGTGTTGATGCAGAAGTCCTCGCTCGGCACAATAATATAAGGTATATGGGCTTGGGGCTGTTTCTCCTGCTCGAAGATAATCTTACCATCCTCGCACTTTTCAAGCCTGTAGTATTTACCCTTCCCCGCATCCGGCGCCGTCGGCAATATAATCGTCGCCATCTGGTCTTTGGTAAAGGTGACTGCTGTAGCCGCTTCCTTCTCTGGCCAGACGTCATACAGCACCTCGCCGCCGCGCTCGAAATGAACAAGCATGGAGCGGTAGTGACGTTCTGGCGGCGTTTCATGGAAGTAATAGGAATTGGCATAGAGCTTTAATGGCCCGAAAAGACATTCTCCATCGTTCCATTCTGTTACGCCAATTCCCTGAATGATGCGAACGCCGTCCATATCCACATACTTCAGCGGCTTAACGCCTCCGAAGTCTCCCTCCTTTATCTCTTCTATTGTGCCGTAGGGATGCCTGCCGCCAGAAGGATAATCAGATTCAGAGAACCTTATCTTCTTCCGAGAATGATGCTCTTCGGAAACCATATCCGGGTAAACTAATTCATCGACAATCATATCCTGATAATAGAGTTCCTTTCCGATACTCCAATTAAACTGATATGCCTGACCAAAGCCCACATACTCACTCCAGTCGTTATCCTTACGAATCTCAATTGATGCATTAATGAATGTGTCGGATTCCGTATGTTCCTCGCCTATAGTTAAAGCAAGGGAATCTGTCCAGTTGGGGCCGCTGGTATAAACATTATCAACACTCATAAAATTGTCGATGCTATACCACCAATCATAACCATCATACCTGACGTAGTACTCTACAGTCTCGAAGTTCGGCACCCATTCGTCGCCGACCTTCGAGTACCAGGTGTTGTACTTCAATGTGTCCAGACGAATCTCTGTCCACTTTGTGCCTTTGGGATAATACTTTTGGGTAGAATCATAATCAGGTTCCTTCAATTTTGAATAGAAGTCAGACAAGTTGAAGATTTCTCGCCCGTTAACCTCGCAATTCAAGAAATAGCAACTATTTCCAGCAGCTTTAAAGCCCCATGTGTTGAGGGGACCGAGTTCGCTGCCAATGCCTTCTATCCACCATCCCGATGGATAATCTTCAAAAGAGGCATCAACCCTGTTCACAAAAAGGCAATGTCTGTTTACGTCGTTTATCTCGATGAGTCTGTCCTTATTGTTTCGCATCTCAATCTTCCATTCGGGATGGATATTGTCTGCTGTAACAACAGATTTGCCTTCAGGAATCAGGAAATCATAGAGAATGTAGCTTTCAGTTGAACCGTTAGGAACGAAGAATACCTTTCCTTTTGACTCTGAGAGTGCCATCTTGTATTGAGTTTGCCCATCGTTGTTCTCATTGTACGCATACAGTTTCTTGTAGTTCATGCCTGAAATCAGAGTGTCGCCCTTGATATAATATCGATACTGATAACTGGGATACAAATAGGCCTCTGCATTGTTACATAGCATATTCCAGACCTTTCCTTCTTCTACGAAAGGATAACTATTTCCCATAATTGGCCATTTGAATTCGGTATAGTCCTTATGGCGAATATTGCCATTGCATTCCATGAGCAAAATTTCCTGCAAGGTTACCATGTATTTACCGGATGTAACAGTATCATCAATATCTACTTTAACAATAGCAATTGCACCATCGTTGCCAGTCAAGCCAATATTCTCCGTCCCTTTCCAGAGGATGGAAACAGAACCGCTTTCCTTCAAACTTGCTGTGACTTCCGCGTCGTATCCCTCTGGGAAGCGGTCTTTAATGGGAGTAATGCTTTTGAAAGTAACGCCTTCGGGAAGAATGAGGTCGCATTTCCATGAACTGATAGGATAATTATTATGCAAGTTAAGTGTTAGTTCTGCGACGTTTCCTGCTTTGCCATTTGCCCCAGTCACATAAATGAATGTATTTTGCACGGTTGTCGCACTAGCCACCAGCGACAGCAATGCCACTAAAATAGATAATAGATTACGTTTCATAATTCTATGTTTTTAATAGTTTTCGGCTGCAAAGTTACGCGGTTTTTGCAAGCGAAGCAAGGAAAATGAGTCCCAAGTAGTCCCAACTTATGGGAAATTGTTTCAAAAAGTTTACAAATTCTTTTTTCTTTTGAGAAATCGTTTCCCTGTTCGTCGATACTACCTTCTCATATTTTTCTTCTCACATAGAATGGAATTTTATGTTTCCGGACGTGGTACACATGTTTCCGGTGCAGAAACACATGTTTCCGGCGCGGAAACATAAGTTCTCGGTGCAGAAACATAAACTTCCTCTCGAAACAAAAAGTTTTCTCTGGTATTAACAAAAATGCAGAAGAGCCTCTTCGATGTAAATGCCCCGGGCAGGTTTGTCAGCCAGCCTGCGGCCCTGGAGGTCGTAGATGCTGGTTCTATTAGGGGAGCCTCCGGACCACAGCTTCCGTCACTACCTTTTTGCCTTTTTGTGTGGAGTACTATTCATTTTGTCTAATTTCATCTTCTAAAAGCAACACGCTCTTCCTCTTTCGTGCGCTTCACAATATCGTATTCATCCCAGAGCGAAGCATCATATCCAGCTTCCTGTATGGCTGTTACAATATCGAAGCCTATTGCCGACATCTCTGTCGTCTGCGGCTCATCTTTATCTAATGCAAACAGCAATGCACGGTAGTGGGTGAAATCATTGCCTCCGCTTATGGAAACCTTTGACACGGAAGCAGCATCTTGGCTGTAATCGTATTCGATGTGGAAATTTATGGATATCGGGTATGAATGCCCACTCTCGTTTATAAAATAGTTGTCGCAGGAACCGTCAAAGCGGAGCAAACGACAAGTCTCGACATCTATGTATGCCGTACCTGCTATGCCAGATTTGTGCATCAATTCCGGCGTGCGCTTCTTTTTCCAAGAAAAATCTATACGGCAGAGCGTGTTACCGTCTTCGCCATGCAAAAGGTAGGATTGTACGTCGTAATACTTATGCAATGTCGAGGAATTTGACAGCGGCTTTATGGCGTTCATCCAGAAGGAACTCTCGTTGGTCATTGGCGCGACCTCTACGAGACGGTGTATGTTTAATGTCAATAGGTTCAACTTGCCTTTATTAGATTCCTTATCAAAGCTTTCCAGACCTTTTATTATCGCGGACGACCGTATGTTTACCACAGAGTACGCCTTTATGAACGCCTCTGCCAAGTATGTGCCCATCTGCTTTTCTATTAATGTGCGAAAGAAATACTTCCTTGTCCATTTGCTTTGTTTGTCGTAATCCTTTTTCAGATTGTCTATCGTATTTTTCAGTATTCTTTTGGCATTCACTGGCCGGATGGTGACTTCTCTCAGCAAAGCGGTGTAGGGTTTGAGCCAGATGACAGGAGACAGGTCTTCGGCCTTGACTTTCAGTTTCTCGTAACCTATACAACTGAAAGTCAAGCTGTCGCCCGCAATTGTTTTGATTTTGAAGTCACCCTCCGCGTTCGTCAACGTACACTTCCCCTGTTCTGCATAGATACTTACGTATGGCAACGGCTCGCCCGTCTCGGCATCGACCATACGACCTTGAATGCTTACCTGTTGCGGAAAGGCCGTGACTACCCATAACGGCAGACAGGCGAAGATTAGGAAATGTCTCATAGCTGCTGCAAAGATACAGTTATTTTCGTTTTGAGCAAAGTTTTTACTTTACTTTCTTCTTCCCGTCTTCAATGTATATCCCCCGGGCAGGCTTGCCGGAAAGCCTGCGGCCCTGCAGGTCAAACCATGTACCATTTGACGATTCACCATTTCCTATTTCTTCATCTGAAGGAAGTACAATTCCCGTTACAATCTCTGCCGATTTGTAGAACTCATTTGGGTCAAAGATGATTTGGTCGTTTACTTTACAATTAACTAAACTTATAAATCCACCGGTATACCAAGGACCATAGCCTTCATAGATTCCCAGCAAGGTCGAAGCGCCAGTCATACCGATGCCTTCATACCATATGTAATTGTAATAATCTTGATAATCAGGCTCGACAGGTTGCCACCCTATTTCCGTCCAGTATTCTCCGCGATATTTGTATAGCTTCCTTTCTTTGATTGTCAATTCTGTAGGACCTACTTTAATAATAGTCTCTGGTTCGCTGGAAAAATCATACAGAAGTGCAGGCGTAGTACTGCCCGGTTCAATATAATAGACCTTCCCGTCATCTTCGTACAATGCTCCCTTGTAAAGATGGTCAAGGGGGTCGTAGAGACGATTTCTTGTAAGATAGAGCTTTATACACTGGCGGGAGCCAATCGCGGTGTCGCCCTCAAGGCTGAAAACCTCTTCCCATGTTGATTCTCCCGTGGAGTTCCCTCTGTAATAGGTCCACACCTTTCCATTCACCACAAAAGGGTGGTTAAGTGTACGAGCAAAAGCTCCGGGACAGAGCAGCAAACATGCTGTGAATAGAAATAGACATTGTTTCATGGTCTTCTGTTTTATATAGTCTATGATTGCAAAATATAAGAGTTTTTCTTATTAAACACAACACCATTGAAGGATTTATTCTATTGAACCCCTATTTATGACGAATTCAACTCCTAAGGGCGTAGCAAATGGCTTAAAAATCTAGGCTCCATTATTCAGAACAATCTTACTGCCTGGATATGGCTGTAAAAAATCAAGATTTATGGTGAATCCATCGATTACAGGCATTTTAGCGAAACGCCGTATCAATCTCAACGAAACGGCATCTCAATAACGACAAAACGCCGTTTCATCTGGAACGATACGGCGTCTCAATCACATCGAAACGCCATTTGCAGACTCCTCGAGGCGACACGTGCAGACTCCCGGGACCAACACGTGCAGACTCCGGAGGCAGCAAAAAGAGTTTTATCGGATGACTTTTCTGGCCTGTTTGCCGTTGTGGAGGATGTAGATGCGAGCTCCTTTCCCGCTTCCGCTTTGGGGAAGTGCCTTGAATGGGATTTCCCGGCCAAGCAGGTCGTAAACGACCGTCTCATCGTTCATCTGCCATTGTCCATTTTCTATTTCTTGTATGCCGTCGCCACCTTGCAGGAGGGCGTCTTCGGCTCGCTGGATGGCTTCACGAAGGGCATTGCGGGCTTCGGATGTGACGGCGTTGTCCCCGATAAGCGTACGCATGTTCTGAAGCTGCTGCTGCAAGGCATCGAAGGCTTCCCGAACCACTGGTTTCTGATAGTATGGCGAGGCCTCTTCGTCGATGGTGACGGGATGAACCTGGAACTCGCTCATGGCCCAGATGTGGCTGCTGGCACGCTCTCCGTAGGTACGCATCACCTGGAATCGGAGGTTGCGCGAATCGCCGTCGGTAAAGATGGCAGGCGAGATGTAGTCCTCGCTGATGGTCTGCGGCAGGTCCTTGTCGAGGCGTGCTACGGGCAGAAAATTACGGACGGTTGGAGAGACCGATACGATGATGTCCTGCGGTATGTCGGGCTGTCCGTAATCGGCGTTCTGCGAGGGCGAAAACGAAAAGCTGAAGGCATCGATGGTGCCGGTCATGCGCGTCTGGATGTACGACATTTCCTCGGGCCAGGTGATGCCGCTGTACCACGTTTCGTAGTAGGTGTTCTTGTTGCGGTCCAGGAGTTTGGCGAGGTTGTGGGCCTCCTGCTGCGAGTTGTTGGCGTTGGAAGAGATGGTGCTCGCAGCGCGGACGAGCCGCGTATTAGTCTCGGGCACAGCGACGAAGGCCTTGGCATAGGTCTGCATGCCTTGCATGAAGAGGTACCCCATGTCGTTGTCCTCGTGGACGATGCGTTCGGCCTCGGCGATGAGCGTCTGCACGACTTCCTCTTCGGGGCGCAGACTGTGGTTGGTGCGCAGTTGGAAGATGGCGGAAGCGTTTGCCGAAGTGGCGAGAGAGACGGGCTTCTCGTTGCTGGCGTTGATGGCGATGTACTTGCCGCCAGCTGTGAGCACAAAGCCTTTGCCGCTGGCAGAGAATTTGAGGGAAGTGGGGTCGGCAGAAAGGCTGATGTCGCTGCCCACAACGTTGAGGTAGGTCTTCGTGCCGAGGTTGTAGAGGTAGTAGTCGCCGTACTTCTCGGAGCGCAACAGGAGCCAGTTGCAGAGCGGATTGGTGACGGAGCACGGCTGGCGGTATTCGTCGAGGGCGTTGCTGGCCTCTGAAGCTGCGATGGAGAGCTTGCCGTCGGCAGTAGCGATGAGGTCTCCGCGACTGTCCAGGTTATGAAGCTGATAGACGGCAAAGGGCGTGAAGTGCTCGGCCTTGGCCAGAATGCTATAGGTGAGCGGCAGAGCCTCGTTGGCCAGGCGGTCGAGGGCCGCAAGCATGGCTTCGATATCGGTGCCTGTACCGTCGGCATAGAGCTCGCGCAGGGGTGCTACATCATCGGGGAAATAGCCGCCGTACTGGTCGGACTCTTCAAGAACCTGACGGGAGAGGTCGAGTACGGATTCGAGCCGGTACACGTTCTTGAAATAAACCTCGTTGATGACCAGTTTGGAACCATAGCCGGCGGTGAATCGCAGGCGGAAGAAACGGCCTGTCACAGGCTCGGGCAACTGGATTGTGGGGCTTTCGCTGTCCTCGATGTTGAGACGCGAACCGGCCGTTTTCCAGTGTGCTCCGTCATCGGAGACATAGAATGTCATCTGTTTGGCTCTATAGTCATTATCGCGGCTCTGGTAGAGTTCCAGCAGACTGACGGTGACGGGCTCTGGGGCTTCGATGGTGAAGACGTGGGGATAGTCTGCGGCATTGCTCTTCCAACGGCTATGATAGTAGGTGCTGGTGTTGCCGTCGATGATGAAGGCTGCGCGGCCGTTGTCGCCCTCGCCCGAAGTCTCTTCGTCGCTGAAGCTGATGACTTTCCAGGTGATGGGGTCGGAGACGGTACGTGTGTCCTCGATGCGTCTCTGCGTCGTCTTCGTCTTGTTGTGGGTAACGGCCTCGTCAACACGCCGGTAGAGGCGCTCGACATCGATGGTATCGACCCAAGGCATCTCGCCCTGCAGAGGCGGCGTATAGGTGTCGGCGCTGTCGCGTGTGCCCATATATCCGCCCGTCTCGAGGTAGAAGGTGTTCTCGTAGAGGCTGGTGAGGCCGTGTCCGTAGTCGTAGCGCGAATTGCGTGTACCCTTACCCTGTGTATGGCCGTATCCCGCGTGGTTGAGTGCATACCATTGGCCCGTAGCGGCAGAACGCATCGCTCCGTTGCGGAAATAGCAGCGGCGCATCAAGTTGCCGCCGGTATCGCCGAAGTTCTCGAGGAACGAGTAGATGCCCGAGGTGAGGCGGTTGGCTCCGGACATACGCAAGGTGCCGATGTAGTGCCAATCGGCCTCGCCGACCATCTTGAACCAAACCGACTGGAGGGTGCTCTCGTATTCGATGGTGGTGCCGTCTTCGGTTGTGACAGTGGTGTTGTCGGGACGCACGTTATAGAGGAACTGTATCCAGCGGTCGAACTCCCAGAGGTTGTCCTCGTAGTAGCGGATACTGGAACCTGTGCCCTCTCCGCCGAAGCGTGTGGCATAGGCGCCAGGCCCGAGATCGACGGCAGCAGAACGCATATATTCGGGCAGGTTCTTGTCCTCGTCGGTATCGCCGTTGTCCCAAACGGAGAAGAGCACGGAATGACCGTAGGAGCCGTCGCTGTGCGTGGGCATCTGAATGCCGGAATACATGCCGTCGGTACCGATAGCCATCTGATAGGTGGCCAGCTGGCGATAGGCGCTGGGATACATTACCTCGAGGTAGGACCAGTTATAGGCCTGTCCGGAAGGTGCTCCGGGCACCTTTGTGCTCCACCAGAGATGTACGCTGGGCGCCATGAAGATTTCGGAGTCGGTGATGGAGAGCGTGGAAGAGCGCTGGAAAAGGAGCAAATTCAGGCGGTCCAGGGTGCTGGAACCGGAGGGACAGGTAAGCTCGAAACGATACCAGCCGTCGTAGGGCATCTCCGTGTCGGGCATGATTTCCATCTTCTGCTCGGCAGTATTGGTCTGCGTGCTGGTGGTACTGGTGTCGAGGACTACGGTACCAGTTGCAGGATGGACGATGCGAACGCCGAAGGTCACCTTCCTGCCGCTCTTGCCTCTGAAGACAGCGTCGGCGCGCACATGGCCTGTCGGAAAGTGAATACCATAGACGAGGACGGTACCCTCGGTATAGTTCCAGTTGATGTAAGTTTTTGACCGCTGGCTGCCAGTTGACAGGCCGTTGAGTTCGCGGTAATGACGTGCAGGCCAGATGGTGTCGGTCCTGGCTTGCCAAGTCGTTGCCTGGGCCGGTAGCATCGCTGCCAGCGCAAGCATCAATAGGAGAATCTTCCTCATGGTTAAAAGCATTGTTAGTTACCAGAATTTATTGTTGTTTAAGTTTTGTTGGCGTGTTGGATGCGGTGTTGTCGGAAGCTGACAGGAGGGTGTCGTGGATGAGCAGGAGGTCTTCCTTTTTGATGCCCTTCGAGATGAGCATATCCCAGCTCTGGATGAACTTGGCCAGCGCAACATTTACTGTCTGACCGTACTTTTCGCTGAATTGGTTTATGAATTGTTCGTACTGGTTAAGGCAACTTTTCCAGTCGTTTTGCAATAGCTTGATGTGGCCCATCCTGAGATGAGCTTCCCATTTCTTGCCGTCGAAGTAGTCGAACTCCTTTTCTGTGTATCGCTCTGCGATGTCGAGCTTGTCAAGAGCGAGTGCGATGTCGGCGATGGAGGAAATGATGACATCGCGGTCTTCATCGTCCTCTGCCGATTCGTAATCAAGCTTGAAGAAGAGTTTCAGGGCTTCCTCTTTCCTGCCTGTCTTGTCCGTTGCACTTGCGATGAGACGGCGAAGATTCTTGTTCTCAGGAATGAGTTCCAAGAGTCTAAGCAGGTATTCCAGCTCTTCCTCGTGGCGATTCTGCATCACATAGCACTCGATGAGGAAACGCACGATCTCGGTATTGTCCGGCTCCAGTATCTCGGCACTCCGTGCACAGTTGATGGCTTCCTGATAATGCTTTTGCTCGCGCAGAGCCTTTCCCTTGAGCAGCAAAGCCTGGGCGGAGGCTCCCTCGCGTTCGATGAGGTCATCCAAAGCCGAGAGAATCTGTTTGACGTGTCCCAGCTCAAGCAACAGGTTGCAGCAGCGGATACAGTCCTCGGCAGGGAAAAGCGCCGCGAACTGGGGTAAATCGAGCAAAGTCAGCTCTTCCCGGAACGGATTGTAAAGCTGAGAGTTCAGGGGAGAATGCACAAAGAAGCGGAAGAGATCCTGCATGATGAAACGGAAGGAATATTCCGGAATGACGGCATTCTCGATTTCGGGAAGCTCCTGATTGTCCAACTGGCGTACTGCCTTGGAGAAATCCTTGTCGTGGCTGGCAAGATAAAGTGTGGCCATCTTGTCAATATCGCAATCTAGAACGAGATCTATCAAAGCGGAGATGTTCTGCTTCTCATTACCTTTCTCGTCGATCATGACAGACTGGAAGAGTGGATGGTTCTTGTCGAAGGGCAGGAACCAATGGGAGATGCGGTGCATGTAGTCGCAATTGTGCAGCAAGGGTGCTTTGGAGAGGTTCGGGTCGAGCCCACGCTGGAGGCGGTCCCTCAGATAGCGCCCCTTCGTCTCGATGACAGCTTTGATGTTGGTAAGATTCAGGGTTTTCTTGCCAGAGAAGAACTCTTGGGTAAAGGCATCCACCTCCTCCATCTCCTGCTTCGTGTTTTTCTCGGAGATGAGCATGAGCAACATCTCGTATTGCACTTGAGCGATGATGGCGCGTCCTTTTTTTGAAAGAAGGCTGTCGGGCAAGGACGGCATCAGGGGAGCCAGCTCTTTGTAACGGAGCCTGAGCAGAAGCAGATAGGCAACAGCCGAGAGGTGAGTGCGGTGACATTCGCTGTCGGCAAAGAGGTTAATCAGCTGTACTTTCTCGGTATCGTAGTGCTCCCAAGCGGAAAGGAAGAGCGCTCCCAGAAGATGCTGCTGTATGATATCCCGCTGCCCCAGAACGAAGTCGTACCAGAGAGCGGTGTCTTGTGCTGTCCAAAGTGGCGAAGTCCAAAGCAGGTCGAAGAGGTCATCCTGCACGTCGCCCGTTTCTTCCGGAGTGAGCAGGCTGTTCCATTTGTCGAGAACCTGTGCTGTGGTTGGGCTTCCATAGGCCTCTTGCAGACGACTTAAAGCTTTGCAATAGCGGTCGCTGTTCAGGTTGAGGCGTATAGCGCGGTTTGCCTGTTCGAGAAGGACAATACCCTGCCTCTGAATCTTTGCCTGAACCTCGCTACGTTTTGGGTCGTCTCCTCCTTGTCTCAGGAAGGAGAGCATATATTGATAGTTCTTTTCCAGACTCTCTGCCTCTGCACAGATAATGGTCTCTGTGGCACAATATGGCAAGAGTGTACGCAGAGCGGCAATACCATCCAGAATACGGCCCAGGGCAAAGGCCTGCAAGCCATTCTGCGTAATGAGGCGAAGCGTCTGGGAGTCTATCATTTATAGTGAAGAATTGTTATTTGCGGTTTGCTCTTTGTTTGAGCCATTTCTCGGCATCCTCTGTATCGCTTTGGCGGATGTCCCGAGTCTGCTTGAGGGGTTGTAGTTCCAGGGTATCGACCATAGCAGGTGGCAGTTGGTATTCCTGCTTCAGGATATCGCGCAGAAGAGCGGCCTGACTCTCATCGTTACAGCGCCCGGTAGCGGTGTCTAACAGGAGCAGGAATGTTTGCCGCTGTTCGTTTGTGGCAGAACTGCACGCTGCCCAGGCATAGAGATGCGGTTGCTTCCCGCGTGTCTGGAAAAGACGTTTGTGCCCCAGCATCGTCATCCACGTGGCATAGGGCTCGCCCATAATCGCTGCGTCGATGAGTCCCTGACGAACCATCTCGGCGCGCAGTCGTACATCGTTGATTTGCGGGCGGTAGATGTCGTCGTAGCTTGTGCGGGTGCTGTCCAATATACGGTCGCACCAATAATCAGTTGCCGAGAGGCGGCTGATGGCAATCATCTGCTCCTTCATCTGGTTGACCTGCTTCACCCGTTTCGACTTGAGAGAAATGAGCGAGAGCGGCTCATCGCAGCTGGCAATAGGCGTGAGGGATACCTGTTTTGATAGTCTGGCTACGCGGATGAGGTCTGTGAAAGCGATGTCGGCATGCCCGTAGAGAATGGCGGTGTCGATGTCCATCTGCGCCTGATAGCGCAGCACTTCCATTTCCAGGCCCAAGCTGTCGGCCAGCCCGATTCGCTCGGCATAATAAACGGGCAGACAACTCATCGTCGGCATAACCGCTACACGTAGTATGGTCGAATCGATGCCTGTACTGTCTGCCTCAAACTGCATGGCCTCCTGTCGCTCGGAGCAGGAGGCCAGCAAAAGAAGGATTAAGGAATAAAGATTAAGGAATATGTAAGAGCGCAGTCTTTTCATGTTTTTATCCCTAATCTTTAATCCTTAATCTTTAATCCAGTCAGCCCTTAATGGCAGCTACGCCGGGGAGCACCTTACCTTCGATGGCCTCGAGCAGAGCACCACCGCCAGTAGAGATGTAGCTGACCTTGTCGGTTAAGCCGAACTTTGTGCAGCAGGCTACAGAGTCGCCACCACCAATGAGAGAGAATGCACCTTCAGCAGTTGCCTGGGCAACAGCCTCGCCTACAGCTCTGCTACCTGCGGTGAATTCCTCGCACTCGAAGCATCCGGCAGGACCGTTCCAGAGAATCGTCTTTGCACCCTTGATAGCTTCTGCGAACTTTTTGCGGCTCTCGGGACCTGCATCCAAGCCATCCCAACCAGCCTCGATGGCATTGCTGGGGAAGACCTTAATCTGAGCTCCGGGCTTCACACTAAAAGTACCGAAGTCATAACCTGTGCAGCAAACACTATCCACACCAAGAATGAGCTCTACGCCATTCTCCTTGGCAGTTTTCTCGACATCCAAAGCAACGTCCAGCTTGTCGAGTTCCACAATGGAATTGCCGATTTCACCGCCGTGAGCCTTAGCAAATGTGTAGGTCATACCACCGCAGAGGATGAGTTTGTCCACCTTGCCGAGCAAATTCTGGATAATACCAATCTTGCTGCTTACCTTAGAGCCGCCCATGATGGCAACGAAGGGACGCTTGATGTTCGAGAGCACGTTATCGACAGCCTGAACTTCCTTCTCCATGAGGAAACCGAGCATCTTGTTGTCGGCATCGAAGTAGTCGGCGATGACAGCTGTAGAAGCGTGTTTGCGGTGAGCAGTACCGAAGGCATCCATTACGTAGCAGTCAGCATAGCTGGCCAGAGTCTTGGCAAACTCCTTCTGGCTGGCCTTCATGGCCTTCTTAGCCTCTTCGTAAGCGGGATCTTCCTTGTCGATACCAACGGGCTTGCCTTCCTCTTCGGGATAGTAGCGGAGGTTTTCGAGCATCAGAGCCTCACCCATCTTCAGGGCAGCAGCCTCAGCCTGAGCCTTAGCGCAGTCGGGAGCAAAAGCAACGGGACAACCGAGGGCTTTCTCCACAGCACCGCGAATCTGACCGAGGGAGAGCTTGGGATTCACCTTGCCCTTGGGCTTGCCCATGTGGCTCATGATGATGGCAGCACCGCCATCGGCGATAATCTTCTTCAGGGTGGGAAGTGCACCGCGGATGCGGGTGTCGTCCGTAATCTCACCATTCTCGTTCAGGGGCACGTTGAAGTCAACGCGCACGATTGCCTTTTTGCCGGCAAAGTTGTAATCACTAATAGTCATAATGTTAATGTGTTATGTTGATATTTGTTGTTATTTTCTCTCCTTAACTTTATTCGGGCGCAAAGTTACGACATTTCTGTGAAACGTGCAAGTTTTTTCCTTGCAGAGATGCGAAAGACCACACTTGTCGCATTTGGGGCGAAGGGCCGTGCAGACATATCGGCCATGCAGAATGAGCCAGTGATGTGCATCGGGAATCTCTTCCTTTGTGAAGTGCTTGGTCAGCATCTTTTCAACGCTAAGCGGAGTCTTGCATGAGTCGGTGACAAGTCCAAGTCGATGACTGACGCGAAAGACGTGCGTATCGACTGCCATCCTTGCCTCGTGCCAGACGACACTCAGCACCACGTTGGCTGTCTTGCGGCCTACACCTGGCAAAGCTGTCAACTGCTTCATGTCCTGCGGCACTTCGCCTCCGTACTTCTGCTGCAGCTGACGCGCCATCTCCACGAGGTGCTTGGCTTTGTTGTTAGGGTAGGAGACAGAACGGATGTACTCGTAGATGACTTCGGGCGTAGCCAGTGCCATCGCCTCGGCAGTAGGATAATCCTCGAAAAGCTTGGGTGTGACCTGATTGATGCGCTTGTCAGTACATTGGGCACTCAGGATGACGGCAACAAGCAACTGGAAGGGATTGTCGTAGCGCAGCTCGGTCTTCGCTTCTGGCATTGCCTCTCTAAAGTAAGCCGCCACCTCGTGATAAAGTTGCTTCCGAGTCACTTCTTCCTTATCTTGCTTTTTCCAACGCCTTCGAATGTCATCTTGACGGGTTGGATGGTGCCATCCTCGTTGAAGATGAGCTTGTCAATGCAGGTGACGCGGTGATTGCCGTCGGTCTCTTCAAGGGGACGACGATGGTATATAATGTAGTACTCGTCCTTTCCGGGCACCTTGATGACGCTGTGATGACCTGCTCCGCGAGCGATGCTCTCGTCCCGCTGCAAGATTTTCCCTTTGAGCTTGAAGGGACCGAACGGGCTATCGCTGATGGCGTAGGCTACACAATAGTCGGGACCTGTCCAACCGCCTTGGCTCCACATGAAGTAGTACTTGCCGCTCCGCTTCAGCATGAAGGGACCCTCGACGTATTCCTTGCTGGGCGTTATCTCGTGGAATTTCTGCCCGTCCTCCCAGGGCACGATGGAGAGGAGGTCTGGGCTCAGCTTGCAGACGTTGCAATGCCGCCAGCCGCCGTAGAACATGTAGAACTGTCCGTCGTCGTCGCGGAAGACGAACTGGTCGATGGGCTGTGCTCCGTTGACAATTTCGTTAATGAGCGGTTTGCCGAGGGCATCTTTGTAAGGGCCTTCGGGCTTGTCGCTGACCGCAACGCCGATGCCGCCTACTTCCCCTTCGTGTACGTCATTACCACCAAAGAAGAGGTAATACTTGTTGTTGGTCTCGATGATGGCTGGTGCCCAGAGCGCCCGCCTCAGCCAGGGGATGTCTGCCTTTGTGATGACATTCTCGTGCTTCGTCCAGTTGACGAGGTCCTTGCTGGAGAAGGCATCGAAGTGGAGCTGCTCGTCATAGGGAGCGCTGTACGTTGGGAAAACCCAGTACTTGCCATCGAGTACGGCACCTTCCGGATCGGCATACCAGCCCTGGAAGATAGGATTGCCACTGGTCTTTTTCTTCTTTGCATCAGCAGTGCCGACGCTACAAACCAAGGCAAGGAGGAGTAGAAGGATTCTAGAGTTCATAGTTCAAAGTTTATATTTGTATTTTTAGCCGCCCTTATTCTTCCGTATCGATGATGCCTGCTTCCATTAGGATAGGCAGGATGCGGGCAGCGAGCCGGCGTTTGCTTTTGTCCTTCTCAGCGTAGTAGGCGTTGTGCAAGTCGATAAGGTCGCGGCTCAGCAACAGCTTGTCCATCATACGGTCATCGAAGAGCTTGATGTCATAACGTCCCTGTTCGTCTGCTGCAGAAGATATGACGTAGCACACTTGATTCTTCAGTTGCTTGTTGGTCGTCATTGTCCCCGAAGCAGCAGCCATAGCACCAGTGGCCGCGCCGGCTATTGCCGCTGCTGCTGCCACCGAACCGATGGGACCCGCCGGAATGAACACAGGAACTACCATGGGCATGTCGCTTCTTGTCAACAGTGAGTTGACAATGATCAGGTCGTTTTCATTTATGCCTGCTGCTTTGCAGTAGCCCTTGCCAAAGCGCATGTTCTCGAAGCGCAGGTTCCGGCAGTTGACATATATCTCGTCACCCTGCTTCACGGCGAAGGTCGCTCCATTGAGAATCCTGTCGATGTCCTTGTCTCCTGCGGTCAGCTTGTAGTCGTTACCGCCCCACATCAGCTTGTATCCCTTGCTGTGCTTCTTGCAATAGACCGTGTCCAGGGACTCCCACTTATCCTCAAGGAAGTCCTTGTAGCTCTTGCAGTACCGGCACTGGCCGAACACGCTGACAGTCGTCAGCAGGCACAATCCTATTGCCAATGATATCCGTCTCATGGCTATCCCTCGATTACGCCCTGCTTGATAGAGAATGTGTCTATTATGTCCTTGAAGATCTGCTCAACGCGGTCAACGGTCATCCGACGAAACTTGCCGCTGCGCGGGTAGAGCTTGGTACCGGCCTTGTTGACTGCAACCTTGTCTGTTATCCACTCCTCGGCCTTGTATGGAACGCCATTCTTGCCGTCCCTGTCCTCGTTGTAGTAGTAAGAAATCTGTGTGATGGTGAGGCTGACTTTCTGTCCCTTTACAGTGGCGCTCAGGAGATAGCGGAAGCGGGTACGGTCGAGGTTGAGGAAGACGTGGCTGAAGGTCATGTACTCCTCAACGCGAGCCACGACGGTGCCGCTCTCTTTCTCCTCCGAGATGATGCGCGTGTATTCAGGCTGCTGATTCTGAATGGCATTGCCGATAATAGAGTTGCAAATGTAGGCGTGCAGGATATCGTAGATTTGCTGCTCGCTCTTGTCCGTAACACTGAAGTCCTTCTGGAAGGTAACAATACCTTCCACTTCAGGCACCGCCCCAAGCAGATACTTGGGATTTTTCATGTAATCTCTCTTTACTGCCATGAGGCAAAGAGGCAAGCACAGAAGTGCTGCAAAAAGGATTGTTTTTTTCATTTTTATAAATTTCAGGACCCCTCGGCCCCCTTTAGGGGGAGGAAGGGTGTGGTTATTTATCTTTAGTTATTAATCTCTAATCCTTAATTTATTTGTCCCCCCTTAGAGGGGATAGGTGGTCTTATTCATATCTAATTGCTTCGATGGGATCCATGCGTGCGGCCTTACGGGCAGGGACATAGCCAAAGAAAATACCGATGAAAGCACAGATGCAGAAACTGAGGCCGACGCTCCAGAGGGGAACGCTGCTTGGCAGCATGAAGACGTTGCTCGCCAACCAGCTGCCACCGTATCCGAGGGCAACGCCAAGCAAGGCTCCTGTCAGCGAAATCAGGACGCTCTCGATGAGGAACTGGCTCATGATGTCTATGCCGCGTGCGCCGACACTCATACGCAGGCCTATCTCTTTGGTGCGCTCTGTGACACTCACCAACATAATATTCATAATGCCGATGCCTGCCACAAGCAGCGAGAAGGCTGCGGCTACAACCAAGATGAGGGTGATGGTATCCATTGTGCTGGACATTGTCTCCATCCATTCTGCCTGCGAGCGGATAGTAAAGTCGTCCTCCGCATCATCTTTCAACTTATGGTTGCGCCGTAGTATCTGGGTTACTTCCTCAATGGCATCGTCGCTCATCTCTTCCGCAAGGGCACTCATCACGATGCTGCTGAAATAGGTCTGGGCAGCAATACGCTTCATGACTGTAGTGTAAGGTGCAATCATGACGTTGTCCTGATCCATACCCCAGTTGTTGTAACCTTTCGATTTCAGGACACCGACTATGCGGAAGGGAATGCTTTTGAAGCGTACCACCTTACCGATGCAGTCTGCATCCTCGCTACCGAACAGCTCTTTTACAATCGTAGTTCCAACTACGCAGACCTTGGCACTCTTCAGAACGTCTTCTTCGGTGAAGCAGTCGCCACTTTTGATGTCCCAAAGCTTGATTGTCATATAGTCGGGACTTTCGCCGTACATTGTGCTGTTGGTGTTCTTGGATCCGTATATGACCTGCCCTCCACTTGTCACTTCGGGGCTGACGTGAGTAATGAGGGTTGCTTCGTCAAGAATGCTCTCGTAATCAGCAATCTTGAGCGTCTGCATGGAAGAGGGATCCTGTCGGACACCGCCTCGCATGTCAGCTCCCGGACGTATGGTCAGAAGATTGGTGCCCATCTTGCTCAGGTCTTCGCGAACACTTTGCTTCGAGCCTTGTCCGATAGCCATCATGATGATGACGGCAGCTACGCCGATAATGATGCCAAGCATGCTCAGGAAAGAGCGGAACTTGTTGCTCATAATGGCTGTAAGGGCAACTTTAAGTAGGTTCTTTATACTCATGTTAATCGTCGTTTGATTTTGGGAGGGCAGCCAGAGCTTCGGCAGCGGAGAGTATGTTGGGATTCTCTTTGTCTTCGCGTATCTTGCCATCGCTAAGCATGATATTGCGGCTACTGTACCTGGCTATATCTGGATTATGGGTGACGAAGATAATGGTGCGACCCTGACGATGCAGTTCCTGGAAGAGGCACAGTATCTCGAAAGAGGTGCGTGTGTCGAGGTTCCCGGTTGCCTCGTCGGCTAGTATGACTGCAGGATTGTTGACCAAAGCTCGGGCAATGGCCACTCGCTGCATTTGTCCGCCGGACATTTGGTTGCTCTTGTGATCGAGCCTGTCACCAAGCCCTACGGCCTGGAGTGCCTGAATAGCAGCTTCCCTACGCTGACGGGAATTGTAGGTCTTATTATACATAAGTGGCAGTTCGACATTCTCCACCGCAGTCGTCTTAGCAAGAAGATTGTAATTCTGGAAAATGAAGCCTATCTTGCGGTTTCGTAGGATAGCGCGTTCGCTGCGGCGCATTTTACGGACAGGTACGCCGTCCAAAATGTATTCGCCGCTGGTAGGTGTGTCCAGGCAACCAAGTTGGTTAAGCAACGTACTCTTGCCAGAACCGGAGGTGCCCATGATGGTGACGAACTCACCCTCATAGATTTTGAAGCTGACGCCGCGAAGCGCCTTCACCACCTCACTACCGACATGGAAGTCGCGACGGACATCCCGCAGTTCGATAACTACTTTTCTGTCGTTTTTCTCCATTACTTCTTTTTGTCTTTGTCCTGGTTCCTGTTCTTGGGTTTGGGCATGAAGGGGTTACTGTTCTGTTGCGGGCCCTCCTCGATATCCAAAGCGCTGCTCTGCACATCGACGATGACCTTTGTGCCGGCATTTAAGCCACTGGTTATCTGTGTCAGCGTACCATTGGTGACGCCGGTCTGTACGGCAATGGCCTTGAGGTTGGGTCCTTCCTTAGTCCAAACCTTTATGGGACTGTCAACGTCAGTAATTGTCTCGCCGTCATTAAGCATTGCCTCGCTAGGTTTAAAGCGAAGCGCCTTATTAGGAATAGCAAGTACACCGGGCATTTCAAGTGTGTAGATGACAACATTGGCTGTAAGACCTGGCTTGAGCTTGAGGTCCTGGTTGGGAGCACTGATGACAACCTGGTAGGTGACGACATTACTTTCGGTTGTTGGCTGTTGGCGAACCTGTGTGACGGCACCCTCGAAGGTGTCATTTGGAAAGGCATCCACAGTAAAGCTGACGCGTTGTCCTTCCTTTACCTCGCCTATATCTGCCTCATCTACGTCTGCAATGACGCGCATGTCGGTCAGGTCGCGGGCAATGGTGAAGAGCGTAGGCGTATTGAAGCTGGATGCAACGGTCTGTCCCTCTTCCACCTCTTTCTTCAGCACGACACCGTCAATAGGGCTGGTGATGGTGGCGTAGCCCAGGTTCGTCTGTGCCTTTTTGACACTCTCCTTCTGGTGGGTAACCGTCTGTTCTGCCTTGATGTATGAAAGGCGTGCCTGCTCGTAGTCGTTGGCAGAGATAAGGCCTTTGTCGTAGAGTGTCTTGAAACGCTCATAGTTGGTCTTCTGGTAGTCGAGTTCGCTCTGTGCGCTCTTCAGGTTGGCTTGTGCGCTGCTGAGTTCGCTCATGAGGTTGGTGCGATCGAGTTCTGCGATGATGTCGCCTGCCTTGACCACGCTGTTATAGTCAACATAGAGCTTGCTGACGATACCACTGACCTGCGTGCCGACATCGACGCTTGTTACAGGTTCGATGGTGCCAGTCGCTGTTACGCTGGTAGTGACATCCTGTATTGCTGCTTCGACCTCAGTGTAGGTGAATTCAATTTTTTTGTGGCAACTGGACACGGCTGATGCCGCTAATATCAGCATAGCTGCCTTGAAGAGTGTGTGAGTTCTCATCTTCTATATATTATATATAATGTATATTTTGCTTAATTTGTAATCTCGCCTAAAAGGGAATGGGTGGCTATAGTTCTATTTTCTCTCCAGTGTAGAATTTGAGTAGCTGTATGTTATATAGTGCAGTATATTTGCTTTGCAGCATATCCTGCTCGGCACTGATGACATTGTCGCGTCCTTGCAAAACATCCACGATATTCTTCAATCCGTTCTGGAATTGTTCGTTCAACAATTCATAGCTGGCTTCCTGACTCTTGACACGTGTCTTGGCAGCGATGTAGTTCTGCTGCCCATTATTGGCATTAATCCAGTATTGTTCGATGGTACTGGAGAGCGTGTTTTTCTTCTCCTGAAGGTCAAGTTTGGAGGAAAGCTGTTGTAGTTTGGCATTTTTGACATTTGACATGTTGCGACGATTGTCAAAAATGGGTACGCTCAGATTGAGTCCGGCGCTCATGTTCAGATTCGTCTTCATCTGTTCGCCCCATTTGTTGTTGCTTCCGCTAGAATGATTACTTCCGAGACTTGCACTAGCGCCGATGGTTGGTAAGAAGCCGCGCCTGGCTATATCAAGCTGCATGTCGGCAGCCTCAATACTGAGTTCTGCACTTTTTATCTCCGGACGGATTTCCAGCGCCTTGGCATAGGCATCTTGTACACTTGGAACAAGAGCCATCACCTGTTCGTCTGTAGGTGTGCTTCCACCGACATCGAAGGGCGTATTAAGATCCAGTTCAAGTAATGCCTTGAGCTGACGTTTGAAGTCGGCAAGTTGTGTCTCGCTGTTGACAACGGAGTATTGGGCGCTACTGAGCTGAGCTTCAAGCTGAGCAACATCAGCTCGCGCTAGTTGTCCCTGTCTTACCATTTCTACGCCACGGTCGAACTGACTCTGTGCGGTCTTGAGAAGTTGCTCGTTGACATTCTTTGCCTCCTTCGTGTACATGATTCTTACATAGAGCAGAGCTATCTGCTCCTGTATGGAAAGCTCACTTTGCTCTGTGGCAAGGGCGGTGATTTGGTTTTGTAGTTTCTGCTCCTTAATGTTCTTTTGGTTGATTCCACCATTCCAGAGAGTTACACTTGCGTTCAGACCGTATGAACCTTGATAGGTGGCATTGCTTCGGGTGCTGGTTACCTGATCTCCTTGTACTACGTTGATGACCTGGGTGAAGGGTCGGTAACCTAAACTGTGGCTCGTACTGAAGCTGAGACTAGGGAAGAGAACTCCCTTATCCTGCCAGAGACTTACTTCACCGCGTTCTTCGCTGATGCGATTTTTCTGAATTTGTATGTTATGATTCAACGCATGGTTTATACAATCCTGCAGAGTCCACACTTGTTGGGCATAGATTGTTCCGCAGCATAGAATAAGGAGGGATAAGATTCTTGCTTTCATTTATTTGTGATTCGTGTGCGTTTTGCTTTGCAAAGTTAGTGTTTTTTTTGATAAATTGTATGAATTAGTCTTATTTCTTCGCTTCTTCAAGCGGCAATTGACTAAATGTATGGCGTTGTCTGGCGTAATACTGCCACAGTAGATTAATTGGACTGAGTATTTGGCTCGCGGGAACGATTGTCGCAGCTAGGTTGCGGTCTCTGTCAGCTTTGAATTCCGATTTCATGCGGTAAAAGTCAAAATGTGCCTTTAGAACGGCCCAGCATGATGCAAAGTGGCAGCCGACCAGGAAATGCAAAGCGGCAGCAGCGTCAAGCAGGCTACGCCAATGCATAACTGCACAAAAGTTTTTCTCCGGCAGGTTCTTATAGAGGAGTAACAGGTTGTTTCGAAAATTGAGATAGGCCTTGCGCGGACTTTCTGTTGGCAAGGTGCCTCCACCTACATGATAGACGATGCTTTGTGGAATGCAGACAATACTATAGCCACGACTGCGGAGACGCCAGCAAAGGTCAATTTCTTCCTGATGAGCAAAGAAGCGTGCATCTAATCCTCCTGCTTCCATATACACATTTCTCCGTATGAGCAGGGCCGCTCCCGTTGCCCAAGCCACAGGTGCGATGCTGTCGTACTGTCCTTCGTCGCGTTCTACTGTTCCAAGAATGCGTCCTCGGCAGAAAGGGAAACCCAAACGTCCGATATAGCCGCCACAGGCTCCGGCATATTCCAACATGTCGGGTGCCCATTCGCATCGTATCTTCGGCTGGCAGGCGGCAACTTCTGGATGCTGATTCATGTATTCGAGCATAGGTTTTAACCAGCCAATTTCTACGCGGACATCGCTGTTGAGTAGCAGGCAAAGGTCGCTGTCTATCTGAGAGATGGCTTTGTTGTAGCCTTCTGCAAAACCGTAGTTGCGGTCGAAGACAAGGGTTCGGATATTGGGGAATTTTTCAGCAAGCAGTTTGAGCGAGTCATCTGTGCTACCGTTATCGGCAACGATAACCTCTGCCTCGGGCGAGTGCTCGATGACGGAAGGCAAGAATCGGCGCAGCATTTCAACGCCGTTCCAGTTAAGTATGACGATGCTCAACGACATTTACTATTTAATCATTTACAATTTACTATTTCCCCTTTCAGCGCATCTCCCTTCTCGTTCCATTCACCCAGACGAACTGGCACAATCGTATTGTCCAATGCTCCCTCTCCTTTGGAGGGGGTAGGGGTGAGGCTAACCCTGATGTAGTTGTCCGTGAAACCATGCATGATACCGGCCTTTTTACTATGTTCAAGCAGAACAGGTCGCGTCTGTCCTTTATATATATTATAATATGTATGCAACTTCTCGTCGCTCAGCGAGAGTATCTGCTGACTGCGTTCATGTTTTTTTGCGGGCGATACGATGCCTGGTATATCCAGAGCCTTTGTGCCTGGGCGCTCGCTGTAACTGAACACATGATATTGGCTTACAGGTAGTGCCTCCATGAAGCTACGCGCTTGGACAAATAGCTCGTCCGTCTCGCCTCGCATTCCTACGATAACATCCACACCTATAAAGGCATCTGGGATGTGTCGTCGCACTTCTTCTATCTTCTCTACGAAGAATTTCGTGTCGTAACGGCGGTGCATGAGGCGAAGTACTTCGTCGCTGCCGCTTTGCAGAGGAATGTGAAAGTGCGGCATAAAGGCACGGCTTTTGGCGCAGAATTCTATGATTTCCTCTGTAAGCAGATTGGGCTCTATGCTGCTGATGCGATAACGCTCGATTCCCTCTACCTGGTCGAGAGCGCGGAGTAGGTCCAGGAATGATTCACCTGTTGATTTTCCAAAGTCTCCGATGTTGACACCAGTCAGAACTATCTCCTTGCCTCCCTGCTGTGCTGCCTCTTCTGCTTGTTTTACGAGCGAGGCAATACTGCCGTTCCGGCTGCGGCCTCGGGCGAAGGGGATGGTACAGTAGGTGCAGTAGTAGTCACAGCCGTCCTGCACTTTCAGGAAGAAGCGCGTGCGTTCACCGCAGGCACAACTGGGCATAAAGGAACGAATATCGGCTGTACGGGTGGCAATATACTCGCGTGCAGCTATAGTCCGTTCTTCGGGCATCATTGCTATGCGTTCCGAAATATATTGTAGGATGTTGCCTTTTTGTTCTGCTCCTATCACTAGATCGACGCCTTCGAGACCTGCCACCTGCCTCGGCCTAAGCTGTGCATAGCAGCCTGTCACTACTATCAGAGCCCCTGGATGTTTGCGTCTGAGTCTGCTGATGGCTTGTCTGCCTTTGCTGTCCGCCACCTCTGTGACGCTACAGGTATTCACGATGCAGATGTCTGCTATCTCCCCACTGCTGGCGGTATCCACACCCGCAGCCTTCATTTGCTGCGTTATGGTACTCGTCTCTGCAAAGTTTAGTTTGCAGCCGAGAGTATAATAGACCGCTTTCTTTCCATTTAAGGCATTCACGCCGCAAAGTTACACATTTTCCCTGAAAATGCCAAAAATTTTAAGAAAAGATAAGAAACGCTAGTATTGAATTCCAAGCACTTAAATAATTTTTATAAAAAAAGATGAAAAAAAGTTCATAAAAGTTGCTTGTAATTCAGAAAAACGTCGTACCTTTGCAGCGTTTTAATAAGCAATTGATTGTTTTACACGTTTTAAAAGCAAAAAAAATGAAGAAGTTAGCATTTTTGTTCGCAGCTGTTGTAGCTGTATCTTTCGCATCTTGTGGTCAGAAGACCGAGCAGGGTTCTTGCTGCGATAGCGACAGCGTTGCTGTTGAAGAGGCAGTGTGCTGTGACACTTGCGCTTGCGATAGCTGCGCTTGCGACACATGCACTTGCGCTTGCCCCGCTGCAGAATAAGCAACAGACGAGCAAAAAAGTCTCAAAGGACTGTGCCAATAGGCATGGTCCTTTTTTTGTTATTTAGATGCGATTCAATGTTTCGCCTCGCAGGAAGGCTGTCATATTGTTTGTGGCGATGTCGATGAGGCGGCGGCGCGCCGCTGCGGAGGCCCAGGCGATGTGGGGCGTGATGTGGCAGCGAGGAGCAGTGATGAGAGGACTACCCTTACGAGGCGGTTCTTCTGTCAATACATCTACACCTACGGCATATATCCGGTTGTTGGCAAGGGCATCGGCTACGGCCTGTTCGTCGAGTAGTGGCCCGCGACCTGTATTGATAAGTATGGCTGTCGGCTTCATGAACGCTAGGCGTTCTCGGTTTACCAGATGACGTGTCTCATCCGTCAAGGGACAATGCAGGCTTACCACATCTGCCTCTCGGAACAGCTGTTCGTAGTCCTTCGCCTTGCGTATCCCCAATTGGGTGAGCGTTTCCTCGGACTTGCTGCTCACCGCCATTACCTGCATTCCCAACGCTTGGGCCATTTTTGCTACTTGCTTGCCAATATTGCCAAGACCTACAATGCCCATAGTGAGGCCATCCAATTCTATGAGCGGTGCCTTTGTGAAGGAGAAGTCCGGACTCTGCTGCCATTTGCCATTTCTGACTGCTTCGGCATGAAGTGCAACCTGGTTTGTGATGTTCAGCAGGTGTGCCATCACCATTTGGGCAACAGACATTGTGCTGTAGGCAGGAATATTTGTGACGGCAATGCCCCGGCGATGTGCTTCTGCGATATCTACTACGTTGTAGCCAGTTGCCAATACGCCGATGTAACGCAGTTTCGGCAGAGCAGCCATAGCGGAGGCATCAATTACAACTTTGTTTGTCAGCAGTACTTCGGCACCTTCGGCTCGGCTGAGCAACTCCTCGGGAGCTGTCCGGTCATATACCGTAAGTTCACCAAATTCCCTAAGCCCGTCCCATGACAGGTCGCCAGGATTAGCTGTATAGCCGTCGAGTATGACTATCTTCATTTTGTCCTTGCTTCTTTTTCAGTCCGTTTACCTTCGGATGGTGAGCGGAATTGCCTCTTTGTGTGCTTTGCAGAAGGCCTTGGTATCGTCAATAACCAGTGCCAGGTAGCCGCCTCCGCCTGCTCCTGGCATCTTCCAAGCCAGTACACCATCCATAGCCGAGTATAGGTCTATATATTCTTGAACACCAGGCTGAATCATGGCCGGGAACATCGCAACTTGTGCGTTGAACGAAGCCAGGTATGCTGCGGCGAAAGCCTGCAGGTCGGCACGCATGATGGCATTCCAGCAATCATCAGCGGCTTGTGCGAGGGCTTTCACCTTCGGTTCTGTGATGTCTTTGCCTTCAACCACCGAGCAACCGGGGCGGCGGGGAAACATCGGCACGAGGCACAGATGGCTTTCCAACCAACCGAGCACCTTCTCATCCTGACATTGTTCTATCTTGTCCGGCCAGTAGCGGGCATCGTAATAGTGACGGCAGAGGCCCGGCACACAGATGCCGATGGCGTCCTGCGCTCCGGAGATGATGCCGTCGCTGCGCTCGGGATCGTTCTCGAAGCAGAAAACCAGTTTGGCAAGCATCTCGGCATCCATCTCGGGCAGCTTCATCGGCCATATCTTCTGAATCTGTTTGCGCGTTGAGGTAGATAGGCCACAGCGGTCACGGACTTCGAAGTTGGGCACGAGGGATATTGTGAGAGCCCATCCGGGAGCGAAACAGCTGACGTATGGCTGGTCAATCCAGGTGCCGGCAAGGTCCAAACGGGTGGGTATCTCGCAAATCTGTGCCTTTATGTTTGTACTGCTGCGGGCATCAAGGCCTTCGGCTGGGGTACGTTCGAGCACAATGTATTCTATGCCGTGCTCTTCGCAGAAGCGGCGCTTCTCCTCGCTTGCTCCGTCGACATTTACCACGAAACGGTCGGGCTTCAGCGCCTCGACTGTAGGCACGAAGTCCATTATTCCGCTTCCCTGATTGATGAAGGCATCTTTGACATAGCGTATGCTCTGCACCATGAAGAGGCGTTCCTTCTCGGGATAGACGGTACGGTGATTCTTGTACTTCAAAATGGTGGCATCAGAACCGATACCTACATACAGGTCGCCGTATTGGGCTGCCTGCCGGAAGAACTCCACATGTCCGCTATGCAGCAAGTCATAGCATCCACTTACAAAAACCTTCTTATTCATTAGTCTAATATAAATAGAACATACGCTCCATCATCTGCCATTTCTCGTCGCTCGTGGCTTCTGCGCTACAACCCTGGAACTGGCTGACGAAAGCCTCCCACTCTGCCTGTCGGGGTAGGGTAGCGAGCCGAGCCATCGCCTCGTCCCAGTTGAAGTCGGCAGGAGCATCCACTATCATGACCAGCAGATTGCCCAGTATGTAGATTTCCATCTCGAGGATGCCCACTTCTCGGATGCCGTCGCGAATCTCCTTCCAACTGTATTCTGGCGAGTGCCATTTGATGTATTCGCGCCGCGCTTCCTCGCTGGAACTCAGTGTTAGCGTCTGCACAAAACGCTTTGTGGGACCCTGGTATTTCTTTTGTAAGTATCCTTCCATATTAAGTCTGATGTATTTGTAGTTGCGGGAATGGGAACTTAATGCCCTGTTTGTTGTATTCTGCATAGATGCGCTCGTTCGTGTCGAAGAAGACGTTCCAATACTCGGCGGCATTTGTCCATACACGGAGCGTGAAATCTACGCTGCTGCTTGCCATCTCTTTTACAGCGATGAAGGGTGCGGGCTCCTCCAGAATTCGGCTGTCGCTTTTCATGAGGTCCAATGTCACGCTCTTTACCAGCTCCACATCGGTACCGTACTCTACGCTTATGGCGAAATCCACACGGCGAATCTCGTTCCGGCTATAGTTTATCACAGTACTGCTTGAGAGAGGGCCGTTGGGGATGAACAGCACTTTGTTGTCGGGGGTCGTCAGGATGGTGTGGAAGATCTGTATCGCTTTCACAGTACCGCTCACGCCTTGCGCCTCTATGAAATCGCCCACCTTATAGGGTTTGAAGAACAACAGGATGAGGCCGCCAGCCAGGTTCTGCATATTCCCGCTCAATGCCATGCCGACAGCCAGACCTGCCGATGCCAAAAGGGCTGCAAGGCTGGTGGTGTTCACACCCAGGGTGCCGATGACGGTGATGATGAGCAGGATGACGAGCAGGATGTTGATGAAGCTTTTCAGGAACGATTGCACCGTCGGTTCCACATTCCTGCGCTCCAGCATCCGGGCCACCACCTTGTTGATGAACTTGATGGCGTAGCGGCCAACAACTGCGATGACGATGGCAAGCAGGATGCTCTTGCCTGCCTGCATGCCCATTGTGATGGCTTGCTGTATCAGTTGGTCCATCTCGCCGTTCTTTGCGGCTTGAATTACTCCTTTTCCCGCCTCCAGGGGCGTTGCTTCCAGAAGATAGATCATATTGTTTTATCGGGTTATCAAGTGAAAATATGTTATAGTCCCAGGATGATGCCGGCTACTCCGCATAGCAGGATGATGAGGATGGGGCCGAGGCGATAGACTTTCTGGGCGATGAAGGCAAAGGCAAAGAGGAAGACGCTGAGGCAATAGCGCCAGGGATTCTCGGCCATCGAGCTGAAGTTCTCGCTGTTCATCAGGAGCAGGGCTGCTGCGATAAGCAAGCCTACGACTGCTGGACGCAGTCCGCTGAAGACGTTCTCGACTGCGGGATGATTGCGGTACTTCATGAGGAACTTGCTGATGAGCAACATCAGTATGAAGCTCGGCAGCACGACGGCAAAGGTGGCAAGGAAACTGCCCAGGATGCCCCAATAGGGAGCGTAACCGGCGTTGACGAGTGCGGTATAGCCGACGTATGTGGCGCTGTTGATGCCAATGGGGCCGGGGGTGCTTTGGCTGATGGCGACAATATCGGTGAACTGTCCCATCGTCATCCAATGATAATGCCCCACCACCTCGCCTTGTATCATAGAGAGCATGGCATAGCCTCCTCCGAAACCAAAGAGTCCGATGAGGAAGAAGGTCCAAAAGAGTTGTAGGAGCAGCAATAACATTGGATTAGTCGTTTAGGTGATTAGTCGTTTGTGGATAATTGTGAATTATGAATTGTGCATTGTGAATTATTGGAAGTCCTCTTTCAGGTATTTCCCATAGACATAGCCCGAGACACCGGTGGCAAGGACGATGAAGATGGGGCTGACGCCGAGCATCCAGATGAGGAAGGCGGCGACGATGGGAATCCAGACATTGTAGCGGTTTATCTTTGCACTCTTTGCCATCCGGAAGACGGGAATCGTGATGAGCGCTACGACGGCAGGGCGGATGCCCCGGAAGAAGTGTTCCACCCAGGGGTTCTCGCGGAACTGCTGGAAGACGAGTGCGATGGCCAGAATGCAGAGGAAGGACGGCAGGCAGGTTCCCACGGCACTGGCGAGCGCCCCAATGTTGCCCTTCCGCTTGTGCCCGATGAAGATGCTGATGTTTACAGCAAAGATGCCGGGACACGACTGCGCCACAGCAATCAGGTCGAGCAACTCATCGTGGTCAACCCAATGTTTTTCGTCTACAACTTTCTGTTCGATCAGCGGTATCATGGCATAGCCGCCGCCGATGGTGAAAAAACCTATTTGGAAGAATGTCTTGAAGAGTTCAAACATTTACCATTTAATCATTTACCATTCACCATTTGTCAGTTATTTGCATTCTGCTCTACCCATTCACGGGCGTTGACGAAGGCCTCTATCCAGGGCGTAACCTGATCCTGCTGCTTGCGGTCTGTTGGATAGTAGCCGCACTGCCAGGGGAAGAAGGCGCGCTCCAGGTGAGGCATCATGGCCAGATGACGTCCGTCGGCGCTGCAGATACCTGCTGTGGTGAAGTCGCTGCCGTTGGGGTTAGCAGGATAACCTTCGTAGCTGTATTTCAGTACGATGTTGTAATCCTCTTCCTTGCCAGGCAGAGAGAACTTGCCTTCTCCGTGAGCTACCCAGATACCCAGTTTGCTGCCGCTGAGGCTGCTCATCAGTACGCTCTTGTTGGGCTGTACTGTCAGGCCCAGGAAGTTAGACTCGAACTTGTGGCTGTCGTTATGCAACATCTTGGGAGATTTACCATTTGACGATTTACTATTTACGATTTTTCCTACCAAGCCCAACTCAACCATCAGCTGGCAACCGTTGCAGACACCCAGTGAGAGGGTATCCTTGCGGGCATAGAAGCGATCCAGGGCTTCCTTGGCCTTGGGGTTGTAAAGGAAGGCACCTGCCCATCCCTTAGCGCTACCCAATACGTCGCTGTTAGAGAAACCACCGCAGAAGACAATGAAGTTGATGTCATCCAGTGTCTCACGACCAGTGATAAGGTCGGTCATCATCACATCCTTTACATCAAAGCCTGCCAGGTAGAGCATGTAAGCCATCTCGCGTTCGCCGTTGGTTCCCTTCTCGCGGATGATGGCAGCACGGATGCCGCTCTTCTCTCTGCGGTCGGGGTTCAGGCCGTACTGGCTGAGTTTACCTGTGAAGTTGGACAGCATGTTCCATTCCAGGGGCTGCTGCTTGTAGTTCTGGTAGCGCTCTGCTGCCTTGCCGTTGAAGCTCTGCTTCTGATCCAGCAGGAAGCTGCTCTTGTACCAGATGTCACGCAGGGCGTTGATGTCGAAGTTGAAGGTCTGGCCGTTCTTCTCGATGGCAAGGGTACGACCCTCTGCAGGCTCACCAATATTAATGTAGCCAACGCCCTCGTCCTCCAGGAACTTCTTCACCTCGCTGCGCTTGTCGTTGGCAACCTGAATAACAACGCCTGGGTTCTCAGCGAAGAGAATCTTTGTCAAGTCGTCGGTCTTTATCTTGTCTAAGTTGATGTTCAATCCACCCTTGGTGTTGGCGAAGGTCATCTCCAGCAGGGTAGTGATAAGACCACCGGCGCTGATATCGTGACCAGCCAGGATAAGGCCCTTCTGAATCAGGGTCTGGATGGCGTTGAAGCAATCGCGGAAATATTCGCTGTTCTTAACGGTAGGAACATCGCTGCCCACCTTGTTCAGGCTCTGTGCAAAGGCTGAACCGCCCAGACGGAGCTCATCGAATGAGAAGTCGATGTGGTACAGGGTAGAGGGCACGTTCTGAACAACAGGAGAAACAACCTTTTTAATGTCGCTCACCTGACCACCGCTGGTAACAATGACGGTACCCGGAGAGATAATCTTCTCGCCGTTGGGGTACTTCTGGGTCATACTCAGTGAGTCCTTACCTGTGGGAACGTTAATCTGCAGTTCGCAGCAGAAGTCAGACAGGGCCTTGACGGCTGTGTACAGACGGGCATCCTCGCCCTCCTGAGCACGACAGGGCCACATCCAGTTGGCGCTGAGGCTTACGCTGTCCAGTCCTTCCTCCAGGGGAGCCCATACAATATTTGTCAGAGACTCGGCAACAGAGAGTACAGAACCAGCGGCAGGATCAGCCAAAGCTGCCTGAGGCGCATGACCCAGAGCTGTAGCGATACCCTTCTCGCCACGATAGTCAAGGGCTACTACACCGCAGTCGCTCAGAGGCAGCTGCAACTCGCCCTGACACTGCTGGCGTGCCACCTTACCTGTTACGGAACGGTCCACCTTGTTGGTCAACCAGTCCTTGCAGGCAACAGCCTCCAGTTGGAGAACCTTTTCTAATTGAGAATTGAGAATTGAGAATTGAGAATTTCCAGGATACTCTACATTCTCGTATTTGCGTTCAACGGTATTGTCACGCATGATGGTCTTGGGAGAGTGGCCGAACATCTGGCTAACCTCCAGGTCGAAGGGACGAACACCGTCGCCCTGTTCGAAACTGAAGTGTGCATCGCCTGTGGTCTCACCCACAACATACAGCGGAGCACGCTCACGCTCGGCAATCTGACGCACATGGTCTATATGCTTCTCGTCGATAAGCAGACCCATACGCTCCTGACTCTCGTTGGCAATAATTTCCTTTGCTGACAGGGTTGGGTCGCCAATGGGCAACTTGGTCATATCAATGTGACCACCGCATTCCTCAACCAACTCAGACAGACAGTTTACGTGTCCGGCACTTCCGTGGTCGTGGATGCTGACAACGGGGTTCACCTCCTCCTCGCAAAGAGAACGAACAAGATTATAGGCACGCTTCTGCATCTCAGGGTTGGCGCGCTGAACGGCATTCAGCTCGATGCCGCTGCTGTATCGGCCTGTCTCAACGCTGGATACAGAGCCGCCGCCCAAGCCGATGCGGTAGTTATCACCACCCACTACAACCACCTTGTTACCCTTCTGGGGTTCTTTCTTCAGGCAATCACGTTTTGTACCATACCCTACTCCACCAGCCAACATGATGACTTTATCATAGGCATATTTGGTAGCCTCACCCTCTAGGGGGAGGTTGGAGGGGGCTTCCTGATGCTCGAAGGTCAGTACAGAACCACAGATCAGTGGCTGGCCGAACTTGTTACCGAAGTCGCTGGCACCATTTGAAGCCTTGATAAGAATCTGCTCGGGTGTCTGGTACAGCCATTCGCGAACGGGCAGAATCTTCTCCCATTCACGCTCTTGCTGAGTGCGGGGATAGCTGGTCATATAGACAGCAGTACCTGCAATAGGCCATGAACCAACGCCACCGCCCATACGGTCTCGGATCTCACCACCAGTACCTGTTGAGGCACCGTTGAAGGGCTCAACCGTTGTGGGGAAGTTGTGTGTCTCGGCCTTGATGCTGATAACGCTCTCTATGTCGCGAATCACAAAGTAATCGCTGGTGCTGTGGTCTTTCGGAGCAAACTGCTCTACGATGGGACCCTGTGCAAATGCTACATTATCTTTATATGCTGAGATAATCTTGTGGGGATTCTCCTGCGTAGTCTTCTTAATCATCTTGAAGAGGCTGCTCTCCTTCTCCTCACCGTCTATGATGAATGTACCGCCGAAGATCTTGTGACGGCAGTGCTCGCTGTTGATCTGAGCGAAGCCGAACACCTCGCTGTCAGTAAGCTTACGGCCCAACTGCTTCTCTACATCATGCAGATACTCAATCTCCTCTGGTGAGAGTGCCAGACCCTCCTGCTCGTTGTACTCCTCCAGGTTCTCTATGCTCTGGATGGGGGCAGGCTTCATGTTGATGGTGAAGATCTCCTGATCCAACCCCTTGTACATACGCTGCAGCATGGGGTCGTATTCAGCCTTCTCATTGGCTACGGGGAAGTACTCCTCAATACGGCTAATGCCCCGGATAGCCATGTTCTGGGTAATCTCAACGGCATTCGTACTCCAGGGAGTAATCATCTCGCGTCGCGGACCGATGAAGAATCCGCTCAGGGTTTGTCCGTCCAGGACCTCGGCTCCGCCATAGAGCCAACACAATTTTTCTATTTCTTCGCTTGTCAGAGTGTGGTCGCAAGCCGTAGCGATGATGCTCTCTTGCGGTGTCTTAAAGAAGGTAATTGCCATCCTTTTCAATTGTTTAGTTCCTTTGGGGTGCAAAGGTACGAATAAGTGAGAGAATAAACAAATTTATTTGATTTTTTCCGAACGAGAGTACCTTCGACGAAGGTCAAAGGTACGAAAAAGCGAGCAAAATACAAAAGGGAAACGCGTTTTTCTTTTATTGTTGAGCACAAATGTAACTCGCCAACAAAATCACAAACACCTAAGGACAAAACATTCTAATACCCGATATAAAAGTCTTTAGTACCGCGGACAAAACTATTTTCAAGCTTTGAAAATTTATTTTCATGGCTTGGTTATATATTTTCAAACCTTGATTATATATTTTCAAGGCTTGAAAATAATTATAAATGCCGAAGAAAAGACTTTTATCCCTAAGACAAAATTGTTTTTCTCCCCAGTATAACATTATTTCTTTCGTATCCCCTCGAATTTTCCGCATGCAGATTCTGGCATATACTTCTGAAAAAGGTTAGGTGATACGGGAGGTCTGGCCCTACAACCACACAACGGGAGGTGTGGAGGTATTTTTGCGCGTAAACTGTTTTTTCAGAGAATCTCCCAAATTTTTTCCTAAATTCTTGCTTTGTGTTCTAATTAATCGTATCTTTGTGGCAGAATCGATAAAAACATAGAATCATGAAACGGAATCTATTAATTATTTTAGGAGCATTGCTGTTCCAGATTGGGACAGGAATTGCCGTCAATGCGCAAGAACTTTCCGTATCTGACGTTCAGAACAGCGGCTGTCTAAACCGGACGCGAGCCGATGAGGACGAATCAAGAGAAATGATTGTCCTGCTCAAGGAAGGCAGCAGCATGACAGTAAAACTGCTCAACTATGTTTGTGATTGTGGCACATCGGACTTTGATGTGATACCCAGTATGAGCGGAGGCAGCGACGGTACTCCCTTTTCTTTATCCATAAGCGTGGAACCCATCGTATATGCGTATGCGGATTGTATTTGTCCTTACAATGTGTCGTTCACGATACAAGGCCTGGAGTCCAACAGCTTTCTCTTCTCATGCTGGTGGTGCGAGGGAATGGTTACCCTGACAGACGGGGAGCCTTTGGTGCTGGAGAATGTCTGGGAAGATGCCAGCATAGATGGTTTGTATTACAAGATACACAAGGTGATGCATTCTGCCCAGCTAACTGGCGGAAAGTCGTGGGCAGGCGAGCTGAACATCCCATCGGAAGTCGTCTATGAGGGACAGAAGTACATTGTGACCAGTATCGGCTACAATGCCTTTGCAGACAATACGGCTCTGACCTCCGTCAGCATTCCGAATAGCGTGATAAGCATCGATGATGCTGCATTCATACGCTGCACAGGCCTGACTTCCATTGTCATTCCAAAGAGCGTAAGATCCCTTGGTTACAATGTTTTCTTTGGATGTACCAACTTGGCAAGCATCACCATCCCTAACAGTGTGACCAAGATAGGCTCCAGTGCCTTCAACGGTACTCCGTGGTATAACAATCAGCCCGATGGTGTGGTCTATGCCGGCGGAATTGCCTACACCTATAAAGGCACCATGCCCGAGGGGACGCAGATTGACATCAAGGAAGGAACCATTGCGATAGCCAACAATATTTTCAGCAGATGCGACAACCTGGCCTCCGTCACTATTCCGGGCAGTGTCTCCACCATCGGCTCTCATGCCTTCATGAGGTGTAACAATCTGACAACCGTTACTATCTCAGAGGGCGTGAAGAGAATCGAAGACGGGGCTTTCATGTATTGCAGTAGTCTGAAATCCATCGTCATCCCCCAAAGCGTCACGCGCATCGGTCAGTATGCTTTTATGGAATGTACAGCCCTGACTTTTGCCACAATTAACGGAGCCATTACGCGAATGGGGCGTTGGGCCTTTGCCGGTTGCACCGCTCTGTATAGTCTCAGCATTTCCCAAAACGTGAAAGACCTTGGCTACGGGACTTTTTCCAATTGCACAAGCCTTTATCGCGTCAAAATACCCGGGAGCGTGACCCGCATAGGTGAAGAGGTATTCTATCGTTGCAGCAACTTGTATTCCGTCCAAATCTTCGAGGGCGTAGAGGCCATTGGATATAGTGCCTTTGGGGAATGCAACAATATGTCCTATGTCATCCTGCCAAATAGCCTCACAAAAATTGACAACTATGCTTTCTATAATTGCAGCAAGCTGAATGAAGTGATTTGCTTTGCAGACAATGTTCCCACCACAGCAAGCAACGTATTTTATAATTCCCCCATTGCTTCCGCCACGCTCAATGTTCCGTCAGCTTCTGTCGATTTGTACAAAGCCTCCGCGCCTTGGAAAGATTTTGCCCGCATCACACCACCGTATGTCAATGGATGGAATGTAAGCATCGATGGTTTTAACTACTTCCTCTATCCCGACTCACACACAGCTGAACTGAATAACAAGAACTCATGTTCTGGCGAACTGGACATCCCGACCGAAGTCAGTTACAAAGGGCAGACATACGCTGTGAACGGCATGATTATAAGCGCATTCAGCGACTGCACGCAGTTGACAAAGGTTAGGATACCGAAGACGATAGACCATGTCGTACACCATGTTCTCAGTGAAGACCCGAAAATAGGAGGCGCCGTCTCTCCCTATTACATGAATCCCTTTACAGGATGCACCGCTCTGGAATCAATCGAGGTGGACGAGGAGAATCCCATTTTCAGCTCGGATGGCGGCGTGCTCTTCAACAAGGACAAGACACGACTCTATGGCTATCCCGCCGGAGCGCGACAAACGTCCTACACGATTCCGGAGTCCATCACATGGTTTGGTGATTGTGCTTTCGCCAATAACCAATATCTCACAACGCTGACCATTCCCAATAGTGTGACACGTCTGGGCTCCGCTGTTTGCAGTGGCTGTGCGAACCTGAAGACGGTCAGGCTTCCGGAGAATATCACTCTTATCGCGGCATATTCTTTTGAAAGCTGCCCGAAATTAAAGTTCCTGGATATTCCCGAGAGCGTTCAGAGTTTCGGAGAATACGTCTTCCGCTGGACACCGTTTGAGGCAATAGTCTTTAGGGGGACATTCCCCAACGGATTACGTAAGGACACATTCTATTTATTGGATGCCTCGACCATTCTCTATGTCCAACGGTCCGAAATAGACAAATTCAAGGCCGTCTTCTCCGGTCAGGTTCTGCCCTTGGATTCATATACGCCCATCAATGCTGTCAGCATCTCGCCAACAAAGGAAACGGTTATCTACGACCTCCAAGGCCGCAGACTTGACAAGCCGCAAAAGGGCATTAACATCATCCGCTACTCCGACGGAACGAGTAGAAAAGTATTACTGAAGTAGGTGGCCGCCTGTTCTTTGCGGGCCACTCATCCCACATTTCTGGCAGAAAATTTGTTCTATAGCAGCAATGTGAGGACTGCTCCCCAGTGGGCAAGGGCGCCGAGCAGGACGAAGACGTGCCAGACAGCATGATAGTGCGGACGGTCGTCGTGGGCAAAGAAGTAGGTGCCCGCCGTGTAGGCAATGCCCTCGGCCAACAGCAGGAGCATGGTGCTGGGGGCAAGGCGCTTCATCACGGGTTCGGCGATGAGCACGATGCTCCATCCCATAATCAGATAGATGGCAAGCGAGAGTCGCGGCCAGCGCCCCAAGGCAACAATCTTGTACACGGCTCCGACGATGACGACAATCCATTGCAGCGCAAACACCGTCCAACCGAGCCAACCGCCCACGACACCGATGAGTATCGGCGTGTAGGAGCAAGCTATCATGACGTAGATGCTGATGTGGTCGCACTTGCGCAGAGCCCTTTTCACACGTCCCTCGCGAACCCAGTGATAGACGGTGCTGCTCAGGAACATGAAGAACATGCCGAACAGGAAGCAGACGACACCAAAAGCCATCTGAGGGCTGACATCGGCTGCCAACCGTACAAGCCAGATGGAACTCAGGGCAAAGAGTGCTCCGCCCAGATGCGTCCAGGTGTTGCCGAGTTCGCCCTTAACCGGCCAGAAGCGCTTCGATTGCATCTTGTGTCTTTCTGGTCAGTTCCTCGTATGTCTGTTCTGGAGAAGGCTTGATCGCAGGCAGGAACGTTACCTTGATATGCTTGGGTCTCATGAAGCTGCTGCCACGCGGCAAGGCCTCGAAAGCACCGCGGATGCAGACAGGCACGATGGGCACGTCGAGTTCCTTTGCCAGTATCGCGAAGGTTTTCTTGAAGGGAACCGTCCCGCCGTCGTGGGTGCGTGCTCCCTCGGGGAAGATGATGACGCGGTGCCCTTCGCGCAACACCTTGGCAAGCTTCAGGATGGAGTTCTTCAGGTTCGAGCGCTCCATGACGATCACATTGCTCTGGGCAGCCAACTTCCGACGATAATTGCTACGGACGTGTTCCTCCGTAGCATAGAAATAGTATTCGCCGAGCGTGTCCCAGGACAGACCGGAGAGTACCAGCGGTGCATCCGCATAGCTCTGGTGATTTGGGGCCAGGATGCATGCACCCTTCTGGGGGATGTTCTTCTTCCCCTTTATCTTGAGGCAATTGTACAGGCGGAAGAGCCACTTGAGAAGTCGGGAAATGAAGCGATAAGCAAAGCCGGCAGTGGGCAAGGGTAGGGCATCGACGGGCCCATGGAGAAGCTGGTGCCAATCGACATCCTCTGCCTCCATCTTCGTCTTCTGGGCTGCAACATGACGGGCAAGCGCCTCGATGTTGGGGAATGTGGGCATCGCATCCACGCTGACCGAGGTGCCGAAGGAACCCTCGATGAACCCTTGCAGGCTCACCTTGTCGAGGGAATCGAGGGCAAGGTCGGTCTCAATATGGTCGGTAGCGTGCACCTTCACGCCTTTCTCCGACTCGATGAAACGCTTGAGCAGGAGGTATTCCTCGAAGTCAGGCTCCGGCTTCGACTCGTGCTCCTTGCTCCTTGCCCCCTGCTCCTCTTTCAGGATGGCACCGAGTTTGAAGCGCTGCAACTTGTCGAGCTTCGTGCGAGGCAGGTCGCCACGATAGACGAGGACATTCATGATCTTTTTGTATGCCGAAACGGTCATGTTGTACGGTTCGAGCACTTCGCGTTTCAGGGTAACAGCGACTTCACTATCGGTCATCGTTGACGCCCATGCCTGTTGCGGAACGATGATGGCGCGGAGCATGTCGTCGTCCTGCACCACAGCAGCCTCCTTGACATACTGGTCGTACTTCTCCAGCTTGTACTCTATCTCATTGGGCTGAACATTCTTTCCGTTGCTCAGGACAATAATCTCTTTGGTACGTCCGGTGAGGGTGATGCGCCCTACGGAGTCGAAGGTGGCAAGGTCGCCGGTATGCAGATAGCCATCGTTGTCGATGACGGCTTTTGTCTCTTCGGGACGATTGTAATAACCCTTCATCAGGTTCGGTCCCTTGACGCAAAGCTCTCCATCTACCAACTTGCACTCCACACCGGGCAGAGGCAATCCTGAGCAACCCGGAATGATGTCGCCCGGGCGCGTGAAGGCAATGATGGGAGCAGTCTCAGTCATTCCGTACCCTTCGAGGACATCGAGGCCCAGTGTGCGCAAACCTTCGCCTATCTCCCGGTCCAAAGCAGCACCGCCACTGACGCAGTAATCAATATGACCACCCATCTTCTTCCGGACTGAACTGAACACAATGCGGCTGAGTGTCCTGCTCTTCATGGCTTTGCAGAAGGCAAAAAGCATACGGGCGACAACCGACTGGTCAATCTTCTTCTTGATGCCTACATAGAGCGTCTGCCAGAGTCGTGGCACTCCAATCATGATGCCCACCTGACCGCGGCAAAGCGTATCCATAATGTCGGGACCGGAGAGCGAGGGACAGATGGCTATTCCGCCTCCTATATAGAGCGGGGCAATGAGCGAACCCATCAGCGGTAAGATGTGATGCAAAGGTAGCAGGACAAGGGTGCGACGCTTCTCTGTGAAGATGGGTACGTCGTACGATACACTATATATGTTGGCTTTCAAGTTGGCGTAACTGAGCATGACACCCTTCGGCGAACCTGTTGTACCGGAAGTGTAGATGATGACGGCTGTGTCGTCGTTGTCGGGTTCGCTGAGAGCAGACCAGGGAAGGATGGAAGTAACGGGTTCGTTTTCAAGAGATACCTGCTCGTAATCATCGATGATAAAAACGTCTGGGGTCGTTCCCTCTCCCTTGGAGAAGGCCAGGGTGAGGCTTTCTCTTAATACTGCCTCGCGCTCTTTGGACACCCATATGGCATTTGGCTGGCAGTCGTTCAGGATGTAAGCGACATCCCCTACAGTACTGGAAGCATCTACGGGGACGGCTATACCTTCATTCAGCCAGATAGAGAAGAAGCTGTATGCCCAGCCCTCGCGGTTCTCGCTGAATATGACAGTTTTCGTGTCTTTGCCCTTGGGTGTCTTCCGGGCAAACTGTGCTACACGCTGCAGCAATTCGGCGTATGTCACATCGTGTTTGCCTGCAATGATGGCTATCTTGTTCAGGTCAATCATAATACCTTATATATTATTTCGACGCAAAGGTACGAATAAAAGTGAAAAGTGAATAGTGAAAAGTGAAAAATTTTTCCACCAAGGCTCTATTCTCAAGAAATTGTTGTACATTTGCAGAAAAGATATTAAAGACATGACCATACTCATCACCGGAGCCAGTGGTTTCATTGGCAGTTTTATTGTAGAGGAGGCCTTGAATCAGGGCTTTGATGTTTGGGCTGGTGTACGTGGTACAAGCAGCCGCAAATACCTGCAAGACAAACGTATACACTTTGCACAACTCGACATGCATCATCCCGAGAAACTCCGTTCCGAGCTACTAACCTACAAGGCAGAGATGGGCGGAAAAGGATGGAATTATGTAGTCCATGCCGCAGGTGCCACTAAGTGCCTGCATCGCGAGGACTTCTTCCGCACCAACTCAGAGGGTACCAAGAACTTCATCGATGCTCTTCGCGAGACAGAGATGGTGCCTCGCCGATTCGTCTTCCTGAGTAGCCTGAGCATCTTCGGAGCCATTCGCGAGAAGCCCGTCCGTCGTCCCACAGCCGACAATCCCTGGATTTATTCCCCAATCCTTCTTTCTGACGATCCGAAACCCAATACTGCCTACGGAGAAAGCAAACTCGCAGCCGAGCACTACCTCAAGGAACAGCAGGACTTCTCCTATACCATCCTGCGTCCGACAGGTGTCTATGGACCTCGCGAGCGTGATTACTTCCTTATGGCTCAGAGCATCAAGCAGCATGTTGACATTGGGGCAGGTCTCACTCCCCAGGAAATAACCTTCGTTTATGTGAACGATGTTGTGCAGGCCGTTTTCAAGAGTATGACTGCTCCGAAAGCAGAGGGAAAAGCCTACTTCCTGAGTGATGGCGAGATATATAATAGCCGCCGTTACAGTGACCTCGTGCAACAGTATCTTGGTAATCCATGGGTGCTGCACATGAAATTGCCGCTATGTCTGTTGAGAGTTGTCTGCTGGGTGAGCGAGAGAATAAGTCACCTAACCGGCAAGATGAATGCACTCAACAACGACAAGTTCCACATCCTTTCACAGCGCAATTGGCAATGTGACATCCAGCCTGCCATCGATGACTTCGGCTATGCCCCCCAATGGTCTCTGGAACAGGGCGTGGAAGCCAGTATCTGTTGGTATCGCCAAGAAGGCTGGCTTTGATGAAAATACGAAGGCCGTTCTTTCTCAAAAAAGAATTTCTGACTTTTTCTAGAAAAAGTTAGGGAAACATAACGCATGATATGTAAAAATGTTGTATCTTTGCGGCGCTAATGAAGTGGGAACGGCGGTGCTTCGTCCTTCATACATTAATTTTGAATCCTAAAAATTAAACTAAATATGGCAGAAACAAGAAAAATAAAGCGTGCACTGGTGTCCGTCTTTCATAAGGACGGACTGGAGGAAATACTGCGAACCCTGAATGCAGAAGGTGTGGAACTGCTCTCCACTGGCGGTACTCAGTCATTCATCGAAAGTCTCGGCATCCCCTGCAAGAAGGTAGAGGATGTTACTACCTACCCCAGTATCCTGGGTGGACGTGTGAAGACTTTGCATCCGAAAGTCTTTGGCGGTATCCTGGGCCGTCGTGAGAACGAAGGCGATCAGCAACAGATGCAACAGTACGATATCCCGGCTATCGACCTCGTTATCGTGGACCTCTATCCCTTCGAGGATACTGTGGCAGCAGGTGCAAGCGAGGCAGACATCATCGAGAAAATCGACATTGGCGGCATTAGCCTTATTCGTGCAGCGGCCAAGAACTTCCGCGACGTCATCATCGTACCCTCCAAGGCAGAATACAAACCTCTGCTTGATTTGCTGAAGAAGCAGGGAGCGCAGAGCGAGCTGGCCGACCGTAAGTGGTTCGCCACACAAGCCTTCGGTGTTAGCAGCCACTACGACACGGCAATACACGATTGGTTTTCAGCCAATAAATAAAATCGTAAATAGTAAATCGTCAAATTGTAAAATTGTCAAATTGTGAACTGGTTTTCCCTTAACAAAGAAATAGCAATGGACCTGGGCACGGCCAATACAATCATCATCTGTGATGGCAAGATTGTTGTTGACGAGCCAAGCGTGGTTGCACTTGACCGCCGTACCGAGCGCATGATTGCTGTAGGCGACAAGGCAAAGATGATGTACGAAAAGACCAATCCGGACATCCGTACCATCCGTCCCCTTCGCGACGGCGTTATTGCCGACTTCAATGCCTGCGAACAGATGATGCGTGGTCTAATCAAAATGGTACACTCTGGCAACCGTCTCTTCTCGCCCTCGCTGAAGATGGTCATCGGCGTTCCCAGCGGCAGTACGGAAGTTGAACTTCGTGCCGTTCGCGACAGTGCCGAACATGCAGGAGGCCGCGAGGTCTATCTTATCTTCGAACCGATGGCAGCAGCTATCGGCATCGGTCTGGATGTCCTTGCTCCAGAGGGTAATATGATTGTTGATATCGGCGGCGGTAGTACCGAGATTGCCGTTATCTCGCTTGGCGGTATTGTGGCAGACAAGAGCCTGCGTGTTGCTGGTGATGAACTGACCTCCGATATTCAGGAGTATATGAGCCGCCAGCACAATGTCAAGGTCAGCGAACGTATGGCCGAACGCATAAAGATACACGTTGGAGCCGCAATGACCGATCTGGGCGAAGATGCTCCTGAAGATTATGTTGTGCACGGTCCTAACCGCATCACAGCCCTTCCGATGGAAGTCCCCGTATGCTACCAGGAGATTGCACATTGTCTGGAGAAGACCATCGCCAAGATAGAAGCTGCCGTATTGAGCGCACTCGAAGAAACTCCGCCTGAACTCTATGCCGATATTGTGAAGAATGGCATCTGGCTTACTGGTGGCGGCGCCTTGCTCCGGGGCTTGGCCAGACGTCTGACAGAAAAAATCAACATTGAGTTTCATGTGGCCGAAGATCCTTTGCATAGCGTTGCCAAGGGTACCGGGGTGGCATTAAAGAACATCAATAATTTCGCCTTTCTGATGTAATCGTGCACGATTTTATCGAGCGCATAACAGCCTATGTCCACTGGGTTCTTTTCCTCTTTTTGGAAGCGCTCAGTGGATTCCTGCTTTTCCAGTACAATCATTATCAGGGCAGCATCTGGTTTACCCAGGCCAACACGGTTGCCGGTATAGTGCATGAATGGGAAGCAGAGGTCCTGTCATACCTGAGGATGCCCGCAGAAAATGCTGCCCTCGTCCGTCGGAACATCATCCTGCAGCACAACCTTGATGTTCTGCGCCATGAACTGGCCCAGACCAACTCCGACACCTTAACTCTCGGCACTCTTCCGCCTGCGCCTGACCGAAGGGAAGAACTCTCAGCTCTCAACTCTCAACTCATTTCTGCCCGCATCGTGGACAACAGTGTTCGTAAGCGGGACAATATGCTAGTCATTGATGTTGGTAGTGAAGATGGCGTTCAGCCAGAGATGGGCGTGGTCAGCGGGACAGGCGTAGTGGGTATCATCAGTGGAGTTACTCCCCATCATGCCCTCGTCATGTCCATTCTCAACAGCCATAGCAGTATCAGCTGTCGGCTGAGAGGAACGGAGTACTTCGGCTACCTGAAATGGAAAGGCGGCAACCCTTTGCGGGCATATATGGATGATGTGCCGCGACACGCACATATCAAGAAGGGTGACGTCATCGAGACAAGCGGTTTCAGCAACGTCTTTCCCGCCGGCATCTTCCTCGGCAAGGTGGCGGAAATAAAGAATAGTAGTGACGGTCTGGCATACGAGCTGGAAATCCTGCTGAGTACCGATTTGGCCAATCTTAGGCATGTAAATGTAATAAATAACCCTAACAAAGCAGAGCTTGACTCTCTCATGGCACAATGATTGTCTCTATACTAAAACGCTTGGCATGGTCGCTGTTACTGCTTTTGGTGCAGGTACTTATCTTGGACAAGGTACATCCTTGGGGATACGGAGCGCCTTTGTTGTGCCCACTTATTATCATCACCCTACCTCTGGGGACATCGCGAATAGAAGCTTTGCTTTGGGGCTTTGGCATTGGATTCGTGGCAGACATCTTTGCTGGTACTTCTGGCATTAGCAGCGCCGCTCTGACCTTCATCGCATTCGTTCAGCCGCCTCTGCTGGAACTTATGGCTCCACGCGACGCTGACGAGCAGCTTCATCCCTCCTTCTCTGCTATGGGACGCTGGAACTACCTGCAGTTCATCCTTTTGCTACTTCTCCTTCATCATGTCATCTATTTCGCCCTTGAGGGCTTCTCCTATTTCCTCCTCACAGACGTTGCCATTAGTATGAGCGTGAGCTATATTGCTTCTTTGGTACTGATCCTTCTGGTTGAGCGCGTCCGCAACCCCCAAAAGTAATGGCACTATGGACGGAAATTACGAGCTTGAGAAGCGCAAATACGTGATTGGCGGTGCTGCGGTAGTCATCATCATTGTCTATCTGATTCGCCTCTTCACCTTGCAACTGCTTAGTGAGGACTTCAAGATAAGCGCCGACAGCAACGCTTTCCTCAAGCGTATACAATATCCTGCTCGTGGAGCCATCTCCGACCGCAATGGAAAACTGCTCGTCTATAACCAACCTGCTTACGATGTCATGGTCATCATGACAGAGCAAATTGGCGTCGATACGCTTGACCTTTGCGAAAGTCTCGGCATTACACGAGATTGGTACGAACGTCGCATGGAGGAAATCAAAGATCCCCGGCGCAATCCCGGCTACAGCCGTCACACACAACAGCTCTTTATGAGCCAGCTTTCCACAGAGGAGTTCAGCCGGTTCCAGGAGAAGCTCTTCCGTTTTCCGGGCTTCTACATTCAGAAGCGTAGCATCCGCCAGTATAATTATTCGAATGCAGCTCATCTGCTTGGTGATGTCGGTGAAGTCGGGCCAGAGGACATAGAAGCAGATGACTACTATCGCAGCGGCGACTATATAGGCAAACTCGGTGTGGAACGATCGTACGAAACGGTGTTACGCGGAAAGAAAGGTATGGAGATTCTGCTTCGTGACGCTCGTGGGCGTATCAAAGGACGTTACCAGAATGGCAAGTTCGACATGGCGCCTATCCCCGGACGTAACCTGAAGATGAGCATCGATATTGAATTGCAAGCCCTTGGCGAGCGCCTGATGAAGGGCAAACTTGGCAGTATCGTAGCCATCGAACCAAGTACGGGCGAAGTCCTGTGTATGGTGTCTAGCCCCACTTACGATCCTCGCATAATGATAGGCCGACAGCGAGGGAAGAGCCAAAAACAGTTAGCTCAGGATCCTTACAAACCGCTCCTTAATCGTGCCATAATGGGACAATACCCACCTGGCTCAACTTTTAAGACAAGTCAGGCACTCACGTTCCTGCAGGAAGGCATCATTACTCCCTCCACCGCTTTCCCGTGCAGTCACGGGTTCCATTTCAAAGGACTCACGGTCGGCTGTCACAAACACGGGTCGCCGTTGCCACTCATCCCTGCTATCGCAACTTCTTGCAATGGTTATTTCTGTTGGGGACTATTTCATATGTTTGGTAACAGAAAGAAGTATCCAACTGTTGGGGACGCGATGACCACCTGGAAGGATTATATGGTCAGCATGGGATTCGGATATAAGCTCGGCATTGATCTGCCGGGTGAGAAGCGTGGCATGATTCCCAATGCACCTTTCTATGACAGAGCATATCGTGGCAGTTGGAGCGGCTTGACTGTCATCAGCATCAGTATTGGGCAGGGAGAAGTCAACCTAACTCCCTTGCAGATTGCCAATCTCGGCGCCACAATTGCGAACCGGGGCTATTACATCATTCCACATGTTGTTAAGGAAGTGCAAGGCATGCCTCTTGACACCCTATACACCCAAAAACATTATACCCGAGTCAGAAGGGAGCATTACGAGACAGTAGTGGCAGGTATGCGCCAGGCGGTGCTTGGAGGGACTTGTCGCGTTGCCAATACATCTTTTTATGAGGTCTGCGGAAAAACGGGAACGGCTCAAAATCCACATGGCCAAGATCATAGCGTTTTTATGGGTTTCGCTCCACGCGAGAACCCGAAAATTGCTATCTGCGTTTATGTGGAGAACGGCACATGGGGAGCAACCTACGGTGTCCCGATAGGTGCACTTATGATGGAGCAATATATTAACGGCAAGCTATCAGAAGCAAGTCAGATACGTGCCACAGAGTTTGAAAACAAGCATCTATATACGATGGACAATGTTACAAGACTCGATGAATAATGAAGAATCACTATGAGCGCTAAAATAAAGAACAAGAAGGCACCATCGCTGTGGAAGTCAATCGACTGGCTTACCATCTTCATATACCTAGTGTTGTTGGCATTGGGATGGATGAGTGTCTGTGGCGCTTGTTATGATTATGACCAGGCGGGCAGCATTCTTGACTTTTCTACTCGTAGCGGAATGCAGATTATCTGGATAGCTAGCTCGTTGCTACTTGCTTTGCTTATTCTTATGGCTGATGATCGGCTCATAGAGTCGTTATCATACATTATATATATATGTTTTCTCGGCTTGCTTTTTGTTACCCCTTTTCTGGCACATGATATCAAAGGGTCCATGTCATGGATAAAAATAGGCAGTTTCAGCATTCAGCCTGCAGAATTTGCGAAGTTCGGTGTCTCACTCTGCTTGGCCAAGGTGATGAGTACATATGGCTTTGATGTCAGGAATTGGCGTGACTTTATTATTTGCGTTATATTGATAGTCGTTCCGATGGGGTTGATTGTCATGCAAAAGGAGACAGGTAGTGCTTTGGTTTATAGCGCGTTTTTCCTGATGCTTTATCGTGAAGGGATGCCCGGTAGTATTCTTTTCACAGCTATCTCGGCAGTAGTCTATTTTGTGGTTGCTGTACGCTATGCTGACAATCCCCTGTGGGGAGTAGAAGAGATAAGCCTTGGCTCAGGAATTGTCATGCTGCTCATACAACTCTTCACAGTTGGCTTAATTCGAATTTATGGGCAAGGAGCAAAAATCCTTAGCCGACGTGTCCTGCTATATATGCTGGCTATTGATGCCGCAGCTATTCTCTTTGCACGTTTTATTTATCCTTTTAATGCAGTTTGGGCAATGGCTTTTGCCTGTGGAGCCCTAGCAATCTATCTATTCTATCTGTCACTTCGTGACCGTGTGCTTCCATATTGCCTTATTGCACTCTTCGCTTTGGGCAGTGTGGGTTTCTTTTATTCTACCCACTTCGTGTTGGATAAGGTGTTGGAGCCCTATCAGCGAACTCGCATACATGTATTGCTCGGATTGGAAGACGATCCTCGTGGCGTTGGTTATAATGTTATACAAGCCAAGATAGCCATCGGTTCGGGCGGACTTGAAGGTAAGGGCTTTCTTAACGGAACACAGACGAAATTGAAATACGTGCCGGAACAGGATACAGATTTTATCTTCTGTACTGTTGGCGAAGAAGAAGGATTTATAGGCTGCGCCGTTGTGCTTCTGCTTTTTCTGTCGCTTATTCTGAGAATCCTGCATTTGGCAGAGAGACAGTCTTATACATTCGGGAGAGTATATGGGTATTGTGTATTGAGTATCTTCCTCTTTCATGTCTTTATCAATATTGGCATGGTGCTTGGAGTGACACCGGTTATAGGTATTCCGCTACCGTTTTTTAGCTATGGTGGTTCTTCGCTTTGGGGCTTCACCATTCTTTTGTTTATTTTCCTTAGAATTGATGCCGGTCGTAATAGACAACAACGCTAAAAGTAGGGGGAAGTAAGAAAAAATGCACTTTTTTATAGAAAAAATGCTGTTCTTCTTTTGTCCGATATGTAAAAAAATTGTATATTTGCACAAATTAACTAACATTATATTAACAAATCATTAACCTGCCTTAATCGTTCAATATGAAAAAAGGCCTTTTATACGCATTTTCCATTGTTGCATTGGTTGCAACTGGATGCACAGAACAAATCGACACCTCGTCACGCTATGTGTTCACAGAAGAGACAATAACCAGTTATCTGGCGAAGCACGACCAGTATAGCGAATACTTCCGTCTGCTAGATGAAGTATCGGTCAGCACCATTAGTGAGACCACTGTCCGCCAACTGCTCTCGGCTCGTGGCCACTACACTATCTTCGCTCCTACAAATGATGCTATTCAGGAGTACCTTGACTCACTTGTCAAGCAAGGTCTCATCTCTGAAGCTAATTGGGATGCATTCCCCAGCGAGCGCAAACTTGACTCCATTCGACAAGTCATCGTTTACAACAGCATTATAGATAGCGGCGACGACTACAGTCCTTATGAGATAACCTCATTGCCCCAATCTACTGCCACATCCAACAGCGTCGAGATTCCCCTGCCTAATATGTTCGACCGAAAGCTCACCGTACAATATACCGATATCCCCGACAGCATCCTTATCAATGATTGCGTCATCGATGAGAAAAACCGCGACATACTTTGTATAAATGGCGTTATCCATTCCATGCACAGCGTCATTTCGCCCAGCAACAACACAATGGACTGGTTACTGAAGCAATACATCTTGGACGAAAATAGTAATTTTGTCGTAGCTGCCAAGATGGTGCAGGCCTGCGGATTGTTTGAAGAACTCTCCAAGAACCGCGATGATGCTTACGAGGAACTTTTCCAAAGCAATAAGATACCAAAGAAGAACGAAGAAACTAAAGGTGAAACTGCAACCTTCCATACACCCGAGCATCGCTACTATGGCTTTACATTCTTTGCCGAGACCGACGAGTTCTGGACACAAGCCATAGGAAAGGAAATAAAAGACATCACATTGGAGGATGTGATGGAGTACCTTGATGGAGAAGGCGTATATCCCGAGGCAAAACGCGACAACAATTACAAGTCGGAGGATAATCTGCTTTATCAGTTCATCACCTATCATCTTCTGCCGGAACGGTTGTCTCCAGACAAGCTCGTCTTTCACTACAACGAAAGGAGTTACAGTCTCAGTAAGAAGGCGCCTACTGTACCTGTCATGGAGTTCTATACAACAATGGGGAAGCGCCGCCTGCTGAAGATTTTCGAAAGCGCAGAATCCAATGGTGTATGCCTCAATCGTTTCCCAAATCTTGACAATGAACGCCGAGGCTCCTATCACGAGCTGTCATGCGACCTTGATAAAGAAGGCATTAAAGTAGGCCAGCCCAATCTGGAAGGAGTGAACAACATTCGTAACGGCATCATCTACCCCATTGACAAACTGCTGTGGTATAGCGACAATACGCGTGATAACCTGCAGAAGCAACGTATCCGTTGGAGCGTGCCAAGCATGTGGCCCGAATTTATGAACAATGACATACGTGGCAACGAAATCACCGACGAGAAGCACAAGAATGTCTATATCCCTCATGAAGATGAGTACAAGTACCTCGAGGACGTGGACATCTCAAAAGATACGAGGTTCAACTATTGGACAGGAAGAGGTAATGGCTGGCAAAATATGCAGGGTGACGAATTGAGCATACGCGGACTCACGGACTGCACAATGCGTCTGCCACCTGTACCACGTCGAGGAACATACGAACTGCGTTATGCCATACAGTGTGGAGGTGTCATGCGTGGCATGGTACAATTCTATTGGGGCAGCAACAAGGAAAAACTCGCAGCAATGGGTATTCCATTGGATCTGCGACAAGCAGGCGACAACACCCTGCATACCCCTAATGGTAATGTGACTAGTGTTATTGGTGCCGGTGATGCTGCATACCCTGACACCAACGACGATGATTACAATGCGGAAGTTGACAAGCGCATGCGTAACTTTGGCTTCATGAAAGGATGCAACCAGTATTGTGCAGGTGCTCCTGGTGCTTCTAGCATGATGCGAGCATCTAACATCTGCCTGCGTCGCATCCTCTTCCGTGCGACGATGGATCCCGACGAGACGTACTATATCAGGTTCAAGACTGTTATGGATGACGATACGCGCTTTTTCTACATGGACTATCTGGAGTACTGCGCTAAGGAAGTTTATGACAACCCAGAAAAGCCGGAAGATATCTGGTAAAATACACTTTATAACATAATAGGAAGAGGGATGTGCCGAAGGTGCATCCCTCTTCCTTACCCCCTAATCGCAGCCAACCGCATTGGTACCTACCAATCAGATCATTGGTACTTACCAATTAGAGATTAGTACTGACCAATCGATGTAACGGTGCTGACCAACCATAGTATCGGTGCGCGACACTCAGTGAATTGGTACGGACCAATCAAGTTAATTATTAGCTTCAATGAAATGATTGTTTTAGTTGTCTTTTGAGACAAGTTGCCCCCGAAAGTCCGGGAAAGGTCTTTCGGGGGGCATATTGTTTAGGAGACTACTTATTCCTTTTATTTCTTGCGGCGGAAGAGTTTGCTCCAAAGGCTCTTTTTCTCTTCCTTGGTGCCGTATCCATAGCCGTAACCATACCTGTTGTTCCTGCTGCGGCTGTCGTTAATAATGATACAGAGATGGTTGAACTTCTTCTCCTGATGCAGACGTTCTAATTCTGGCAGATATCGACGGTCAACTTTCGTTTCGCGCAGAACGTAGATGGTAAGGTCGGCCACGCGGTTGACGATTCCGGCATCCGCAACGACCTGTGCAGGGACATTGTCGATGATTACATAGTCATAAAGTTTCTTGAGTTCCTCGACACACTGTTCCAGACGGTCACTCATCAGCAATTCAGTGGGGTTAGGTGCCATAGCGCCTGCTGGTAAGATGTCCAGGTTATACTCTTTGTTCTTCGTAACCACCAGACGGGATACATCGTCAATAGCTCCTGAAAGATAGGAGGTAAGTCCATATTTGCCTTCCATGGAGGAGAGGCGGCTTCTGGTACGTTTTCGGATATCGGCGTCGATAAGCACGACTTTCTTGCCGGTTAAGCCCAGTGCGGCGGCGAAGTTTCCACTGATGAATGTCTTGCCTTCGCCCGGCATAGTGCTGGTGAGCATGATGACACGTGCATCTTTGTTGATGAACGGCATGTTGAAGCGTATCAGCCGGAATGCTTCTGCCAGGATGTCGTCCTTGTCCCCATCGACAACTATCTCGGAGTCACGGATACCAGTCTGACTATGAGGCACTTCTCCAAGGATGGGAATGGTAGTGAACTTTTCTATGTCCTTGCGACCACGTACCGTAGTGTCAAGTATCTTCCTCATTTGGAAAAAGAGTAGGGGAACGAGGATACCCAAAATCAGGGCTATGAGCGTGATGACCTTGGTACGGGGCGCTATAGGCGATCTGCTGCCAAAGGGCTGTTCCACAATACGGATGTTTGCCTCTGTAATGGCAAGTTGCAAAGCAGTCTCCTCGCGCTTGTTGAGCAAAAAGGTATAAAGTGCATCCTTAATGGTTTGCTCACGCGCGATGTCAATGACCTGTTTCTCTTTCTTGGGCATCGCCTGCAAGTTGCCCATCAGCCCGGCTTCTTCTGCTTTTGCTTTATTAACCTGGAGCTTGAGACTTGCACTGTAGCCCTTGAGCGAAGCAAGTACGGCAGTACGCATTTGGGAAAGATTGCGGTCCATATCCTGAATGGTGGGACTGGTCTCTGAAGTGTTCTCTGCCAAGCGGTTGCGCGTCAGCATCAGTTGGTTGTAGTTCACTATTTGTGATGCGATGCCTGCATCATTGATACCGCCCATAGTGGGGATGAGGTTGTTGCCAGTACTGTTCTGGGTCAGATAGTCCACAAGATATTCAATCATCGCGTATTGTGTCTCAGCCTGTATGGTACGTTGGCGGGCAGTGTTGCTCTGTGCAATGTATGCTTCGCTGCTGGCTTTGAAATCCACCATACCGCTGTTTTGCTTGAAATCGGCAATCTTGCCTTCCACTTCACTCAGTTCCGAATGAATTAAGGCGATTCGGTCTTCTATGAAATCTGCTGTACTTTTCGCAATCTGGTTCTTGTCATCGATGATGCTGCGCTTGTAGGCATCAAGCAAGCCGTTCAGGATGTCGTCGGCCCGTTTGATACTTGTGTCCGTACATGTAATACGCACCAAAGTGCTTTCCTTGTCTATCTCGCTACTTGTAACTTTATTGTAAAGGATAATAGCAGCATCTTCTACACTGATACGTTGCACACGTATAGTCAAACCCATAAAAGGTTCAAGCTGTCCCTCGATTGGAGTTACTACAAAATCACCAAATGGTGTCTTCGTGACCTTTCCCCATTCAACAGTTGTTGTAAAATCAGATTTTTCTATCGGATCGCCGAACTTGACATTGGTGATTGTGCCGCCCCGCTCGCTATCGATGGTAAGCATTAAACTAGCCGGCGCACTAAACTCCGTCATGAAGTCAACGGAAAACGGACGATTCTTGTAAAGCGACACATTGCGCAAGCCGGAACGTATGCTGTACATGACGTCAAGCTGAAGCACCTTGGCAACTTCCTGAGCAAGTTGAAAAGAATGCAAAATATAGACCTCGTTCTTCACACTTGACCCGGCAAGCACGCCATTCAGTTGCATCAAGGCATCAGTGCTAATGTTAGAACGTCTGCCACCACTGGCGCCATTGTCGTCCTTGACGAGCATTACGGCTTGTCGTTGATAGATATTGGACTTCGTGGCGAGGTAGAGTCTAGCCGCTGCCAACCATATAATTATAGAAATGACAAACCATATCCAATTATCTAAAAACGTATCAAAGATATCGCGCAAGGTGATGGGCTCTTCAATGCCTGTATTCTTGCGCTGACGGCTACGGATTGCAGTATTATTATTAACTTCCATGAATACTTTTACTTTTTGAGTGCAACAACAAGAGAAACAATGCTGACAACCATGCCGACAACAGTGCTGCCGACGGTGAGCCAAGTATAGCTTGTACTGCCTTTTACACGTTGGCTCTTGTTTGGTTGTACATAGATGACATCATTTTGCTGCAGATAATAGGCTGGCGAATTAAATACGGCCTGATTGTCGAGCAGATTAACTTCGTATGTTTTACGCTTGCCGTTCTCCTCGCGAATGACAAGGACGTTGTCACGGTATGCACTGTTATTGAGGTCGCCTGCCTTGCCAAGTGCTTCCAATATGGTAAGACGTTCTCCCTGATAAGTTTGTGTACCTGGATTCTTGACATCGCCCATTACTGTCACCTTGAAACTCATTATCTTGGTATTGACAATGGCATCATTGATGTAGCCCTCGCCAATCATACGCTTCTGTATCATTGACGAAATTTCGTCCGTTGTCATGCCACCGACATGAAGCGTGCCGAAAATAGGGAATTCTATGTTTCCATCCTTGTTCACCCTGAAGTAGGAGACACCTGAGGAAACATTAACAGTGTTGGTTCCAGTCTGTGAGTTGTTACCGCCACCAATGAGCGTGTTATTGTTGAAGCGGGCGAGTAACTCGGCATCCTTACTTGCAACTGATATGGCAAGCTGGTCGTCAGTTTGTACTCGTAAATCGAGGTATTCCTGAATGTCTTGAGGTTCAGCATATGCCTGAGCGGCACCCTGCAAATATATCATCTTCCTGTTTGAAATACATGAAGTCGTTAATCCCAAGCACAAAGAACAGGTTATAAGCAGAAAAGTCGTTCTTTTCATTTTTCTTTACATAGTTTTTCATGCAAAAATACTAAAAAAAAGACAGACAGGCGTCCCTTGCGGAAAAAAAAACACCTTATTATGGTATTTATTGTAAAGAAACAGGTAACTTGCAGCCGAATTGGGCAGAAATACATATTAAACACCTATGAAAATACTGTTTTTGCTATTATTGTTCGCATCAACGATTCAGGCTTCTTGCGTCTTGCCACCTTCCACTACCAATGGGACCTTCATGGGTAATGCATCCTATTATGCTGACAGATTTCATGGCCGTCGGATGGCAAATGGTCAGCTTTATCATCGGGACAGCATGACGTGCGCTCACTTGAAATTTCCATTCGGGACATTGCTTAAGGTGCGCAATCCACTCAACGACCGCACTGTCATTGTCCGCGTCACAGACCGTGGTCCCTATTCCAAACGTTTTATCATTGACTTGAGCCGCGCTGCAGCGCGCGAACTGGATATTATCAGATCTGGCTTCATGATGGTGGAGATAACGCCATATCATCCAAATGAGATTCCTTACCGCCCCGAAGATGACAGCCTGCCTGAGATACCTGAGCTCGACCTGCAATACACACCTGCCGCCACTTATCCCGACCCCGCCTGGCAGCGAGATTCAACTATAAAGAAATTACTAGAACGTGTTGATTGAATAGTCATGCATATACTGGAGATCCCATCATTTTTCCCTCCCTATGGTGGTTTGTTCTGTCTGGATCAGGCCAAAGCCTTGGTTTTGCAGGGCCATGAGGTTCGGATATTAAGCAATGTGCAGATGGGGCTGACGATAGGCTTGAAGGACTATCTCAGCCTACCTTATAAGCGTTTTGAGCACACGATAGATGACGTAACGGTTATTCAATCATATCAGCGCGGACTGCCCAGAGTGGTCAGATACAATGCCGAGCGATGGGTGGCAATCGTGCGTTCTATGTTCCGGGAATATGTCGAGAAGTATGGTCGTCCGGACATCTTACATGCCCATTGCGCAAAGTGGGCTGGCTATGCGGCGATGCTGATAAGCGACGAATATCAGATTCCTTATGTCATCACAGAACACCTTTCGAGGATGCTTTTGGAAGAGGAGTTTGAAAAGTCTCCGGGCCATGCTTGGCAGGTACCTTTACTGAAACAAGCATACGAACAGTCGGGTAGGGTGATTCATGTCTCCGAGGAATTGGCGAATGATACAGCCCGCTATTATGGGAGGGATTACAATTGGCAATATCTCTCAAATACTATTGATACAGACTTCTTCCATTATCAATTGCGCCAGCCTCATGAGGGACGTCCCTTCCGGTTTTGCTGCTTGGCAAACTATTCTTTCCTCAAAGGTTACGATGTCCTGTTTGATGCTTATCGGAAGTTGCAGGATGAAGCACTGGGTATTCAATTGCTTATTGCGGGACAGTTTACTGATTCTTGTCAGTGCAGACATGAAATAGAACGTCTGCAGTTAAAAGGCGTCAAGACATACGGCAAGGTTGACAAGCAGATGGTTCGTGATATACTCTACCAGTCGGACGCTCTGGTTCTGGCCAGTCGCAGTGAGGTACAGCCGTTGGTGCTGTTGGAGGCGATGTCAACGGGCATTCCTGTCATTTCTACAGAGGTCGTTCCCCGTAGTCAACGAATAAAAGGCACCACCATCGTTTCCGTTGGTGATGCCGATGCGTTGGCTGATGCCATGAGAGAAGTTATTGGCCATCCTCTGCCAGACGGCAAGGCTTTGTCGGAGGCTGTTCGGCAGATGGCTTCTCCTGAGGTAATAGGGCGTGAGTTAACGTCTGTTTTTAGTGAAGTTACTAATACTCGTTCCAGCTCTTTATACTAAGGTCTTCAATTGATAATGTGCAGAAAGCCTCAATGAAGGCACTTGCTAAGCGGGCATTGGTGATGAGGGGAATGTTGTGGTCGATGGCCCCACGACGAATCTTATAACCATTGGTCAACTCGCGACTGGTGCGGTTTTTGGGAATGTTAACCACTAGATCGAAACGATGCTCGGCAATCATCTTCATCACATTATCCATACCTGGTTTGTCTTCGTCTGGCCAGCTTACTGCGATGGCCTTGGCTCCATTCTCATTTAGGAACTTGGCTGTTCCCTCGCTTGCATAGATGGTGTATCCGGCCTGTGTCAGCATGCGGGCTCCATCGAGCATGGCGACTTTCTCTTTTGTTCCGCCACTGCTTATCATGACACCCTTTTCTTTGCTGGGCACTTTGTAACCTGTGGCAATCATGCTGTTCAGTAGGGCCTCTTCGAAACTATCGCCGAGACAACCCACTTCACCCGTTGAACTCATATCAACACCCAGAATCGGGTCGGCATTCTGCAGACGTGCAAATGAGAACTGACTGGCCTTGACGCCTATGTGGTCGATGTCGAAAGCACTCTTATCCGGCTTCGTGTAGGGGGCATCGAGCATGATGCGTGTTGCCGTCTCGATAAAGTTGCGCTTGAGAACCTTGCTGACAAATGGGAAGGAACGACTGGCGCGTAAATTGCACTCGATAACCTTTACATCCCTGCCTTTTGCCAAATACTGAATGTTGAAGGGACCGCTGATGTTCAACTCTTTTGCGATGGCACGGCTCATCTTCTTGATTTGGCGGGCTGTAGCAAAGCTGAGTTGCTGGGCGGGGAATACCATAGTAGCATCGCCAGAGTGGACACCGGCAAACTCGACGTGTTCTGAAATGGCATACTCTACAATCTCACCGTTCTGAGCTACTGCATCGAATTCCACTTCGTTTGTCTCTGTCATAAACTTGCTAACAACCACGGGATATTCCTTGCTGACTTCGCTGGCCATCTGCAGGAAGCGCTCCAGTTCTTCGTCAGTATAGCAGACATTCATCGCTGCACCAGAGAGGACGTACGAGGGACGTACCAGCACGGGATAGCCCACTTCCTCTATGAACTTCTTGACATCTTCCATGCTTGTCAATGCGCTCCAACGGGGTTGGTCAATGCCAAGCTTGTCGAGCATGGCAGAGAACTTTCCGCGATTTTCTGCACGGTCGATGCTCACGGGCGAAGTGCCGAGGATGGGCACACTCTGGCGGTAAAGTTTCATTGCCAGGTTGTTGGGAATCTGTCCGCCGGTAGAGACAATCACACCGCGGGGCGACTCTAGGTCGATAACGTCCAGCACACGTTCAAACGAAAGTTCGTCGAAGTACAGACGGTCGCACATATCATAGTCCGTAGAAACGGTCTCTGGATTATAGTTGATCATTATGCTCTTGTACCCGAGTTTGCGGGCTGTCTGGATGGCATTGACCGAGCACCAGTCGAACTCTACACTCGATCCGATACGGTAGGCACCGCTTCCGAGCACAATGACCGACTTCTCGTTCTTGTAGTAGTTGACGTCGTGTCCTTCTACGGCGTAGGTCATGTATAGGTAGTTTGTCAGGTCGGGATGTTCGCTGGCAACTGTCGGAATGCGCTTCACTGCGGGCAGGATACCAAGCTTCTTACGATATGAGCGAACAGCCAAGTTCTCTTTTTCCATATTGCCGCTGTGAGCGTTGAGAACGCAGCGGGCTATCTGGAAGTCACTGAAGCCGAGCGTTTTTGCCTGACTCAGAACATCGGTAGGAACATCTTCGATGGCATTATAGGTCTGTAACTTGTGTTCGAAATCGACAATATTCTTCATGCGTTCGATGAACCATGGATCTATCTTCGTCAGTTCTTCAATGCGCTCTACGGTATAACCCTCTTCAAGAGCTTGAGCCAGTGCAAATATGCGCAGGTCAGTAGGATTGGCCAGTTCCTCGTCCAGATTGTCGAATTTCACATGGTCGTTGCACACAAAGCCATGCATACCCTGGCCTATCATACGCAGACCCTTCTGCAGTATCTCCTCGAACGAGCGACCGATACTCATGATTTCGCCGACCGACTTCATGCTAGAACCAATCTTGCGACTCACACCAATGAATTTCGTTAGGTCCCAGCGAGGTATTTTGCAGATGAGGTAGTCAAGTGAAGGAGCCACATAGGCGCTGTTTGTAGTGCCCATCTCGCCGATCTGGTCCAAGGTATAGCCAAGAGCAATTTTTGCAGCAACGAAAGCAAGAGGATAGCCTGTCGCCTTGCTGGCAAGAGCAGAGGAGCGTGATAGACGGGCATTGATTTCAATGATTCTGTAGTCGTTCGTCTCAGCATTGAAGGCAAATTGAATGTTGCATTCGCCCACAATGTTCAGGTGCCGTACACATTTAATAGTAAGTTCCTGCAACATCTTCACCTGTTCGTCCTTTAATGAACAGGTGGGAGCAACTACGATGCTCTCGCCAGTATGAATGCCGAGGGGGTCGAAGTTCTCCATCGAAGCGACGGTGAAGCAATGATCGTTGGCATCGCGGATGCACTCGAACTCTATTTCCTTCCAACCTTTCAAACTCTCCTCCACAAGCACCTGGGGCGCGAAGGTGAAAGCACTCTCTGCAATTTCCTTGAAAGTCTTCTCATCGGGACAGACACCGCTGCCCAAACCGCCCAATGCGTATGCAGAGCGAATCATGATGGGATAACCAATGCGACGTGCGGTGGCGATGGCATCCTCTAAAGTCTCGCAGGCTTGGCTCGTAGGAACCTTCAGGTTTACCTTACCTAGCTCTTTGACAAAGAGGTCGCGGTCCTCTGTATTCATAATAGCTTCCACACTGGTACCGAGCACACGGACACCATACTTTTCGAGCACGCCGTTCTGATAGAGTGCTGTGCCGACGTTCAAACCCGTCTGTCCACCCCATGCCAACATGATGCCGTCGGGTCGTTCCTTCTTGATGATTTCCTCTATGAAATACGGTGTTATGGGCAGGAAATAAACCTTGTCGGCAATGCCCTCACTGGTTTGGATGGTTGCGACGTTGGGGTTGACGAGCACCGAATAGATGCCCTCCTCGCGAAGCGCTTTGAGTGCCTGGCTGCCGGAATAGTCAAACTCGCCTGCCTGACCAATCTTCAGGGCACCGCTACCTAATACGAGAACTTTCTTCAGATTCATAATGCTTTTTTATTTCTTATATTTCCTATTTGTTCTTTTAAAATAAAAGCCACATCCGCTAATTTGACAGCGAAAGTGGCTTTTTATCTGAGACAGATAAACAGGCAGCATCCATCTCCCTCACGGCCTCTTGTCCTTTGCTCCATGTTCCTAGCCCCGTGTAACAGTTCATCTGTGTTTCTTTTATTTCGGGTGCAAAGGTAAGGATATTTCCAAAAACGACAAAGCACGGAGCATTTTTTTTTAGAAAAAAAGTAAAGTCCCGCAGAAATTACCCAGAATCTCCCATTAGTCTCATAGGCCTCATATGCCCTATTGACCTCATTGCCCCAAAACAGAAAACCCTCCGAGATTTCTCTCGAAGGGTTTCTTCGTTTAAAAAACGGCGGCTACCTACTCTCCCACGGGTGTGCAGTACCATCGGCGCGGGCGGGCTTAACTTCTCTGTTCGGAATGGGAAGAGGTGGAACCCCGCCACTATAACCACCTGAATAAGGTGACATATACTAGCGAAAGCA
>JAFZPZ010000050.1 GCA_017552435.1 Bacteroidaceae bacterium
AAAAACACTGCGGCCTCCCTTGGTTTGTTCCAAGAAAAGCCGTATATTAACGCGCGGTCGCCCGCGATTTCTAATAAAGTATGACTGGCGGTTAGCGCATAAGAGAGAGAGTAGCAAAATTATTGGAAATAACAAGCTTTTCGCCCATTATTTGACCTTTGCCGAAACAGCTCCCGCTCGGCATAGCCCAAACAATTTGAGTTCCTCGAACTCTGACACGACTCGGCAGAATGCAAACGAGTTTGCTTCTGCTCTCGCTGCTCCATCGTTTGGCTCTGCCCTCGCTTACTCGCTGCTTTATCTCTCGCTCAGTAATAAATCTCTCTCTCTTCGGTGGCATAGCCTCCCCTCTGCTGCCGCCAGTGGCGTCAGTCCTCCTAAAAGCGGATATGGAGAGGAGCGGAGGCATGATGGGGAAGGGGGATTATTTTGTGATTATCTTCACTTTCTCGGGACTGGTGGCCTCAATCCACATCAAGAGGCGATAGTCCTTGTAGTTGTTGGTGACGATGATTCGGCACTTCTGCTTCATGGCCAGCACATACTGCACATTGTCTTCGATGTCGGCACCGGTCTCGTTGAGAGCCTCGTCGATGTCGCGGGCTGTAAAGTCTATGACGTTGAAGCGATGCCGTAACTCGCGGACGATGCGGCGTATCTCATCGTTGGTCTTTTTCTTCTGATAAACCGAGATAAGCTGCGCCACGCTGAGTGTCGAGATATAGAGCTTCTTGCCATTCAGCGAATACAGGTAATGCAGACAGGCCGCATCCTTCTGGAATCGCGGGTCGCCGCTGTAGCCGCCAATGAGTACGTTGGTGTCAACGAAAATGTGGTTGGGGTTGACCGCCTTTGCCGGTTTCGTCATAGGTCAGAATGCCAGATGTGGGAATTGTTTCTTCTCCTCGGCGGTGAGCAGGTCAAGGTGGCCAGCCATCCACACGCCCAGTTGGAAGTCGACGACTTCCTTGTACTTCAGTCCTGTCTTTTCGAGGAGCAGCTGCAGCACGGCCTTGCGCTCCTTCTCTACTTGTTTCTGTTTCTCGCTCATAATGCTGTCGTATTTGATGATTACGGGGGTAAAGGTAAGCAAAATTTTTCAATTACGATGCGACCGCCCCCTCCTTTTTGATATATTTAAGGCAAGAGAGAGTTATCAATTCTTTGTAATGGCCCAAATGTTTCAGCCATTATTTGCTCTCGCTTCGCTCGGCTTTGCCGCTTGGCTCGTCCAAGAACATTCTTTACATTCTCTCGCTCTGGCATAGTCTTCCCTCTGCTGCCGCCAGTGGTGTCAGTCCTCGTAAAAGCGGATATGGAGAGGAGCGGAGGCATGAGGGGGAATTAGATTTTCAAGAGGTCTTTGACTGAATAGATGCGACTGAGAGCCTCGAAGGAGAAATACTGGTCGTCCATAATCATCCAGTCCTCGCGCTCCTTGCGGCTGAGGCGCTTGATGTCGGGAAACATCGAGACGGGCACGATAACTTCGCGACCGTCGGTCAGGTAGGCCGCCATCGCGCCGCGCTTCACGTTGAAGTCGAGCTTCTTGATGCCCAAAGTGGTGTCCTTGTATTTGCACATATCTATATTGTCGCGTCGGCGGGAAACACCGAGAGGATGAAGTAGAGAAGTATCATCAGTTTGCCCATAGCTACAGCGTATTATTTGTCCGAAGATAATTGGCAACAACCTTTGCCTCGCGGCGATAGTCCTGTGTACCCGGATTCTGCTCCGTGCGCACAGCCTCGCTCTCGAACGACTTTGCCGTTTCACCGTAGAGTGTCGGAATAGCTCTTATTGCTGTTGCCATTATCTGGTTCCTTTCTATTGTTTATAGCGTAAATTCGGGTACAAAGATACTACTTTTCCTGAATATAAATGCCTTTGTGGCATTAAAAGAAACGAAAAATGACGTCGTTGTATTCCATAAGTTTTGTACTTTTGCATAAAGTTTGATGTGGCATGAAAAGAAACAATGAGCAGCAAATGTTGTTCAAGCGGTTGAACGAGCGGTTCGTGAAGGCTTTTGCAACATACAAGCTGTTGGAGGACAATGATCGTGTACTGATAGGTCTCTCTGGCGGCAAAGACTCATTGTTGCTTACCGAGCTGCTGGGGCGCAGAGCGCAGATCCATCATCCGAGGTTTAGTGTAGAGGCGGTTCATGTGCGTATGGAGAACATCAGCTATGAGACATCGACCGACTACCTTCAGCAGTTCTGCGACCATCTGCAAATCCCCCTGCATGTGGTCACGACGAGCTTTGATACTTCCCTTCGACAGGCTCAGGATAAACTTAGCTCGGCACAGGGACGGCACAAGCCACCATGCTTTCTCTGCTCGTGGAACCGACGCAAGCAGATGTTCAATCTGGCACAAGAGCTGGGCTGCAATAAGATAGCACTAGGACACCACCGCGATGACCTCATACACACAGCCTTGATGAACCTGACATTTCAAGGTCGGTTCGGCACAATGCCCGCACGGCTCCAGATGCGCAAGATGCCGCTCAGCATCATCCGTCCACTATGCCTCATCGATGAGGCTGACATCTGCCGGTATGCTCAACTGTCTGGCTACCAGCAGGTGACCAAGCTATGTCCATACGAACATGACACCAACCGCACCTCCGTTGCCAACCTATTTGCTGCAATGGAAGCCATGAATCCCGAAGCCCGTTTCTCTGTCTGGCAGGCTTTGGAGTCGGCAGGGAAGTTGGTAGAAGAATAAGGCTACGGTTATTTATTCACCTAAATACTCAGCCATCGTTTCGCTATAGACGCTACCGTAGTTATGGTCGTTATATTCATTATCTGCTGAGGAAACGGTCGTTATCTGCTGAGGAAACGGTCGTTATCTGCTGAGGAAACGCGAGTTATCTGCCGTCGATATTTTCACCGTACTCCACCCTACCCTTCACCGTGCTATATCTAACCCTTTACCACGCTATATCCCACCCTTCACCACGCTCCATTATCAGTATATACTCCCCTCGCCCTTTCTTTTTACACTAATACACTACTAATACATCACAAATACATTCGCGCAGCATATGGATATACAACCAATTATCCATGCCCAATGTATTAGTGTAAGAGATTTGGGCAAAAACTATATGTAGGAGATAGAGATAAGTAGGTAATCAAAATTAAGCTACATGATGCAAGTACTGAATAGACAATCCCTTTCCGATATCTGCCAACGCTCTGTTGGTAGCATAGAAGAGGCTGTCCGTACTAGCGTAGTCTTGTGGTCTGATCCATTTGCCCTT
>JAFZPZ010000051.1 GCA_017552435.1 Bacteroidaceae bacterium
ACCACCTCAAAGGGTTTACTGCCCCTCAAAAAGCAAAAACAAAAGCAGATTGCATATGGCCGTCAAATACGGATTTGCAATCTGCTTTTTGTTAGATAATCAGAAGATGTTCATGAATGAAGGACTTTTTCAGTGCCCTCCTTTAGGGCTCCTCTTTCTTTGTAACGAGGGGCTCTCACCCAAGGGTTTTTCCCTTCGGTCAAGCGGCAAAGCCGGTTCTTCACTAACGTTCAGGCGGCAGAGCCGGAACGAGCCCAGTTTTTCATTTGTCATTTCTCATTTAGGCAGCACCGCTGCCACCTAGAACGGTCCTTTGCCCATACACGAGGTGGTGCCGAGTGCCGTGAGGAATGCAGTCAGAGAAGCCCCCTCTAAATCTCCCCACAAGGGGGAGACTTAAATCTAGAGCAGCCCCATGCAGGAGGTGACTCCAAGGCTGGTTGCGATAGCCGTCAGTATGGCGATTATCGTCTGAATGATGAATTTCCAAGTTGCTTTTTTCATGGTTTTTTGATTGTTTTTGCTAATAAACTAGTTACTTCAGAGACTTTATTTGATTAATTTTTAGTTCTGCCTCTACTAATTGTCAGCAAATATCCTTCAAAAGTCCCATATTTACTGGGTTTTCGCAAATATTCTTCCTCTATTTTAGTTCTACTTTCCTTCTACTTTCCTTCTACTTTCCCTCTACTAAAGTTCTACTAAAGCTCTACTAATTTTCCATTAGTTTTCAACTTTGATACTACCTCGCAGAATTAAAAGCTAATCTTTTTATGAGATATTTGCCCGTATCTTATTATTTATTCCCAACGTGGGAATGTTTTGTTCCCAGGCTGGGAATATTTTATTCCCAAGGTGGGAATATCAAGCCGGCCCCTACTCCTGTTGTTAACAGCCGAAGGTCAAACTAGAATAGATGGTGAATAGATGTTTAGTAGAGGCAAAGTAGAAGGAAAGTAGAACTTTAGTAGAAGGAAATGTAGATGTAAAAATGAATGGATAGTGCTTACTATCTGATGGTTACGTCATTTTTAGTAGAGGCAAAACCAATTTTGAAAGAATTTAATCACTTTTTACTATAATTCTTCATTCTTCTTGGATGCTTTAGCACCCTCCGCAACCAACATTGCGCAGTGGCTCTAAAGAGTCAACAGATAATATAATAAAGACTGCTTCAAATTAACATTCTCGTTCGTTTTCTGTATGTTTCATAGCCAGGCTTGTTTTGCCTTTGTCGCCGCTCCATCATTGGGATGCTTACGAAGAGAAAGAGAATCGTTACGGCTATGGGACTTGTAATGCGCCAGTCAAGTGTTCCCTGTGAACAATACATCACCCAAACGCCCCACCACATCAGTATTTCACCAAAATAGTTCGGATGTCTGCCTTTTCTCCATAACCCCACATCGCAGAATTGACCGGGATGTGCCTCGCGGAAACGATGAATTTGTGTGTCTGCTATCAATTGGATGGTGGCAGCAGCGATACAAATGGCAAACCCCATCCAAAGCCAAATTCCAGCTTCAAAGGTATTTTCATACAGTTCAAAGCCTGGCAGCATGGCAACGAACACCAAAACTGTCGGCATCATGTTCAGCCCGAAGAGATTGGTCAGATGGAAGAGCAAAGGCTGCTGCGTCTTACGATATTGGGTATATCGCCAATCCTCATGAGCCATTCCCCGGAAGGTGTATGCCCAGTTGCATGTCAGACGGATTCCCCAGTACCAGATTGCTGTCAGGAGCAACAGGACTTGTAGGGTAAACACACCTTCGTGTAAGGCCCATGCCGTATATATTATGGGCGGTGCCACACTCCAATAGGGGTCATAAACTGACACGTTTCTGAAAAGGAGTCCGAATCCCCAAACTATGATGGTAGCTGCGATGTCGGAAACAAGCATAGCCCACAATTTTTGCATCATCGGTTCCAGGCCTATGAATACAAGACACCCTGCAATTACAGCCAGCAAATAAACGACGGTTATGATGGCAAAGCTAGTATGTCTGGATAGTTCTGTTTGCATTATTCTAGTCTTTCCGTTGCAATTCGATTGCAAATATACACACTTTTCCATTAATAGAGTATGGAAAACACGAAAATGTTACATGGAAAATGGGAAAAATATCGCTTCGCTATCGTCGGGATGGGGTTGGTGCGGACACAAAACGACATAGGAAAAGACAGAAAAACACATAGAATTTGAGAAGCTCGGAAAAAATCTCTATCTTTGCATTGCGTAGCAAATACTAAGAGCTATGATTGACCAGATTATTGCCCACAACAAAACCTTCGTAGAACAGAAGGGCTATGTAAATTCACGATGAATCAGTCAGTAGCAATGGGGCCCACTTTAGGGCGAGAGAGGCATGTGGTGCTGGATGCTTTGCGCGGCCTGGCGCTGCTGGGTATTGCCTTGGCTAACTTCCCTGAGTTCGGCCTTTGGACTTTCCTCAGTAGCGAGGAGCAGTCGTTGCAATCAACAGCAGATGCAGACCACATTGTCCGCTTCCTGCAATACATGTTGGTGGACGGAAAGTTCTACACAATTTTCTCCCTGCTCTTCGGCATCGGCTTCGCCTTGTTCCTTTCGCGCCACAGCCGTGGACGTTTCATCCGGAGGATGGTGTTACTGGTGATTATCGGGGCTTTGCATCTGTTGTTCATCTGGAGTGGCGACATCCTGTTGCTGTATGCTATTGGCGGTCTGTTGCTTACGCTGTTTGTCGGCTGCAAAGACCGCACGTTGCTGTGGTTGGCCGGAGTACTCATCCTTCTGCCCGTGGGACTGGATGCCCTGACAGAGTTCTGCGGAATAGACTTTGCCGCACCGTTTTATGAAGCCTGGTGGAGGGAAGCATCGGCACAGGGCATCACGGAAGAGAATTTCGCCGTCTGGCTCAGGGATGCAGATTCATATCCACAGATGTTTGCCTTTCTCAGTCAGGGCGCCTACGAACGGATTTGGGAATTCGTCAGTGGACATCGCCTGCCCAAAGTGCTGGGCCTCTTCATGCTGGGTTATCTGATGGGGAAACGCCGTTTTTATGCCCGTCTCACAGAACTGCCGTTGGCATCGTTCCTGCGCTGGTGTACATTGCCAGTTCTGTTGATGTCTGGCATCTACGCTTGGAGCGCGATCAACGGACAGCCTTGGGGCCTCACCATCCATTCGCTACTCTATGCCGTGAGTGTCATCCCGTTAGCCCTCTGCTATGTGGCGGCATTCTGTCTGCTCTATGCTAGGAACCCTCACCCTTCATCCTTCTTTACGATGCTGGCAGCGCCCGGGCGCATGGCGCTGACAAACTACATCAGCCAGTCTCTTATCGGCATACTGCTCTTTTACGGTCTTGGCTTTGGCCTCGGTACTCAATTCGGTCTTATCTACATTGAATTAACAGCACTCATCGTGTTCCTCATACAGATTGTGTTGAGTCGCCTGTGGTTGCGCTATTTCCGTTTCGGCCCGTTGGAATGGCTCTGGCGCATCTGCACCTATGGACACGATGTATGCTGAGAAACGTAAAACATACATATATGTCATTATTTATTTCTGCATATCGAATGAAAAACTTTACTCAAATTTTCAGGTTGCTATTGGCGTCTTGTGCGTGTCTGATAGTGACCAATGGTTGGTCTAAGACCGAAGTGAATGTGCAGACAGCAGGGACGCTGTCCTCGCTGATTTCAACCTCCGAGAAAGAGCTGAAAGTGACGGGGTTCATCAACGGTTCCGACATCAAGCCCGGCAACATTTACATTAAAATCGGCAAGAAAATTCTATTCGGCAATCACTAACCAACTTATATGAAAAAGATTCTTATAGCGTTTACACTTGCCTTTGGGGCGATGAGTACCAAAGCCCAGCCACAACAGACAAACTTGATACCAGCGCCGGCAGCGTATTCTGTATGCCCTGGAAGCATCAGTTCCAAGGATATGGCCAGCCTGCACGAAAGGGTGCGTATCTCGGAAAAGGCGCTTCTCCATCGTTTGGAAGGCAGGAATCTGGCTGATTGGCAGCTGAAGTCGGCCTACTGGCTGGAACTTGGAAAGAAGGGTGTGAAGATAGTGGCAGCTGATGAGGAAGGCGTGTTCTATGCCCGTCAGACGCTCAAGATGATGGCCTGTCTGGATAGTTCGCTGACTTGCTGCACCATCCTCGATTGGCCGCGTTTCCGTTACAGAGGCGTGATGCTCGATGAGAGTCGGCATTTCCAAGGCAAGGACTTCGTGATGAAACAATTGGATATGATGGCTCTGCTGAAGATGAACCGCTTCCATTTCCATCTTGTCGATAATCCGGGCTGGCGTGTGCAGATAGATGCCTATCCGCGGCTCACCAAGTTGACGGCTTGGCGTCCTCAGGCCTATTTCTGGGATTGGGAAAAGAATGCGATAGGCGGGCCTTTCGTGGAGGAGGGCACGCCCGGGGCTTACGGCGGATACTATACCAAGCAGGATATTGCTGACATTCTCGCCTTTGCCAAACAAAAGCATATTGAGGTGATTCCTGAAATAGAAATGCCCGGGCATAACTACGAGACTCGGGCAGCCTTTCCCGAACTGGCATGCAGCCTGCCAGGTGGTGGAAAAGACCCTTGGGAACTCTGTCCGGGAAAGGAGAGCACCTTCGAGTTTCTGGAGAAGGTTCTGCTGGAGATTTTCGACATGTTCCCCTCGCAGTACATCCACATCGGTGGTGACGAGGCCCGCAAGAACAACTGGAAACTTTGTCCAGACTGTCAGGCTCGGATGAAGGCCGAGGGGCTAAAGAGCGTGGAGGAGCTTCAGAGCTATATGATCAGGCGGATGGAACGTTTTGCCCATGAAAACGGCAAGCGTATCATCGGTTGGGACGAAATCCTGCAGGGAGGATTGGCTCCTGATGCCACCGTGATGTCCTGGCACGGAATTGAGGCTGGCCTACAGGCTGTCCGAGAAGGGCATGATGTGATTTTCACGCCGAATCACTACTATTATCTAGACCATCAACAAGATTCGGCTCAGTTTCGACCTGTGGGTCGCCTCGCGAATTTGGAGAAGGTCTATTCCTTCGAGCCTATGGCAGAGGGTGTTTCCGAGGCGAACGCCCATCATGTATTGGGTGTGCAAGGCAGCTTGTGGACGGAGCATGTTCAGGATGCCTGGCATGCCGAGATGATGCTCTATCCCCGCGTTTTCGCTATTGCAGAAACGGGCTGGAGTCAGGCTGAAAAGAAGAATTGGCCAGACTTCGAGCGAAGAGCATCTGTCTTGGCTAAAGTTGCTCGCAATTGGGGATATACCGTGTACCCTCCACTAACGCAGTAATAACGAGTAGGCCTATGATTGTTGAATATCTTGGCAACACGGAACTGAAGCCCTGGATAGACGAGGACGGCATCATGTAGATGGGCGTCTTGTCACCGATATTCCAGCATGCCGACGTTGCCTTCGGTGTTTGAGAAGAGCAGGCGTCGTTTGCCCAGCGGGATGAGGGTGTTCATCAACGAATTGCCTGTCTTGTGTCGCCAAAGCAGACGGCCGGTACGTCCTTCCAGAGCAAAGCTTACCCCATCGTTCGTACTCCCGAAGACGATACCGTCGCGTTCGGGCAGCATGCTTGGAGCGTGTTCGTATCCAAATCCAGCATCGGTAGCCCATAACTGGCGTGGTGCATCGCCCTGTGCGGCATAGCACACAATGCTGTCCTGCATCGTTTTGGCATAGAGCCGTTGTCCGTCGGCCGAGAGTCCCAGACTCTCACGTACCTTCGACTGGAATGTGCGCCAGCGTGTCTCGCCCGACTCCAGGTCGATGGCTGTCATAGCGCGCTGGGGATCGACGATGAAGACGCAGCCGTTGGACGTCACGGGCCATACCTGGGCTGGTGAGTAGTGCATTCGCGTGAGTCCACCCGTCCATCGCCACAGCTCCTTTCCATCGGTGCGACGCAGGCAGTAGAGCGTATTGTCCCAGGCACCGAAGATGACCTTGTCGCGTGTGACAAGCGGCTTTGTCATCACGTAGCCGCGCAGTCCCTTGTAGGCCCAGACGAGGCGACCTGTCCGTATGTCGATGGCTCGGAAGGTAGAGTCGCTGGCGCCGACGTAGGCAGTTCCGTCCTCAATGCTCACAGAACCCAGCACAGGCTGTGAGGCCTGCATCGTCCAGCGCAACTTCCCGTTGGCCGCATCCAGGGCATATATCTTTTTGTCAGCCGAACCGAATACCACGATACCCTTGCTGGCCGTTGGGCCGCCTACCACTCGTGCACCGGCCGAGAACTCCCAGAGTTTCTTTCCATCGCGAAGCGAGAACGCCTGTACGCGCCCCTCATCGTCGCCCACGAAGACACGTTTTTTCTCTACGCTCGGTGAACTGTATATGGCAGCGCCAGCCTGGGCAACCCATCGTTCTACCACTTGCGGGAAACGCTCGTTGTCACTGTAGTCAGGGTATTTCTCAGCCTTTCCGTTGGGGTCGTAGTCGGGACGCAGCATAGTGTATGCCTGGACAAACTGTTTCTCCTCGCCGATGCGTTGCACGTAGGCCCTAATTTCATTGCCGTCCACCTCATAGATGCCGTAGCCGGGCTTGCTGTCCTTGTCCGGCAGGTTGCTGCGCATCAAAATGCCAGGCATGCCGTCGTAGCGCAGGAGACGGATGGTATGATAGTGGCCACCGATGAACAGGCGGATGTTGCCTGGGCGGCGGAGGGCATCCGTCACATCGTACCAGTTATCCACATCGCCATCCATCAGCGGATAGTGAGTGACCACAATGGCGGGCATATCGCGATGCGACTGCAGTTCCTTCTCGGCCCATGTCGTAACGAAGGGCGATACATGGCCGAATGCCATTTTGAGTAGCGGCCCAGTATTGAACATCAGGAACAGCACACCGCCATACTCGAAACTATAGTATTCGGGCCCGAAGATGCGACTGAAACCCATGCAGCCCGATTCGCTCCACGTGGTCTCATGATTGCCCATGCAGACGTGGTAAGGACAGTTCAGCTGGTCGAGGCACGCTTTCACCTGTTGCATCATCCGTGTGTCACCTTGCTCAGTGAGGTCACCCGTTACAAGCACGAAATCGATGCTGTCCGTTCGGTTTATCTGGTCGATGCTTGCCAGCAGAGCTTTAGTGGGGCCGTCGTTGTTGGGATTCAGGTGGATGTCGGTGAGTTGGGCGAAGCGAAAGGGCTTCACTTCAGCCATAGCGAGACAGCAGACAAGACTTGCCGTCAGGAACAGTATGGCTCGTTGTTTCTTCATGTTCGGGATTTTTTCCAATTACAAAGGTGGTGAGTAATATTCTATTTGAAAGCGGATAATACCGGCCGGCCAACCCAGCAGCGGGGTGGGGTGAGTCCAAAGATATGGGCGATGGTGGCTGCTGTGTCGTACTGCATCATCGGCTCATCTATGACACCCCCTTGTTTGATGCGCTTGCCGCAAATGATGAAAGGAATCTCCAGTTCGGCTAGCGTCTTGCCGCCATGTCCCTTATTGATGCCTCCATGATCTGCGGTGACGATGATAATCGTGTCGTCATAGATGCCGGCATCCTTCAGGGCCTGAACAAGTCGCCCGATTTGAATGTCGAGTCGCGCTAGGGTTTTGTAGTACTCAGGCGTATCGTGCCCATCTGCGTGTCCTGTGTGGTCCAATTGGTCCCAGCAAACAGCCAGCAACGTAGGTTTCTTTTCTACGATAAAGCGTTCTGCCATCTCGCAGAGTTGTTCGGACTGTTTTTCCCAATCCTTAGCCAGGTCGAAGTTGTCGATAGCCGTCGAGTCAACCACATGCTTGATGCCGTCCCATTCTGCCAGACAGCCCGTTACAGCGTCGGGTCGCGCCTCGCGTAGCAATGAGAAGATTGTGGGGAAGATACCATGATTGTTCAGTTCCACAGACGGTATCTCCGGTTTGCGCGAGTTCCATTCTGTATAGCCGTGCAGTTCGGGACAGGAGCCATTGAACATTGTTGCCCAATTGACGGCAGAGCTGGAGGGCAGCACGGCACGTTTATGAATGGTATAGCTACCCTGCTGCATGAGCAGGCGGATGTTGGGGATGTCGTTGGCTTTTGAGAGACTATAACTTCCCCAGCCATCGATGCCGATGACCAGCACATGTCCAGCTTTAGGCTTGGGACGTGAAGCTAAAATGGTGGAGGGGATGGCAGCCAACAGAAGGCACAGCAAAAACAGTTTTTTCCTTTTCATAATGCTAAATTTATTGATAATTTAGAGCAAAGATACACTTATTTTCTGAAAACTTAATCATTTTATAAAAGAAAAGTGTAACTTTGCAGCCAAAAGGTCATTAAAGGTAAAAAGAATCTTGTTTTATGGTGCGTATACCACAGATGTTGTTGTTTTTCTCCCTTTGTTTGGCCTGTGCGAGTCTCTGGGCACAGCAAGCCGAACGCTCCGACACCATATTGATGCGCGAGGTGAATATCAACGGGCAGCGGCAGCGCATCAGCTATCGCCTCGACAGACAGCGTATCAATGCCGAGCAGGTACTTACGGCACAAGGCGGAACGGCCCTTGATGTATTGCGAGCTGTGCCGGGTGTCACGATAGATGCCGACGGAAGCCTCTCTTTCCGCGGAAGTCAGAATTTCTTAGTTTATGTTGACGGCAAGCCCTCACCCCTTTCTGGTACAGAGGCCTTGCAGATGATTGGTGCTGCCAGCATCAAAGACATCGAAATGCTTACCACACCCTCCGCCAAGTACAAGACCGAGGGCGATGTGGGCATCATCAACATCGTAACTAAGCGCAGCGAGACGAACGGATGGGATGTGGCTGTCAACGGAACGGCTTCCACCTGGGGAACACTCTCCCTCGACACGAAAATCAACTACCGCATCGGACACCATAATATTTATGTGGCAGGACAAGGTTCCGACATTCACAACAAGAGCCAGTTCCAGCAGGAAAAGTGGACAGCCTCCCCCAACCCCTCCCAAGGAGGGGGAAATGTAGAGACGGCCACTTCCTTTGCCGACGGTACTCGTTTTCGCGACTTCCGTACCTACATTGGGCAAGGCGGTTATGAGTTCAATACAGAAAAGCATCAACTGGCAATCGACCTGCAAGGTGGCAGAACCATCAACCCGCGAGGCGGAGACATGATGTACAATGAACAATGGACAATGGACAATGGGCAAAATCATACATCGTACATCGTACAACGTACATCCCTTGACAGTCACGACCGTTATAAGCTGACGAAGTACCTCTTCCAAACCGCCATCGACTATACTTGGAAGCTCAACAAACGTGGCGACGAGATTAGCATCTCGAACCGCCTCCGCTACGACCGCTTCTCGGAGGAATATACAGAGAGCAATATGTTCGACCTGAATGGAGCACGACAGGAGGGCACCCGCGGCTACGAGACGGAGCATCACTGGGATTGCGACGGGGCTTTCTCCTACAAACTCCATTACCGACCTGAGGGTACTTTCGAGACGGGCTATCAATACACGACCTATAGCGAGCACGGCGACTATCGCATCTGCTACTGGGACCTGCCGCAACAGACTTTCATTTGGCAAGATGACCTCTATGCACCGTTCTATTACCGCCGACAGACACATAGTCCATACGCTCAGGTGAACGACCGCATAGGTCCCTTGCAGTTCGATGCTGGTCTGCGCATAGACCATCTCATAGACGATATGGACTTGCCCACCATTACCAGCCGACATAAAAAGTACACGGAGCTTTACCCCTCGGCACATTTGGCCTATGCCACACCTAAAGCCGGCACTTTCACACTGGGCTACTCGCGACGCACCAACCGTCCTGGCATCTGGAAACTGGAGCCCTACATCACCTACGAGGACTACCACACGCGCATCATCGGCAACCCTGACCTGGAGTCGGAGTACATTCACTCGATGGAACTCTCGTGGCGCAAGACTATTGGCGATACACAACTGACGCTGACGGGCTTTGCACGACGCAGGACAGGGGTAGTTGACTATATCCGTAGGGCCTACGATGTCGGAGTGACGTTGGACAGTATCATCAATGCCGGCAATGAATGGCGAGAAGGGCTCGAATTGCAAATCACGACAAAGCCTACCAATTGGTGGCAGCTTACGGCAAACGGCAGTCTATATTTTTATAACTATCGTGCTTCTTACGCGGGGTGTACCAACGCACACGGTACGACGGGCACAATAGGGTTGATTAATAATTTCCGTCTGGCAAAGAACACCGCTCTGCAGTTCGACGGACACTTCGTTGGCGGCCAGCACATTCCCCAAGGCAGTGAGACGGCATATGTGTATTTCGACCTCGCAGCCCGTCAGACCTTGCTCAAAGGCAAACTGCAACTGGGTCTTGTGGCGCACGACATCTTCCACACCGCCCGATACCATAGCCTCCGTACAGCAGATCTCTTAAGTAGCGAGACGTGGGTTCGTCCTACCTATCCCAATATCGCCCTGAGTATCTCTTACCGCTTCCGCCAGCCCTCGACAAAGGCGAAAGAGGGTGCTCTGAGCAAAGAAGCAGAGTTCGTCGGGAAAGACTTTTAGACCCCTTAATGGTATAAAGATACGAAAAAGTTCGAAGTTAAATGCGCAAAGTTCAATGTTATTTCGTATATTTGCAGAAAAATCCTACTATTATGACAAAGAACCGCCCTTTTTTTATTCTATTCCTTTTTTCCTTTTTTCAATTTTTCAATTTTTCAAACTCTTTCGCACAGTATCCCTACCAGAATCCGAAGCTCAGTCCTAAGGAACGTGCTCTGGATCTCTGCCAACGCCTGACGCTGGAGGAGAAAGTGGGGCTTATGATGAACCACTCGAGGGCAGTTGAGCGCCTTGATGTGCCTGTCTTCCAATGGTGGAGTGAGGCTCTGCATGGTTTGGGACGCAACGGGAACGCCACTGTCTTCCCCATCACAATGGGTATGGCGGCTACGTTCGATACTTTGCTTGTGGAGCGCATCTTCACGGCAGTCAGCGATGAGGCTCGCATCAAGCACAATCAGGCGCACCGTCTCGGCACTCAGGGGCAGATGTACCACGGCCTCTCCTTCTGGACACCCAACATCAACATCTTCCGAGACCCGCGTTGGGGTAGGGGACAGGAGACCTACGGTGAAGACCCTTACCTGACAGCTGTTATGGGTAAAAGTGTCGTGCGAGGTCTGCAAGGGCCGATGGATGCTCCCTACCAAAAACTATTGGCTTGTGCCAAACACTATGCCGTACATAGCGGACCCGAATGGAACCGCCACCGCTACAATGCCGAGAACATCAAGCTTCGCGACCTGCACGAGACCTATCTTTATGCTTTCCGCGCCCTGGTCAAGGAAGCAAATGTTGCCGAGGTGATGTGTGCCTACAATCGCTTCGAGGGTAAACCTTGCTGCGGTAGCGACCGTCTTCTCCAGCAGATATTGCGCGACGAATGGGGCTTCCAGGGACTCGTGACAAGCGACTGCGGTGCCGTAGATGATTTCTGGATGGACCACGGTCACCATTATAGCCAGAATAAGACAGAGGCAACGAGTCAGGCTGTCATTGCCGGTACGGACGTAGAGTGCGGTTCAAGTTACGGTAGTCTGCGGGACGGTGTCAAGGAGGGACGTATCAAGGAAGAGACTATCGACAAGAGCCTTTGCCGCCTGCTTGAGGCACGTTTTCGTCTGGGCGACTTCGACGACCCGCACCTCAATCCCTGGAACAGAATCCCTGCCGACCGTCTCTGCTGTCAGGAACATGCTGATTTGGCACTCGAAGCAGCCCGCAAAAGCATCGTCCTGCTGAAGAACAATGGCATCCTGCCATTAAATTCTTCACTCTTCACTCTTCACTCTTCACTTTGCATTATGGGCCCCAACGCTGTTGACAGCACCATGATGTGGGGCAACTACAATGGCTTCCCCATGCATACCATCACCCTGGCTGAGGGCATCCAGAATATCTGTCCCACAGCTACGCTCATTCCCTGGAAAAGGGACGTGGAGCAACAGGTACAAGCTGCTGCCGATGCCCAGATTGTCATTTTCTGCGGAGGCATCTCACCAAACCTTGAGGGCGAGGAGATGGATGTCAAGGAAGAGGGCTTCAAGGGCGGTGACCGCACTATGATAGAACTGCCGAAAACGCAGCGCGATGTTCTCGACGCTCTGCATAAGGCTGGCAAGCGTGTCATCCTCGCCAATTGCTCCGGCAGCGCCATCGGACTCGTTCCAGAACAGGAGACAACCGATGCCATCGTGCAGGCTTGGTACGGCGGACAGGCTGGAGGTCATGCTTTGGCAGAAGTCATTTTCGGTCGCGTCAATCCCAGTGGCCGTCTGCCGGTCACTTTCTATCGCAACGTGGAGCAGTTGCCAGATTTCGAGGACTATAACATGGAGGGACATACCTATCGTTACTTCCGGGGCGAGCCGCTCTATCCCTTTGGCTACGGTCTCAGCTACAGCAAGTTCATCTACGGCAAACCGCGCTTCGAGAACGGTCAGTTGTCGCTCACCATTACCAACAAGAGCAAGTGGGACGGCGCTGAGACCGTACTGGTGTATATCAGTAAGGAAGGCGACACCGACGGTCCCATTCGCACCTTGCGAGCTTTCCAGCGCGTCGATGTGCCGGCAGGAGCCACTCAGGCTGTTAGCATTCCCTTGCCCGATTCTGCTTTCGAGTGGTGGGACGTGAAGTCCAACGCCATGCGTATCCTTCCAGGAGAGTATATTCTCCACGTCGGAAACTATAAATTAAAAGTGAAAAGATAAAGGACCCCCTACCCCCCTTTAGGGGGAACTACTATGAACCTTGAACTATGAACTCAAAACTATTTCTTGCTGCTTTTATAGCTGCTATTGTGGTGCTGCCTGCACGCTCGCAGTGCATACCCCGTGACGAGAATGTAGAGACTCAGGTTGAGGCCCTGCTTGCCAAGATGACCCTTCGTGACAAAGTGGGGCAGATGTGCGAACTGGCCATCGACAGGGTGGCGCAGAACCCTTTTGCCGACAATGCTTCGCAGACGTTGGCGGGCGGTATGCTCTCGGCCAAAGCCGTAGATGAGGTCTTCGGCAAGTACCGCGTGGGTTCCATCCTGAACGTCCCCTTTGGTGTGGCACAGACACCCGAGAAATGGGCTGATGTTATCCGTGCTCTCAACGAGGCTTCTATGGAGCAATGCGGTGTGCCACAAATCTATGGCGTTGACCAGATACATGGTGCCAGTTATACTTGGGGAGCTACCCTCTTCCCGCAGGAAGTGGGACAGGGTGCTAGCTTCAATCCCGACATTCCCCGTCGCATAGGTGAGATTACGGCCTACGAGAGTCGTGCCTGCCTCATTCCCTGGGTCTATTCGCCTGTGATGGATGTGGCCCGTTCGCCGCTTTGGCCCCGTATGTGGGAGAGCTTCGGCGAGGACGTGCTGGTAAACGGCATCATGGCTTCCGAACTGACACGCGGTTTGCAGGGTGATGACCCCAACCACGTGGGTATGAACAATGTAGCGGCCTGCTTGAAGCACTACATGGCCTACGGAGCAGCCGTCAGCGGCAAGGACCGCACGCCTTCCAGTGTCACCTATCGCGACATGATGGAGAAGTACTTCCAGCCGTTCCGCATGTGCTGTGAGGCTGGTGCGCTGAGCCTGATGGTCAACTCTGCCAACAACAACGGTGTGCCTTTCCACGCCAACCGTCGTCTCCTGACCGAGTGGCTCAAGGAGGGCCTTGACTGGGACGGTATGATTGTGACCGACTGGGCAGACATCGATAACATCTGGAAACGCGACCATGTAGCAGCCAGCAAGAAGGATGCCATTGCCCTTGCCATCAATGCCGGTATCGACATGACGATGGACCCCTATTCAACGGATTTTTGCGACCTGCTCATCGAATTGGTGAACGAAGGCCGTGTGCCTATGTCGCGCATCGACGATGCCGTGCGCCGCATCCTGCGACTGAAAATCCGCGTCGGCCTGATGGACCGTAGCACATGGAGTGTTAATTCAAAATTAATAAATTCAAAAGTAAAAAAGAAAAAAGGCACTCCCCAAAAGGGGGAGCGGGGAGGGGGCTCCTATCCCGACTTCGGAGGCGAAGGCTTTGCCCGCGAGGCTGTCAGCATGGCCGAGGAGTGCATGGTGCTGCTGAAGAACGAGCAGTCGTTGCTACCTCTGAAGCCAGGTACGAAACTCTTCGTCTGCGGTCCCAATGCCAACAGCTTCCGCACCATGAATGGCGGATGGACTTATACTTGGCAGGGTAATCAGACCAACGAGATTGCTGCGAAAATAGGTAAGTACCACACTTTCCTTGATGCGCTTGTGCAGAAGTTTGGTAGGGAGAATGTCACGTACAGCGAGATGGTTCGCTATGACGACAAGGACTTCCGCCTGGACAAACAGATAAGCAATGCTGGCAGTGCTGCCGTGAAGATAGTCTCTGCCGATGTCATCGTGGCTTTCGTGGGCGAGAACTCCTATACCGAGACACCCGGCAACATCGATGACCTCACGCTCTCCGCCAACCAGCTGGAGATGGTGAAGTCCCTGGCTGCGTACGACAAACCCATTGTGCTTGTGCTCAACGAGGGCCGTCCCCGCATCGTGAACGAGATAGAGCCGCTGGCAAAGGCCGTTGTTCATACCTTCCTGCCCGGCAACTACGGTGGCGATGCCCTAGCTAACCTCCTCTCGGGCGAAGCGAACTTCTCTGGCCGTATGCCATACACCTACCCCAGATATCCGGGTTCGTTCATCACCTACGATTGCAAGCCCTGCGAATATGTCGAGACGATGTCGGGAGCCTACAACTACGATGCCAATACCACCGTGCAGTGGACTTTCGGCTCGGGTATGTCCTATTCCGATGTCAAGTATAGTAATCTGAAAGTGGAGGTGCCCAAGTCGGGCAACATCCGCTTCACTGTAGATGTTACCAACCAGTCCGACCGAAGCGTCAAGGAACCTGTACTGCTTTTCGTGTCCGACCTCGTGGCTTCGCTAACACCCGATGTGAAGCGTCTGCGTGCCTTCACCAAGGTAGAGCTTGCTGCCCACGAGACGAAGACCGTGACCCTCACTGTCCGGCCCTCAGACCTCGCTTTCGTCAACGAAGACCTGCAATGGGTTTTGGAACCCGGTCAGTTCCGCGCTATCGTCGGCAACCAGCGGGCAGAATTCACACTTGAATAAAGCCCTTCATCTGCTTCTTTTGTTTATCCTGTTGGCTATCGCTGCCACGGCTGCCCCGATGAGGACAGTGACAACAATCAGGATGATTAATCCGACAATGGAACGAGGTCCGAACCTGTCATGGATATCCTTGTTCAGTCCTATTCCGACGGGAATAACCACTATCAATAAAAACAGGAATATCTCGAACAGTATGGCGAAGATGCGCCACGTCGTTCCCCAGAGACCGTAGCCAAAGAGCTGACGGTAGGCAACAATATAGTAAATGGGGACGAGACACAAGAACCAGTTCGTGAGGTAACAGAAGATTATTATCAGCAGCATCAGCGTAGTCATGAACAACTGGATGATGAAGCCTTCGGGAAGCGTGTGGCGCGGACGGCGCGGGGCATAGCGGAAGAATAGCCATGTGGGCAGGATGAACAGGCTGCATATTGCCAGCATGACCCATCCCGGATTGGCATCTACCCATTTCGATATACTCTCCAGCATCCCGTCGTCGGCAGTCACCTTTTCGGTCACCTCGTTCCAGCCCATCCATTCCGACAGCGTATCTATGAACACAATGCCGATGGCGACAATCAGAAGCATCTTCATGGGCGGGTACGACATTTGCCGGCGTCCGCTGATGTAGTCGCTTATCAGGTAGCCCGGGCGACATATCAGGTGCCACAGCGAGCGTGGAAGCGAGCGTGCATTGACGTTGAAGGCCTCCATGAAGCTGAGGCCTATAGTGTCCCACCCTATCTTCTTGCCGACCTTTGCCGACTGCGAGCAGCGTGGACAGAAATCTCCCACGAACTCCAGCCCGCAATTCTGGCAGAAATGCTTCTCGTCCGTCAGCTCCTTATAGAGCAACGGCTCGCGCTGCCACTGGCGGAACCTTTGCCACCATTCCTTCACTTTTTTCATTCAGCAATATTTTTTGTTCTTGTAGTGAATGTTGCTTTCCTTTTGTTCGCTGGTTGTTGAAACCGACTGCAAATTTACACATTTTTTATGAATAAAGCGTAAGTTGGGAATACTATCCTTGTGAAGGATTGAAATAATTCGTATCTTTGTGGTCGGAAATTATTGAAGCAATGTTTTTCGAACAAATATCTACCGATATAATACTGTTTTTCATCCTCTATGGTGTAACGGGAGTGGTGCCGCTCCTGGCGGCACTCTATCTACTGCTGCGACGGGGCAATGCCATCGCGCCTGGCGTCACGCCACCGGTGCGGTTGCGCCGTTGGGCGGCGTCGTTCTTTGCCGTATCGACATTGGCACATGTATGGTGGCTGCTGTTCTACATCTACTCCGGCGACCTGCATTCCGTGGGCTATCTGGTGCTCGCCATGGTCGACTGCGTGTTGCTGTTCATCACCTTTGCCGGCACGTTGCTTGCCATGCTCCAGGACCGTCGCCGGTCGGTATGGTCCGCCCTGGTGCTCGTGATACCGTTCGTGGCGCTTGGGGGAACGTTCATGGTCTATTCCAGTAGTCTGCTCGAGCTGATTACCGCAGCATACATCATCTTGCTCTACGTGCTCTTTACCGGATATATGGTGGTGGCTATCAGACAGTATGGGCGATGGCTGAACGATAACTATGCCGACCTGGAGAATAAGAAGGTGTGGTTGAGCCAGGCGGTAGCGCTCGTCTGCATGTTGTTGTTTGTTCTCTATGTTCTTGCTACTGACATGGTCTTCATCTGGTTCATACATATCATCGAGCTTGTGCTTGTCGGCCTCCTGCTGTGGCGCGTGGAGACGCTGCCGGAATTGGAAAATTCTTCGATGGAATCGGCATTTTTTGCATCTGCTCCAGAGACGGTGCAAGATAATATTTACCTGACGCGGAAACGCCAGCCACTGACCATTCCCACCAATATCGAACAACTATTGGATGAGTTTTGCGTGGGCACTCAGCTTTATTTGCAGCACGACCTGTCCCTTCTCCAGTTGGCCCAGGCTGTTGGTATCAACCGCTTCTATCTCAGCCAGTATTTCTCCCGTCAGGGCACGACTTACAATGCTTATATCAACGACCTCCGCATCAACCATTTCATGAGTTTGTATCGCGAGGCTGCCGCTGCCCAACAGTCCATCACTGCCCAGCAACTGGCCAGCGACAGCGGCTACCGGAGTTACAGCACCTTCAGCCTCGCCTTCAAGCAGCGCACGGGACAGTCCGTAAAAGCCTGGATGCGTGAAACAACTGAGTAAATTGGCGGCTCGACTTTCAAAATCTGCAAAAAATGTTTCAAAATCTGCAAAATTTGAGGGTGAGAGGTATTTTAGTCTATGTTATTTCATAAAAAACGCTTACCTTAGCACGGAAATACTTAAAACCTAAACAACTAAGCAAAAGAAATACCTTTAATAATATATCATAAGAATGAAATCAATTAAATGGATTTTGATGCTCGGCGCCGTAGCTGGGCTGGTATCCTGCGGCATTGACATGCCCAAGGAGACACAATCGTCGTACGAGACAATGACAGTGGAGAAATCGGACATTGAACTCCCTTATAAGTTCAGTGCCAGGATGAAGGGTCAGAATGACGTGACGATAACGCCACAGGTCAGTGGCCAGTTGATGAAGATTTGCGTAGCCGAAGGTCAGCAGGTGAAGAAGGGTCAGACACTCTTTATCATCGACTCGCGCAATGCCCAGTTAGAGTTGGAGGCTGCAGAAGCCAACCTGCAGGCAGCTTTGGCCCAGGAGAACTCCGCGAAGCTGGAGTATGAGTCGAACAAAAACCTGTTTGAGAAGAAAATTGTGAGCAGTTATATGCTTAGCAACTCTGAGAACTCGTATAAGCAGGCTCAGGCTTCAGTGGCTCAGGCGAAGGCAGCTGTGAACCGTGCGAAGGTGAACCTCGGTTTTTGCACCATTACGGCTTCCGTATCCGGTGTTATCGGCGAGATTCCCGTGCGTACCGGTGACCAAGTGTCGCCGATGACTCAGTTGACCATGCTGAGCGGCAATACGACGATGAACGCCGAGATCTCAGTAACGGAGGATGTTATCGAGTCCATGGTGCAGGAAGGCGTGAAGGCAGCCGATATAGAGAAATATCTTGCCAGTATGCCCGCAGCAACGTTTGTCATGAAGAACGGTACGGAGTATCCCCACAAGGGGCATGTCGTCAGTCTGACGGGTATTGTTAATGCTGCCACCGGCTCATTGACCGCAAAGGTATCGTTCCCCAATCCCGACGGCCATCTGTACTCCGGCATACAGGGTACGGTGGTGATGAACTTCGCCGAGAAGGATGTGATTGTCGTTCCCCAGAATGCGGTGGTGCGCCTTCAGGACAAGGCATTGGTCTATAAAGTACAGGCCGACAGTACGGCCACTGCCATCGATGTGACAACACAAGATACAGGCAACGGCAAGGACTTCATCATTTCCAGCGGTTTGAATGTGGGGGACAGGATTGTAACCACAGGAGCCAATAATGTGACGGAGGGGCAGAGAGTGCTTTTTCCTGAAGTGAAGAATGAATAATTTGCTACCGCTTTGAATTTATGAAGAACAATATATTTATCAATAAATACGTGATGGCATGTGCCATCTCGATTGTGATAGCACTGGTGGGCTACATCTCGATGAGCACGCTGCCAGTAGAGCAATATCCCGACATTGCACCGCCTACGGTCAATGTCTCAACCAGCTACACAGGTGCTGACGAGAACACCGTGATGAAGTCGGTCATCCAGCCACTCGAGGAGGCAATCAATGGCGTGAATGACATGACCTATATGACCTCAAAAGCATCGTCGAATGGTGATGTGGAAATCAACGTCTATTTCAAGCAGGGTACCGACCCTGATATGGCG
>JAFZPZ010000052.1 GCA_017552435.1 Bacteroidaceae bacterium
CCGGTAGTGCCGCCCTGATTGTCGTCCACTACGGTGCCGCCGCCCTGGCTGGCGTTGGAGTCCTCTTCGTCCTCCACGGTCTTGTCCTTGGTGAGGGTTGCCACGTCGATGAAACGGGCCTTCTTCAGGAACTCCTTCGAGCTGAGGTTCTCCTCCTGCGATGCATCGGGCAGGAAGCGCAGGCGCAGACCCTGTGCGATGGTGCCGATGTTGAACTTCTCGAGGTCCTTCTCGCCGCCTTCCTTGTTGGCGATGGTCACGTAGAAGGTGCCCAGGCCCTCGACCTTGACCTTCTTCGACTCCAGGAGCTGCTCGATGAGGCAGTTGCGGTAGGCTTCGAGCACGCCCATCACCACATCCACCGTGTAGGGTGAACCGTGCGAGGTGATGTGCTTGGCCATGTCGCGCAGGCTGAGCGTCTCGAGGCCGACGGCCTTGGCATAATAGGCTGCGCTTGCCTCCCAGTTGGCATCGGTCAGCTTCAGTCCCGGTGCCGTGCGTACTTTGCGATAGATAATTTTACTCATAGTTTTTTTTTGTTTTAGACCCCCCAGCCCCCTTTAGGGGGAGTTTTTAGGAGGGTAGATTAATAATCAGTTTGTTCTCTCTGTTATGAACCGGTTCTGTCTTTTACTCTACGCCGTCTGGCTGTCCTTGATACGCCGTCTCGTGGCCTTTGATACGCCGTTTCGCGGGTGTCCGTACGCCGTTTCGTTTTCACGTTGCAAAGTTACGACATTTGCCAGTGGCGTTGATGCTCTTTGGCGGACATCGGTGGGACGAAAGGAAAATTATTTGTATTCTTTTGGCAGTTCAATACAATAGTCTTCGATAACGAACCTTACGGCCTTGGGATTCAGCGTTTTAGCACGTGGTGCAACACCCATGGCAGACAGGACATCCCTGCGAGTGTTCAGATACCTGCGGAACGTGTTAGCGCTTACGCCGGCAAACTTCGCCAGTTCAGATTTATACATGGTTTTCATAATTCATAATGTTCAATGTTCAATGAAAGAAAGTATTCGCTAAAGTCTTTGCAACCTTGTGGTAGCTGGTGATGCTGTAGGTTGGGCAGGACTTCTTTCAGCTGGAGGAAGAGTCGTTCGCCAGGGGCATCGTTGTCGGGGTACATTCCGAAATCAATTGACAATTGAGAATTGATAATTGACAATTGTTCCACGTCCTTCTTTTTGAGCAACGTGGCCGAGGGGATGGCGATGGCTTTGTGGCCGGAGGAGAGCATGGCCCAGCAGTCGGAACAGCCTTCGGTGATGAAGAGCGTTTCGCCAGGCTTCAGCAGGTTCAGCACAGGCAGGTTGTAGATGGAGCACTCAGAGCCGCGAGGGAAGCGGAAACGAGGGGCAGCCCCTCCTAAATTCCGGTTCTGAATGCCTATCAACTTACCTTCGCGGTCATAATAGGGTATCTGGAGCCAGTTGATGCCCTGCCGGTCGCGCCACGAAGTCAGGCGGCACCAGCGAACCACACGCGGGTCCAGCCGTCGCTCGTCAAAAAGGAAACGACAGGCTTCAGGCGACAGCCAAGGATGCTCGAAGAAGCGGGCATAGAAAGCCCCCCTCCATCCCCCCGAAGGGGGGAGGATTTGACTATTGTTTTGGGAGGCTATCTTTTCTCCCCTCTCTATGGGAGAGGGGTCGGGGGTGAGGCTTAGCCATCTGCAGGCCTCCTTGAAGTCTTTCCCGAGCACTTTCATGGCGAGACTGATCGTGTCTCCGTTTTCCCCGCAGCTCCAGCACTTGAACTTGTTATTTCTGAAGGACAGGCTCGCGTGGTGGTCGTCGTGGAAGGGACAGAGGCATTTGTGGCGCTCGACCCGGAGCCCAAGTCGCTCCGCGACCCCCTCAATGGGAAGGTCGCGAAGCTTTTGAAGTTCATACTTAGTCATTGCCTTTCAGGTAATTTTCGGTTTTAGTAAAAAGACTGGTTTGGGCATCAAAGGTAATGAACTTACGGTGCACCCATTGATATAGTTGGTTTTTAGTGCCCTCTTTGCTTTTACCCATCTGGGTGCGGAGTGTTTCCAACTGTGTTTCACTAAAGCTATTTGGTAGGTCATCCAGCATATTCTTAGGACCATCTTTACCAGCTTCAGACGTGCTCGTATCGCCCTCCTTCAGCATATCACTAAAGATTCGCATCTTGCTCCATATATCCCTGTAGACAAGCCACTCTACCACCTCGCTCATCGAGCGCGTCCATATCTGATTGTTCAGTATCCACATCACACATCCGGCTTTCCATGCAGAAACCAGTGCACGCTTCGAAGCGTCCCACAGCACATCGTCATCTGTAAGATCGGCAAGTGTGGCCATATCCTGAGCCAACGCATCGGTAAGCTTATTTAGAGGGTTAATTACAAAACGCCCTTTGCAGGCATCGAGCCGCACAAGAAACTCGTCCAGCTTCTTGTAAAAATCCTCGCTGTACTTACCTTGTCGCGGTATGCGTCCGTCGCGGCTGGTGCGAGGCTTGTAGCTGAAGACCATACGCCCGAACGTACCATTGAACAAATCATTTCTGTAGAACTTGCGCGTAGCGTATGGTGTGCTGGAAATCGTCAGGTTGGTACGCAGCAACGGATTGCCCGTAACACCATCTGCTGTTGCACGCAAGGCTCCTGCACGCTGGCGGTCATAGATGTTTCTCAGCATCTGGCTAATCTGCCTGTGACCGCCGCACATACGGTCAGCCATCTCAACTTCAGGCATGTTCAAATATTGTGTACGTCCGCCCAGGTTCTCACATGACATTGCGTTCTGCAGGAATGCTGCCGAGGTGACATCAGATGGCGGAAACCAGAAGGCTACATCAGGACGTACAGGTTTCTCCTTGTTCGCGCCTTTGGTCTTTACCTGCTTCTGCCACTCGACCAGTTTCTTCAGCTCATCCTCGTCGTGCTTACGGAAATCGCGACAAATAGCCTCTACAAGACCTGACAATTGACCTTTATTACCCCCACTTTCTGCAACCAAGTTGGCCATTTGACCACACAACTCCTTCCAACTGAAGTCCGGGTACTGAAATTCCGAACCGCTTACATGTGCCCCAAGTATGGGGAAAAGCATCGGAACCAGTGGTTCGTGCATGTCTTTTGAGGTCTGCGAGAGCAGGATTTTGATACATTCTGTCCCTTTTCCAAGGGTTGGCATCTTGGGTGCCGACTTCTTACTAATATCGTATTTCATTGATTTATTGCTTTTTAGGTGAATAATTGATTAAAAAATCTTACAATCTTACAATCTTACAGCTGTTTTTTAGAGGGTACACATTCTCTTATTATCTTATCTATATATCTATATATTAAGTATTTATATAATATAAGAATAGGGTGATGTCATTCAATTTTTGATTGTAAGACTGTAAGACTGTCAGATTTTGCCTGTAGTTAGTTTTTCTCTACAAGGCCTTTCAGTGCTCCCAGAAGTTCGCGATACACGTTGAAGGCATAATGCTCTACGCTCGTGTCTGCTGGCATCGGCCTGAAGTTCGGGTGAAGCGAACCGTCTGCCCAGCGGGTGATGGTGATGTACTTTCCCTTAAAGAGCTGAGGGTTGCGTTTGGCAGTCGTTGGCTGCGTCTCGACGAACGTGAAGTGTTCCCTGCCGTCGTGCGTGAGCACGCCCGTGTAATCCTTGTTGTTTTTTGCCCTGCGGTCGCTTCTCAGAATGGTTTTCAAGTCGACGCAAAGCTCAGTGTTACGGTTCCAACCCTCTTGGTTGGAGTTTGAATGAATGTTCTTTGCTTCCATTTTTCTATTATTTTTTTAGGAAGTGAACATCTGTAACGTACTCCAGTCCTATGGCCAGATGCTTACCGAGACTGGCGGGAGCCACGCTGAGGCTTTGTTCCCTTGGAATTCCGACTGCAAAGGTACAAAGAGGTTTTCATTCCAACTACCCACGTGGGTACTACGCGTGGGTACTACGGTCTAAACAAAAACATTAAAAAAGTCCCGGTGCTTACGCATCAGGACTTTAAATCTCTATTACTGAAACAAACTTTTCAACTCATCTTGGAAGTCCAGTGATTGTTGTTGGGTGAGTGCCAGATTATAATCACTCCGCATATACTTCCTGTTCCACAACGCCTCGAACACCTTCCACTTCTCCTTGATGCCCAACCTCTCAGCCATAACATCTGCCAACAATGCCGCCTGGGTACGGGAAATGAGTGGCTGGTAGTTGGCATCCACATAGCCAGCCTTCTGCACCTTCTCCCATAACGCCATTGCCTCCTTGGTGGCAAGAAGTTCTGGCATATCTTCTGCCCCTTTCTCCCTTCCTTGGGTGGTGTTGCGGTGGGCTCCTATATTTACTTGCGTCTCTACATGCTGTCCGCCAGAGGCGACATACACAAATTCTATTTTGCTGCCTTGGTTGGTAAAGTCTGCCTGGTTCAGCCGCTCAAGCAGACGATTAATGAATACGAGGGCATCCTCTTCATTATCGAAATTCATTTTCCGTTTTCTTTCCTTTGATTGTAAATACATATAATACGCCACAAAGGCGGGAGAGAGAAAACAACGGAGGAATGTGGGGTGTATTTGGTGTCACAACAAAAGCCTCTCAGGTTTAGCCGACCCATTCGCAATTGTCATTACTGCCAAATGCCCACGCCTCCGTTGTAGGATGCGTGAGCAGGCAGCCGTCTTTTCTTGCGAATGTCTTGGTGAATGGCTAATTCGAGAGACTTTCAAGAAAGCTGTCGGATGCTCTTCTTATATGTATTCGGAGGCAAAGGTACTTATTTTCCTTCACATTCCGATACTTTTTGCGAATTATCTTATGGACTCATACCAATTTCTGATATTAAAAGGGCTTAACTTCATGTTATTGTATAAGAATTCTTTGTTTATTCATACATCTTGTTGTTTATTCCTGTCTCTTCTGAAACCTCCCTGCCGCCCGCTGCAGCGATACGAACGGGGAGGTATGCTCATAGGAACTGGCGTGTGAGGTTATTTCTTATTTGCGTCAAACTTATAGTTAAAGGTGAGGGACACGTAATGATGCAGGAACGAGGAACCGCCC
>JAFZPZ010000053.1 GCA_017552435.1 Bacteroidaceae bacterium
AGAAAAGACCCTGCAGGAGCAGGGCATCGAGACCGTATGGGTAAATGTAGGCAACAAGGACGTGCGTGGTTGCATATCGTGCTTCAAGTGCATGGAACAGGGCAAGTGTGTATTCAACGACTTGGTAAACGAGACGGCTCCTATATTCGCAGAATCCGATGGCATCGTGGTGGGAACGCCCGTTTATTATGCCCATGCCAATGGCGGGGTGCTGGCATTTCTCGACCGCCTGTTCTTCAGTTGTCATGCCGACAAGCACATGAAGGTGGGGGCTGCTGTGGTATCGTCGCGTCGCGCTGGTAGCACATCGGCTTTCGACGACATCAACAAATATTTCACGATGACAGGCATGCCCATCGCATCGAGCACCTATTGGAACGAGGTTCACGGCTACTCGCAGGAGGATGTGGAGAAAGACCTTGAAGGCCTGCAGACCATGCGCAATCTGGGTCGCAACATGGCATTCCTCATCAAGAGCATCGCGCTCGGCAAAGAGCAGATTGGAAAGCCGGAACAAGAGATCGGCACATTTACTAACTTTGCAGACGGACTTTAAGGAAAGAATCAGATATGAAGAAAATAGTAATAGCAATGGCAGCACTCTTGACAATCAGCCTGAGTGCATGCTCGCAAGGAAAGCAGACAAAGGAGAATAATGAGATGAAAAAGGTATTAGTAGCTTATTTCTCAGCATCGGGAGTAACCAAGGGAGCTGCAGAGCAACTGGCTGCAGTGGCAGGTGCTGACCTGCACGAAATCAAGCCTGCACAGCCCTATACGGATGCAGACCTTGACTGGAGGGATAAGCAGAGTCGCTCAACGGTGGAAATGAAAGATAAGAACTCTCGTCCTGCCATCACCAATAAGCTGACAAACATGCAGGACTATGATGTGGTCTATGTCGGTTTCCCCATCTGGTGGTACACCGCTCCGACCATTATCAACACCTTCATGGAGGCCTACGACTTCAAGGGCAAGACCGTCATTCCCTTCGCTACCTCTGGCGGAAGCAGTATCAAGAAGGCTTGCGAAGACTTGAAGGCAGCCTATCCTGATATAACATGGAAGGAAGGCAAACTCCTGAACAGAACAAGCAAGAAGGAATTAGAGACTTGGGTAAAAGGATTGTAAGATTGGTAACGTCCGTGTCACGAAAGAATGGCACGGATGTTTGATTTGTTAAATTGTTTAACAAATATCGTAGATAGTATTTTGATACATGGTACGATGTTAGAATCAGCAAAAATCTGCAAATACGAGGTGTAAACAACCCTCAAAATGAGTCTCAGATATTTGCAGATTTTTGAACGGTTTTTCCATCACTCCTGACGAAATCTTATGCAGAATGTAATCAAGAAACCTGATTGGAAAACGTGTTAATTCGCTGTTCTATAGATAATTACATTGAATTTCTGTTTTGTTTTGGTGAATTGTTAAAATACTTTAATGTGGTGTTATAACTAATTGTGTATCAATTAGTTATAACTTACTTACCGATGCAGAAGTTGTGGAAAATGTTGTGAAGGACATCCTCGGAGGTGATTTCGCTGCCGGTGATTTCTCCGAGGTGATGGAGGCAGCCGCGGAGATCTTCGGCAACAAGGTCGGTCGGAGTCTGATCGGCAAAGGCTTGCTTCGCACGACGAAGGGCCTGAAGAGCCTGCCGAAGAGCGTTGTAGTGCCGCACGTTTGTCACTACGGAATGAGTGGTGTCAAGGTCGGATGGCAGGGACGATTCGCGTACCAATGCCTGGCGGAGCAGATCCATGCCGTAGCCTCTTGCGGCAGAGATATGATACAGTCTGCCTGTTGGCTGGCGATGAAAGAGGTAGGAAGTGCTGGGCAGGGAAACGTCACACTTGTTGATGACTTGCAGGACTATCTGGTCGTCGCGGAACTGAATCTCGGGGAACGAGTTGTTGTATTCTGTCATCAACAGAATAATTTTGGCCTTCTCTGCTGCCTGAATGGAACGCTCGATGCCCATTCGCTCGAGCTTGTTTTGTGTGCTGCGAATACCTGCGGTGTCGATGAAGCGGAAGGTGATGCCGTCTATTTGCGTGGTGTCCTCGATGAGGTCGCGTGTCGTACCCTGAATGTTTGAAACAATAGCCCGATCCTCGCCCACAAGGGCATTGAGCAGGGTTGACTTTCCGGCATTCGGAGCACCGATGATGGCAACGGGAATACCGTTTTTGATGGCATTGCCCACTTGGAAGGAATCTGACAGTTGGCTGATGTGCTGCTCAACCTTGTCCATAAGTTCGAAGAGTTGCTGACGGTTGGCAAACTCGACATTCTGGTCATTGAAATCTAGTTCCAACTCCAACAGCGAAGTAAGCTGAAGTAGCTGTCCCTGGAGGTCTGCCAGCTCCTGACTGAACTTACCGCGCATCTGACTCATTGCCATCTGATGCGTTGCCTGAGAAGAAGAGGCGATGAGGTCGGCAACTGCTTCTGCCTGACTCAGGTCGAGCTTGCCATTCATGAACGCTCGCATGGTATATTCGCCGGGTTCAGCCTGACGGGCTCCAGTCCATATAAGCGACTCCAGAAGATTCTTTACAATGTATGAACTGCCGTGACAACTGATTTCCGTGCTGTCTTCGCCCGTATAGGAATGGGGAGCACGGAAGACGGAGACAAGAACCTCGTCGAGTTCCTTTCCATCCATATCCTTGATTTGCCCGAAGTGCAGGGTATAGCCCTCTGCCTTGTCGAGCGATTTTGAAAAGATGCTGTCAGTAATCGATATAGCTTTTGGTCCGCTGACGCGTACAATGGCGATGGCTCCGCCTGGAGGGGTCGCAAGGGCGCATATGGTATCTTGTGTGTTCATTTCTTTTTGCACCAAGTGTTAGCAAGTATGAGGAATGCGACAAGAACAATCCAGAAACCAGCAATCATGAGATACTGCAAGGTTTGCTTTTGTGCCGATGGCATCACTAAAACAAAAGCACTCACTAACAGAAGGAGAATTGAGGTGAGCAATCTCAGACGCTTGATGTTTACCTTTTCTTTCTCTTCCTTGCTCGAAGTATTGTATCCAGCGATAAGCCAATCTCCTTTGCCTATGGCAATGACGATGCTCATTAGGACTGAGATAAGGGCAATAATGAGAGTTGTTACTGTCATACTCTGTCTAGAACCAATTGTATAAGGTTGTCGATGCTGTTCTTGTATTCTGTGTTCATTTCCTTTGCGTAACGATTTGCGATGACCATACAACAGGTCATCGCACGATGACCGAGCAAGGATGCCAAGCCGGCGAGGGCAGAGGATTCCATCTCGAAGTTGCATATTTTCAGTTCGCCTTCGGGTGTCTGATAGCGGAAGGACTCGACCTTCTCGTTCTGACCCGGGTCTTGAATCTTCAGGCGAACCTGCCGGCCTTGAGGACCATAGAAGCCGCCACAGGCAATTGTGATGCCTCGGAGCATTTCCTTACCTGCAACTTGCTCGATGAGAGAGGGGTTTGCTGTTGCCACATACGGTGCACCTTTCTGCGGACACCAGTTCATGTGTTGGGTGAAAGCCTTTTCCAATTCAAGGTCGCAAACCTCATTACGACCAGCATAGTAGTTGAGCAGGCCATCGAAACCGATGCTCTTGACACTGGCAATGAAGGTTCCCAGCGGAGCTTCGGGCTGCAAACCGCCACAGGTGCCAATGCGGACAATGGTGAGTGTGCGGTGCTCGGGCTTATCCTGACGTTCCTTGAAGTCGATGTTGGCAAGGGCATCCAGCTCGTTCATGACAATGTCGATGTTGTCGCAACCGATGCCTGTACTCAGTACGGTAATACGCTTGCCTTTGTAGGTGCCGGTGATGGAGTGGAACTCGCGGCTCTCTATTTCGCATTCCTTCGCGTCGAAATGTCTGGCAACAGTACTGACGCGTCCCGGGTCACCGACCAGAATGATGCGATCAGCCAACTGTTCGGGCTTGATGTGAAGGTGGAAAATGCTACCATCCTCATTGATGATAAGCTCGGAAGGTTCGTACTTCATGGTTGGGTGGTGTTATTTGTTTAGTTCCAAGCGGCGGATTTCCTTTTCGAGGGCAAGCTTGTCGGCTGCTAAGCGTTCGAAAGCAGATTCTGTGAGGCGTATCTGTGCTGCGATCTGTACACGCTGCACTTCATTCATTGTGGCATACTTGGAGCGAAGTGTGCTCAGTTCTTGGCCCTTTGCGGCATATTCTTTCTGCGTCTCAACCCATACTTTTGCTTTCTGCTGTGCCTGCGGATTCTTGAAATTGGCCAGGGTATAGTAGGTCTTGCTGTCGTTGACGATAAATGTAAAGTCGCGGCTCTTTGCTTCGTTCTTGGTTCCTTGACGAGCTTCTGCAAGACGTTTTTTTGCGGCATTCACAGCATCCATATCCTTCCAGGTGTCCTTGATGGATGCGATGCGGGCAAGTGAACCAAGTTTCTGCGCCCCGAGTTCCTGCTCGTTGTAGATGCGGCGCGTTTCTGTAGGAATGAACATATAGAGGCATACCGTGTCGGCAGGCTGGTTCCGGTCGGTTACGAACCATCCTAACTGCTGGAACTCATCGATGACCATCAGGTAGTCATTCGCTGGGGAATTGAAGGGCATACCAATGTTCTCCGGAGCCAGGAACTGCTGGTTGTCAGCATCGTAGCGCGTCATGAAAATGTCGTAGCCGCCGATGCTTTCCTCGCAGTCTGCAGCATAATACATCGTGATGCCATCGCTGAGCATGAACGGGAAGTTGAAGTTCTCTCCTTCCTCCTCTGGGAGTCCTTCCAGTTGGCGTTCCATCGACCATTCTCCACCAATGAGAGACTTCTCCTTAAGACGCAGATGACCTTTCTGGTTCGCCTCGGAATAGACAATCCGATTGCCAAGTTCATTGCAGAAAACCGTGCAGTCATTGTCCTTATTGGTCTTGAAAAAATCAGCATAGCTCATAATCGAGCCGCATTCCTGGGAGAGCTTGATCTGTTGCAGGACCTGACTCTTGGGCAGAAGCATGCTATCGATGAATGTCACCTGCTCTGTGGCATGCAGTCGTAGTTGTGACTTGCGTACTGTTTCGAGCAGTTCCTCCTCGTAATCTGTTGGTTGCTTCTTTTTGGTCAGGTCGGCAATCTGATGCTCCAATATCTCCTCTGCAAGGGCAAAGTCGTAGGCTGCCATCGCCTCCTGTGGTGTAACGGTATAGACAGGTTCCTTCACTCGTTTCCCTCTGCGCTGGGCTGTAGCAGTAAAAGAGAGAAGTAAGAGAGCTACAATTATGATAAACGACTTCTTCATACACATTGAGTTAACTATTTGAATGCGAAATAGACGGCGAGAACCAGACAGATGAGTGCTGCGAGATGATTCCAATGGAGCTGTTGCCCCTGGAAGAGAATATTCGCGATGATGCAGAAGACGACAAGCGATATGACCTCCTGTATAACCTTCAGTTGCATCAACGTGAACGGACCACCGTTACCAATGAATCCGATACGATTGGCAGGCACCAGGAAGCAGTACTCGATGCCGGCAATTGCCCACGAAAAGAGAATTACGATATAGAGCGGCCAGTTGGAAGATATTCCGGCCTGGTTGAGCTTCAGATGGCCATACCATGCAAGTGTCATGAAGACATTGCTAGTAACTAATAGTAAAATTGTATAAAGAGCACTCACTGTATTGATTATTTAGAAAGATATTCATGCATTGCGGCAGCAGCACGGCGTCCATCACCCATTGCAAGGATTACTGTTGCACCACCGCGAACGATATCGCCACCTGCAAAGATAGTTGGGATGTTGGTCTGCATACCCTCGTTCACAACGATAGTGTTCTTGCGACCTAATTCGAGACCCTGAATCGAAGTGGGCACGATGGGGTTGGGACTAACGCCGACAGCCACAATAGCCTGGTCGATTGCAATGGTTTCTATGGCTCCGGGAATGGGAACAGGAGAGCGGCGACCGCTAGCATCGGGTTCGCCAAGCTCCATCTTCTGGAGCACTACCTCGGTAACATTGCCTTTCTCGTCGGCATGATACTCGATGGGATTGTGAAGGGTGAGGAATTCGATGCCTTCCTCCTTGGCATGCTTCACCTCTTCCAGACGGGCTGGCATCTCCTCCTCGCTACGACGATAAGCGATGAAGACGCGTTCGGCACCCAGGCGTTTTGCGGTACGACAGCTGTCCATAGCGGTATTGCCGCCACCGACAACCATCACATTTTTTGCCTTCTTGATTGGGGTTGCATACTCTGGGTTGCTGGCATCCATCAGGTTAACACGGGTCAGATATTCGTTGGAAGACATGATGCCGTTGGAGTTCTCGCCAGGAATATTCATGAAGTTGGGCAGACCGGCGCCGGAACCCACGAAGATACCCTTGAAGCCTTCTGCCTCCAATTCGGTAACAGAGATGGTCTTGCCAACAACACAATCCTTGACGAACTTCACGCCAATCTTCTCGAGGTTCTGGATCTCGACATCGACAATTGCGTTGGGCAGACGGAATTCAGGGATGCCATACTTCAGCACACCGCCAATCTCGTGCAAAGCTTCGAAGACTGTTACGTCGTAGCCTGCTTTTGCCATATCACCCGCGAAACTCAAACCGGAAGGACCGGAGCCGATGACAGCAATCTTCTTGCCGTTCTTCTCGGCTACTTCGGGCAGCGACATATTGCCACTCTCGCGCTCGTAGTCGGCTGCGAAGCGTTCTAGGTTGCCAATAGCAACGGCAGGCTCCTTCATCTTCAGGTGGATGCATTGTGCCTCACACTGCTTCTCTTGAGGACAGACACGACCGCAAACTGCGGGCAGAGCCGATGTGCTCTTCAGAACTCGAGCTGCGTTGAGGAACTCTCCACGCTCGATGTTCTTGATGAACGATGGGATATTGATGCTTACAGGACAGCCCTGCATACAGGTTGGGTTGGCGCAGTCGAGACAGCGCTTTGCCTCTGTCATAGCCTGCTCCACTGTAAGCCCTTGGTTCACTTCTTCTGTCCTCGTGGTGGCTCTATAGACAGGATCAAGCTCGGGCATCTTGCAACGCTCGATACCTGTGCGATCCTTTGCCTTCATCGACTTGCGGAGTTCCTCGCGCCATACAGCATTGCGGTCGGTAAGCTCTGCCAAAGGTGTAGTGGTGTCCATGTTACTTGCATCAAGATTCATGGATTTGGCCTCTGTCTTTTGAACAGTATCGGCACAGCAAGTCTTGCCTTCCAATGCTGCCTGATAGGCTGCCATTGCCTCCAGCTCTTCTGCCTTGAAAGCACCACCGCGTTGCATCATTTCGTTGAAGTCAACCTGATGACCGTCGAACTCGGGGCCGTCCACGCAGACAAATTTCGTCTTGCCTCCGACACTTACACGACAAGCACCACACATTCCCGTGCCATCCACCATAATGGTATTGAGGCTGACATCGGTCGGGATTTCGTATTTCTTTGTCAGCAGACAGCAGAACTTCATCATGATGGCAGGACCAATAGCGAAACACTTATTGACTTTTTCGCGCTGGATAACCTCTTCCATACCGACGGTCACCACGCCTTGCTTGCCATAGGAACCGTCATCGGTCATGATGATGACTTCGTCGCTGGCAGCGCGAACCTCATTTTCCAGAATGATAAGCTCCTTGCTGCGACCAGCAATAACGCTGATGACGCGGTTACCTGCAGCCTTGAGAGCCTGGATGATGGGTAGCATGGGAGCTGTTCCGACACCACCGCCGGCGCAAAGTACGGTTCCGTAGTTCTCGATATGAGTGGCGCGACCCAAAGGTCCAACCACGTCTGCAATATAGTCACCCTCTTTGAGGGCACAAAGCTTGCTGGTGCTGGCGCCAACAGTCTGAATAACCAGGGTGATGGTTCCCTTCTCTTTGTCGCTACCGGCTATGGTGAGAGGCACACGTTCGCCTTTTTCGTCAACACGAACAATAACAAAATGACCGGCCTTGCGTGCCTTTGCAATCAATGGTGCTTCAACATCCAGACGGAACACCTTCTCGCTGAACTGAATCTTTCTAATAATCTTGTACATAACTTATCCTGTTTTTCAATCTGTTAATGTCTAATCGATAATCTCGCAACCCATGTATGGAACAAGAACCTTGGGAACTCTAATGCCATTCTCCGTCTGGTTGTTCTCCAAGATGGATGCCATGATGCGGGGCAGGGCGAGGGCCGAGCCGTTGAGCGTGTGGCAGAGTTCCGTCTTACCTGTCGCGGTGCGGCGTACACGGCACTTCAGGCGGTTAGCCTGATAGGTGTCGAAATTGGAGACAGAGCTGACCTCGAGCCAACGCTGCTGTGCCTCGCTATAAACCTCGAAGTCGTAACAAATGGCACTTGTAAAGCTTTGGTCGCCACCGCAAAGGCGAAGGATGCGGTAGGGGAGTTCGAGTTTCTGCAGGAGTCCCTCCACATGTTGGAGCATTTCTTTGTGGCTCTCGGCGCTATGCTCGGGTGTATCGATACGGACAATTTCTATCTTGCTGAACTCGTGCAGACGATTCAAACCACGCACATCTTTGCCGTAGCTGCCAGCTTCGCGACGGAAACATTGGGTATAGGCGCAATTCTTGATAGGCAGGTCCTTCTCGTCGAGAATCACGTCGCGATAGATGTTCGTCACAGGTACCTCGGCAGTCGGGATGAGGTAAAGGTCGTCAACTTCGCAATGGTACATCTGACCTTCCTTGTCGGGAAGCTGACCTGTACCATAGCCTGATGCGGCGTTTACGACTGTTGGAGGCATAATCTCCTCGTAGCCAGCTTTTTGCGCTTCATCCAAGAAGAAATCAATTAAGGCACGTTGCAGCCTTGCGCCCTTACCGCGATAGACAGGGAAACCAGCTCCGGTAATCTTAACGCCGAGGTCGAAATCGATGAGATTGTACTTCTTGGCAAGTTCCCAATGCGGGAGCTTCGCTGTCTCAACGACAGGGTTTGCATCCCAATTGCCAACTGTGTCTTGTCCTACGATACACTTCTTGAGGTTTGACTTTACAACCCAGTTGCAATCGGCACAAGTGCCTTCTGGAACCTCGTCGTAGGGAATGTTTGGAATCTGACAAAGCAGACGCGTGAGCTCCTGCTCGGCAGCTTCTTTCTTGTTCTCCAGTTCCTTGCTTGTTTCCTTCAGGGCAGCCACTTTTGCCTTGACAGCTTCTGCCTCTTCGCGCTTGCCCTGCTTCATGAGCATACCAATCTCTGCGGCAAGCTTCTTGGCAGAAGACAGGTTCTGGTCGAGTTCTGTCTGTGCATTACGACGGCATTTATCTACGGCAATGACTTCCTCTATTGCCTGACGTGCATCGGCAAAGTGCTTCTTCTCCAAGCCTGCAATGACGCGTTCGGTTTCTTCTGTGATGAGTTTTAGTGTTAACATATCTTGAATTTACAATTTGACGATTTATTATTTAGTCGTTTAGGATATTGAGCGCGGCAGCAAATTCTTCATTCTTCACTCTTCATTCTTCATTTCTAAAACGGGAGCCACACGAATGCGGCTGCATCCCAGATAGCGTGGCTGATGATGATAGCTGTGAGCTGATTTGGCATGAGATAGTAGAGTCCACCCCAAACAATGCCACAAACCAGGGCTGACATGATGAGCATGAAGTTGCCCGATGGCAGATGCACGAAGGTGTAGCACATTGTTGTGATGACGAATGCAAAGAGCGGTGTACGATAGTTCGATAGTGTCCTCTGAACGTAGCCTCGCCAGAATATCTCTTCTGCAGGTCCGATGACAAAGAGGAGGAGCAGGGCCAGTAGGGTAGGCGAGACATCTCCCTTTATGTTATATATAAGGTTCACCTGTGCGCGCGAAAAAGAAAAAAGGAGCTGCGATACCTTGTCCCCGACATAGAATACTCCCCAAAGCAGTGCCGCAATAGCAAAGCCTAAAAAGAGAGTCGATAGTTTAAAGTTTAGAGTTGAGAGATACGAACCGACTTTTCCAAAGACTAAGGCAAAGCAAGTGAGTACGATGGCCGAAGCACTCATGCATACCCAGAAGTTCACTTGGGGAGCTGTCCAGGGCGAGAACATGATGAACCACAGCACAGCAGCCACAAGGAGGCTCAGGACGAGCTGCCCTTTGTCGCGCATCTTAATGGTGTTGCTTGCTGTTGTGTTCATGTTCTTCATATTAGATTAGAGCATCAGTAATAAGACTGATGGCGAGCACAAGGCTGAAAGCAAGTTGCAACTTTGCCGTTGCCTCGTCCAAGTTGGCAATAGCCTTGATTCCTTCTGTATGATAGGATAGCATCTTTTTGCAATTGCCTAAAGCTATGGGAAGGGTGATGAGTGTGAGCACAGTTCGTGGACTTACCAAACCCATAAAGGCTGTTATGATGAGCCAAAGGTAGGGCAGTACGAGTTCGAAGATATACATACCGATGGCAAACTGGCGACCTGTAAGCATAGCAAAGGTATGAATCTTTGCGCGTCCGTCTGTCTCGATGTCGCGTGTGTTGTTTGAATGAAGGATGGCAACCGTAATGCTTCCCACAGGAACGGCAAGCCAAAGCACTTCGGGAACGATGTAGCCAGAGCAAATGAATGTTGTGCCGAGCATGGGCAGCAGGGCATAGCAGGCCATGATGACTAGATCGCCCAACGCTGCATACTTCAGTGGCGGATAGAGCAAGGAGAGAGCGATGCCTGCTAGTCCGAACCACAGCAATGTGATGCCGGTTAAATAAACCATCAGCAATCCCATAGCAACAGCAAGTATTTGAAGCGTCACGGAGAGCGTGAATACTTCCCGAGGCGTGAACTGTCCGCTTATAAGGGTACGGACGCTATATGTGTCATCTGAATCCACGCCTTTCTTGTAGTCGAAGTAGTCGCTCCAGACATTACCTGCTGCATGAACCAGTATGATGTTCACCAAAGCCATGAAGCCCAAGCCCCAAGACACTTCGATGTCCTGGCTCCAAAGGAACATCATCGACACAAGGACAGGCATTGAAGATGCCGGGAAGGACCAAGGTCGTGTTGCCAATATCCATTCTTTTATGGTATGTCCTTTCATTTAGTAACTCTCTAAAAAACATAGTCCCCTCATTGCTGAAAGCATGAGGGGACCTTAATTTGAGTTGTGATTGTCTGTTCAAATGAGCGCATGCCCTTATGCCTCAGCAGCAACGGGAACCACACTGACAGTACTGCGGTCGAGACGACCTTTCCTGAACTGTACGGTACCATCTACGAGTGCATAGAGGGTGTTGTCCTTACCCATAGCAACATTAGTGCCGGGATAGTGACGAGTACCGCGCTGGCGAACGATGATGTTGCCTGCAACACACTTTTCTCCACCGAAGATCTTGACGCCCAGTCGTTGAGCGTGTGACTCACGTCCGTTCTTAGAACTACCTACACCTTTTTTATGTGCCATTTTTGTTCAGTCTTTAGCGTTAAACATTAAGCGTTGATACCCTTGATGGTCAGTTCGGTGAACTGCTGGCGATGTCCGTTGAGCTTGCGATAGCCCTTGCGACGCTTCTTGTGGAAGACGAGCACCTTGTCGCCCTTTACCAGGGGTGATACAACTTCGGCCGTTACCTTTGCACCTTCAACGGTGGGAGTGCCCACGGTGATGGTGCCGTTATCGACCAACAACACATTCTCAAATTCAACAGTCTTGCCTGCTTCTGCATCGGCAATGTGGTGAACGAAGAGTTTCTTACCCTCCTCAACACGGAACTGCTGACCGTTAATCTCTACGATTGCGTACATTATTATTAAAATATTTATAACGGGTTTGACCGCGGGGCGGGGTCATCTCTTGACCCACTTTTTCTGGCCTCTACGGCATAAATCGGGTGCAAAGGTACACTTTTTCTTCTTTTCTGCCAAATAATTCGAGCAAAAAATTCTTATTCCACGTAACTTTCGAGCAACTTGGCTCCTTCATCGGGAACGATAGTCACTTCCTTCATGCAGGCGGGTACCACGAGTGCTTCTCCTTGATGCAGGAAGATGCCTTGTCCGTCGGGACTGAGGAAGCAGCATTGGCCGTCGAGGCACATATAGACACGGAAGCTGTCGATACCAGTGTAGTCGCGTTTGAAAGGCTGTGTGAGCTTCAGCTCGTTGGTCGTGAAGAAGGGGCATTCCACAAGACTCACTACGGCATCGCGGCTCTCGGTGTAGTTAATCTTCGGGTCGGTGGTGATATCTTGGAAGTTGATGGCTTCGAGGGCGAGTTCGGTATGCAACTCGCGCAGGTTCCCGTCGCGGTCACGACGCAGATAGTCGTAGATACGATAGGTCACGTCGCTTGTCTGCTGAATCTCTGCAATCACCATACCCGCACCGATGCCGTGCACACGGCCTGCTGGGATGTAGAAGCAGTCACCTTCGCTGACGTTCACTTTGTTGAGATCGTCTTCGATGCTGCCGTCGGCCACCTTCTGAGCATAGTCGCTGGTTTCAATCTTCTGGCGGAAGCCGGCAATGAGCTGGCTGCCGCGGTCGGCATCAACGACATACCACATCTCGTTCTTGCCCATCTTCCCGTGACGTTTTGCACTGAGTGCATCGTCGGGATGAACCTGAATGGAGAGGTCCTGGCGCGCATCGATGAACTTGATAAGCAGGGGGAAATCGTTACCGAACTTCTCCGAGTTTTTCTTTCCGAGGAAGTCGGCACCATAACGGGCGACTATCTCTGGCAGGGTCAAACCTTTGTCGTCGCCATTCGTGGCAATGGATTCCGAGCCTTTCACTGCAGAAACGACCCACGTCTCATAGCCCCAAAGGGTAGGCTTGAAAATAGGACTAAATTTAAGTATTTTCATAATGTCATTTACTATTTGACAATTTTTATTTACAATTTATTTATGATTCTATTTGTTAATTCTGCGCCGCCAGTGTGCCTTCTAACTTCCAGTTTCAATTCTGTTCATTCTGAATACGATTCTGGCCAGACGTAATTCCTCCTCTTTATATATATCTCCGTATTCTGCCATAGCCTTCTCTATATCGTCGGTCTTTGCATTTTGGAAATAATCCAGCAACTCTCGCATACAGTCTTCTCCGAGAACTTCATCGGTAAAATATGTGATATCGAGGTGCCGCTTCTGCTCTGCGAGCATTTCCAAATCGTCTAATACTTCGTCTAACCCCAGACCCTCACTCTCTGCAAAATCTTCCAACGCAATGTGGCGGTCAATTGCAGTGATGAGTTTTATCTGTTGTTTGGCATGGGGCGAAGCAAACCCGGCGGTAGCAGATCTATCCTTCTGGGCCAGTTCCAGCAGAGAGTCAATTTCTGGCACATCCGATACACTTTCGTTGATTGGTTCATCATCTGGAATAATAAAAGAGGAGGGCCTCCCCGCAAACTTTTTGCCTGTTGCCGTAGGTATCAGAGCATTGTTCTTCGAAGCCACTTGCTTAAGCAGTCCGCCTTCGTATGCGGCATCGATGAGAGAAGACCAGAAGTCCTCATCATGTGTTTCTCCAATGCCGTAGGTTTCTTTGTCGAACAGTTCGTATTCTTCTATCTGGCGGCTCCTTCTGCCCATCAAATAATCTATGAGCAACTGTCGCTGAACAGGTCTGTCTATTTCCAACAGCGACTTTATGAGCTTTACTATTGAATCCTTTGCTTCCATCCTATAGATGTGTATATCTTTTCGGGGTGCAAATATAGGACAAATATCTATTGCTGCAAAGAAATTTGAGATTTTTTTCGTTGTAATGTGATTTTCTGTTTTAGTTTAAGCGCTCAATGTCCTATTTCCCCAACTTTGCAGGTTACGGCGTTTCTTATCTTAGACGATGCTGTAGGAAATGCTGACGAGCGTAGGCAAAGAAGAAGATGACTCCTGCCACATTGCCGAGCCAGGCGATCCAAAATGCTGTGCCGTAGGAAAAGTATTCTGCTACGATGCCACCTATGATAATGCCCAGCCCGACACCTGTTTCCCAAGCTGTATACAGGGTGCTGTTGGCTGTGCCTCGTTGCGAGGACGGAGCCAGGTTGATGAACATCGTCTGGAAGGCCGGGAACATGTGTCCGTTGCCTAAGCCAACAATAAAAGCGGCACCGTAGAACCCCCAGGCGTTGTGCAGGGCAGCGAAGAGCAGATAGCCAAAGAATGAGATGATTACACCATGCGCTGCATTTTTTATGATACGGCCTTTCCGCAGTCCTCGTGCTCCTATCAACCGACTCGATATCAGGCCAATGCAAAGCAGGGTGAAAAAGAGTCCTGTGCCGGTTGTGATGCCTAGTTCCTGTTTGGCATAGATGGCGATATAGGTGCTCACGACACCATACGAAAAACTGTAACCGACCATGCAGAGTGCTTCCGGCCAGCCCTTCAGAAGAAGGAAACGGTCGAGGCTGATCGGTCGTTTGGGAGATTGGTCGTTTGGTCGTTTAGGCTTGAGGTGAAGCGAGCTGTTGATGATGAAGCCGATGCTTGCTGTGATAAAGGAAATCAGGAAGATGAGGTCGTAGTTCGCTGTCCACTGATAGATGAGCATCCCGATTGTCGGGGCGATAGCTGTGCCGAGATTGTTGCTCAGCCCATAATAGCCGATGCCCTCGGCGCGTCGGCTTGAGGGTAGGACATCGATGGCAACGGTGCTGTTGGCTACGGTTGTGGCTCCCATCGGAGCGCCGTGCAGGGTGCGTATGATGCAGAAAGAGAGTAGGGAGCCTGCAACGAGGTAGCCTCCGAAGAACAAAGCGAAGAGTCCGTAGCAGACAAGTAGCACAGCTTTACGTGAAAAAGAATTGACAAAGAAACCGCTGAAAGGACGAATCAACAGAGCCGTGAGGGCGTAGCCGCTCAATACCATACCCGTTTCGTCCTTGGTGGCACCGAACACTTCATTCAGATAAAGCGGAAAGAGCGGTGTCACTACCATGAAGGAGAAGTAGAGCATGAAGTTCGCACTCCAGGCCTTCAGGTAGTTGGGGTTCCAAAGAGAGGAATGGGGCATATAAGTCAAATAGGGCTAATGATGCTAATGGGTTTGGGCTTTTAAGAAAGCCTTGAGGCTATCGAAGTCCTTGCTCATTGGGATGCTTTGTTTCGTTCCCTTCGTGAAGGCCTGTAGGCGTTCTGGGATGGCAACGTCTTTACCACAGATGTCATCGACCACTTGCTTGAACTTGGCGGGGTGAGCCGTCTCAAGAAAGAAACCGACTTCACCCTCTCGTAGTCCTTCTTGAAGTGCCCGATAGCCGCAAGCGCCATGGGGATCGAGCTGATAGCCGGTCTCTGCAAGGCACTGGCGCATCGTTTCGGCAATCTGTTCGTCGGAGTATGTGGCTCCGCTGATGTCCCGGCATATAGCCTTGTGGCTCTTTCCGTAGAGGTCTAGGATTCGGGCATAATTACTTGGGTCGCCCACGTCCATCGCATTGGCAATGGTTTGCACACTTGGCTTTGGATTGTATTGTCCCGTCTGAAGATACTTATAGAAAATGTCGTTGGCATTGTTGGCGGCAATGAAACGACTGATGGGCAGTCCCATACGCTTGCCGAAGAGGGCAGAGCAGATGTTGCCGAAGTTGCCGGAAGGAACACAACAAACTAATTTACCATTTACCATTTGGCCATTTGCCATTTGCTGTTTCTTCAGCTGGGCGTAGGCCCAGAAGTAGTAGAAGCTCTGAGGTAGGAAGCGGGCCACATTGATGCTGTTGGCGGAAGTGAGCTGCATCCTTGCGTTGAGTTCTACGTCCATGAAGGCGCTCTTGACAAGCGCTTGGCAGTCATCGAAGACACCATCCACCTCTATCGCTGTAATGTTCTGCCCGAGCGTTGTGAACTGGCATTCCTGTATAGGGCTGACCTTTCCCTTCGGATAGAGTACATAGACGTGAATGCCCTCAACTCCGAGGAAACCGTTGGCAACGGCAGAACCTGTATCACCGCTAGTAGCAACAAGGACATTGACGCATTTGCCATTTGACGATTTACCATTTACGAAGTATTGTAGCAGGCGTGCCATGAAGCGTGCACCGACATCCTTGAAGGCAAGGGTGGGGCCGTGAAAGAGTTCTAAAGCAAAGACCCCCTGGCCCCCTTTAGGGGGAGAGACTTTCACTAAGGGAATGTCGAAGGAGAGGGTGTCATAGACAATTCTGTGGAGGCTTTCGGCATCGACGTCTTCACCGAAGAAGCAGTCGGCGACATGGAAGGCTATTTCCTGGAGTGTCATGTTCTGGATTTCATCAAAGAACACCTTGGGGAGCGGTTTGATGCGTTCGGGCATATATAGTCCCTTGTCTTCGGCTAACCCTTTTACGACTGCTTTCTCGAGTGTGGCAAGTGGAGCCTTGCCGTTGGTGCTATAGTATTTCATAAATGAAGAGTGAAGAATGAAGTGTGAAGAAATTTCTACCGCACGGAAAGAATATTAAGAATTCATAAATAGGTTTATGAACTGATTGCCTTGAAGCAATCCGTATGCTCCGTCCTTGGCGGCAATCTCGTCGAAGGTCTGCACGCTGTCCGGCTCGATACCGGGATGGTAGATGCAGAATGGAATAGGCTCAGCTGTATGGGTGCGCAGACGAATGGGGGTCGGATGGTCGGGGAGGAGAGCGATGGAGACCCTCTCTAACTCTCCCTTAGAGGGAGAGGATAATAATGCCTCCATGATGGGGGCGAGGAGCAGGTGGTCGATGTGTTCGATGCAACCCAGCTTCATGTGCAAATCCCCGTCATGACCAGCTTCGTCGCTGGCTTCGACATGCAGATAGACGAAGTCGTTGGTTCGTAGAGCCTTGATGGCTGCCTCTGCCTTTGCCCGGAAATCTGTGTCCCAGAGTCCTGTCGCTCCAGGCACATTGATGACATCCAGACCCGCATAGCGTCCGATGCCTCGGATGAGGTCGACTGCCGTGATGACGGCTCCTTTGCGAATCTGCGGATACGTCTCCGTAAGTGGTGTCATTTTAGGCCGGTACCCGCCTCCCCAAGGCCAGATGCAATTCGCTGCATCCATGCCGCGCTTCTGTCGTTCTATGTTGAGCGGATGGTTTGCAAGTAACTCCTGGCTGCGAAGTACGAGGTCCGTGAGCAGCTTTGCCGTCTCCTCAGCCTCGGGGCACTCTGCCTGTAGCATATATTCGCGCCAAGGTTTCAGGGGTATGTCGTGAGGCGGTGTGCTGCGAAGGTGCTTGTTACCGCCTTTGATGACCAAAAGGTGCCGATACTGAACGCCTGTATAGAAATGAACCCGTTCCGAACCGAGTTGCTCCTGCAGAAAGCGCATCAGCACATCTCCCTCCTCTGTTTCCAGACGTCCGCAGGAATGGTTCTTTAATAAGTCACCGTCGAGGCATACAAGGTTGCAACGCAATGCCAGGTCGCCTTCGGCGAGTTCCACACCGATGCTGGCTGCTTCAAGCGGGCCTCTGCCTTCATAGACGAGGTGCTGGTCGTAGCCGAGGATGCTCGAATTGGCAACTTCGCTACCGGGATGAAAACCGTCTGGGATTGTCTTCAGGAGGCCGTTGCGGCCATGCTTTGCGAGCCAGTCGAAATGAGGCGTGTCGGCATACTGGAGCAACGTCTTCCCTCCCAGTTCGTCGCAAGGCCAATCGGCCATTCCATCGCCAAGAATGATGAGATGCTTCATCATGCCAGGCTCATAATGTCTGCAAACACGCCTGCGGCTGTCACGCTGGCTCCTGCGCCGTAACCCTGAATCAGCATCGGGTACTTACGATATCGCTCGGTGGTGAGCATGACGATGTTGTTGCTGCCTTCGAGCACATAGAACGAGTGGTTGCTGTCGAATTCCTGGAGGGAAACGCTTGCCTTGCCGTCCTCGAGTTTTGCAACGAAGCGCCAAACTTTCTTCTGCTTCTCGAGTTCCTGACGGCGAGCTTCGAATTCGGCGTCGAGCGAGGGGAGGTTCTTCCAGAAGTCTTCCAGTGTTCCTTCGAAGAACGATTGCGGAATGAAGAGCTTGGCTTCTACGTCTTCCTGGCTGATTTCGTACCCGGCTTCGCGAGCGAGGATGACCAGTTTGCGGATAACATCCTTCCCGCTCAAATCGATGCGTGGGTCGGGCTCGCTGTAGCCTTCCTCCTTTGCCATCCGAACGGTTTCGCTGAATGGGACATCCTTGCTGATAGTATTAAATATAAAGTTTAATGTTCCACTCAGAACTGCCTCAATTCGAAGTATTTTGTCACCGGAATTACAGAGGTCGTTTATGGTGCGGATGATGGGCAGACCTGCTCCGACGTTTGTCTCGAAAAGGAACTTGACGCCCCGCTTCTGGCTGGTCTGTTTCAGCTTCCGATAATTGGCAAAATCGCTGCTGGCAGCAATCTTGTTAGCCGCAACGACATTGATGTTGTGCTCGAGGAAGTCGGCATAGAGTCCGGCAACTTCAGGACTGGCGGTACAGTCAACGAAGACGCTGTTAAAGATGTTCATACCGATGACCTCGTCGTGCAGACGCTGGATGTTGCTCTTCGGTGCTGCTGCGAGCTGTTCGCGATAGTTTTCCAGACTAATGCCTTCGCGTGTGAACATCGCGTTGTGGCCGCTTGCAATACCCACGACGTTGAGCTTCAGTCGCAGTTCGCGCATCAGTTTTTCCTGTTGTTGGTGAATCTGTTCCAAGAGACTCCCGCCAACAGTACCCACGCCGCAGATGAAGAGGTTGAGTACCTGGTATTCAGACAGGAAGAATGAGTCGTGAATGACGTTGAGGGCTTTGCGCAAGAAGTTCTGGTTGATGACGAACGAGATGTTCGTTTCGCTGGCCCCCTGGGCACAGGCAATCACGCTGATACCCGAACGGCCAAGCGTTCCGAAGAGTTTGCCGGCAATGCCAGGTGTATGCTTCATCTTCTCGCCTACGATAGCGACGGTAGCAAGACCCTTTTCGGCAATCATCGGGAACATCGAGCCGTCCTCGATTTCTTTCTGGAACTCCTCGTCCAAAACGCGGCAGGCTTCATCGGCATCTACATCCTGGACACCGATACTGGTGCTGTTTTCGCTGGATGCCTGACTCACCATGAAGACGCTGATGCCGTTGTCTGCCAGACAGGTGAAGATGCGGCGGTTGACACCAATCACACCCACCATCGAGAGGCCTGAAACGGTGATGAGCGTCGTGCCTTTGATGCTGGAGATACCCTTGATGCTTCGCGAGTCGTCCATCACTTCGTCTTTGATGATAGAGCCCGGTGCGTCGGGGTTGAACGTGTTCTTTATGAGGATGGGGATGTGCTTGATGCAGACGGGGTAGATGGTGGGCGGATAGACCACTTTGGCACCGAAGTTGCAGAGCTCCATAGCCTCGATGTAGGTCAGTTCGGGAATGACGTATGCCGAGCTGATGACGCGGGGATCGGCTGTCATGAAACCATCCACGTCGGTCCATATCTCGAGCACGCTTGCATCCAGTGCCGCAGCGATGATGCTGGCGGTGTAGTCGCTTCCGCCTCGGCCCAGGTTTGTTACCTCGCCACTCTCGGCATCTCTGCTGATGAAGCCTCCAACGATTGAACATTGACCATTGACCATTGAGGATTGACCATTGAGCATTTCTGCAAAGGTTTGGCGAACCAATTTGTTGGTCAGTTCCTTGACGAGGCGGTTCTTGCCGGCCTTGAACTCTGTCTTGATGAATTCGCGGCTGTCGAACCACTCCGCTCCTTCCACCAGCGCTGCAACAATCAGGCTGCTGATGCGTTCGCCGTAGGAGACGATAGCAGCCTGTGTTTTGGGGCTAAGGTCGTGAATGAGATAGACGCCCTGATAGATGCTGCGCAGCTGTTCCAGCAACTCTTTGACGTTAGCCGTTAGTATGTCGCGCTTCTCGCCAGCAGGGATGATGGCGTTTATCATCTCCTCGTGACGAGTGTTTATCTCCTCGAAAGACTCTTGGTAGAGTGCATTACCCTCCACTGCCATTTGGCTTGTCTTGATGAGCTTGTCGGTGATGCCGCCCAGGGCACTGACCACCACGATGACCGGCTCTGTCTGCCTTTCGATAATCTTCTTTACACTGAGTATGCTTTCTACGGAACCGACCGAAGTTCCGCCAAATTTTATTACTTTCATCCTCGTTTGTATCCTGTGCTTTTTACTTTTCGCGTGCAAAGGTACAAATAAATTAAGAATTAAGAGTGAAGAATGAAGAATTATTTTGTACCTTTGTGCAGAAAATGATTAATGTTTAATGGTCAATGGTACATGAGTTAACCCTTCGCGTACTACCACAGCAGGCCTACAACGAACAGAGCATCATAGCTTATCTTCGCCAGGATAAAGGCATCAATGCCCAGGCTGTCCGTGTTCTTCGTCGCAGCATCGATGCACGCCAGCGCACTATCTACGTCAACCTGACCGTTCGGGCATACGTTGATGAAGAACCACCTCTTCAGGACTTTGAACCCTATGTCTATCGCGATGTCAGCGACCGTCCTGCGGTTATCGTCGTGGGTGCCGGACCTGGCGGATTGTTCGCAGCCTTGCGCCTTATCGAGTTGGGCTTCAAGCCTATTATTGTGGAAAGAGGAAAAGATGTACGCGAGCGAAAGAAGGACATTGCGCGCATCCGTCCCGAGCAGCGTGTTGACCCCGAGAGCAACTACAGCTTCGGCGAGGGTGGGGCAGGGGCCTATAGTGATGGAAAGCTTTATACGCGTAGTAAAAAGCGTGGCAATACCGACCGCATCCTGCAGATATTCGTGCAGCATGGTGCCAGCCCGGCCATTCTCTCCGATGCCCATCCCCACATCGGCACAGACCGCCTGCCTCGCGTCATTGAAAACATGCGCAACACGATTCTAAGTTGTGGCGGGGAAGTGCATTTCCAAACAAAGATGACACGACTAATAGTTCATGGTTCAAAGTCCATAGTTCATAGTTCGGATGCTTTAGCTTCGAATCAAGAAGTTGTCGGGATTGAAGCCGAGACAACTATGAACTATGAACTCAGAACTATGAACTATTGCGGTCCTGTTATCCTCGCCACAGGTCATTCGGCTCGCGATGTCTATCGGTACCTTGCTTCGGCTGGGATTGATATTGAGGCGAAGGGACTTGCCATCGGAGTCCGTTTGGAGCATCCTGCTGAGCTCATCGACCAGATTCAGTACCATAGCAGGCAGGGACGTGGCAAGTGGTTGCCAGCTGCAGAATACAGCCTTGTCACCCAGGTTCAGGGCCGCGGCGTCTATAGTTTCTGTATGTGTCCAGGCGGCTTTGTGGTACCAGCAGCCAGCGGTCCAGAGCAGGTTGTCGTCAATGGTATGAGTCCTTCCAACCGAAACGGTCGCTGGAGCAACAGCGGAATGGTGGTGGAGGTAAGACCGGAAGACTTTGAGCAATTCAAAATTGATAAATTCAAAATTCAAAATGATTCCCTCTCTTTGCTCCTGCTTCAAGAGGAAATAGAACGCCAGTGCTGGCTCCAGGCGAACCAGAAGCAAACGGCGCCTGCACAACGGATGACAGACTTCGTGAATGGTCGCCTCTCGGCTAGTCTAAACTCTTCCTCCTACGCTCCGGGCCTGATTGCCAGTCCCTTGCATTTCTGGATGCCGGAGTTCATCACCACTCGTTTGCGTGAAGCCTTCAAGCTCTGGGGCAAACAGAAACGCGGATTCCTCACCCAGGAAGCAACGGTAATCGGTGTTGAGACACGCACCAGCAGCCCTGTTCGCATCCTTCGTGACAGCGAGACCTTGCAGCATGTCCGTGTTGAAGGGCTCTTCCCTTGCGGCGAAGGAGCCGGCTATGCAGGCGGGATTGTCAGTGCCGCTGTCGATGGCGAACGTTGTGCCGAATCTGTCGCTGCATATCTCTCATGATATTTTGTAAAGATTTTTTGTAGGTTAATTAATTTTGTGTTGGTTTGTTCTTGTTTGTCGCTTCCATACTCGAATTTTGCGCTCTGGGCAGGGAGAAAATTTTGGTGCACCTGGGAAATATTCCTTGCTGGCGAGCGGACTGTTTTCATCTTTTTTTTCGACACTGCAAAGGTACGGCAACGTCATTGCGATTCACGAATAATTGTCAAGAAATTTTGGCTCACCAGTAAAATCCTGTGTTTATCCGTAAATCATTGATAGCCTATAGTGGCTCCCCATCGAATTCGAGGACGGAAAGCCCGTCATCCGTTGGCGAGACGAATGGAAATAGGGTAGTTGCTTTTTACTTTAATTGGAAAATAAATCCAATAATTTAGCTCATCCATTCGCGCGCGTATTATATATAATGTTTAATAGGTAAAAACGCTGGTTGTTTCCGAAAAAAAATCCTGCAATGTTTTGTCAGTTTGCAGGAAAGCTGTACCTTTGCATCTGCAAATGAGCGCTGGCCGCCCCTCTGGGACGGGTAGGGCTTTGATGCGCTCCACTGGAGTTTGTTCTTTGAGAGATTTACATAGACAGAATTTGTAGTACAAGAAAGAAAGTTGAACCGTCAATATCCTTAATGGATAATGATTAGAGGAGTACAGGTTCCGACTCTATCAGACAAAGAAA
>JAFZPZ010000054.1 GCA_017552435.1 Bacteroidaceae bacterium
CAGTCAATCTGCTCCGTGATGCCGCACGACATCATGAACTCCACCCATTTGTCGAAGACGGTGTAGTCATACTTCCAAGTGCCGTCGAGCTGCTTCATCTTGGCAATCATGTTCTCAAATGGGTCGAAAGTCTGTCCGTTCCAGGGACGGCTGATGACGGAACAGGTGATAATCTTCTGTCCTGCGGCAGCGAGAAGCTCCATTGTGGGGCGCATCAGGTCGAAGTGCTGCTGACTCCAGAGCGGCACATCATAGTAGCGGGCCACAGCATAGGGATTCTGCCAAAGGTCGAGGTGGAAAGCCCATTTGCTGGGTTCGGGCAGGACACGGTCAGCTACCTGCAGCACGATGGGAAGAGAAGCCCCCTCCAAACCTCCCCGAGGGGAGGATATAATCACGGTTCCCTTATAGGTTCCTGCTGCGGCATCAGCGGGTACATGGATGTCGAGCCAAATGGGGCGTGTGGTATTGGCTTCCACCTTCAGTGTCTCCACGGGGTCGAGGCGGTCGGCACACAGCATCGAGTCTTTCTTGTTGTAGAAAGGTTCCGCCAGGACATAGCGCACGAAGTACTTTTTCACGGCAGAAGAGGGGATGATATTTTTACCACTCTTGAGGTCGCTGACGGTGATCGAAACTTCGCTCAGTTCTGTGGGCGTATAGAGGACGGCCTGTGCCGAGACTCTCTCTCCACGCCAAGCACGAAGCAAAGGTGAATCCTTTGTCGTCTCGGGAACCTGCGAACGGGAATAGCGTACATCAATGCTACCCCAGCCGAAAGTCGGTTGGGTTACTTTTTGCCATGCTTCTTGAGGTCCGGGATGTGGGTCGGGCAACTCGATATTATTGACTTGAGCAAAAACCATTGACCATTGTCCATTGACCATTGAAAATGGGAAAAATAACAAGAAGAGGTAGAAAACAAAGCGCTTCATGATTAATTAAAAAATTTGAATTATGAATTGCTCAGCGGTTGTACAGAGCTCGTCATACCATTCCTGCCCGAAGCGGCGGATGAGGGGCTCGCGGAGGAACTGATAGAGACGTATGCCACGTTCTGTGCCCAGGCGGACGGCATCCTGACAGATGTTCCAACGATGGTAGTTGAGACCTGTAAGCGGCCCTAACTTTTTCTCACGGATAGGGTAGAGGTGGCAGCTGATGGGTCTTTGTTGCAAGAGACAGCCCTGAGGCCCTCGGAAGGCGCAATTGCCGCCGCAAACGATGCTCGTCACCAGTTCGCCCTCGGGGTCGGGATAAGCGACACCCTGCTTGTCGATGACTGCCTGTGCTCCTGCTGAAAGCTGCGGCCACAGTTCGTCGAGTTGTGCCTCAATGTCTGCTATCTCATCCAATGTGACCGGCGCTCCGGCATCACCTTCCTCACAACATCGCCCGTGACAGCTGTCAATATCGCAGCAGAAATACTCCGTCAGGATGTCCGAATGGAGAATGACATCGCCTACCTCGATGAGATTACCAAACGATTGGTTTTTGGCCATGCTGGATGAGGTATTCGTTGCATTTGAGGAAATGTCCGTTGCCCATGAAGCCTCGCATAGCACTCAAGGGGCTGGGGTGTGCGCTTTGCAGGACAAGATGGCGGAACGGATCGATGAGTGCAGCCTTTTTGCCTGCCGGAGCGCCCCAAAGCATGAAGACGAGATTATCGCGACCTCGATTGAGGGCGGCAATGGCGGCATCGGTGAAGGTCTCCCAACCCTTACCGCTGTGGCTGAATGCCTGATGTTGGCGAACCGATAGGCAGGTGTTGAGCAGGAAGACACCCTGTTTTGCCCAGCGGGTGAGGTTGCCACTCTGGGGAATGGGTGCTCCTGTCTCTGCCTGTATCTCCTTAAAGATGTTCTGGAGCGACGGCGGGAAGGGAATCCCGTCGTTCACGCTGAAACAAAGTCCGTGTGCCTGCCCTGGACCGTGATAGGGATCTTGTCCTAGGATGACCACACGCACTTGGTCGAAGGGTGTAGTATCGAAGGCATTGAAGATGAGTCGTCCTGGAGGATAGCAAGTACCCGAAGCATACTCCTGCCGTACGAACTGCGTCAGCTGCTGGAAATAAGGCTTGTCGAATTCCTCCTGCAGCTGTGCCTTCCACGAAGATTCTATCTTTACGTCCATGTTTTTTCTTATTTGTAGCGCAAAGTTACGAATAAGTGAGGAATAATCTGCACAACTTTACGATTTTTGTTGTATTTTTGCAAACAAATTATCAGAGTATGGCAACGATTAACGAGTTTTTCCAGCTTTTGAGTTCTTTCCTGTGGGGTTGGCCCATGATTGTCTTGCTGCTTGGCACGCATATATTCCTGACGATTCGTCTGCGGGTGCCGCAACGCAAATTGCTGACGGGCATCCGTCTGTCGGTGCAGAAAGACAAGGGAGCCAAGGGCGAAGTCAGTCAGTTCGGGGCTTTATCGACAGCCCTTGCCGCCACTATCGGAACGGGCAACATCGTGGGCGTTGCCACAGCCGTTGCGCTTGGCGGGCCGGGTGCCGTACTTTGGTGCTGGCTGACGGGAGTCTTCGGCATAGCGACGAAATACGCAGAGGGACTGCTGGCTGTGAAGTATCGAGTGCGTGATGCAAGCGGACGAACCTACGGCGGCCCGATGTACGCTTTGGAAAACGGGCTTGGCATGAAGTGGCTGGCTGTGCTCTTTGCTTCCTTCACGGCTCTGGCTTCCTTCGGCATCGGCTGTACGGTGCAGGCCAACAGCATCGCTTTGTTGGCAAACGAGACCTTCGGCATCTCCACCTCGTTTGTCGGGGTGCTGGTGTGCCTGCTTACGGCCTCGGTCATCCTGGGTGGCGTGAAAACTATCGCCCGTGTCTGCTCCATCTTCGTGCCTTTCATGGCGTTGCTCTATGTCATTGGCTGCATCGTCATTCTTTGCATGAATGCCCCATACGTCTGGCCCGCTATTCGTCTCATCGTGCATTCAGCCTTTAACCCCTCGGCAGCAGGAGGCGGTTTTGTGGGAGCAACGGTTATGATTGCTGCCCGTTACGGCATTGCCCGAGGACTCTTCTCTAACGAGAGCGGCATGGGCTCGGCTCCCATCGTGGCGGCAGCTGCCCAGACACGTAATCCCGTGCGTCAGGCTTTGGTCAGCAGTACGGGCACTTTCTGGGACACGGTCGTCATCTGTGCTCTCACCGGTCTTGTTCTGGTCAGCAGCATCATTGCCTATCCCGACATTACCTTCGACGACGGCGCAGCCCTCACAAAGGTTGCCTTCTCCAAGATTCCTTATATCGGAGCGCCGCTGCTTGCTTTCGGCATCCTCACCTTCGCCTTCAGCACCATTCTCGGCTGGAGCTACTACGGCGAGAGTGCCGTCAGCTATTTAGATGCGAGGGGCAAGAAAGGAGAGGTAAGGCGTGGTTCGCGCTTCTACCGCATTCTTTACATCGTGGCCCTCTTCTTCGGCAGCATCATCAACCTCGACATCATCTGGAACATTGCCGACAGCATGAATGCCCTGATGACAATCCCTAACCTCGTCGCCCTGCTACTCCTAAGCAAAGTGGCGGCCCAGGAGACAAAGCAATATCTCTGGGCCGACCGCTTAGATGATGAAATGAAAGAATAAAAACCTAATCCTTGATGAGGCACTTGCCTGTCATCTCCTTCGGTTGCTCCAGACCCATGATGTGCAGGATGCTGGGAGCAACGTCGGCAAGGACGCCGTTCTGGACGGTGACGTCCTTCTTGTCGGTGATATAGATGAAAGGCACGGGATTGAGTGAGTGTGCCGTGTTGGGTGTGCCGTCGGGGTTGATGGCATTGTCAGCGTTACCGTGGTCGGCAATGATGATGGCTTCGTAACCCGTAGCCTTCGCTGCCTCGATGACTTCGCCAACGCACTTATCAACGGCCTTCACAGCAGCTTCAATAGCTTCATAAACACCGGTGTGGCCCACCATATCACCATTTGCGAAGTTGACCACGATGAAGTCGTACTTGTTGAGTTTGATAGCCTCGACCAGCTTGTCCTTCACCTCGTAAGCACTCATTTCGGGTTTAAGGTCGTAGGTTGCAACCTTCGGGCTTGCCACAAGGATGCGCTCCTCGCCTTCGTAGGGAGCCTCGCGACCTCCGTTGAAGAAGAAGGTGACGTGAGCGTACTTCTCTGTCTCTGCGGTGTGCAGTTGCTTCAGGCCCTTGCTGCTGATGTATTCGCCCAGCGTGTTCTCCACGTTCTCCTTCGGGAAGAGGATGTGAACGCCCGTGAAGGAAGCGTCGTAGGGCGTCATGCAGTAGTACTGCAGGCTGGGGATGGTGTGCATCCCCTGCTCGGGCATATCCTGCTGCGTCAGCACGATGGTCAGCTCCTTGGCGCGGTCGTTGCGGTAGTTGAAGAAGATGACCACGTCGCCTTCTTTAATCGTACCGTCAACGGTGCTGTTGTTGATGGGCTTGATGAACTCGTCGGTCACGCCGTCGTCATAGCTCTCCTGCATGGCCTCGGCCATGTCCGTAGCCTGCTTGCCCTCGCCGATGATGA
>JAFZPZ010000055.1 GCA_017552435.1 Bacteroidaceae bacterium
AAATATTTTCCTCTCGCTGTAAATACAGCCAGAGGAAAGAAAAAATACAGCCAGAGGAAAAAAATACAGCCAGAGGAAAAAAAATCGGCATGAAAATTTCGGTAAAGACCGAATTTTGGCATAAAATAAAAGCCAGGCCCGTATCATTGCAACACGAGCCAAGCCCTTTTCATTTTTCACTTTTAATTATCTGTTGTACCATTTCCTTGTATTTTCGGGAAACAGGAAGGCGGACTTCGCCAACAGCAACTGTATCATGATCCAGCCCGGTACAGGCGGAGAGGCGTACCAGGTAGGAACGATGGATGCGGAGATACTCCGGCCCAAGCAGACGGCCCCAGGAAGATATGGCGGTCTTGTTGCGGAAGCGGCGACCACCGGTGGCATGAATCCAGACCTCCGTGTCGCAACTCTCCACATACAGTATATCCTGCCTTGCCAGCGTCACGCTCTGACGATTGCTGACAAAGGTGATCGGTTCATTGCTCTCTGCTGGAGGATTCTCCCGCCCCACGGAAGTCGTTCCTTCCAAATCGCTGGCAAAGGTAATCGTCTCTTTGGCTTCGGGCAAGCGTCTGCCAAGTATCCGACCCAGTCCATAGTCGCCAATTATCATCAGGGTGAGCACCGCAAGCAAGAATATGGGATTGAGAAGCATCGGTGGTACAGAGAAGCCGGTGGTATCTGACACCTGGCGGTAGTCATAAAGTATGGTGGCCTGTGCAATGTGGACTGCCAGGAAAGCCATCGTCAGCACAAAAAGCAGGATAAAGATGAGCGACCTGACAACCTCCACACGTTTGGCTTTAAAATTGGTATGGGCAATCATCTGGCGGAAGATGATGGCAACGGGTAGTAGCGAGGTGCTGAGCATCAAGGCTTCGGGAAACCGATAACCCATATTGCAAAGGATGGTCGCTAGCAACAACAGGGCTGCTGTCCAATAGAGGGAAAAGAGTGTGAATCGTTTCATTTCGGAGGCAAAGTTAAGCATTTCTTCGCATACAAAAGCCATTGCAGGGGGTGTAAAATCCACTTATAGGGGGATTCGACACGGTGAGAGAGGGTTTTGACGGGCAAAATATTTGGTCTGTAGCCAGTATCGCCGTACCTTTGCACCAGCAGCTGCAAAAAATGAATTGTTTAACCTCTAAAAAGAAAAAGATTATGATTACTCAGCTTTCAGATTTTTTCATCAGTGGCAACATGATTCACATGTCCATCCTAACCCTTTTACTGGCGTTTGTCTTTCTGGCAGCATGGAAAGCTCCTGCTTGGGGCTGGAAGATAGGAATCCTCGCTCTCGTATTAGGAATTCTGTTTGGCATCCTCGGTTACTATCAGATTCAAGATACGATGCGAAGGATGATCTGTGAATCTGGCGACATTTCTCCCCAAGTCCTCATGGGCGGATACAAGTGCATGCTGGTTCCTGTCATCTATGGTTTCATCATCTTCATTGTGTCACTCGTCATTAACATCATCCAAACGCCCAGGATATAGGAGCTTCTTGCGGCACCGGGAATGGCACTGCCCTCTGAAATGCGTTGTGATTTCTGTGATTCTGTGATTGCACCTATATATATATGGTGCAATCACAAATCACAAAATCCGCTTACAGACAAATGCGCCGTACACTTACACTCTTTTTCTGGAGTGCGGAGAAGATTTTGCTGCTCCGCGGAGAAAAAATATTTCCTCCGCGCTCCTGTAAAATTTCCAGCGTATTGAAATTTTCGCCGCGGAAAGATGTTTGTTTGTTGTTGGAGCCACCTATATATATAGTGGCTCCAACAACAAACGAGAATCCGCCAACAAAAGGATTAGTTTATTATCTTTTTGCCGTTCACTATGACGATGCCGCGGAAACCTTTGCCTACCCTTTGTCCGCTCAGGTTGTAGCGGGGGCTGTTATCCTCGGTATCTGCCTGTAGGGTTGAGATGGCATCGGGGTCTTCTCCCTCTACGGGCGTGCTGAGCAGATAGAGCTCGTCGATGACCTCGCCGTTCAGCACATCGGTGCCATAGATGGCTGTGATATCGAAGTATTTGCCATCAATGTTCGATGGTAAGGTGATCTTGGGCGTCTTGATCTGGAACTTGTTCCAAAGACGCACGCGATGGTCGCCAATAACGGCATAGACGCCGCCATCGCGAACCAGCGTCAGTCCACGCACCAGTACCATATCGGCATAGCGGTCGGGGGTGAGCTCCGCGCCAAAGATTTCGAAGGGCTGAGCTGCATCGCCGGCGCTGATGGAGACTCCCTCTGTCGCCGCCTGGCTATTGACAGGCGTGAGCTGCGGCATGAGGTCGGCGTAGGTGAGGCGTCCGGGGATGGAGCCATTGAGGACATCACCCTTGCTGACGTTGAGACCTGTTCCGCTGAGCACCAGGCTACCGCTGGCATCGCGCAGATAAATCTCGTCGGCATTAACATAGAGCACCTGTGCGTCGGTGAGCGTGAGGATGGCCTCTGCGCCCTCGCTCAAAGCGCGGAACGATGCGATGTCGGGAATCACGCTGGGCAAGGTTACGGTTACGGTGCAGGTGGCCGAAATGTTGTTGTCGGAAGTGGCGGTGATGTGGGCTTCGCCTTCACTCAGGGCTGTGACCATGCCGTAGCCATCGACGGTAACCACGTCCTCGTTGTCGCTTTGGAAGCTAAGTGTGTAGATAGCAGACTCCGGAACACACGTCCAAGAGAGCTGCAGTGTGCTTCCCGGGATGACCCTATAGTTGTCGCTGCTGAAGGCGATGGAGGTGAGCTCGTGCACATTGTAGGCCTCGAAGGTGATGACACCCGCGCTCTCCTTGATGTTGCGCAGTCCCAGGTATGAGGGCTTGCCCGACCATGTCTTCAGGTTCGGCGTTGTCTCGTTGTTGATGGTCGTCACACGCTTCGTGCCGGGGAAAGGGTCGCTGGCTGCACCTACGGAAACATAGTATGCATCGGATTTCACACCCCCAGCACGAATCAGCTCGTAATAGGGATGGTCGGGATTGTCGTTCACGTAGTTTTGGTCCCCCCACGCCGCAGCGTTGGTGGAATCCACACGGAAGATGAGCATCCCGTGCCCCGGCAACTTACTATCCCACTTTGACCGCTGACGGTTCTCGATAAAGAAGGACTCATTCCTCACAGGCGTGTACAGACGATAGCCGGTGTTGCTGGATTGCAAAGCCTCGAGGCTGTACGAGCCCGGGGTGCCGAGAAGCTCCGGAGTGGCAAAGCCCAGTGCATAGCGCTCGAAGAGGGAGAAGCAGCATGGCGTGCGCCCGTAGTTGAAGTCGGCACCATTTGCCATCACCGACCACGTATCGGGGTTCACACACTTGCCCTCATACACATTGTTTGTGTCGTAGAAATCGGGCAAGCCCAGCACATGGCTGAACTCATGGCACAAGGTGCCGATACCTTCCAGCACGCTCCAATTGCTGTTTTCGAATCCGAAAAGCTCGGTGGAACAGGCATAGCGACCGAGATATACACCGTCCTTACGTATGCTGCGGGTATATTTGACATCATACTGATGGGGCCACAGCAGGCGGCTGTCGTTGCCCTGGATGTAAGACGGCAGTCCGGCGAAGATGACGTAAACCATATCCAGAGTACCATCTCCATCGACATCGTAGTCCTTGAAGTTCACCTGTGAGTCGGCAGCCGTACAGGCATCGATTATCAGTTGCTCACCGTTTTTCGTGCCTTTGGCATAGTATTGACTGCGGTTTACCTTCACAGGTCCCACCACATCGAATGTGGGAACAAAGATGCCGTTAGAATTGTCGCGGTAATAGTCGCGCATACTGCCTGTACAGCGATAAGTCGTCCCATTGTGACTGAAATTGGTGCGAGAGTCGCCAGTATAATTGTCAGCATTAATCATGTCCTCCATGATATCCCTATAATCGTCGTAGCGGAACGAACAGTCGTTATACTCCGCAAGTATCACCAGACCGCGGAACTTGGAATAGTCATAGCGGTTTGCACGGTTCGGGCTGAGTGCGCGGGCACGCTGGGCATGGTTCTGGCTCTGCATCTCCTCTGCCTGCTTCGTGGGCTGCGGTTTCAGCCGCCCGACGCTTTCCACATAATTGCGCTCTTCCGCTGTGCGCTCGCCGGCATCATGAGCCAGCAGGGCGGTGGGAGCCAATTGTCCCTCAGCATCCAACCGGGCATAGACATAGGCTCCGTCGTCGCGACAGAACAGCGAATAGCCGTCGGACGTGACGGTATAGTGGAGATACTCGTCGCCAACCAGACGGATGGTTACCGAGGTGCCGTCGGGCTGAACCATTTGCCTGGTGCCCCGATAGGCCGGCCGAGAATATATAATGGCGACGCCATACAGCATCGCCATTATAATCAGTGAGAATCTTTTCATTTAACAAGAATACTCTTGCCGTCCTTCACTACAATACCCTTGTAGTTCTTGCCAACAGGCTGTCCGGCCAGGTTGAAGGCACGGCCATTTTGGATAGGAGTCTTTTCTACGACGGTGCTGATACCATCGGGATCAACGTCCTGTGTTACGGTAACGGTCAACTTGGCACCGGTCTGGAAGAATACGAACCGGGCTGTACGGTTCTCCACGCCCTCGGGAAGTGGATCGACGTCAATCACCAGGTCGTAGTCAATGCCGTGGACGAAGTAGGTATATTCTTCACCATCCTCATCGACTTCGGTGGCTGTGGAATAGTCCTCGTTGGCTACAGATAAGGTTATCCATTCAGGAATATCATCCACTTCCTCGCCGTCTTCGGTGACGCTCTCTATATCGAGCAGGTAGGTGGGTTCTCCGGTCTCGTCATCATGTGTATAGTACATGGGGGTGACATGGATGGAAGAAGAACCGCCGTTATTAGCAAAAATCAGATTTGTATCGTCATCAGTGTACAGATAACCATAGGTGGCATCAATCAGACCGATGAACAGCTGGGGGAACCAGGTATTGTAAGAATACATACTGCCCTCCTCACCGGCTTTCTCAAACCATGTGGACTTGAAGTGGCAAACGTCGATGTCCTGGCTACCGAGCACACCACTGAAGGTGCCGTTGTCCCAGCCCTCGATGATGATGATGAACTCGTCCTCGACGAAGAGGTAGTCTATTGTTTCGCTCATTCCGAACTCATCTTCTACGTAAAGCTCGTCGAACTCGACAGCTGTGAGACCAATATCGTAGTCAGCATTTATGTTTTCTGACGTAGCATCGCCCTCGGCAATAATATCACCAATCTCGAGTCTTCCGCTTAGCGAACGCGTGCACTTGCAAATCTTGATGTGCAGGTTGAAGTCATCATTAAAGCTAGAACCTACCAAAGGCAGGGTGACACCGGTGAAATAGAGCGGTGCGGATGGTTTGCCCTGATAGGAATAAATCTTGGAAATGACAGCGCGATCATATTTGTCGGGCGTACCCCAGTTGGTGTAGAACGTCAAGTCGCCGTCGGGATTCTGGCGAGTCATAATAGCGTAGGAACCATCGGTGAACTGGAATGAGCTTTGTCCATGACCGGCATAGGCGATGACGGTTTCGTATCTTGGACCAGTTTCGTCACTGTTCGGGCAATGACCGGCTCCCCATGTATAGGGTTCGGAGACAGCATCCTGATTGTATGCTATGAGCGAGAAATCCTCGTAGAAAGCACCGCCCTTGGTGTTCAGAGTAAAGTTCTTGTCATTGCTGGTAATGGTTGTCTCCTCGTCGTCGTATTCCGTAACCGACCATTCGAAGCCTGTAGCAATATCGAATGTGCAATTGTGGAATGTTGTGGGAGCGTATGCACCCAAAACAGCCAGGTTGTTATTGTAACTGTAACCGGACAAGCCCAAGCCAGCAAACAATACCAGTTCTTCAGGTTCGCAGAGCACATCCTCGGGCGCTTCTGCCGGATCATCGGGCAGACGGTACTTCACGTTTTTAACGAGAAGGTAAGCACCCAGGTAGCTTTCCCAAGACTCGTCATACTTGTTTGTGCTCCATGCACCGATGCAGATGGATTCGTCGTCGATAGTCTTCAGAGAACCGTTCTCATCCTCGGTAAGTACGATACAACCATCATCGGTGGTATAGCTGCAAAGCATGACATATTCAGTCTCGCCATTTTCATCGGTTGTGGAGGCGATAACCTGTGGCTTCACCGTAATGGTGTTGCCCTTCTGTTCGAATTCCACTTCGATGCCGTCAGGGTAAAGTTGAGAGAATAACTCTGGCGTTGGAATCATGTTCACGAAGTAGGGGAACTCATCATCGTCCATGACTGCCTTGCAACGCTGCATCGTCCAGTCGAGACCCACCTGTGCAAAGTGATCTACGCCATGACCTAAGTACTCATTATCGACAGCAATCTCAATATGGTAATAATAGTTGACGTTGGTAATCAACTCGTCCCAGCCAAGATAGGCTTCGCCGTCGCCCATTTCCTCGTCAAACTCAACACCAGCGAATTCGCCCAAACAAATCAGGTTACCATCGGTGATTTTGAGCTTTCCGCTCTCTTCGAGTTGCATGGTGATGGTGCCGTCCTCTGCATCACTGTTGGCAGAGAAGAGGGTAATATAGACTATGTCGCCAAGTTCTTCGCTATCATAAGCTGCGATAGCTTGTGGCATGACTGTTATGACACCGTCCTCATCAATGGCATACTCTATGGGGAAGCCATCGGGATAAAGATCAGAAAGGAAGTCCGGAGTAGGTATCACGTCCACCAGAACGTCAACCTCACTCTCTTCACTTGTCTCAGAATCGATTTTAGTTGCCGTTTTCGGAGTCATGGTCCATTCTACCGTCTCCTTCAACGCATAGTCTCCACCTCTGGCGCGGTATTCCTCGGCAAATGCGGGAGCCTTGCGTGCGGCCTTTGCCTGCTTCGTAACCTGAGGGTTCAGGGTCAGCATAGGACGAAGGTTCTTCATGTTGCGATTCTGGACCTTGCCTTCACCGAGAACTTTGGTCTGGTTCTGCATAGCGGGCTGCGTAGCAAGAAATTCGCGCTGGGCACGTGTAACGGGTTTCACCTTGGCAGGGTCAAGGGTGAGTTGATTGCAGGGAACAAAACTCCTCACAAGCCTGTCCTGTCGTGGAGCGACAGCCTGGTAAGAGCGTTGCGACTGTGGAACATTCACCACTCTTGTTGTGGTCTGGGGAATGCTCGATGACTTGGAATTGAACTGTGCACTTGCAGACAGACCGGCCAAAGCCATCACGGAAAGAAGTAACAATTTCTTCATAACTTGTATTTTATTATTGTTGATTTTGATTATTTCAAAGTATAGTCAATACCACCACCCACAGCATGCAGGTCGCACCCTGTCGGGAGGAAATAGTTGTTGGGAACAACGGTGTAGGAACCAGAAAGCGTAGCGGCAAACTGGCGCATCAATGCCTCGGTGTTACTCTTAGCGCCAATTGTCGAGAGGTTTTTGTCTATCTCCTCGGCATCGCCGCCATACACAATCTGCATCTGTCCATAGGCCGGACGGTTAGTCGTCAGTGAGAGACCTACAGTATTGGTCTTGCTCTTGGCAGCATTGGTATAGAATGTGACCACCAAACCCTTGATTGCTCCACTGCCTGTAGAGCGGCCCAGTCCTACCTGTGCAAAAGAATAGTTCTTGTTGAAAGAATTAAGCTCCGTATTGATTTGTTCCAACAGGCCCTTCTGCTCATCTGTGAGCTTATCCTGGTCGAAGTTCCATGTGGCGCTGCGCACACTGACGATGTAAGTGTCCCATGTGGGGATGACCTGCACGGTACCGTCCTCATTGACAAGCGCAGTACGGTCCTCATTCAGTTTGAACTCTTGGAAACGATGACCAGCCAGCGTGTCTGCTTTTTCATTGCGGAAACCGGTAGGAGTGAAGCAACAAGAGACGGAATCAATCTTCAGAGGATTATTGACGCGATCTGCGATACGATAACGTCCGTTACGAGGTCCTACAATATACAACGTGTCATTCCCAGCCATCAGGTAATAGGAAGTGATAACATCGTTTGTAATCTGGTTCCTCATTGCCTCTGTGTCGTTGATGTAGGTCTGCCAGTCACGGTCGAGCTTCGCCATGCGGATCTCTGCATCGTAGCGCTCGCCCCGGAAAATGATTTCATTCTCTTTCATAGACTTCACAACGAGATTCTGGTCTCCCTGCATACCAGCACCGTCCTTTAAAATGGTCTTGGGGGCTGCCCAGGGTGCAACGGGGTCAACAAAGGGGGTGAGAATGTCGCTCCAAGTGTTGAAAGCCAAAACAAGTCCATCCTCGCGAATCACCTCATAGAGACTGGAAGCCTCGGTGTATTTGCCTGCATTGCCATCACGCAGGAAGCGATGGTTTCCGGCCATAGTCACCTTACCACCCTTTTCGAACTTGGCAAAGAGGTTGAAGCCCTCGAAGACAGACACGCCTCTGCCCGTATAATACTGAACCACCCAGCCTTGCGGGGCATTCACAAGTATCTCCTGCAATTTTTCAGCATTATGCTCTATACGCAGGGCCGCACTCTCCGAAAAGAGGTCTTCCTCCTCGAAACGGGAGCAGCTCATAAGTGTAATGTCGGCCAATGCTACGCAGATTGCAATTAAACTTATATTTCTTTTCATCATATTCATTCTTTATTTGAGCTCGTAAATGGTGATTTCATTGAGGAAGTTGTTAATGTTGTCCTGCCTTGCGTTCACTTCACTGCGAAGCTCAAAGGCATGGAGCCCCCAATTCTCTGTATACCATTTGGTGGCAATGTCTATCTTCTTCAACATAGCGTTGATGCCAGTCAATTTCTCGTCGGAAGAAATTGATACCCAAGGCAGGAAGTCGTCCTCGAATGAGGTGAACTTGCGGAACATCTTGTACTTATACTGAGCAACGTATGCTGTTGCCTCCTTGTTGACCACCTGATAATCACCACCTATCAGGCGATGCTCGTCGAGCACATAGCGCTCTGTTGACTCGTATTCACCCGTCTCGTCGTTATACTCCGACTCCTCGTAGAGTGTGAAGTCGTTCCAATGGGAGTTGGGGGCATTCAAATCGATTTTGAGGGAGTCGATAAGTTCGAGGATATCCTCCTTGTCACCCTGACGTACTCCCATAGAAGCGGCATTGATGATGCGGTTCATCCAGCAATGCTTGGTATCGGTAATAATGCAGGAAAGGGTTTCCACGAAGTCCTCGTATGTGGCAGAGGAGGCATAGTGGGTTACATAGCCGTTCTGGTGTGTCCAGACAGAGTCACGGTCTTGCCAGTTGATGGGGTCATAGCTGCCGGATGTCACCTGTCCAAAGGTAACGGGATATGACTTTGTCTGGTGCAGAATATGAGAGAACTCGTGATGCATCGTGTGGAAGTATCTATGATTGAGGGTATTTATATCCTCACCGCTATATGTGACGCCTTCGCTATAAGGTTTCATCTCGTTAACGTTGTAGAGCGTAATCTTCACGCCGCCCGATGCTGTACCCAGCACCTCGGTACCCGTAGTGGGACTATAACCCGAGGAACCGATGAAATGGAAGATGCGGGGACCGTATTTCTTCATAAAATCATCGCCGGCATACTTGGTATATACATCATAGAACAAGTAGCGGATGAAATGGGCCAAGAGCTGCGAACGATTATAATCGGCAGGGGTCAGCTGGAAGTTCATGTCGGATGATGCGAAGTCAAAATGGTACTTCACATCGACATTATAAGGCACCAAAAAGTTGTCATAGAGCCACTGGTCGAACTCATAAGTCGATTTCGTGGGATCAACAACAGGGATGTTGGTATCGAAAATCGAGTCGGTGAACTCATCCTTGCTGCAAGAGGAGATCGCAGCAACTATCGCTGCTATGCTTGCTATATATAGTATCTTTTTCATCTTAATGACTCAAGTTTATTAGTTAGCGTCATGCTCTTAATCATTATTGCCGAGATTCCCTTCGTCGAGAACAGGCTTTGACTTCATGCCATCTTCATTGCTGCTGAGTTTCTGCGAACGATTATTGGATGGATAGCCTGCATCAATGACGTTCTTTGGAATCTGCAAGACACGACGGGGATCATTCCAATAGAGATAGTCATGGTGTATTTCATCCTCTTTCGGGTCGCGATAGGCATGATGCACGGTGATGCCGTAACGCTTGATGTCGAACCAGCGCAAACCCTCGAACATCGTCTCTATACGACGGAAGTGGAGGACGCAGTCTATCATGCGCTTGGCTTCGTCGGACAGAGCATCGTATTTCCATTCGGGACTCATATCCTTGGGATGCAGGTCACTGACGTAAATGTTAGACTCTGCCGTACCCTTGTACTTCTTGTTGATACCAGCCTGCGTCAACGGTTCATCCACCATGTGGGAGGCAGTCCAGAACTCCAGGTCTGTCATCGCCTTGTCCGTCTGCCCCAGATAAATCTCTGCCTCGGCACGACAAAGCAATGTCTCCTCGGCCGTGAAGGGCTGATAAAGGATATGTACCCAACCAATGCCTGCTATTTTGTCATCATATTCGAAATACTCATAAACACGGAAAAGCCAAGAGCCATACTCTGAACCTGCGGCCCAACGGTAAATTTTACCGTCGAAGGCCTTGAGTCGGCTGCTCCAGTTGGGGCCGCCACCTTCGTAGAGGATATCTTTGGTGGCATCGACATTCTCTGACTTGCTACCACTGTTGATGGCAAAACGGCAAGCCGACAACATACGATCGAACAGGGAATAGGTAGCCTGTATCAGATAGTTGCATGCAGCTGTTTCGTCGTTGAAATCATTGAGCAGGGTGTTGATGGTGTTGGAACTCATCGTCGCCCACTTGCGCAAAGATGCAGCAGGATTGTTTCCCAGAGCCTCAGTAGCGTACTTCACAACCTTCTCGTAGTCACGCTTGTAAAGATAGTAGCGGGCAGCCAGGGCATTGGCTGCATTGCGGTTAAAGTGGTAGGCCGGCACTTGATACTTGGAATCATCAATAAGGTCGACACCTTCCAAAATGTCCTGTTCAATAAGACGATAGACTTCGGCCACACTCTTGCGGAACTTGGGATCACCGTAATCTACATTGACTGTGTTCTCAACTTCGCTGACGTATGGGATGCCCACATCATTGGCACTCAACGTCTCGTCTTTGTATGCTTCGGCGAACACATTTACCAATACAAAATGGAGATAGGCACGCAACAGGTGCGCCTCACCCCAAGAATGCGACAGGTTTCGGTCGTGCGCTGGGTCGGCACTCATCTGGCGCATAGCCTGGATGGCATGATTCGCGACAGCTATGCCCTGATAATAAGCTTCCCATACAACATAAGGGCTGTCGTCTTCTCCAGTACTATAGTTGTCAATATCTTCCCACTTGTAAGCCTGTTCGTGGAATTTTGCATAGGCGTCATTGTGGGTAGCCGGCACTACTACATTGTTATCCACCAGGTTGTCGCCACTGAGCTCACAGATGACAGCAGGCACGGCAACGGGATAGCCGGATGTTAGTAATTTGCTAACCTTTTCCGGGTTGTCTATTTCGGTTCGATTGTCGGGAGCCTCGTCCAATGCTGTGCAGGAGCAGATACTTATGACGCCGAGCAAGCAGAGAATGATGAGACTATATATATTTCTGTTCATACTTTTCATCTTTCAATTTACAACTTTCAACTTTTAAAAGCCCAAACGCACAGTTGCCGTAAACTGCTTGGATATAGGAGCAGCCACACCACCGGAGTTGATGAACTCCGGATCCTGTCCATTCAGTTTCTTGTCCGCATAGAGCAGGCAGAGGTTCGTAGCAGCCACCTTCACCGAAGCACGGTTCAGGAATCCTGTCTTCTTCATCCAATTGTCGGGCAAAGTATATGTGAGGGCAACCTCCTTCAGGCGGATGAAATCACCGTTTGCAATGCGCTCTGTAGAATAATTGTAGGATTGGTAGGCCGTGCGCATTGTATAGGAACCGTAGCGGTCAACCTGATTGCGAGAAGCAATGGTGGGGATGTTGGTCACAGCCTCATCGCCAGACATCATCCAACGGTTCTTAAACTCGCGAGGCAGTGCCGAAAGGTCACTATATGCATAGGAGAAGACGGGATCGAGACGCACCACATTACCACCGGCATAGGTGATGAAGAGGTCGAGCGAAAGGGAGCCCCAGTTCTTGCTCTTATAACTGAAGGTATTGTTGAACGAACCATAAAAAGTAGGATCGGAGGGACCTTCATAGACGAGGAAGTCAGCCAAATTCTCAGTCTCCTGGAAGTCCACATCACCAACGGTCTTCTTTCCTTTTTCGTTGTACACCTGTGGCAAGCCTTCATCATTGAGACCAGCAAACTGGTAGCTGAAGATTGAGCGGACAGGATAGCCCTCGATGGCATAGCCTTGACCCGTCACGAGGTCAACAGCGCGGCTTGCTACCTCGAGGGAGGTAATCTTGTTGGTTGCCTTGGAGAAAATAAAGTCGGAAGTCCATTTGAAGCCAGCTTTATCTATATTGACTGTAGAGAGACCCAGTTCCACACCATGTGACTCCATATCAGCCACATTGGCATATTTGGCAATCTCACCGCCAGCACCCTGTGTATAGGTGCGGCCAATCAGGTCGTAGTTGTTTCGACCATAGACATCGAACGTCAAAGCGATGCGTTCTTTCAGGAAGCTCAGGTCAATACCGACGTTCCATTCATGCTTCTTCTCGTAAGTCAACTCGGAGTTACCAAGAGAGGAGATATAAATCTGCGACTCGGCAGCAGAAGTGAAAGGACGCCAGGTGTTCTTGGTCATGAAGATAGCCTCTGCGTTGGTTACCCAAGAAGGGCCAGTATCGGCGGTCAGCGAATAACTGCCGCGGAACTTAACCTGTGAAAGCCAGGACTTGAACCTCTCCATAAACTTCTCGTTGGTAAGGTCATAGGAACCCGAGACGTTCCATGTGGGGAGCCAACGACTCTGATGGCTCTTGCCGAGACGGTTGGTGCCCTCGTAGCGGAAGGTGCCGTTCAGGGTATAGCGCTGGTCGAAATTATAGTTTACCTGAGTGTAGTATGCCAGCGTATTGGTCAAGGTATATGACTCTCCAAAATATTCGGTATTCTCCTCATTCATCTGCTTGAGCCATAGATACGGTGTGTATGTAATACCGCCATTATCGAACTGGTAGCCCCAGCCTGTCCAAGAGGTATTAGTACGGCGAACGGAGGAGTATTCGGTTCCAACCAAAGCATTGATCGTGTGCTCTCTATCAAACTTATCCCTAAAGACATCATTGTAATTGGTTGTGAAGCGGAAGGTGTTGGAACGCATATTATCGTCGTACTGATACTTGATACCACCCGAGGGCAGTATAGACTCTGGCTGAGCCAACTCATTATCAGGATCGGTATACAAAAGGCTGTTGCTATCGCGGATAGTGGAATTGTCATCTTGCTGATCTACACCGGCACGATAGGCATTAGCCTGGTTAGACTTATCCATCACATTATGCTGGCGACGTGTACTCGAAAGACGTGAAGAAATCAGTCCGCCCAAACGTATAGACTTTGTGGGTTTGTACTCTAACTCGCCTCTGAACATTAGTTCCTTCACATCAATGTCGTTGTAATTGTACTCCAGTTCATCGAAAATGTTGAAGCCAGTGTAGAAACGAGTGTAATTGATGTTAGGGTCGAGACAGCGGCTTGTGTTCAATGCATAGCTGAAGGGGTTGATATCGAAATCACGCTTCACTTCACCCGTCACCACATCGGTGGTCCTGTTCAGCGAGCCCGGAGCCTCCTGCTTACGATAGCTTCCCTGAGCAGCCAGTTTTACGGTCAACAAATTACATCCTTTCTTGTCCTTCAGAATATCGTAGGAAGTATTACCGTTGAAGGTGTAACGATTCACACTGCTGCGGTTAACATACTGACCCGGGTCGGTGAGGACAGACATTGAAAAATAGTTCTGTGAACGGTCCGTACCGCCACTGATGCTAACTGAGTGGTTCTGCTGAATCTTATTGGTAAAAAGCAGGTCGAACCAATCCGTATTACGGAATTCAGCTGCCTGCAGGTAGGCATTGCGGGCGGCCTCTGTGTTCTGCAAGCCGTAAGTGCCAGTCACGGGGTCGTATGCACGCAGTTGCTGGAACATATAGCCATAGATACCGGTATTCTGGGCATTAACCATGTGGTCAAGCTGCAGCCAGCCCTTGTCGTACATTTCCTTGTAGATACCCATCACCTCCTGCGAGTTCATAATGTTGTAGTCGTTGTAGCTGGGCTTTAGGCGCGTCGTGAACTCTCCAGTGTAACCCACGTTGGCACGACCTTTCGTACCTCTCTTGGTGGTGACAACAATCACACCGCCCATAGCTCTAGCACCATAGATAGAGGTAGCAGAACCATCCTTCAAAATCGTAAACGATTCTATGTCATCAGAGTTCAAGCCTGCTACAGCAGAAGAAATCAGAGTCTTCGCATCACCGGATGCCAAATCGTCGGCACTTACATCGACATTATCTTCATAGATAACACCATCTACCACCCAAAGGGGCTTAGAGTTACCATAAATAGAGGTCGCGCCACGCACTCGAATCTTAGGCGAAGCACCAAAGGTACCAGTCACATTTGTTACCTGCACACCAGCCACACGGCCTTCCAGAGAACGGCTCACATCTGCCATACCAGAGAGCTTAATCTTCTCAGCATCCACCGTAGTAGCGGCACCGGTAAACAAACGCTTGTCAATCTGCTGCTGACCATTCACAATGACCTCCGTCATCTGCACATCTTCACTCTGCAACAGGATGCGCATACCATTCCTGGCTTTTACCTTCTCGGTGCGCATACCTATCATTGACACAACCAAAACGGCATTTGACTTAACGTCCGACAACGTAAACTTGCCGTCTATGTCCGTAATGGCTCTCTTTTGTGTACCCTCCACCAAGATGTTTGCACCGATCAATGGTTCATTGTCATCGGCAGAGAATACTGTTCCTGATATACTTGTCTGAGCCATTGCTATTCCGACATATAAGAATAGTGCCACTAAGACAAGTATCATTCTTTTACATAAAAACATCTCAAATATATATTCTTTTACGTTATTCTTCTTTTTTACCAAATCTGTAATTTTTCTCCAACCATTTCTCTCCTGCTCCTTCCTACACATACACATTATTATAAATAATATAAACGTATAAGGCGTGCAGGTTTAGGGCAAAACCTGCTCTTTTTTATTTCCAAAAACGCTTTTTTGAGCGCATTTGGGCGCAAAGGTAGTTAAAATCCTTCAAAAATTACCTCTTTTTGCAAGAAAAATGTTAAAATTCGCATGATTTTAACATTTCTTGCAACGAAATGGCAGCATAGGGAAATACTTTTTTCTCTGGATAAATATCAAAAACGGAGCCTTTAAAGCCCCGTTTCATATCATATTATTGGACAAAATTTTCAATTAATTATCCCTTTCTATCCATGCAAGCGTATCGCCGCGACGAACGAATGATGCCTTCTTTGCAGCAACATCTACAAGACGGCCTCCAATGCTAGCGGGGACTGGGATGAACTCGCCCCAAGTTGCCTGTACGTAACAGAGGATGTCGCCATCCTGATACTTCTGTCCAATAGCCGGTTCAAGACAGGGAACACACTCGCCGTCGCCCTTGAACTCATAGAACACCTGGCCATCGACAGGACTAACAACCGCATCGGCCTTAGCGTGCTTGAAGGCTGTAAGTTCCTCTGGCTTGAGCGTTGCGCCCAACTTTGTTTCCTTTGCTTTTTGTAAGTCAGAGAGGAAGTTCTTCTTGGCCTGACCGCTCTTGAAGTTGCGATACTGCTCGGGGTGCATGGCCAGTTCGAATAGTTCTTCTTCGTCCTGTCCATATTCCCATCCGTTCTCGTCCATCTCCTTGCGGAAATCGTCAAGCGCATTGGGATAGAGGGTATGCGGGTCGGTATCAGTGAATTCCTTACCTTTTTCCTTAGCTAGAGTCACCAGTTCGGAAGCTATGGGACCTGGCACCTTTCCGCTTTTACCCAGTATCATACCCCACATAGCATCGTCCATCATAACGAACCGTCCCTTGCCCTGTGCCATTGTAAGCAGGTTCATCAGTGCAATGTTCTTAGTGTACTGGCTGAATGGGGTAACCAATGGTGGATAACCCACCATTGGCCATACATATTCAACCTCATTGAACAGGGCCACGAGCATATCGTCGGTATTCAGTTCTGGTTCACCTTTCTGCTTGCGTAAATTGTTTATGGCACTCTGGATACCACCCAAATCGGCCATCATAGAACCCATCATGCCGCCAGGCAGACCACAGCCCAGCAGGAGACTGGACATGTGCTTGTTGGCGGAGTTAATGAAGTAACCAAGCCAGTCATCGATGAACTCCTGCGTGAGGGAGCGAGCTTTCATATAGGCTGACATATTGATTTCCGGTACGTCGAAGCCTTCGTTCTTCAGCATAGACTGTACGGAGATGATGTCCGGATGCACCTTTCCCCAAGAGAGAGGCTCGATAGCGGTGTCGATGATGTCGGCACCATTGTTGCACACCTCCAGGATGCTGGCCATTGAAAGGCCCGGGCCACTATGTCCATGATACTGAATGATGATGTCGGGATGATCCTTTTTTATCATGCCAACAAGTTTGCCGAGCATAGCAGGCTGACCTATTCCAGCCATATCTTTGAGGCATATCTCAGCTGCTCCAGCCTCTATCAGCTGGTCGGCAATAGCCGAGTAGTACTCAGCTGTATGGATAGGGCTGGTAGTTATGCATAGGGTTGCTTGAGGGATCATACCTCCCTCCTTGGCCCACTTGATGCTTGGGATGATGTTGCGCACATCGTTCAGGCCGCAGAAAATACGAGTGATGTCAGTGCCTTGTTTCTTCTTCACCTTATACATCAGCTGACGCACATCATCGGGTACTGGGTACATACGCAGGGCATTCAGTCCACGATCGAGCATGTGTGTCTTGATTCCGGCTTCGTTGAAAGGTTTGCAGAATGCACGAACTGCCTCGTTGGGGTTCTCGCCTGCCAACAAGTTCACCTGTTCAAATGCGCCACCATTGGTCTCTACGCGGTCAAAACATCCCATTTCAATGATTACAGGAGCTATGCGGGCCAACTGGTCTTTGCGTGGCTGGAACTTGCCGCTGCTCTGCCACATGTCTCTATACACGAGACTGAAACGAACTTTCTTTTTCATTGTGTTAAACTATGTACGATGAACAGACTCTATATGAGTCTTACCGCTTTTGTCTTTTTATTATTGGGCGCAAAGGTACAAAAAAAAATGAAAAATGAAGAATGGAAAATGAAGAATTATTTCTAATATGACCATTCTATACTTTTATTCTTCCTTTTTTCACCCTTTTGACTCTCTAATCTTTATTGTGTCTTGTTTGCTCAATTTTGACACAAATCCCTTGGCAAAGCACACCCAAAGGTGGGTTCTCTTTCTCTATTGTGACGCAAACCCTCAAAACCAAGGGGCATTCCTCTAGGACAGAAGAAGCAATCCTGGTAGCCACATGCTCTAAAAGATTTGAGGGGATGGCCATCTCCCTGCGAGTAATGCTGACAAAGCGGGAGTAATCGACAGTACCTTCCAGGCAGTCATCCTGCCAAGCAGAAGCGTCTACCTCAACTATGGCTGAGACAGTAACATAAAAATCTGCCCCAATGATGCGTTCCTGAGGCTGACAACCATGATAGGCATATACCTTGATGCGATTGACGCTTATCTCTGCCGTTTTCTTCACTTTCTACTCTGCTTCTTCCTCTTCAAGCATTGGCGACGAATCCGGGAGGTATTTCTTCAGCACTCGGGCCACACCGGTAGTCCATGAATTTATAGTATCATTCTCCAACTGAAGGGATGTAATAAGGCGGATAACATGGTCGATGGGCATACGGTAACGGAGTACGCCGCTGATAAGTTTCGCATAGTTCCAATATTCGGGATTGAAGCGGTCGCTCAAGCCCTCAATAGTAGTTTTATAACCACGTTTATTAACAAACTGGAAGTCATATCGTTTTTGGCCATCGCGATCGTAGTGTTTGATGATATAGCCCTTTATCACACTCTTTGGAATAGCAATACCCTCTTCGTCGTCCTGAAGACCAGTAAAGATCTCATAGGGAGAACCATCTAACAATCCGACGAATGCCACCCACTTCTCTTTCTTATTTTGGAAACGCACCACATCGCATTCCAATATATCAGGACGACGTTCCACAACTGTAGGAATAAGATCCGACAGACTGTCTGCCCGCAGGAACTTTTGGCGAACAAGCGTTGTAAGGAGACCCTCGGACATTGCCTCATTGTCCTTACGCGTATAACGGATATCAGTAAATACCTGCGCCAGCGTTTCTTTCTCATTAATCTCGACAAAATGCTTGTTTTCGGACAGAGACTCGCGCTCAGCATAACAGGCATCGATGCGTTCAGGAGTAAAAGCGCCGTATGTCTCCTGATGCAAGATGGCTTCGAGTGGCAGCCTATCAGTCTGCTTAGGCTTCTCTGCCGGCCAACCTACAGTAAGGGTAGCAACAGGAAAGACAAGTTCTGGCAGCTCCAAAACTGCAATAATGGTCTGAGGCTGATAGATTGTAGTGCCCAAGAAGCAGACACCCAGGCCTTCCTCTTCGGCCAAACAGCAAAAAGTCTGAGTAAAAAGCAGGGCATCGGTCGCAGCATTCATGAAACTCAGCGCGTTCTCGTACCCAGGACTGGCCTGACGCTGCATGCACCAGTCGGTCGTACGACGAAAATCCGCGCAAATTGTCAGCACCACCGGTGCCTGTGTGACCATTGGCTGGAAGAAATGGGCAGGTGCCAAAAGTTCTTTCATTGCCGCAGACCTTGTCACCACAACACTATAAAGTTGCAGGTTACCCATTGTCTGTGTGCGCGAAGCTTCTTCTATTAACCGATTCAGCAGCTCGTCATCAACGGGCTGCTGAGTATATTTGCGGATAGTCCTTCTCTGAGTGATGTTCATAGTGCCTTTCCCATTAGTTTCTTTTCCACTTCCTCGAGGTGCTGCTGCAAAGCCTTCTCCTGCTTCAGCCGCATATCTATCGTCTTGATTCCGTGCAATACTGTGGCATGATCGCGGTTTCCAACATAGATTCCGATTTTACTTGCAGTGAGTTTTGTGTGCTTGTGAGCTAAATACATACTCAACTGACGAACAGTAACGACATTTGCCTTACGACTCTTACCAAATATCTCCTCTTCTTTGACATTGAACTGCTGACAGGTACAAGTGATAATCTGGTCGATGGTGACTATCTTCTTCTCCACCTTGATGCAACCTGCCAAAATACGTTGAGCGAACTCCAAATCAACGTCTTTACCATACACGACAGAATAGGCAAGCAGACTATGGATAATGCCCTCCAATTCGCGGACGCTGTTGTTGACATTGGTCGATATATAATCCAGTACCTCATCAGGAATATTCAAACCATCATGCTTCACAATACTATGCAAGATATTGCGACGCAAACTCTCCTCCGGTTTCTCCATCTCTGCCATCAGTCCACTCTTGAAGCGTGTAATGAGGCGTTCCTCCATTCCCTGAAGCGATACCGGTGGGCGGTCGCTGGTCATGATAATCTGCTTACCATTCTGGCGCAGATGGTTGAAAATGTGGAAGAAGGCATTCTGCGTACCTTTCAATCCCATCAGTTCTTGAATATCATCAACAATAAGCATGTCGATGCTCTGATAGAAGTGAATGAAGTCGTTAAATACATTGCGGTTGCGGGCATCGGTGAACTGCACCATAAAGAGGTGGGCGCTCAGGTAAAGAACACGCTTCTCAGGATGTAGCTCTTTCGTACGCATACCTATAGCATTCACCAGATGCGTTTTGCCCACACCGCTGGGGCCGTAAATGAAGAGAGGATTGAAAGTCTGCTGCTCAGGGTGCTCAGCAATGGCTTGACCCACACTGCGAGGCAATTTGTTACTGGAACCCTCAATGAAATTACTGAAAGTCTGATGAACGTTCAGTTGTGAATCGAGGTCTTCAGCAAGTCCTACTGCCTGAGCCAACATAGGTGATTTATTCACCTCACGGTTCGATGGCGTAGTCACAGGCACAATATTGTTGTCGCTCTCCTGGCTAACCGTCACATTGCCGGCAACCTCCACTTCATAAGAGAGATTCACATCTTCGCCAAAAACACGATTGATAGTGGTATGAATCAAACGGCGGAAGTGTTCCTCCAGATATTCGAAGAAGAACTGGGACGGTATATATACCGCCAGCTCCTTCTGCACAGCATCATACGACTTGAACCTCATCGGGGAGAACCAAGTTTCAAAGTGCTGCTCGCTCACATTGCTATGAAAAATCTCCATGCAACGCTGCCACAATATCTGTACTTCCTTATTAATCATCAGTTTTTCTCACGCACACACATATATATATAATGTGTATTCTACAGGGGCAACCAATGCCCATTTTTGCCTCTATTTTTTTTGGCGAATTCGACTGCAAAGTTACTACATTTTCTTCATTCGGCCAAACTTTTTACAACTACAAAAAAACAGTTCAATTGCATAACATTCTGTATTTCAAACATCGAAATATAAAGGTTCAAAAAAGATGCATTAAACTCTTGCAAATATCCAAAGATTTGTATTTCAGATACTTCATAAATACAGTCACAAAGAACAGACATCAAGCCAGACATTCATAACCTGCGCTATTTTATAGAGTTACTATTTTGGTACCTTACCAAAATTTACGTCTTTACTATTTCGTCAAAATCTAAATAAAGAAAAGAAGCGGACTTTGTTAAAAAACTTGTTAATTTCCACAATAAAATCACTCTTCCTTTCGTTTTCAATATAGACGGACCTCAAAATTATAATCTTTCATATCTCCTTTGCCTATGGAACAAGCTCTACCTCTTCCCTATTTTCAGCCAAGTACAGCCGTACTAGCCAAGATACGACAGTTCGCACGTACCTTCCGGCCTCAACCTTACACTATAATACTTGTCTGATATGATTTCCCCTTCACTGCTTTCTGCCAACTTCGCTAACCTCGAAGAAGAGATGAAATGGTTCAACCGGAGTACTGCCGATTGGCTTCACATTGATGTTATGGACGGCGTCTTTGTGCCTAACATCTCATTCGGTTTCCCTGTATTGAAATATGTGGCACGGATCTGCCAAAAGCCACTCGATGTACATCTTATGATTGTGCAACCCGAGAAATTCGTAAACGAGGTGAAGGCGCTAGGGGCCTATATCATGAACGTACATTACGAGGCCTGTACGCACCTACATCGCGTCGTCGGACAGATTCACGAGGCCGGAATGAAAGCAGGTGTGACGCTCAATCCCGCCACTCCTGTCTCTGTCCTCGAAGATATTGCGGCCGATGTCGAGTTGATACTGCTGATGAGTGTCAACCCAGGTTTTGGCGGGCAGAAGTTCATTCCACACACCTTGCAAAAGGTAACAGAGTTGCGTCAACTGCTCGACAGAACTAGCAGCAAAGCCCTCATTGAAGTGGATGGTGGCGTTAATCTTGAGACAGGTCGTCAGTTGAAGGCTGCCGGAGCCGATGTGCTTGTTGCAGGCAACTATATCTTCGGTGCTCCAGACCCGGCACAAGCTTGCGAAATGCTGTCTAAATTATAAGAGACTTTCCAACTACATGGTATAACTCCAGAAAGTTATATCATTTCTTTTTCGTCGTTTTTGTCGTTGTTGCAGGAGCAGATGTAGCAGGTGTATAGTACTTGAGTGCCTCAGGCATTCTTTTCTGCAGTTCCGCTATACGCTTCTCGTCAGAGGGGTGGTCGCTGAGCAGTTCACTTTTTGTGTTGCCACCGAGTTGGCTCATGCGTTGCCAAAATGGAATGGCCACCTGCGGATCATAGCCTGCCATAGCTGCGAAGATGAGACCAAGATGGTCGGCTTCTGTCTCGTTGTCGCGCGAATATTTAAGGTTGGCGAAATTGAAGCCTATCTGTGCCAGCATATCCACTAGGCCGGCGGTGTTGCTGCTCACGCCTTTAGCCTGTGCGACCTGGGTGACCAATGTGCCGCCTATCTGTGCAGCGTACTGCTGACGCATTTGCTTGGAGAGCTGCTCGGCGGAGTGTTTGGCAATAGTGTGGGCTATCTCATGTCCGAGCACAATGGCGAGACTCGCCTCGTCCTGAGTGACAGGAAGCATACCTTCATAGACCACAATCTTGCCACCGGGCATACAGAAGGCGTTGACCTGATTGTTAGCTACAAGATTGAATTCCCATTGGAGATTTTGCAGTTCGTTGGCATAGCCGTTGTTCATGAGGTACGTCTCCACTGCCGTGGCAAGGCGTTGTCCCACGCGTTTCACCAGAGCCGTGTTACTCTGATTGGTGGAAACTGTGGAACTCTTCATGTACTCCTGATATTGTTGGGAGCTAAGACTAAGAATCTCTGCGTCGCTGACGAGCAGATGTGTCTTACGTCCTGTGATAGGTACGGTGTTGGTGGTGCCGCAACTGGCCGTGAGCAGGACTAAGGCAGTGATAAGTAATGTTCTAATGGTTTTCATGTGCGTTGTTATTATATGTTTTAGGATTGTTATTATGCGATCTGATTTTTCTGCAAAGATACAAAAAAAGTGAAGAATGAAGAACGAATAACAAAGAAATTTGCTGTCGCATTGACAAAATACGAACTTTTTTCTTACCTTTGCTTCATAATAGAACATTTTTTATCGTTTCGCAGAGTTATGATTGTCCAGCACCCGATGCTTTGGTGCGCTGTGTTTATGGCAGCGGGCATTGCCATTGGGCTGATGTTTCCCCTCCCCTATTATCTGCCGCTGTTGGCTGTTACGGTAGTTGCATGCACATTGTTGCGAAACTCCAGTCATTGGCATGATGTTCTGACGCTTTTTGTGTGGCTGTTGATAGGATGCAGCAGGGCGGCCATCTGTTCTACTGGTAATACAGAGTCAGCTTGGCAAAGTACAATCAAGCAGAAAGCGAAGTCTGTACAGACCACCATGGTAATGCGACTCAAAAAAGCCGGACTCTCGCCAAGCACTCTTGCTCTATGTTCAGCTTTGACCATTGGCCAGAAAGATGATTTGAAGCGCGAAACGCGCCAGGCTTACAATAAAGTTGGCGCCAGTCATCTGCTGGCCTTGAGCGGCATGCATCTGGGCATCATCTATGCCTTACTGTATTTTCTGCTGATTCGCAGTGTGCAACACACACGTTGGCGATGGCATATGTTACCACTCATCCTGCTTTGTCTGTGGGGCTATACATTGATAGCAGGTATGCCGGTCTCATTGGTAAGAGCCGCCATCATGCTCTCCATTTTTACCATTATCAACCTGATGCAATATCAAACCGACCCCTTGCATCCTCTAGCTCTAAGTGCCATCATCATCCTGCTGATAGCCCCCACCGATTTGCTGAGTATCAGCTTCCAGCTTTCCTTCGCAGCCGTTTTCTTTCTCCTTGCCCTATGGGCACCTCTCAGCGAGAACTTCCCGAAACTGCCCTGGGCTGCGAAAATATTGGCGGTCTCCTGTGTCGCTCAGATTGGCACGACACCTCTGACACTCTATTATTTCCACCAACTGCCTCTGCTCGCACCCCTGCTCAGCCTTTTGCTTATACCACTGACCACAGTCATCATCTACTTGACACTTGCCGCGATGGTGTTGCCTCTTGCTCCGTTAGGATGGATACTGAATACTATCGAGGCGCTGCAGCAGCGAATCATCGATCTGGCCGGCAGCATACCAGGTGGAACGCTGACTAACATCTATCCCAGCGCGACGGTTGTAGCACTTATGTACGGAGCAATGCTCGTGGCCATCGTACGACTACGCACTATATAAAATGAGCAAGGATTCCTTGGCAGCCCTCCAGCACATCGCGCCAGGTTGCCTCGAAATCACCTGTGTACCAGGGATCGGCCACTTCGCCGCGACGCTTCGTAAAATCCATCATGAGCCGGAACTTCCCCTCGGGATCACCGCCACAGATATGTTGCATACCTCGCAGGTTCCATGAATCCATGCCCACTATCAGGTCAAAACGGTCATAATCGGCACGCGTTATCTGTCGGGCCGTTTTGCCCGCGCAACTGATACCATGCTCGGCCAGTTTCCTGCGGGCAGGCGGATAGACCGGGTTTCCTATCTCTTCTGTAGAAACCGCCGCCGATTCAATATAGAATTCTGCCTCGCGACCAGCCTTTTCCACTAGATCCTTCATCACAAACTCCGCCATCGGACTCCGGCAGATATTTCCGTGACAGATAAACAATATCCTTATCTTACTCATACATTAAATTCTGCTACTGCTTTCCCTGCCACTTCCTTAATCACCTTGCCCTCTTTTATCAATTGCATGTGTACCTGCTGCTTGCTGTCGCGATAGACGCGGATGTCGAAATCGCCGCCGCAGATGCGGATGTGGCGCAGGGTCATCTCGGGCCATGATTCGGGCAAGCGGGGTGAGACAGTGAAGCTTCTCAAGCCTGTGGGACGGATGCCGAACAATCCTTCTGTGATGATGCGAGCGTAGAGGGCGCTCTCGGCAGAGAGGTGTCGCTGGTTGCCCTCGGGCCAAGCTTCGATGGCATAGGGTACATGGCTGCCTAACAGGCGAGTGCGGGAGTAGTATTGCAGGAAGGGAAGGGTGCGCTCCGTGTCACCAGCCATGAGGGCTCCGCGCAGAGCATAGAGCGTCGAACGATCCCAGAAAGTCTCGCTGCCTGCCTGCGTCAGCATGCCATCCTTGGTCCACAGGCGAGGTGAATAGAGGGCATCGATGGTTCCCTTTGCACGTTCGAAGATACCCATCGTCAGCGGAATACAAATCCATGAGCGCAGGACCGTGTTGCCGTCGTAGTAGCGATAAGTGTCAAAGCCCTCGACCTCAGCGTGGAAGAAGCGGTCTATGGCTTTGCGCAGATCACGAGCCTGCTGCTCATAAGCTTTGGCCACGCTGGCAGACTTCTTCAAATCGCGAGCCAGATAGGCGGCTGATAGCAGGGCGTCATAGTAAAGCGAGGATGTGCAGAGATTGGCGTCGCCCGAAGGGAAGCGTCCTTCCAATTCATCGCGGTCGGAATGCACAACACCGACTTCGTTCAGCTGTCGTCGGCAATATTCCAACGTCCATTGTATCAGCGGCCAAAGCTGTTCGGCTTCATTCCTGTCGCCACGTGCGAGAGCATAGCGTGAAGCTCCGTAGGCTATCATGGCTGCATCACCTCGGTCACCGGCTCCGTTCCAGTAGTCCGTGCCTTCAGCGATAATGCTGCTGGGGATAGGCTTCCATTCATCGTTCATCCATGCGGCAAACATTTTCCACGAGTTCATGGCAGAGGCATTAGCATAGGCGTCACCGAGGAAAGGGAAGAAAGGATTGGCGTATTCGGCCTGGTCGTTGGCCCAGATGGCAGCATAGTAGCGCTCACCACCAGGACCGTGCATAGGACCGTTCTTGGTCTCGTAGATACTCTCGCAAGCACGTATCTTAGAGAAAGCGAACATACGGTTGAGCACGTTATCGGGCGTCTCTAGGATGAGGTTCTCTTGCCATTGTTCCACCAGCGCACGGCGTGCAGCAATCTCTTTCTGGACATCACACGCCAGCGACTGTTCGCTCTCCCTGCGGGCACTGAGAACAGCCGAGAAGGTCAGGCTTTGCTGCGGTTCCAGCCGGAAAGAGCCTGTGCCATAAAGCTGCTCTTCCACTAAGTAGGCACCATCGACGCCCTTCGCGGCATCGCTGGTCATGCGGTGCTCCGTAGGCTCTATGCGAACCGATATTGCCCTGTCGCCCAAGTTGGTCAGTTCATATTCCTCTACCAATGCAGGCAACGTGGGTGAAGGGCTCAGCGTACGCTTGACGTCTATCGTTCCCCAACGGCTTTGGACCGTCATCATCCCCTTGAGCGAGATTGTTTGCACCTGTTCCTTGCGGTCTACGAGTCGGCTCTGGCCGATGAGCACACTTTCCAACGGTTCCCAATTGACGTAGCGGATGAAGCTGGCGTGCGTGTCGTTGGGTATAGTACGCAGCATGGGGAAAACCAGATGCCGTTCGCAGGTGAAGCGACCCTCAGGCGTGATGCCGTAGTGCAGCACTACCGCCATCTGTCGGCCGGCCATCTCCACGTGGTCGGTATGCGCCCGTCCGTCGTTCGTCCAGGTGATGCCACCCTCATTGTTCAGTGTCCAATACGCTTTCTCTTCCTGTGCACGCAGGGGAGAATAAGATAAGGTGCTTAGCAATGCTACTACACCCAAAAGATGTGTTATTTTCATTGTTGAAAGGTTTTTGTTCTATTTAATACAAGCAGGAGCTCTCACACTATTTCAAGAGTCGTTCACTTTCCACGCCGAAGAGATATTGGGGACGATAACCGCCGTAGTCAACCACAATCTTCTCGAACACGATGCCGGGAGAAAGAGGTCGCAGGGTCAGCTCGTGAACATTACGCTGAGAGACAGGAAGCGTCACTTTGTTCTCCACAACTCGGCGAGCCACTGTGGGGTAATAGACGGAGTGTATGTTCTCCGGAGCCTCGTTCAGACGGGCGTTGAAGTTGACGCGCTCCTTCGAGGCTTCGTCGAGGCTCACTTCATACTCGTGACCGCCCTGGTTGAGGAAATCGAGAGTAGATTTCACAATCACATGCACGCTAACCTCGCGGACGCTGTCGGGCAGCATAATGCGGTAAGTTAAGGATGCTCCGTCCACAGGTTGGGTGTAGGGAGTGAGAGCGATGGCACTACGTGTGCGGCCCATATCGGGATAATCGGTCCATGCTGTACCTTGGGGAACAATAGCTGTGGCATAGTGGTCGGCATCCATTGAGAGATAGCCCAGGCGGTTACCGTCGCGGAAGGTGTAGCCTTCGGCTGGAGCAGCTGTCACTTGCTTCAGAGTTGGAAGACGGTCAGCAGGGAAGTCGTCATTCCACGAGGTGTAGCCGATATGCTTCTGTATCATCATCCCTCGCCACTTGCCATCGGCCAAGCGGTTGTTGTACTCGTCGCAGAGAAGCGAGTCGCGACGGAAGCGTTGGCGCACGCGGTCTGCCCACAGGTTGGCTTCTGGGTCTCCGACAGCGGCAAGGGCGTGGTTCATGGCCTGTGCCCGGTACATCTCGTAGAGGTTGGCCATACCCTGAATGGGGAAGAGAATCAGTTCGTGATAGGCCGTCCGACGCTGCTCGGGCAGTTCGCGATAGAGCTGCAGAGCATCTGCCTCAAGGCGTGCAAAGTCACCGCAGACGCGGTCCCATTCGCCTGTGGAGAGATTGTAGGTCCGGGCATCGAGCATCTCTGCCGTCACACGACTGTTGTACTTGGCACTCAGATTGAGCAGGCGAGCTGCCTCGGCGGCATATTCGCGGCCCACGATGGTCTCGCAGAAAGGTTCGGTATGCTGCTGCACCAGTTGTCTGCCGTCTAACCGTTCGGGGTTCCAGGCCATATCCAGGAAGAACTGAATCTGATATTCCATCGGCTTCAGGTCGCCCACGTTCAACACCCACAGGCGGTCCAGCCCGTAGTCGGCAGCCAGACGGAGCTGTTCCCACATGCCCTGGGTCTGCGTCACATTCATCCACTTGCTGTTGCGAGGGTCGCCCACATAATCTACGTGGTAATACAGTCCCCAGCCGCCCGGATGCTTGCGCTCTTCTGCATTGGGCACACGACGGATGTTGCCCCAGTTGTCATCGCAAAGCAGGATGGTAACATCGTCGGGCACACGCATGCCCTTGTCGTAATACTCCAATACCTCTTTATACAAGGCCCACACCTGAGGCGTTTCCTTGGCAGGACGACCCGTCACCTTTTGGATGATGCGCCGTTGGTTCTGAACGATACGTTCCAGCAAGCGTGTATCGGCTTCGGCAGACATTGCCTCGTCGCCATCACCCCGCATACCGATGGTCACCAGGTCCTCGGTTCCCTGCATACGTTCGATGCCCTCGCGGAAGAACTGGTCGAGCCGTTTCTGATTGGTCCGGTAATTCCAGGGACCGTACTTGTCGCGGTTGCGGACATATTCCTTATGGTCCCGAGCCATCGGTTCGTGGTGGCTGGTACCGATGATGATGCCCATCTCGTCGGCCAGACGGGAGTTCTCGGGGTCATCGGCATAGAACTCCCAATCCCACATGGCGGGCCACAGGAAGTTACCCTTCAGGCGCAGAATGAGTTCATATACCCGCTCATAAAAGCGATGGTCGCCATAGTTGGTGCCGTAGGTGTTCTTCACCCATTGCATGAGGCAGGGTCCCTCATCGTTGAGGAAGATACCACGCCAACGGACACGCGGTTCGCCATCGGTATATTCACCCCGACACACATAGAGGCTGTCGTGATGCTCTACAGCCACATCGGCCCACCAAGTCCATGGAGAGACACCTGCCTGTCGCGAGAGCTCGTACAATCCATAGATAGTGCCCCTGCGGTCGCTGCCCACAACAAGCAACTGGCAGCCCACCTGCATGACAAGGTACTGCTCGTGCTTCCCCTTCAACAGGTTCTGCTGAGCCTGAGGCAACAAGCGATCGACGGCATCGGAATGTCCTAATGTGCCTGCAACAATCCGAGCCTCATCGGGCGAAGCGGTGAAACGGCAATCGGCTTGGCAGACAGACTTCAAATCGGCTATCACATTCACCGCAGCCCGACGCACACCACGCTCATCGTTGGCATCCACATAAACAGGAATCTCACCACCGGCATTCAGCAGCAAAGCACCCGCCTCGGCTGCGAAAGAAACAAAACGTTGCTGGGCACTGATGTTACCGACAAGCACAAAGGCAATATAAAGCAGAAAAAATCCTCTTTTAACTCCCTCTTTTACTTCCATTTTTATCTTTCATTTGAGTATTTCGACCCAAATATACGACAAAAAAAATGAAAAGCGAAAAATGAAAAGCGAAAAATGAAAATTCTTCTCCATTAATTCTTAATTCTTAATTATTTTTTCATATTTTTGTAACCGAAAATCCAAAAAACTAACAGATGAAGTGTCCTAACATCATACCATTCAAAGTCACTCTGGTGCTTTGTGGCTTCTTTTTCTTTGGCCCGACCTTGTGGGCTGCCATCCGCATGCACAGACTCTTCTCTGACGGACTGGTGCTGCAGCGCAATATGGAGGTTCCCGTATGGGGTTGGAGCGAACCCGGACAGACCGTCAACGTCTGTCTGCTGCCTGTAGAGGGAAAAACCAAGAAGAAACCCATCACCTATACTGCAACAGCCGATGCCGCAGGCAAGTGGCAAATGCGCCTGCCTGCGATGCGTCCTATGGGGCCGCTTACGCTTCAGGTGAGCAGCGGCGAAGTAAAGGTCGTCATCAACGATGTGTGGGTAGGCGACGTGTGGGTGTGCAGCGGACAATCGAACATCGACACCAACATCGAACGCATCTATCCACAATACCCCGAGGAGATTGACCAGGACTCCACCACAAGGGTTCGACTCTTCAAGGTGGAGAACGAAGCCGTGCTAAGAGGTCCTAGCTCCCATTTACTTTCGTCGGGCTGGAAGACACTTTCCAAGAAGAATGCCTGGCGCTTCTCCGCTCTGGGCTATTTCCTGGGCAAGCAGATGGAGGAAAAGACGGGTGTGGTGCAGGGCATCATCCAGTGCAGCTGGGGCGGCACACCCATTGAGTCGTGGATACCACGCGACTCGGTGGCCCGTTTCGACAAAAGGATGGCAGACGAAGCCCTGTTCTACGAGGATGCCAAAGTGCGGGATGCTGCCAAAGAAGCCAATCAACTTGCCGCCGACCGATGGAACGAGTTGCTGAACCAGCTCGACCCGGGCGTGAATGGCAACTGGACAGCCCCTGAATATGATGATAGTCAGTGGGAACGGACGCAGCAATACAAGTTGCCTGTGGGCCGGCTCAACGGCTCGTTCTGGATGCGACAGCACATCCGCATCGATGCTGCCCATGCCGGACAGGAAGCCCTCTTGTTACTGGGCACGCTGGTAGATGCCGACTTCACCTACCTCAACGGCAAACTGGTGGGACAGACCGGCTATCAGTATCCGCCACGCCGATACAACATCCCCAAAGGATTGCTGCGCGAGGGCGACAACGTGATTACTGTCCGTTTCGTGAACCACGGAGCCGCGCCTAAGTTCGTTGAAGAAAAACCTTACCTGATTCGCTGGGCAGATGGCACCACCCTACCCCTCAGCCCCGAATGGCGCATGCATCAAGGCGTGTCGATGCCCAACCAACCATCCATGCCCACAGGTTTCCAGAATATGGCGGCAGCGGCCTACAACGGCATGCTATTCCCGCTGACACCCTACGCCGTAGCGGGTATGGTCTGGTATCAGGGAGAATCCAATACAGGCCGGGCAAAGGTCTATGAGGCACAGCTTCGATGCCTGATGCAGGACTGGCGGCAACAGTTCCAGCAGCCTGAACTGCCCTTCGTTATCGTCCAGTTGGCCAATTTCATGGCTCCCAGTCCCACGCCTCAGGAAACAGGTTGGGCAGAGCTGCGCGAGAGTCAGCGCCTTGCTGCCCTCTCCGACCCCAGAGCCGAACTGGCCGTAGCCATCGATTTGGGCGAAGCCAACGATATTCATCCCTTACGCAAAAAGGAACTTGCGGAGCGTGTGGTGCTCGCCTTCGACAAATTGGTATTCGGGAAACAAGTCTCACTCTCTCCGCAGCCTCTGTCTGCGAAAGCTACCGATGACGGAACCGTTATCGTCACCTTCGACCAACCCGTGACAGCCACCCAAGGGTTTGAGATTGCTGATGCCGAGGGACCTTTCCGCAATGTCGGATGCGAGGCAAAAGGCAGCCAGGTCATCATCCACGGACGAGGCACCCGCTTGCGCTATGCTTGGAAGAATAATCCCATCGAAGCCGATTGTCGGGCGAAAGGAAGCCTTCTGCCCGCCACACCTTTCGAAATACAAATCACAAAAACGAGATAAACAGAAATACACCTACTACCAAACTTATCAAACAAGATGAACATAAAATTTCGCATGCCCAAGTTCGGGCAGAACTCGAAGCTGACTGGCCTTGCCAAGGAACTACTGACAACCATTTTCGCTACCACCATTTCCATCGTCCTCACTTTCGGTACTGCCTATTGGCTTGAGCAGCGCCAGGAAAAGAAAGCCCGCAAACTCATGGCTATGACCATCATTCAGGACATCGATATGACCCTGGAAGCCATCCGGGGAAGAATGGAGTATGAAGAACAGGGATTTTGCATCGGGCGCTATCTGATGCAAAACATCGAAAGGCTGGATAGCATACAGGGAGACACGCTGTCTATGTTCTTCAGCTATGTGACAGGGGATGCGGTGAACTACAAACAGGAATTCTCCAAGTCGAACGAAGAAATTTTCAACAGCAGCCAGGACTCGTGGAAGACACTCGACGACAAGCTCTTCATAAAAAACGTGCAGGAGTTCTACGAGCGGAGAGAACAGCTCGACAGGAAGACCAAGGAACTGGTCGTATTCGATCACCCCGTCACCCGCGATGAGCTTTATCAGATGATTATGGTAACAGGCCAAACGGTATCACGCGACTCATTCATTGCCCTGTGCCGCCAACTGCTGCAGTCGGAAAAGGTGCAGAGATACATATGGGCGGCTAACGACAGATCCAACATCTACAACAGGTTCCTTACGGACTGTTCCTTCATGAACGAGACCAACAAGAACCTGATGTTCATCTCAGAAGCGGACATGTACGCCTTTGTCCACCAAACGAGCAATAAAATACGCCGGGCGTCCGAAAAGCAGATAATCGGCAACTGGGTGAGCCTCAAGACAAACGACCTTCAGAGCATTGAAAGAGAGTTTCGCAAGGACCACACATTCACCACACGGTGGAAGAGGCGCTTCTCCCACGACGCATTCGCTGGCCACATGTTCATAATATACTCCGTGGATGGCGATTGGGTCCTCCAGAAAGACTCGCTGATAGAGAACGCCAATCCCAATACCCTGAAGGTTAAGCTGGACGAGAATGGCGTTATCTACAGGCCGGAAGCGGTCGGACTCATACAAGCCATGAAGGAATCCATTGAAAGAGGCGTTGACATGAAGGGACTCTATGAAAACTTTAAAAAAGGGAATCGCGGTGCATTTGGCACTAATATCGACCCGACAGGCAGCAGGCTGGACCTGACTTATCCAGGTGGCGCCATCACAAAATGGATTCGCAAGGAAGGCCCCAAGGAATAGCGGCACACCCGGCTACATAATCGTAGGAGAGTCCATCCGCATGGAGTGGGTCAAAGGCATGGTGACTTTCGTCATCCAGGATCTCGACGGCTACGATCCAGAAGACATGATCACCAGCGTCACCATCCGAGTCACCGTGGTAAAGAACCTCCGCTGAAATCAGGCGGCCACTTACTTCACTTTCTTCTTCCCATCCTCAATATATATTCCTCGGGCAGGTTTGCCGGAAAGCCTGCGGCCCAGGAGGTCGTAGAGATCATTTAACATTTTACCTTTGTCATTTAGCGTAGCGTCGGGGCTGCTAATGCCGGTCGGGTTACATCCTTCGTATTCTTGCCACATCATAACTTCTTCATCCCAATACATAGGTTTCCAACCTTTTGCCTTTGCTGCTGCTGCCTGGGTGGTAGTCATCACGCCCTGCTCGTCCTTGCTCAACACAGCACAGATATAGCTCTTGCTCACTATCGGTAGGCTCTTTATAAGTGCGTCCATAGCCTCGCCCGTGATTTGGTTATGGAAAGTTCGTAGCTCAGTCATCTTTTTGTTCTTCGATACATTGAGCGAGGTCAGTTGGTTGTCGTGGCACCAAAACCTTATCAGCTTTGTATTTTTCGACACATCAATCTCTGTCAACAGGTTGTTATTGCACCACAGTAGTGTCATCGAGGTACAATCCGACACGTCAAGTGAAGAGAGCTGATTATCGTAGCACCACAGCGTATCGATTGAGCAGCAACCAGATACATCCAGCGCAGTCAACTGGTTCAAATAACACGTCATCTTTGTAATTTTGCTGCACCCAGATGCATTGAGTGTCGTCAGCCGGTTACCGGCGCAGGCTAATTCTTTCAGTTTGGGACAGTACGATACATCCAGCGCAGTCAACTGGTTAGAATTACACTTCAGATATGTCAACTCCGTGTTCTTTGACAAATCAAGTTCCGTTAGATGATTGCTTCCGCATTGCAGTATTTGCAGGGCAGTATTCTTAGAGAGGTCCAGCTCCGTCAGTTCGTTCCTTTCGCAGTTAAGCTTTGTCATTGCGGTGAAGTACTCTATTCCCTTCAGGCTCTTGATGTCTCCCTTGGCAATTATATTTTGTGCTAACACATTGACAAAAGTGACACCGGCAATCTCTTCGTCTGTCAACACTCCGTCCTGTCCATAGGATTGCCTCAGCACCCAATTGCGAAAGTTCTCATCCGGGAAAGTTGTTTCGTTGATCTCCACGTCAGCACTTGCCACCAGCGGTAATATTGGCAGTAGGATGAATAAGAGTTGCTTCTTCATAATGATGTATCTTAGTAGTTTTTGGGAGCAAATATACGATTTCTTTCTGAAAGAACCAAGAAACATAGGGGTAATTGTGAAAAAACCTTAAAATTCGGGGGAAATCAAAAAGTTTTCTTGCTACCAATTGCACCATTTGAAGAAAAGCCCTACTTTTGCACTCAGGATAAATATTGGAGGATAGAAAAACACATGTTCGGCAGAAAGCCGGAATCTTTTTGGATGCTTTAGCACCAAGGCGCGCCCCTAAGGCGCGGAGCGAGTCAAGAAAAACACATGTTCGGCACACTGCCGATACCCTCCCGAGAAAAGAAATATAGCATTGTAATCGTTACAAAACCTTGCCGAGAGGAAAAACAAGGTGTTGTAATCGTTGCAAAACCTTCCCGAGAAGAAAAACGGAGCTTTGTAATCGTTACAAAACCCTCCCGTGGAGAAAAACGGAGCTTTGTAATCGTTGCAAAACCTTCCCGAGAAGAAAAACAGAGCTTTGTAATCGTTACAAAACCTTCCCGTGAAGAAAAACAGAGGTTTGTAATCGTTGCAAAACCTTCCCGTGGAGAAAAACGGAGGTTTGTAATCGTTGCAAAACCTTCCCGAAAAGAAAAGCGGGTCTTGTAACCGTTACAAACATGCTATAGAGAGAGAAAAGATATGTGATAACAGCACAGTTAGGCTGGCGACCATCACTAAATTAACAATTATTATAAACATTTTAAAAGAATTTGTCATGAAGAACAACGATTCTTTGAACTTATCATGGTTGGGAAGACTGACAAATCCGCACCATGACGGTACGACGCAGCAGATCGACGATTTCCTGCAGTCGTTTGCGAGTGATAACCAAGTTTTTAACCAGAAGAAGGCCGCTGTCCATCAGTGCCGCCAGAATGAAGACGAGGTCTGGATCAAGTCCCAGCGCGACCCAGCCGTGAAGAATCTGGAGAACGCTGACAAGAGACAGGATTCCTACGAATTGGCCGGACGCTACATCCTTGCAGCTCATGCCCAGCTGCCTGACGATGAGCCGACGAAGGCCGAGGCAGATGTGTGCTTGCAGATAATCAAGGACGCCAAGTTCCGCACGAACGAAAGCTATGATGCCGAGGCGGACAAGATTATCCAGATTCACCAGAACCTGCAG
>JAFZPZ010000006.1 GCA_017552435.1 Bacteroidaceae bacterium
CATAATTCATAATTCATAATTCATAATTAAGATTTAGGAACAAAGAATTAAATATATTTAAGTCTTTTTAAGCCAGATTTGGCTCCTGTTCGGCGGAGTTGCGTTCGGCAGCGAGACCCTTTTCGTGGTCTTCCTGTTGGACTGCGAGTCGTGCAATCAGCATCATCGTTTCGTCGCGTTGCTTTGTCAGGGCTACCTGTTTGGCTGCGATGTCCTCTTGGATATCAGATGTGGAAAGGCTGCAATGCCCGTCTTCTGTCTCCATTGCGATAAGTCGGCTGTTCAGGTCATCGACTTTTGCCTGACAGAGCAGCGAATCGTTGTTGATTTGCTTGAGGGAACTGCGTATCTGGCTCCAGTCTTTGCCGTCGGCGAAGACCTCGTCCAGCTCGCTGGCTTGTACTGGCGGATGTTGCAGGTTGAAGCCGTGCATCCATAGGTCCAGTTTCTCACCCAGCTCTTTCTGCTCGCCTTCCAGCTTCTCGATGTGCGACATGTAGTAGTCGTGACGTCCCTGCATGATGTCGGCATCATGTCGGATGCTTTCCGTCTCGCCACGTTCCTTCTCACATATTTCTTTGTCAGATTGAACTGCTCCCAACAATCTCAAGTATAATGTTTTAGCATCACGTTCTTGAATCATTTGTTGATATACTTTCTGGTTCTCGGCTTTGCGCACCTGCAGGTCTCCTATCTTCTCTGTGATGATGGCTGTCGCGCGGACAAACGACTTCTGGTGCATTTTCATCCCCTCCAGTTTTGCGACCTCTAAATCCAGAATCACTTGCTTCTTGGCTATTTCCTTTTCAACTGAGAACCAGTTGGTAATGAGCATTTGTATCTGTTCGTACAATTGTTCGGGCGCTTTCTGCCAAAGCGTGTACCAGTCCTTGATGGTGACGATGCGTTGCAAATTCTCGTAAATGCTGGTGTAGCGCTTATTGCTGCTTTCCAGTAGGATGCCCGTCTGTTCCACTTCTCGGCTCAGGACTTGGCAACCTGTATTCAACTCGCCCAGACGGACATTGATTTCGCCCTTTCGCTGCTCCAGTTTCTGCAGCTCCTCACCAAGCCGGGCTATGCTGCTTTGATGGAAGGTGAATGTGTTCAGCTCTTTCTCAGCCACTTCAGCGTCGCGGCTGACATTCTCGATGAATTGTCGCAACAGAGCTGTTCTGGCATCCAGGTTTGTCGTTTCCGAGCATTCGGCAAAGGTCGGGTCCAGTTCGGCATAGAGTCTCCATTCCTGCACATCTTCTTCTTGACGTATGCGGATGGTGTTGAGTGCTTCTTCTTCGGCGTTCAGTCCTCCCATTGCATTTGCCAGTTCTGTCTGCAATTCCAGAAGCTGCTGCTGCTTGGCATTCGACTCGGACAATAGCAGTTCGTAGTCCGTCTTCATCTGGCCGATGAGCTTGCTCTGATCCAGAATAGTATCGCTGTGGTAGGGGTGGTGCGTTGCCCCGCAGACAGAGCATGAGACGCCCTCGCGCAAATCGGTGCGCAACTTGATGACGTCCTGTCCTTTGCTCAAAAGATAGGTGTATCTTTTCTCTTCGCAGAGCCGTTGCGTCTTGCCCGCTTCGGTTTCCAGTTGGCGAACGCTGTCCTCCAGATGCCGGATGTGCAGGCGCAGTTCCGTTACCCGGCGTTTTCTCTCCTCGATGCTCTCGTATCCTGAGCTGATTCGTTTCCACAGGGAGAGGGCAGAAAGCAGCATCTGGCGGCGGCCCTTCAGCATCAGAGCGCACTCTTGCAGTATCAGGCCGTCCTGACCCAGAATGCGGGAACGGTGCATGCTCAGCTCTCCTTCGGCAGTCTCTGCTTGCGAAACAACATCCTGGTACTGAGCAAAGGCATGGCTCAACATATCGTTCTCCTCGTTCTGTCGTCTGATGGTCTGTTGGCGTTTCTGTTGCAGCTCGTCGTTCTGCTTGTAAAGCTCCTGAAGGAACTTCAGTTGCAGCAAGACAGCCTCCCCGTGGTGGATCATGCTTTCGTGCATCTCAATGCTCTGACGCCTGGCACTCAGTTGCTCCAGTTCACTTCGCAGTGATGCCGTATTCCTCTCCTTTTCGGCAATCAGGGACGACAGGGCCTCTATTTCTTCCTTCGCCTTATTATTCTGTTCTGTCAGAAAGGCCGTCTCAGCATCCATCGCCTCATTGGCACCCGTCAGGTGATATGCCGAACAGATATTGTCGAAGGCATCCAGAAAAGCCGTAGTGCTGGCATTCTGCTGGTCCTTGGCCTGTTGCTGACGTTTCTCCTGTTCGCACAACAGCCGACGGTTCTGCTCTGCTTCACGTTCCAGGAGGCTTAACCCGCGCTTGTCTTCCCCGATTTGTTCCCTTACAACCGAGAGCTTCTGATAGATGCCGTGAATGCCCTCGAACAGGTCGTAGCGCTCCAGTATAGCGGCTTCTTTCCCCAGGACAGCCTTCTGTTTGCCCAGTTCGAAGAGATGTTTCTTCTCGTGTTCCAGCGCCAAATGTGTTTCCTTGAATCGTCGCAACCATTGTTGCTGCGCTTGCAGGTGCCTCAGGCTCTCCTCCAGTCCCTGCAGTTTTGTTTCTGCCAGACGTTTGGCATCTTTGACCCTTTGCAACTGCGTGCTGTTCAGAATTCGTGCATCGCGTTTTATCTGTGGCGCAGCGCTTTGTGGCATTGATTCCGCAGGTGTCTTTTCCCCATCAACAGGCGCCTCGCCCATCTCAGGTTTATTTTTTTTGTTGAAGAAATTCATCGTCTTTCATCTTTTCCACTGCAAAGGTACGGGTAAGTGAGAACAATACAAAATAAAAATAACTTTTTTTATTTTTATTGTCGAACGTAAGTACACTCGACGCAGTCTAAGGTGCGAATAAGCGAGCAAAAAACCAAATTAATTTGAACTTTTTCGAGCGAGAGGGTTTCGAGGCTAATCTCAAAGGTACGTGTATTTTTCAAATCAAAAAATCAAAGAATACTCTGAAATCTTTATAAACAAAGGGACATATAATGTTTAATTTTATATTATTGCATCACTAGCAGGGATTATTTTGTTTTTTTCTCCGATTTCCTTGTGTGGGATTGAAAAAAAAGCTTACTTTTGTACTGAAAACTTGAAAACAGAAGCAGATTATGAAAGCAATTAGCACAATCAAGGCACCTGCTGCCATTGGGCCGTATAGCCAAGCTATCTATGTTGGAAACCTTATTTTTACCTCTGGACAGATTCCCATTGATCCTGCAACTGGAGCCATTGTCGAGGGAGGAATCAAAGAGCAGACCCGTCAGTCCCTGACCAATGTGAAGGCTATCTTGGAAGGCTCTGGACTGAATATGGGCAATGTTGTGAAAACAACTGTCTTACTGGCAGACATGAATGACTTTGCCGATATGAACAGCGTTTATGCAGAGTTCTTTACAGAACCTTATCCGGCCCGTTCTGCAGTAGCTGTCAAGTCCTTGCCTAAGGGCGCTTTGGTGGAAATTGAAGTCGTCGCCGAAGTTTAAGTTCAACCTCAAACATATCTTCTATGCGAAGATACCTCTTTGCCATTTTGCTTTTGGTTGTCTGCATAACGATGCAGGCAGTTTCCAACCATCGGACGTACATTACTTACGAGGAGTTTGGTGCTGTGGGCGATGGTGTCCACGATGACCAGACTGCCATCATTGCGGCCCACAAAGCAGCCAACGAAAGCGGTTTGCCTGTCCGTGCTGCTGATGACAAAACCTATTACATTGGCAAAGGCAGCGAGGTGGCTGTTATCCAGACAGACGTCGATTTTGGCAAGGCACATTTCATCATCGACGACGTGGTGACGGATGACTATCGTGCTCCCATCTTCTGTGTGGAATCAACGCTGAAGCCCATCGACATCACCGATGTGCACCAACTGCGGAAAGAGCAGAAGCGACTGGGAGTGAGCCTGCCAGCACGAAGTCTTGTCTTTGTGGAGAACAAGAAGAAGAAGGTCTATATCCGCTACGGCCTCAACCAGAACAGCGGCACACCTCAGAAGGAGGTCTTCATTGCCGATAAGAAGGGTAGGGTGGACAGCCGCTCGCCCATTACCTGGGATTACGACGAGATTACCCGTATAACGGCTTATCCCATTGACAAGAAGACACTCACCATCCGTGGTGGCTACTTCACCACGGTGGCCAATCAGGCCGAATCCAAATACAATTATCGTGGGCGAGGAATCGTCGTCAATCGTTCCAATGTACGAGTGGAGAACCTCACGCATTATGTGAAGGGCGAGATGGACCACGGGGCACCCTACAGCGGGTTCCTGGATTTTGACTTCTGTGCCGACGTTGTCGTGACCGGCTGTCTGCTCACGCCTCACAAGACCTACAGCACCATAGGAAGCGCAGGAAAGCCCGTTTCGATGGGCTCCTACGACATCACCGCTGGCTATTGCGTGAACCTACTCATCGAGCACGGACGGCAGACCATCGACATCGACGATCGCGCCTACTGGGGTCTCTTTGCCTCAAATTTCTGTAAGAATCTGCACATGGACGACATGATTATCTCGCGTTTTGATGCCCACATGGGTGTGGCCAACGTCACACTCACACGCTGCACCTTCGGACACATGGGTGTTCAGGCAGTCGGTTTCGGCACCATGCTTATAAAGGACTGCGAGATGCATCGCAGTACATTCGTGTGGCTCCGGGAAGACTACGGAAGCACCTGGGATGGCGATGTCATCATCAAAGACTGTACGTTCCGGCCCGTCAGGGACGAGAGGAGCCTCACTCTCATCTCTGGTTCCAATTCCGGCACGCACGATTTCGGCTACGTCTGTCATCTGCCCAGACTGGTACGGGTGGAGAACCTCACCATCGATGATTCCGGCATCTCCAACAGCGCCTATTCCGATCCCACCGTCTTTGGCGATTTCCGCAGAGATGCCACGGCATCCGACCTGCTGCCTTATTCTCCCACCGAGGAAGTCATCCTCAAGAACATCCGGGTTGTCAGCGGCAAGCAATTGAAGTTGTCTCCCAACTCGGGGTTGTTTATGAACACCAGAATGACAACGAAAGGGAAAAACTAACTGCAAAGTTTGGCAGCAGTTCAGGTGTTTATCGGATGTGTATCTTCTTGGTTGTCTGAGCTTTCTGGTTGCGGGCTTTTACGATATAGATGCCACTGGGAAGTCCGATGAGGGGTAGGGTGGTGCAGTCCTCTCCGCTTGTCATCAGCTGCCCCATCGTATTGAAGACTTCTATGTCAGCCTTGCCGGTAGCCACTAGTTCCCAGTTCTCGAACTTCACGTCGAGTGTACCACCAGCCAGGTCGATGAGTCCGGTGCTTTCCTCACGAACGTATGCGTGTTGGTACTCGTTGCCGTATCTATCCACAATGGAAACGGCAAAATGGTAATCGCTCAGGCGGTTTTCGGGAATACAGAAGGAATTGGTGAAGCAGGTTTGCAGCAGATAGGTAGATAGGATGCCACCTGCTGTGCTGCGTTCAGCATTATTATCGCTGATGTTATCAGGAATAGCATAGACAGCAAAGTGTACCCGACCCGGCGAGTCCCATAAGAGGCTGTCATTCTCCCATCGGAGGTTTTCTACAGTCCCGTATGTCGGAGTTTCTTTCCATGAGATAGCGGGAGTGAGGGCAGGACGCTGGTATTTGTTCTTCTTGAGCCATTCGCCCAATCCGCTGACCTTCTTGCCGTCGATGTCGCAGGCTGAGTAGTAGATTTGTCCGGGAGCTGCATTGGCGGTATATTGACGGGAATACTGCATCTGCTGACCTACCTCACTCCAATCGGAAGTGGTGTTGCTGCTTTGCAGGAAAGTCAGAGAGTGGCTGGCATAATGATGGCGCCCGAACTGCTTGGCCACGTTTGACCACCATTGCGTCATAGGTCCGAAGGGATTGGTGCTGTGGTTTGTCTTCCAGTAGATTTGTGGTGAGATGTAGTCGATGGTGCCCTCCTCGAGCCAAGCCACAGGGTCGGAGAAGATACCGTTGTATTGCCAGTCGCTGGCTACGGGCATCTTGGTTACGCCATGCTTGGCCGCTACAGAGGCATCGGTGCAGGCTGCTCCTGCGGGCGAGATGCCGAACTTGCACGAAGGGTCAATTTCCTGAATCATATTATATACGTCAGCCACCATCTTGTTGACGTTGGCGCGTCGCCAATCGGCAAAACTCATATCTGTGCCAGAGGACTGCCAGTTGCTGTAGTCGCCTGCCTCGCTGGTGGTAGGAATCCCGCTTGGATAGAAATAGTCGTCGAAGATGATGCCGTCGATGTCGTAGTTCTCAATCAGCTCGCGACACACATTCACGATACGCTCGTTGGTCGCCTCGAGGGCTGGATTGAGGATGATGGTGGTTGTGCCGCTGGAGTTGGTAAAGCTGAGCAGCATTTTGGTGTTCTTGAGTCTGCGGTCTTGAGTGGTATCCCAACCTGTGGCGGAGCTGGCCCATCTGTAGGGATTGACCCAAGCATGACATTCCAGTCCCCGCTTGTGACATTCATCAACCACAAATGCCAAAGGGTCCCATCCCGGATTCTTACCTCTCTGCCCTGTCAGATAGCTGGACCAGGGCTCGTAGCTGGATTTATAAAACGCATCGCACATCGGGCGCACCTGGAAATAGACGGCATTAAAGTTGTTCGCCTGCAGCACATCCAGATACTGAATCATCTCTTCCTTTTGCTTATTGCGAACACTGGTAGAGTAGCCTGTTGTGCTGGGCCAGTCGATATTATAGACCGTCGCCATCCACACGCCGCGTACTTCGCGCTTGATGAATCTGTCTGCACCCCATGCGATGGTGGGAAGGAACAATAGAACGAATAATGTCCATTTTAACTCCCCTTTTAACTTCTTTGATGCTCTAGCACAAAGGCGCGATTGTAGTCGCGGAACCACTTTTACTTTCATTTTTACTCCAGTTATTTCACATATTTCTTAAAGAAACTCCAAATCTCATCTCCTGTCTTGATGTCTTCGGTATGTGTGGTATGCTTTCCGCCAACAACTTCATAGAGCCAGACGTCGCATCCCGTTGTGCTATCTGTGAAGCGGTGCTTGATGATGTAGTGTCCGTTTTCCTTGTTCAGACCTTCCACGCGCTCTGTCTCTTCTTTCGTGCAACGGTTCTTGGCCACCCAGTAACCCACGGCCAGCGGGACAGGCATATAAGCCCCCCATCCGCCTTTATTTTCAAGGTCGCCCGTCCATTCCGATGTTCGGTCTTCGGTGCCGTGTATCTCAAATAAAGGAATGGGCTTGCAAGCTTCCAGGTCACGATACATCCACTCCATTGTCAAACCGGCAATGGGTGCCACCGCCTTGAATGCCTTCTGCTTGGAATAAGCCATCAGGTAGCACATCTCACCACCGTTCGACATGCCGGTCAGGAACGTATTCTCCTTGCTCAGATGGTAGCGTTTTTGCGCGTAGGCAGCTATCTTGCTGAGCGACTTCACGTCATCCACCTTCCAACCCTCCTGAAAAGGATAGCCCACATTCCAACTGGGTTTTCCTTTCGGGTCTTTCAATCCCTGCGGAATGCACACGGCAAAGCCTTCACGCTTTGCGGTTTCCACCATCGGATTATCGCGATAAATATGTCCCCCATATCCGTGCAGGTAAAAGACCAGCGGTGCATCTGTCTTGAAGCCTTCTGGCAGGAACAGGTCAAAACGCCGCATATAGCCATCGACCTTCACGGAGTCCTCCACAAACTGCTGAGCGTAGGCAATTGACCATTGGGCCAAGAGTACAAAGAGAATTAATTTGTTTTTCATTACTGTCAGTTATTTGTAATCCAACTTTACAACACCTCTGCCGTTTGTCTGGATGTATGCGTCACCTTGGTAGAAATCAATATCTTCCATCTCGTTTGTTAATGTCTTGCTCAAATCCAGAATGTTGCGCAGCTTTCTTGTCTTGAGGTCCAGCACATAGACGATACTGGGGGCTTCTTCACTTCCAAAACCTGTTGGCATCAGCAGACAATCGTTCCACACGCAGGCTCCCTGACCAACTACCTTCGAGGGGTAGCGGCTGTCGGTGTCTTGAACGAAATAGTTTTCTATGGCATCGGCGGCTCTCAGGTGCACCTCCTTGCCGTCACTCAGATGGGGAATGGAGAATACCATGATGCGGTACCTGTTGCCTTCGGCAGTATTGGCAATCGTATTGCCAAAACCTATCAGGTGACGGCGTTTTTGGTCTATGGTCCATTGCAGGGCATAACCGTAAAGCTTTTGGTCGTCAAGCATGATACGTTGTACGGTCTCTGCTTTGCCATCCAGCGAGATACGCTCTACGTAGCACACATCCTTTTCGCCGTTGACCACTTTCTTATATGCCTGCGAAACATAGGCCAATGGCAGCGGGTCGTTCTCGTCGAACTTCTCCACGCCAAAAGCGGCGACGTTGGCATGATTGGTATCCGCAAAAGAACCCAGTTTGAAGGTTGCGGTCTTCTTTTCCAGCGACGGGAGCTTATATAAGGTCGCATAACCCTTGTTCTGCACGCTCAGCAACCAGTCTTCATAGATACACATGCCCTGGTAACCCTGTTTCTGGTCACTCTGCAAAGCGCCGACATCTTTCAGCTTGAAAGCCCCGAAATCTTTTGGCTTTCTAATCGCCTCCCCTTTGGGGGAGGACGGGAGGGGGCCGATGATTGTCTGGAAAACGATTTCTGCCATCTGGCCTGCTCCCTTTCTGGTGGGATGGATGCCGTCGCCGGACATCATGCCTTCTGTGGTTTGGAACAGCGTCTGGAAGTCTATCAGTTCGCACTTGTTCTTCTTTGCCAAATCTTTGATAATAGGACAAATCTCATTGGTGAGTGCCTCTTTGTCGATACTGCCCAAAGCGTTCAAAGCGGGGATAGGTGTAGCCAAGATGATTCGTGGATGCGAAGGCAAGGCTTTCAGGGTATTGAGCATATGCTGCATATCGGTGGCAAACTCGCTGCCGTACTTCCAGTTCTTGGGTTTGGAGTCGTTGGTGCCCAGCTTAATGACCACGATATCAGGCAGGAATCCCTGCGCGTCCTTCCATGCCTGTTCCTTCATGTAGGGATAGTCGCCCTTCTGTAGCATGGTTCTGGCGCCTAAACCAAAATTCTTCACGATGTATCCGTTGCCTAACTTCTTCTGCAATTGAGCAGGATAGCCGAAGATGTCGCGCATGAAGATGCCGGAACCGTCGGTAATGGAGTTGCCGATACAGGCCACGCGGACAGCATCTTTCTTGGGCGAAGGCAGGAAGGCGAGCCAGTCGTCCAAATCGCTGAGCATCTGCTCGTGGTAGCGGAAGTTCTTCTTCATTCCAAACCCGTGACCGCCTGTAGGATAGGCATACAGGGCACAATGGTTACCAACACGGTGCATGGCCGAGAAATAGGCCACGCCGTTCTCCAGGATAGGCACGATGTCGTCATCGTTGGCCAGGAACACGGCAGCCGGAGGCGTGAGGTGCTTGCGCACAGCCTTGTCGTTGGAGAAGGCGTTGACCACATTGGTGCTGTCTTTCTCATTGCCGAGGAAATTACCCACAGAGCCATGATGCGTCTGCTTGTACTGCATGGTGATGACAGGATAGAACAGAATCGAGAAGTCGGGACGCAACTCCATCGGAGCATGTGTGGAAACTGTCGATGCCAGATGACCGCCAGCCGAGAAGCCCATGATACCTACATCGTGGGCATTGATGTGCCAGACTTCAGCACTATCGCGCACCATCTTCATGGCTGCGTAGGCATCGGAGATGGGAATCTGCCGATTACCTTTCGGCATACGGTATTTCAGTACGCACAGGGCGATACCCTTCTGGTTGAAATACTCGGCCCAATCGGTTCCCTCATAATCCATCATCAGATTTGAATAGCCGCCACCAGGACAGCATACCACAGCCCTTCCCGTCGCCATATCAGCAGAGGGTAGGAAGACGGTAAGAGAGGCCGCCCCATCAGGAGTAATATTCACCTTAAACTCACGTGCAGAAGCTGTAAGTGCCACCAGCCCCAGCAAGCATAATAATATTCTTTTCATTTTTGAACTTCGTTCGAGCCTGCTCACGCTCGGGATAGCTGATGCGAGCATCGCTCTCCACTCGCTTAATCGCAGCCTTCATTTTTTCATTCTTTTATTTTTTCATTCTTTCAATGTTTTCCAAGCACCACTGGTCCTTAATCTTGTATCCCCAAAGTCCGTAGGACAGCATGACGAGTTCGCAGAGGAGGGCAATGATCCAAGTGTATTGCCAACTGTTCAGGACATCTGCGCAGACACCTTGCAGGAAGGGAAATACAGCTCCGCCAAAGACTCCCATCATGAACACGCCGGAGGCCTTGGAGGTATATTCGCGGAGTCCCCGAATGGACAGCGTAAATATGCAGCTCCACATCACGGAATGCACAAGTCCGACGGCACACAGGAGCCACAGGTTTTCGGTTTGAATAGCTGCCAGGATGAGCAACGTAGCAACGATGGTCGTAGCAATAAGCACTTTACGCGGATTGAAGTTGCTGAAGAACGTCGATACGAAACGTCCCACCAGGAAGCCGCCCCAATAGAGCGTTGCCAAGAGTGCAGGAATGCCCATATTGCTGATTATCCCTCTGTCAATCTGTTCCATGGCATGCAGGTTGATGTTGACACCTATCGAAACCTCAGTACCAACATAGAAGAAAATGGCGATAACGCCCAGTGTCAAATGGCGGAACGACCAAACGCTGCGCTCCAACTTCTGACCACCATCGGCCCGAGTGGCTGACAAATCGGGCAACGACATCCGTCCTGCCGAAAATGCCACCAGCACAGCTGCAGCCACCATCACCATGAAGGGAACGAACACCTGCGAGGCCGTCACCTCGTCGAGAGACACGCCTGCGAAGATGACCAGCGTGACGAAGAACGGGGCTATCGTCGTGCCAAAGGAATTGACTGCCGTAACGATGTTCAGGCGTTGTGCCGGCTGGGTTCCCGGAAGTTCGTAGGCAGATACATAGGGGTTGATGACGACCTGCAATATGGCTGCCGACGTACCCATCAGGAACGAGCCCAAGAGGAATACCACGAAACCGAAAGGAATGGTGCAACCTTCGGTAATAGACAATTGATAATTGATAATGGACAAGGGGCTTGCTGACAAGCCATAGCACAGCAATGCCGCCACCATGCATACCAAAGCCCTCACCATCGTGGTCTGATAGCCCTTCTTGTCAATCCACTTTCCCGCCAGGCTACTGTTCAGGAGGTAGCCGAGGAAGAAGAAGAGGGAGAGCATGGTGGTGAAGGTGTTCTTCATGTCCCCAGCATCCTGAAGGAATGCAATCTTCAACGGCCCTTGCAACTGCCCGTTGATGGTTGTCAGGAACCCGACCAGGAAGTATATGAAAGTCAGAAAGACAAATGGGCCGAGACCGTAGTTCTTTTTCTGTCCCATAATGTTCAATGTTCAATATTCAATGTTCAATGAATAATACTTTCCAGCACCTTCATTGCCCCATCCTTCTTGATGGCATCCACAAACTTCAGGTAGAGGCTTACGAAGGCTTCTGATTTTGAGAGGTCGGTGCTCTGGAAGGGCGAAAGATGCAGGGCTGCAATGGGGGCGTCATCGGCAAGGAGTGCTCTGTCTTCGTCTGTCAGCCAAGGCTCGTCAATCTCGAACTTGCTGCCGTTGTCATCTACCTGATACTTCAGATAATGACGGTAGGCGGCAATCAGATAGGCCACTCGTGTCAGGTCCTTCCCGTCGGCAACCATGTGAATAAGGTTGGGCACCACATAAACGGGGAACTTGCTCACGCCATCCATGCAGAGGCGGGCCACCTGGTCGCTCACGCTCTTGTTGGCAAAGCGTTCAATCAGCGTTTGCTTATACAGAGCCAAGTCGGTATTCCCTGGTGCAGGAACGTAAGGAGTGATGTCCTTCTCCATGAAGTCGCGCACAAATTTGACGATACGCTCATCATGCATCGCTTCATCAACGCGACGGTAGCCGCTGAGGAACGAAGGATAGGAGAGCAGCGTGTGGCTGGCATTCAGGAGCGAGAGCTTCATGTTCTCGTAGGCGGTTACATCGTCGGTAAACTCTACACCTACCTTCTCCCAATTGGGACGACCGGCTGCGAAGTTGTCTTCCACAACCCACTGGATGAAATCCTCAGCATAGACGGGAGCCGCATCGTGAGTACCGTTGCGCTCATTCAGGCGCTTCACATCCTCGGGCTTCGTGGCAGGCGTGATGCGGTCCACCATGCTGTTGGGGAACGTCACATTCTCCTGAAGCCAAGCATAGAGTTCCTTGTCCTGAGCCTCAATAAAGGTACCGAATGCCTTACGGCAGGTATTGCCGTTGTGCTGCAGGTTGTCGCAGGTCAGGATAGTAATCTTGCCGCTTCCGGCATTGCGGCGACGTCGCAGACCTTCTGCCACATATCCGAAGGCAGTCAGCGGATGCTTGGGATTCTCGAGGTCGTGCTTCACCATCTCATCCTCCAGCATGAAACGGCCCGTGCTCTTTTCGATGTTGTAGCCGCCCTCGGTGATGGTCATGGTGATGATTTTGATGTCGGGACTTGCAATCTTATTCAGAATAGCCTCCTGGTCGTTCATGCCCCAGTAGAGTTCAACGAGCGAACCTATCTTCCAGGCCTCGTCCTTGCCGTCGCGGCCACATACCGTCAGGGTATATTCGCCCTTCTGCTGATGCAGTGCCGTATAGATACGCTCATCCTGCGGCAGAATCATGGCTCCGCAGATGCCCCAGTTCTTCTGGTCGGGGTTGTTCTCCAGAAGGAGGTTGGTTAGATACTCCAGGTGAGCACGATGGAAATTGCCGATGCCAAAGTGCAGAATACCTGCCTTCACTTCATCTCTCTTGTAGGAATAGGAAATCAGATTGTTCATTATTGTGAATTTTTAATTGTGAATTATGAATTGTGAATTGTCTGTTGTTTAGTTTCTGGTTTTCTGGAGAAGCACAAAGGCCTCGGCAACGGGACACTCGGACTCCCTGCCTCTGAATTTTTCCATGTCGTTGTGCCATTTGTCGAGAATCTCTTGTGGTTTCTGGCTCTCATGGCAGAACAGAGCCTCGTGTTTCTGCTCCACGACCGACTCAATGTTCACATACGAATTAGGTGTGAAGTTCCTGGCTTGCTGACCCAGTTCCGCTTCGTAATAATACAGGTCGAAGTGTCTGCCGGTTTGCTTCCATGCATCCAATACGAGTGCCGAGCAGTTCCGATGGTCGCGATGCAGTTCGATGGGCCAGTGCGTGAAAACCACATCGGGCTTCTCCTCCTCAATTACCTGAATCATTTCTTTATAACGCTCCGCATTAATCTCGGACTGACCGTCGATTTGCGTCATCAGCCGGTACGAAACACCCATCACCTTGCATGCCTCGGCCAGTTCTTTGCGGCGGATGGATGCGGCTTCGTCGAGGCTGGCACCTTTTATGCCCCGCTCGCCCGAAGTCATATACACACTTACCACTTGGCATCCCTGCTTCTGGAGCAATATCATCGTGCCTCCTGCGCAGGATTCGTTATCGTCGGGGTGTGCACCAATGAACAAAGCTTTCTTGTAGCCCTTGTCAAGGGGTGAGTTCTGTGCTTGACCCACTGCGCAAACGAGGGTCAAAATGATTAAAATAATGGTGATTCTTTTCATTTTGGGGTTGTTTTTTAGGTTTGACGTTGCAAATATAGCTTTTCCTTCTGAAGCTTGACGCGCTTTATTATAGGTAATGTGTTTTGCAAACGTTTGAATTTTTTTGTAACGATTGCAAAAATCTAAAAGAGAAATGATTTTCCCTGATAAATTTGGATAAAAGCGTAAAAACAACTAATTTTGGAGACCGAAACGACATTATGATTCTATCATGAAATACGTAACAATCAAGGATATTGCACGCGAACTCCTGGTCTCCGTTTCCACCGTATCGAGGGCCCTGAACAACGATGCCAGCATACGCAAGGAGACCCGCGAGAAGATACAGGCTGCTGCCAAACAAATGGGCTATGTGCCGAATCCTGTTGCAACGAATCTCAAGTATGGTCGTACCAAGACAATCGGTGTCATCGTGCCGGAAATGTCCACACCATACGCCGCATTGGTTATTGATGGCATTCAGGATATATGCTACCACAATAACTATAAGGTCATCATCGCTTCTTCCGGCGAGGATGCCGACAAGGAACGCGAGAGTCTTGACATCATGATGCAGTTCATGATTGACGGCATCATTGCCTGTCGCTGTGATTACAACAAGAATACCGAATTCTATCAGAAAATCCAGGAACAACACATCCCTCTGGTCTTCTACGACCGCATTCCTCATAATATAGAGGCTCCGCAGGTCGTTGTTGATGACGAGACGAAAGCTTTCTTCCTCGTAGAACACTTGATAAGGGCAGGCAGGAAGAATATTGCTTTTATCGGTGCCAACTTCGATACCGTTTACAACTCTGTACTCCGCCACAAAGGATACCGTGCAGCATTGGAAAGATACGGCCTCGAATACAATCCTAATATCGTTATCCAGACAGAAGGACTGAATTACAGCGATGGCGCTGCGGCCGTGGATAAATTGCGGCATGAGAAGACCGATGCCATCTTTGCCTTCACCGACACGCTGGCAATCGGGGCCATGAACCGCCTGAAATCCATGGGAAGAAATATCCCCCGAGATGTGGCCGTGGCGGGCTTCTCGGGAACAAACCTTTGCACCATCGTCAGCCCGCAACTGACAACAGTTGAACCCCGACAGTTCGAGATGGGACAACGGGCAGCAGAATTGATTATCAAACTGATAAATAATCCTTCCTTACAGAGTAACGAGAAGGTTATTATCGATGCAGACATCATCTACAGAGACTCAACAGAAGAAACCTAATATCCCCCAAAGCAAAACCTTACAGAATGAGACACATATTAATATTATTGATGAGTTGTAGCCTGACGGTCCAGGCGCAGGTGTTCCAGAGCGTCAGTCTGGAGAAATTGTCCGGCTCGGCGCCCGGTGACTGCCGGATAGCAGGAATCAGTCCAGACGGAAGCTATATCCTGACCACAACACAGACAAACAAGGGACTCCGGCAAATCGACCTGAAAACGGGTCAGGCGAAACAGCTGACGGACAATCTCGGAGCGGGATTCCAACCACACGTCTCGCCCGACGGACGAAGCATCGTATGCCGGAAAGTGACCTTCGACGAACAGCACATGAGGCAGACGGCTCTGGATTTGCTCGACCTCGAGCATGGGACACAGAGGCAGCTTCGTGCTCCAGCTCGGGAGGTTCGCGAAGGCGACGGAAAGGGTAGGGCGGAAGTGTTCATCGAGGACATGCAGCTGATGGTCACCGCGGATGGCGTGACGAAGAACCTCTCGCCAAACGGCACAGATGAGGAGACCAGCTACATCTGGCCCAGCCTTTCGCCCGACGGTAAGCGGATTCTCTACTATGTTTGCGGTGTGGGAGCCTACGTCTGCAACCTCGAAGGCAAGGAAGTGCAATTCATCGCCCACGACTGCCGCGCGCCTCAATGGTACGACGACGAAACCATCATAGGGATGAACGACCTCGACGACGGTAAGATGCTCCTTTCGAGCAGCATCATGGCCTATACACTCGACGGCAAAGTGCAGGAACTGACCGACAGCACGAAGGTGCTCATGTACCCCCAGTGTTGTGCTCGGCAGGGCATCATCGCGTGCTCGGCTGAGAATGGGGAGATATTCGTCATTAGGATTCATTGAACATTGAGCATTGAACATTGAACATTGAACATTGAACATTATGAAGAAGACAATCATATTGGGGCTGGCGCTACTGATGGCATTCTCTGTGTCTGCCCAGCTAAAAAAAGTTTACCTTAATGCGGGACACGGTAGTTGGGGACCAAATGACCGTCCGATGCCGACAATACCATACCCCATGCTGCCGGAAACGGGTCGGCCTGATACCTGCGGCTTCTACGAGAGCAACACAAATCTCTGGAAGACATTGGAATGCGGCACTCGGCTGAAGAGAAACGGGAACTTCAGGGTGAAGTACTCGCGCACCAAGAACGGCCCATATCCATACAGGGAAGGCGCATCCAACGAATTCAGATACAACCGCTCGTTGAGTGAAATCTCTGCCGAGGTCGATACCTGGGGAGCCGACATGTTCCTCTCCATACACTCCAACGCGACCAGCGATGGCGCATTGGTCAACTATCCGCTGTTCCTCTATCGCGGGACAGATGCCGAGGACTACGTGCCTACAAGCAAGGCCATGTGCCAGAAGATTTGGCCCAGGCTGACCGAGGCGATGCATGCAGACTTCGAGCCGATGACCCACTACAAAACATCTACCAACATTCGCGGTGACATCGACTTCTACCACAGCAGCTGGACCAACGACAAGGGCATCACGGGCTATCTGGGTGTGCTGCACCACATGGCTCCCGGTTTCCTCAGCGAAGGATTCTTCCACACCTATCAGCCCTCCCGCCATCGCGCCTTGAACATGGACTGGTGCCGTCAGGAGGGCATCCGCTACTACAGAGGCATCGTCGATTATTTCGATGTGAACAACGACAGCCTGGGCTGCATCATGGGGCATTTGTACGTCAGGGGAGAGAGTAGCAGCGGCTTGGATCTCTATGCGGCAATCTCCGGCTCGCTCGACGAGTACATGCCTGCCAACGGTGTTACCGTCCGGCTGAAGGACAGCAATCAAGAAATCGTCGGCATCTACGAGACAGACCAGAACTACAACGGCATCTTCGTCTTCTTTGACCTGGCCCCCGGGCGATACTACATCGAGCTGAAAGGCGATGGCTTCAGGACGCGTCAGGGCAAGGTACTCCCCATACAGGTCAAGGAAAAGTCCACCGCCTACAAAAGCATCTACATGATTAAAGGCACCAGCACACCCTTCGACGACGAGGCTACATCCATTGAACATTCAACATTGAACATTGAACATTCAGATGGTGCCATCTACGACCTCAGCGGCCGAAGGGTTAATGGTCAATTACCTCGGGGTATTTATATTCAGAACGGAAAGAAAGTAATTATGTAGTTCTGACCACAAAACTGGGCCCACATTCCGCGAGCCCAGCCGATTAATTGTCAATTGTAAATTGTCAATTGAGTAAAGTCGTGCCATCGAGGCACGAGCTTTACTCGGCATCCCCGATTGGGCCGTCACCGCCGCCGTTGTCGTCGCCGCCACCGGAATCACCGCCGGTGCCAGGGTCACCGCCAGTGTTTCCACCGCCTTCATTGCCTCCAGTAGAACCTCCGGAATCTCCTGAGTTGCCGGAGTTGCCGGTATTGCTGCCTTCATTCCCCCCTCCTTGGGAGGGGTCGGGGGAGGCTTGGGCTTCTCCCTTGGCTGCAGCAATCTCGGCACGGGCCTTGTCGGTCCAGCTCAGGCGGGCGTCCTTCTTCAGTTCGTCGCGCGTGAACTCGCCGGTCGATTGTGCCAGCAACTTGATGGTCTTCACGGCAGGGCCGGTCTTGTCGCCGCTCTTCAGCTCG
>JAFZPZ010000056.1 GCA_017552435.1 Bacteroidaceae bacterium
AACGAACTCACAAAAAATTTTTGTTAGTTCGACAAGAGGGTAATCGCAGCGTCAGACGACAGATCAGCCACTATAATCTAGACATGTTTATTGCCGTGGGTTATCGAGTGAAGTCGCAGGTAGCTACGCGCTTCCGTCAATGGGCCACAGCACGTCTGCGTGAGTTTATACAAAAGGGATTCGTTCTGGATGACGAACGACTGAAGGGTAACCGAAGCCGCTATTTCAGGGAGTTGCTTCAGCGTATCCGCGATATTCGCAGCAGCGAGCGCAACCTGTATCAGCCATCGCTGAGTTTGATAAATACCGTAAGCTGGAAATGATCCAGTACGAGAGCGACTACGATAGAGCTATTAGGGAACTGATAGACAAAGAAAAGGAGGGGAAGTAAAAATTAATGAAACGTCTTACTAATTGATGTGGATTAAAACTAAATGAAACAAATAGAAGTCGTAGCAGCGATTATTCGCAAAGACGATAAGATATTCGCCACACAAAGAGGTTATGGTGAGTGGAAAGACTGGTGGGAGTTTCCTGGCGGAAAGATGGAGGCTGGGGAAACGCCGGAGGTGGCTTTGAAGCGCGAGATTCGCGAAGAGCTTTCGACGGAAATTAGTGTGGATGAGTTCCTCTGCACGGTGGAATATGATTATCCCAAATTTCACCTGACCATGCATTGCTACCTTTGCTCGCTACTGACCGAAGCGTTACATCTGAACGAACACGAGGCTGCAAAGTGGCTCACGAAAGAAGAACTGAATAGCGTGAAGTGGTTGCCTGCGGATTTGGAGGTGGTGGAGGAAATAAAGAGTGAAGAATAAAAATAGAACGAATATGAAAAAGATTTTAACTTGTTTATTATCCATTTTAGGGTTGACAACGGCCTGCGGTCAGGCTAATTATGAAAATGCGGACGTGAGGGGATTTGCAGAGTTGATGAATGATCCCAACGTCGTAGTGCTGGATGTGCGCACGGCTGATGAGTTCGAGGACGGGCACCTTGAGGGAGCCTTGAACATCGACCAGGCGCAAAGCGACTTTATCGAGCAGGCGAAAGAGACGCTGACTACCGACAAGACTATTGCCGTGTATTGCAGAAGCGGACGACGCTCGGCAAGTGCTGTAGAGAGCCTGGCTGCGGAAGGCTATAAGGCGGTGAACCTGAAAGGTGGTATCCTCGCCTGGAAAGAAGCCCAGATGCCTGTTACGACTGACACGTACGAGGTGGATGTATTCAAGACAAAGAGCGGCAAGACGGTGAAGTTCCATGCGTTGGTTCACGCCAGCATCCGCATTGAGTACGACGGGAAGGAGATAGAGATTGACCCTGTGACGAAGCTCGGCAACAAGACAATTGACCTCGGCGCGATGCCGAAGGCTGACTATATCTTCTTGACGCACGAACATGGTGACCACTTCGACAAGGAGGCCATCAAACTGTTGACTGGCGAAAAGACGCAGTTAATAACTAACAAGCGTTGTGCAGAGATGCTGGGGTATGGCGAAATAATGGTCAATGGTCAATCTTCAATGTTCAATAATATTAAGGTAGAAGCCGTTCCTGCCTACAATATTTCTGAGGGACGCACGCAGTTCCACCCGAAAGGTCGCGACAACGGCTATATCCTGACCATCGACGGGCTGCACATATACATCGCCGGCGATACGGAAGACATTCCTGAGATGCAGAACGTTAAGGATATAGACATCGCCTTTATGCCTTGCAATCAGCCCTATACGATGACGGCGGAACAACTGGTGAAGGCCGCAAAGGCGGTCAAGCCCAAGGTGCTGTTCCCTTATCACTATGGTCAGACGGACGTAAAAGGGATTCCGTCGCAGCTAAAGGATAGCGGCATTGATGTGAGAATCAGACACTATGAATGATGCAGCAGAAAAGGAATAAAAGTGAAATAAAAATGAAAGGATTTTGGACTGTATTGTTGGCGGCTGTGGTGTTTCTGGCTGCTGGTTGCAAGAAAAACAATGAGACTGCCATGAGTAATATCGACAAGAAATGCGTGGAGAAAACCATTAAGACGCTGAGCGACAGGTATTCCGACGTTGAGGGCATTGGGGACCGCCTGGCGCGAGGTGTGGAACAGGCGGCGGCCTTTTGGACGGAAGCGAACGGGACACCTGCTGAGTTCGAGGCGTTCTGTATGGAGAACTTTGTGGCTGACCCTGATGAGCGGGCTCGTATGGCTGCTCAATTGGAGCAGAACTTCGAGAGTTTGTGGGGCTGCTTCAACAAGATGAATCTCGATCTGAATATGCCGCTCCAGCTGGAGGGGCCAGACCCGACGCACCTCGACGAACTGTTCGGTGCCTACAGCCCCTCGGCGCACTTCACCGACGATATGTTCCAGCAGAAAATCGCCTTCATCGTGGTGCTGAACTTCCCCTTCTACACTTTGGAAGAGAAGAACACGCTGGGCAAGGACTGGAGCCGCCAGGAGTGGGCCTACGCCCGACTGGGTGACATCTTCATCGCCCATGTGCCCGCTGATGTCCAGCAGGCGCTGTCGGCACAGATATCTGCATCCGACAACTACATCGCAAACTACAACATCCAGATGGGGCATCTGCTGAATGATAAGGGCGAGCGTCTCTTTCCCGATATGTCGCTCATCACCCACTGGGGTCTTCGCGACGAGCTGAAGACCCACTACAACGAAGGCGACACAGGCCTGGCCAAGCAGCGGATGATTTACCAGGTGATGTGCCGCATCATCGACCAGAGCATCCCGGAATGCGTCATCGACAACCCCGAATACGACTGGAAACCCTTTGCCAACACCGTCACCAAGGACGGCAAGCAGGTGAGTGCCGACCCTGAACCCGATACCCGCTACCAATACTTCCTCGGCAACTTCCACGCCATGCAGCAACTGGACCGATACAATCCGCGCTATCCCACAGCCATCGCCCGCGCTTTTGAAGAGGACATGGAGGTGAGTTTCGACGAAATAGAGCAACTGTTCGACGCTTTCTGCAGTTCGCCGCAGGTGGGCGAGGTGGCCAAGCTCATCGAACAGCGTCTGGGACGCAAGCTGGAGCCGTTTGACATTTGGTACGACGGCTTCAAGAGCCGCAGCACCCTGAACGAAGACGACCTCTCGGCTCAAACCCGCCAACTCTATCCTAACCGCGAAGCTTTCGCCACAAAGGGCATGCCCTCTATTCTGAACCAGCTAGGCTTCAGCCAAGAGAAGAACAGCTTCATTTGCTCGCATGTCACCGTAGATTCCTCGCGAGGAGCCGGTCATGCCTGGCAGTCGGAGATGCGTGTGGACAACGCCCATCTGCGCACTCGCATCGGTGAGGACGGTATGGACTACAAGGGCTACAACATCGCCGTGCATGAGTTCGGGCACAATGTGGAGCAGACCATCACTCTCCACGATGTGGACCACTATATCATGCGAGGCGTGCCCAACACCGCCTTTACAGAAGCACTCGCCTTCGTGTTCCAGGTGCGTGACCTCGACTTCTTGGGTTACAAAAACGATGACGTTACCCGCGAGGCGATGCAGACCTTGGACATCTTCTGGGGCTGCTACGAGATTATGGGTGTAGCCCTTGTGGATATGTACACCTGGCGCTGGCTCTATGAGCATCCCGACGCTACAGCGGCACAGCTGAAAGAACAAATTATCAGCATTGCCCACGAAGTCTGGAACAAATACTACGCCCCACACCTCGGCGAGAAAGATGCACCCATCCTGGCCATCTATAGTCACATGATAGATACGCCACTTTATTTGGCCAACTACCCCTACGGGCACATCATCCATTTCCAGCTGGAGCAGCAGCTCAAGTGCAAGTTGGTAGCTGCCGAGATTCAGCGCATCTATCCCGCTGGGCGTCTGACTCCTGGACACTGGATGCGTCACGCTGTGGGTAGCGAAGTTTCGCCCCAGCCGTTACTGGATGCAACTTCTGAAGCTCTGCAAACGATGAAGTAATCAACAATACCGAAGAATTTACAATATTAAGACAACCGATATGAAACTCAGAAACATCCTTCTTTGCGCAGTCCTTGCGCTTGTTACCCTGTCCGTCTGGGCACAGGAAAACGTCATTACCGTAAATGCCAAAAAGGTGGGAGCACCTATTCAGCCTACAATGTACGGCATCTTCTTCGAGGATATCAACTATGCTGCCGACGGCGGGCTCTATGCCGAACTGGTGAAGAACCGCAGCTTCGAGTTTCCCAATCCTTTCACGGGTTGGGACATCTCAGGCCAGGTGTCGCTGAGGAACGACGGCCCCTTTGAACGTAATCCCCACTATGTGCGTCTGGCTCCATCGGGCCACCGCGACAAACACACCATGATCGAGAATCACGGTTTTTTCGGTATGGGCGTGAAAGGCGGAGAGGAGTATCGCTTCTCTGTCTGGGCACGTGTGCCGGACGGCGGTAATGCCAAGATATGGATTGACCTGGTGGATAACGCCACGATGGACGAAGACCAGAAGCTGGGCAACGTGGGTCTGGATATCAGCGGCAAGGAGTGGAAGAAATACACGGCCATCCTCAAACCGAAACGTACCTTTGCCAAGGCTCACCTTCGTGTGTGGGGCGACGGCAAGGTAACAACCGATCTGGAGCACGTCAGCCTCTTCCCCGTGAAGACCTACAAGGGCCACGAGAACGGCATGCGCATGGATGTGGCTCAGACGCTGGAAGACCTGCACCCGGGTGTATTTCGCTTCCCTGGCGGCTGCATCGTGGAGGGAACAGATCTGGCAACACGCTACCAATGGAAGAATACCGTAGGACCTGTGGAAAACAGACCGCTGAACGAGAACCGCTGGCACTACACCTTCACAAATCGCTACTTCCCCGACTACTTCCAGAGCTACGGTCTGGGCTTCTTCGAGTACTTCCAACTCGCAGAAGAGATTGGTGCCGAGCCCCTGCCGGTGCTGAACGTAGGAATGGCCTGTCAGTTCCAGAACGGTGACGATGCTCATGCCCCAGCCACTAAAGAGGGGCTGCAGCAGTTCATCGACGACTGCATCGACCTTATTGACTTCGCCAATGGAGATCCGGCCACCAACCAGTGGGCCAAACTCCGTGCCGACATGGGGCATCCTGCACCCTTCAACCTGAAGTTCCTGGCTATCGGAAACGAGCAATGGGAAGAGCCCTTCTTCGACCGTCTGGCCATCATCGCTCCCGAGGTCCGCAAGGTACACCCCGAAATCAAACTTATCGGTACCAGCGGTCCCAATGCCGAGGACGACCACTTCCACAATGGCTGGAAGGCAATGCGCGAACTGAAGGCCGACCTCGTGGACGAGCACTTCTACCGCGATATTCAGTGGTACAAGGATTGGATGAATCGTTACAGCGACCGCGAGTTCTATACTAAAGACGGTCCGCGTGTCTTTGCCGGCGAATGGGCTTGCCACGATCGGGGCAAGAAATACAACCATGCAGGCGCCAGCATCTATGAAGCTGCCTTTATGACCAACATCGAGCGCAATGCCGACCTGGTTCACATGGCCACCTACGCACCGCTCTTTGCCCACATGGAAGGCTGGCAGTGGCGTCCCGACCTCATCTGGTACGATAACCTCAGCACCGCCCGCACCGCTTCGTACTACGTGCAGCAACTCTATATGCTCAACCGCGGCACGAACGTCCTGCCCACTACCATCAGCCTGAACGGCGGCACACCCGTTGCCAACCCTGTGGAGAAGGGACAGGATGGTGTCTTTGCCAGTGCCGTGATGGATAAGGACAAGAACGAAATCATCGTGAAAGTCATCAACACCCAAGAGAAGGCTAGCACATCGAGCATCAACATCACGGGGCTGAAGCTCAAGACTCCTCCCACAACTGCCGAGGTCATCAGTCTGGATTGCAGCAATTATGATGCAGAGAACGTGCCGGGCAAACCAGAAGTCGTGCGTCCCTATAGTGGCTCCACAACCATCACCGCTGAAAAAGATATACTCACACTCTCTCCTACCATTCCAGCGAAGACCTTCCAGATATTCAGGGTGAGATTATAAGCGCATGAAGTTTATGCCCTTGCTCGCATGGACGCGCGTATCATATAGATGATGATGATGCAGTACATGCCGAGGCTCATCAATTCGCTCAGGGGATTGTTCCACCAGGCTTCGTAGTCGAAGCTGACGTTCTGCCACTTCAGAGCAGCACTGAGTACACCCATCAAGGCACCGCCTGCGATAAAACCGCTGGCCAACAATGTGCCGCGTTCGCCACGTGCGTTGTTTGTAGCTGCATCTTTGCTGCGAGTGGTGACGAACCAGTTGATGGCTCCGCCTACCAACAGGGGCAGGTTGAGTTCCAAAGGAATGAACATACCGAGGGCGAATGCCAAAGCAGACACGCCGAAAGCATTCAGGAGAAGCGCAATCACAGCACCGATGCCATATAGCAACCAGGGTGCGCCGTTACCACTCATCAAGGGTTCGATAACGGCAGCCATTGCGTTGGCCTGGGGTGCTGCAAGCGTACCGTCAGTAAAGCCGTACGTCTTGTTCAGAATCATGATGACACCAGCAACGGTAGCTGCGCTGACCAGTGTGCCGAGGAACTTCCAAGTTTCCTGCTTGCGAGGCGTGGAGCCAAGCCAATAGCCTATCTTCAGGTCGGTAACGAAGCCGCCTGCCATACTCAATGCCGTACAGACGACGCCGCCCATGATGAGGGCTGCCACCATGCCGCTGGTACCGCTCAATCCCACAGCAACCATCACTACAGAAGCCAGAATGAGCGTCATCAGGGTCATGCCACTCACGGGATTCGTACCGACGATAGCGATAGCATTAGCGGCGACGGTAGTGAAGAGGAAGGTGATAATGCTGACCACGAGGATGGCAACGATGCTGAAAACGATGTTGCCGCCCATCACGTCGAAGTGGAAGAAGAGGAACGTGAGCACAAGTGCCAGGATGATGCCGAAGGTAATGAACTTCATGGGCAAATCCTTCTGAGTGCGTTTCTCCTCGATTTGTGCCTCATCTTTCTTGCCTCCCAGCTCGCGACCTGCCAACGAAACAGCTCCTGCGATAATCTTACGACTCTTCACGATACCGATAATGCCCGCCATTGCGATACCGCCAATACCGATGCTCTTGGCATATTTGAAGATGACCTCGGGACTTGCAGCGGCAGCCGTAAGGCCTTCCGCCACTTCGAGTGTCGGGAAGAGCAAGGCAATCGCCGGGACGATAACCCACCAAACGAGGGCCGAACCGCAGCAAATGATGAAGGCGTATTTCAGACCGACGATGTAACCCATACCCAAGACAGCAGCTCCCGTGTTGCACTTCAGGACGAGTTTAGCTTTCTCGGCAACGGTGTCGCCCCAAAGCAGAGCACGGCTTGTGAAATTCTCGTGCCAGAGTCCGAAGGTGGCAACCGCGAAGTCATAAAGTCCGCCCAGCAAACCGGCTATCATGAGAGGCTTGGCTTGTGCACCGCCCTTTTCGCCACTCACCAGCACCTGTGTGCCTGCTGTGGCTTCGGGGAAGGGATATTTGCCGTGCATCTCCTTCACGAAATATTTGCGGAAGGGGATGAGGAACAGGATGCCCAAGATGCCGCCCAAGAGACTTGCCAAAAAGACCTCAAGGAAGTTGACCGTCATTTCGGGATACTTCGCCTGCAAGATGTAGAGCGCAGGTAGGGTGAAGATAGCTCCGGCAACAATCACGCCGCTACAGGCTCCGATGCTCTGGATGATGACGTTCTCGCCTAATGCGTTCTTGCGCCTTGTGGCGCTGCTCACGCCGACAGCGATGATGGTGATGGGAATGGCGGCCTCGAAGACCTGACCTACCTTCAGTCCCAGATAGGCTGCGGCTGCGCTGAAGATGACAGCCATCAGGATGCCCCAGCAAACCGACCACAGGTTGACTTCTCTCGGATTGCCCTCAGCAGGCATCATGGGTTCGTACTCTTCGCCCTCTCGTAGTTCGCGGAACGCATTTTCGGGCAACGTGTCTCTGTATTCTTTCTCGTTCATAACGGTTATAGATAAGTTTCTTTTTGTTTCTATTCCATATCGCGGCAGTAGTTGACGCCGATGCGGTCATAGAGTCGGTTCAGATGTGGAAGACGCGCCTTGAAATCTTCGTAGTCTTTTTGGTCGGGACGGCACCATTGCACCTCGCTAAGGGCATCCAGACGCGGCAACAGCATGTAATAGACGTGCTGCGGATAGCCCACATATTCTGTCCAGAGGTTTGCCTGAGCTCCAAGGATATACTGTTGCTCCTCTTCGGGAATGCCGTCGAGAGGTTCGAAGCTATATACTTTCGATACGGGCAGGTAGTAGCCGATTGCGGGCGGCTGACGGTCGTGGTCCTTCAACTGATAGTAGTCGAAATAGCAGAAGTCCGTGGGAGTCATGATGACGCGGTGATGCTGTTTGGCGGCTTCGATGCCACCATTGACACCGCGCCAAGACATCACGACACCACCTTCTGTGAGTCCGCCTTCCAGAATCTCATCCCAGCCAATCATGTCGCGACCACGTTCGCTGAGAAGCTTTCCTATCTCGCGGTTCATCCAGGTCTGCAGCTGGTTCTCCAGGCTGTGTTTGCCGTCGTCCTTTAGACCCAGTTCTTTAATCTTGGCCTGACACTTCGGACAGCGTTGCCATCCTCCTTTCGGACATTCGTCACCGCCGATGTGGATGAACTTCGAGGGGAAGACGTCGCAGAGTTCACCGAAGATGGTCTTGAGGAACGTCAGGGTCTCGGGATTACCGGCGCAGAGCACCTGGTCGCTGCCTCTCTGATGCTGTACGTCGCAGCGGAGGTTGGGATAGACCTGCAAAGCGCTGTAGATGTGTGCCGGCATATCTATTTCGGGGATGATATTGATGTAGCGTTCAGCAGCATATTGTATCACCTCGCGGCATTCCTCCTGTGTGTAGTGACCACCGTAGGGCGTACCGTCCCACAAGCCTGCACGACGCAATGGCGACTGGTCGCGCCAACCACCCTTCTTCGCCAGGTCTGGTAGGGCTTTGACTTCGAAGCGCCAACCGTCGTTGTCGGTCAGGTGCCAATGAAACTGGTTGCAGCCGTGCAGCGCCAGCAGATCGAGGTATTTCTTGATGAAATCGACCTTGAAGAAATGGCGTGAGCAGTCGAAATGGACACCGCGGTATGCAAAGCGGGGCTCGTCCTGGATTTGTGTGAACGGGAATTCGATGGTGGTCTTCGCTCCTACAGGCAGGGACTTGCGAAGGGTCTGTGCGGCGCGGAAGAAACCGATGGGCTGGCGAGCCTGAATCAGGATGCCGTCCTTGCCGACAGCGATGGTGTAGGCTTCTTGCTGTTGCTCGGTGAGTACAGGGGTTTCCTTGCTCTTTTTGCCCTTCTTGGCCTTCTTGTCTGCGGGGAATCCCAGGCTCAGGCGCACCGCTGCCTTTTCGTCGGTAGGAGAAAGGACGAGTTGCACGCCCGTCACCTGCTGCACCCATTCTCTTAGGAAGGCGGCATTGCGAGCTACCTCCTCGTTGCTGGCATCATAGGCGATGCCCATGCCAGATTGCAGAACAAATACTTGTGTTGTGTCCGTCACCTCGCTCTTCGGCAATGGTATGATACGGTAGTCGGCTCGTTGGGCCATTGTTGCCAAAGTTGCAAAGGCCACAACCAACGTTAACAAAATCTTTTTCATGATAAAAATGAATTATGAATGTGACGATTATTCGAACAGGTTATCGGGTAGGGGTTTTACCTTGAGGCTGCGCAGGTGGGTGATGTCGTTCGAGGGTACGCAGTCGTGGTGGAAGAGCCACCAGCGGTCTTCGTAGCGAACGATGCTGTGGTGGGTGGTCCAACCCACAACGGGCTGCAGCAGTTCGCACTTGAAGTGGAAGGGACCGTAGGGATTGTCGCCCACAGCCAGACAGAGCAGGTGGCTGTCGCCCGTAGAATAGGAGAAGAAGTACTTGCCGTTTGCCTTGTGCATCCATGATGCTTCGAAGAAACGGTGCGGGTCACCAGCTTTGAGGGGTTCCCCATTTTCGTCCAGAATGATGACGGAACGCGGAGCCTCGGCAAACTGCAGCACATCGTCGCTCATGCGTACCACAAACGAAGGCAGGGCAGGTACGTCGGGCGGACAAAAGAGTTGGGTCTTTTTGTCGGGAGCAGGACCTAAATCAGACCCTTTCCCCGTTGTATCTTCTCCCCTCCCTACAAGGGAGGGGTTGGGGGTGGGTCTAGGCTGGTACCACTGCAGTTGACCGCCCCAAAGGCCGCCGAAGTAGCAGTAGATTTCGCCGTCGTCGTCCTTGAAGACGCAAGGGTCGATGCTGAAGGAACCGCGGATGGGGTGTTCCTGGGGAACGAACGGCCCTTCGGGACGCTTGCTGGTGGCTACGCCCAGGTGAAAGACACCGTTGTAGTCCTTAGCCGAGAAGATGAGGTAGTAGCGGCCGTTTTTCTCCACCACATCGTTGTCCCACATCTGCTTCTCAGCCCAGGGCACCTGGTCCACATCGAGGATGACACCGTGATCGGTGACTTTGGCTTCGAGGGGATTACCGGAAAGCGAAAGCACGTGGTAGTCGCGCATCTGGAAGTGTCCGCCGTCGTCGTCGAACGCTGCTCCCGTCTCGATGTCGTGCGAGGGGTAAATGTAGAGGCGGTCGCCAAACACGTGGACCGAAGGGTCGGCCATATAGTCTTTTGGAAATAGGTAACGCTGCATAATTAAAAGTTAAGAATTAAGAGTTAAGAGTGAAGAATTATTTATTTCCGGGCTTCTATTTCCCGGTTGATTTCGTCGAGTCTCTCATCGGTAAGCGGATACTTATAAATAAGGAATCCTACGAAGATGAGAAGGATGGCGGGAATGATACAGGTAAATACCAGAATGGCATTCTGTGCAATCTCGGAATAGTTTGCCAGTTTGGTGTAATAGGCGTTTACCGGAGCGCTGATGAATGATGCAAGGAATACCACAACAAAGATGCTGAGCACCAGCTGGAGACACTTGTTGGCCTTGAACTCGGCAAACATCTCGCCGTATGTGACGGGCTTCTCGGGGGTCGTTGCGATGTTTTCCTTACAACCCGTGAAGCAAAGTAGCAGCAGCACAAAACCGATGATGGCAAAGACACAGGTTACGGTGAACCAGGCCTTAGGGTCGATAGGCAGAGCGGATTCCTCGCTTGCCAAGTCGAAGCCTATCATTCCCATCACCAGAGGCGTAATCCAACCGGCAATGGAGAAACCAGCCTTGAAGGCGACACCGGCCAGCGCATTTACGGTGGCTGCGGGTCTGTTTCCTGTGCGATACTCGGCCTCTGTGATGACTTCGGGAACCAGCGCCCACATCAGAGAACCGACAAGGAGTCCGACGCCTGTCATCACCTTTGCAGCCTGAACAATTGTATTGCAGGCTGCAACGTCAAAGAACTTCCCAATGGTGAACAGGATGGCAAATCCGACGAAGCCGATCGAGAGCAGCAGATAGTAAAGTCCCTTCTTGCCCAACCAGGTCTTCAGAATCGGCAGAGAAGGCAAGATGACGAAAGCAGGAATCGTACCGATAGCCATGAAAGTTGCCTGATTCCAGTCGATAACCGTATGAGCGACGATTGCGAGTCCGATGGGGAAACCTGCCTGAACGACTATCTGACCGATATTGGCGCAAACCATTCGTGTGGATGTCAGCTTCAGCACCTCATCGTTATCGCGGGTCATGCTGGCCATGATGGAGCCGTAGGGTATGTTTACGACAGAATATATCATGCTCAGCACGGTATAGCTGACGGTAGCATAGACAATCTTCATGCCCGGAGACCAGGTGGCTGCCTGGGGAAGCATCAACAGACAGGCTGCAACCGTCAGGGGAATACCGCCGTAAAGGAGGTAGGCACGATACTTGCCTAGCTTGGGATTGCGATTGTCGATGTAGCGCCCCACTACAGGACTCCAGAAACAGTCAATGAGCCGGACCGAGAGAATCAGTCCGCTGACGAAGGCCGGATTAATCTTCAATACCGTAGTGAGATAGAGCATCAGGTAACAAGCTACCGTCTGGAAGATGAGATTCTGGGCCAGATCTCCCGAGCCGTAGCCGATACGCTGTAACCAAGAAAGGCGATAGAAGCCTGCTTTTTCCTTTATTTCCATATCTTTTTTGTAAAAAATCAGTCAGAATTGTCACAAATTTACAACAAATTCTTCACTCTTCGCGCTTCATCCCTCACTTTTTTGCTTCATAAGGGGAAAAAAGTGCTCGTTCCATACGTCCGCGACTACAATCGCGCCTCGACTCAGCTAAGAATAAAGGTTTCTATTACTACGAATAAATGTTAAATTCACCATTCGCCGCGAACTTTCGGCGTTTTTTCCTTGCAACATTCACGGAATTTTCCTTCCTTTGCATCGTCTTTCTGACGAACAAATACTTTGCAAAATGAAAAGGAAAGCCATTATTACCGCTCTGCTGGCCCTCGTTTGGGCGACAGGCTGGGCGCAAGTACAGACAACAACCGCCTTGGTTGGCTCGTGGTCGGGCAAACTGGAAGGAGGTTCTATGACTCTGACAATAGTATTTAATCTGGAGCAGACCGACGGTTACGTAAAGGTCACAATGGACAGTCCCGATCAAAGCGTAAAGGGCATTCCTGCCAAGAAGGAATGTCTGACGGATGACTCGCTGGCTGTGAAGATAGAACCCCTGGACATTACCTATTGTGCGCGGCTGAAGGATGGTAAGCTCGACGGTACTTTCACGCAAATGGGCTTTTCGGTTCCCCTTGTGCTGACGAAGGGCTTGGAAGAGCTGAAACGTCCGCAGCATCCGCAACCTCCCTATCCCTACACGACAGAAGAAGTCTCGTTCCGAAACGAGAAGGACAGTGCGACGCTGGCCGGAACAATATGCTGGCCTGTAGGTTATAACCCGAAGGCGAAGAAAAAGCCAGCTGTCGTGCTGTTCATCTCGGGTAGCGGACAGGAGAACCGCGACGAGGAACTCTTCGACCACAAACCTTTCCTCGTCATTGCCGACTATCTGGCCCGTCAGGGCATTGCCTCGCTTCGCTACGACGACCGCGCTACTGGTGCCTCCAAAGGCGGAGATTTAAGGAATGCCACATCCGAGGACTTCGCAAGAGACGCAGCTGCCGGACTTGAATATCTGCGCAGCAGGAAAGCTTTCGGGAAAGTTGGCGTGATTGGACACAGCGAGGGCGGCCTTATCGGCTTCATACTCGGAGCACAAGGACTGACCGACTTCCTCGTCTCTTTGGCAGGACCGGGTGTGAAGGGCGATACACTCGGGGCGTCTCAACAGAATCGTGCATTGGAACTTATGGGTATGCCTGCCAGTAAAGCAGCAGGGGAAATTCGTCAGGAAGAAAGGATTCAAAAGAGTCCTTGGCTCAGGTGGTTCGTCGACTATGACCCGTCCGAGAACATCAGCAAGACCAAATGTCCCGTCTTTGCCCTCAACGGCGACCTCGACTGGCAGGTTATCTCCTCACTGAACCTGCCCGGCATCGAACGGAATTTGCCGAAGTCGAAGAAAAACCGTATCAAGGAATATCCCGGGCTCAACCACTTTTTCCAGCATTGCACCACAGGTGCCACCCACGAGTATCGCCAGATAGAGGAAACCATTTCACCCGAAGTCCTCAGCGACATTGCAGAATGGATTAACAACACGGTTCATTGATGTGGATTATGAAAAGGATAGCGTTCATATCAGCCTGGATGCTGGCGATGACAGTACAGGCGCAAATACACGACTGGGAGAACCCCGCCGTGCTGGGTATCAACAAACTGCCGTATCACGCCACGCTGCAACTGCCTTCGAAATGGAGGGAGTGTCAAGAGATCCAGTCTCTCGACGGAGAGTGGCAGTTCCATTGGTCGAAAGACCCAGAGTCGCGTCCTGCCGACTTCTATCGCGAGGACTATGATGTGAGCGGTTGGGATAAGATAAAGGTGCCAGGCAACTGGCAGCTGCAGGGCTTCGGCAAACCCATCTACGTCAACTCGCAGTATCCGTTCCATCGCGACCAGCCCAGTGTGACGAGCGAACCCAACAAGGACTGGTATGCCTACGACCACCGCAATCCCGTGGGCTCGTATGTGACTTTTGTCGATGTGACGAAGGAGATGCTCACGAAGAACCTGATTCTGCACTTTGGCGGCGTTCACTCCGCCTTCTACGTGTGGGTGAACGGTCAGAAGGTGGGCTATAGTCAGAACTCGATGTCGCCTGCTGAGTTTGACATTACTAAATATGTTCGCAAGGGTAAGAACAAGCTCGCTGTAGAGGTCTATCGCTGGAGCGATGGCAGCTATCTGGAGGATCAGGATATGTGGCGTTTGAGTGGCATCTTCCGCGAGGTGCAGCTCTGGGTAAGACCGCTGGTACATATTGCCGACTATAAGGTAGAGGCCATCCCCAATAAGGACTTCACGCAGTTCACCGTCAAGGCCATGATTTCCGTCTGCAATACCGGAAAGAAAACCGCCAAGAACATTCTGGCCGAGCTGCGGATTGCCAGCCCTGAACTATATGACACCAACACAAAACGTAACTCTTGGATCTGTTATAACCACCTCATCCCGAAACTTTGCCCAGGTGATACAACAATCGTCGAGCTCACACGTAACTACGATACTGCCAATGTGCCATATCATCTGTGGTCGGCTGAGAAGCCTTGGCTCTACCCCTACATTGTGGAGCTGCTTGGCAGGAAAGACAGCAAGGACGACGAGCACTTCGAAAATCACTTCGGCGTGAAACGTGTGGAGTGTGTGGGTGAGGTCTTCAAGATTAACGGCAAGAACGTGAAACTGCGTGGCGTGAACCGTCACGACCACCATCCTGTAACGGGCCGCTACGTGGATGATGCCACCTACGAAAAGGACATCACGCTGATGAAGCAGGCCAATATCAACTTCCTGCGCACCTCACACTATCCCGACCGCGAATACCTCTACGAGCTCTGCGACCGTTGGGGCATCTACGTGATGGATGAGGCTAATCAGGAGAGTCACGGCTACGGAATCGGGAACAAGGAGCTTGGCGACAATCCAGACTGGACAGGGGCACATGTGGACCGTGCCGTCAGTCTTGTGCAACGCGACAAGAACCATCCCAGCGTCATCATGTGGAGCTTGGGCAACGAAGGTGGTTCTGGTCGTAATTTCAAGGCTATGCACGATGCCGTCGTAGCACTCGATACCATAGCTTTACCCTTCTCCGACAGCGACCGCAGCCAGAGTGCTATCTACGACGATAGCTATCTCACGCCCGAAAAGCTTGCCTCGGAAGCGAAAAAAATTACCGACCGTCCCTTCATGATGCGCGAATATGCCCATGCTATGGGTAACTCGGTGGGCAACATCCAAGAGTACTGGGATGTTATCTATGCCGACAGCAGCATCTGTGGTGCAGCCATCTGGGACTGGGTGGACCAAGGCCTGGCCCCTCTATCGTCCCCCGAGGGGGACACTGATTTCCTCTATGGAGGAGATTTTGGTGACAAACCCAACGACGGTCCTTTCTGTCTCAACGGACTCATTGCGCCTGACCGCAAGCCACATCCCCACTACTACGAGGTGCAGCACGTGTATCAGCCTCTGCAGTTCGTCAGGGAGTCTGACGGACATATCCGCATCATCAATCACGACAGCTTCACCGATCCCGGCGAGTACGATATCACCTACGATACTGTGCGTTATGAAAGCGAGACCTTGCTCAATGTTTCTGCTCGTTTGAAAGAGGACAAGCCCTGGGCAAAGAAAGGTTTTGCTGTGGCCAGCGAGCAGTTCGTGCTCCAGCCCTACACCTTCCATCAGCCCGATTCTTCACTCTTCTTTGACTCTTTAGAGCAAAGGCGCGCTGTTAAGGCGCGGAACACTCTTCACTCTTCACTTAACAATGTCACCATCGATGGCAACACCCTCGTCTCTTGGCTTGTTGATGGCCGCGAGATGCTCGCAGCTCCCCTCGAGCCCTACTTCTGGAAGCCCGAGAACGACAACCAGCATGCCGCCCGGTTTGCACAGCGCACCGCCGTGTGGAAAGAGGCGAGCGACGTTACCGTGACCTATACGCCTCTCAGCGACCGCCGACTCTTGGTCGAGGTAGATTATCGCCCTACAGGCGACAACAAGCCCGTAATGCCTAAGTTCGGTATGCGCATGCGTCTGCCCGCCAGCATGACCAGCATCGAGTACTATGGTCGCGGTCCTTGGGAGAACTATCCCGACCGCAAGCGTAGCGCGTTCTTGGGCCTGTACAAGATGCCGCTCTCTGAGTATGAGACGGAATACATCCATCCGCAGGACAACGGCTGTCGCACGGACATCCGCTGGTTCAATATCGGCAGCGCACAAAGAACTCTGCGTATCAGTGGACTTCAGCCTCTCTGCATCCGTGCCTGGGACTATGGCGAGGAAGACCTGGAAGGTGCCAAGCATCCCAATGATATTCAGCGAGGCCGCTTCGTCAATCTGAACATCGATCTGAATGTGCACGGTGTGGGCGGCATCGATACCTGGGGGGGCCGCACGCTACCCCAGTACACCATCGACGGTAACAAATCCTACCACTACAGCTTTATCTTAGAGTGGGTCACTGTTTTTGGTTACGTAACTATGTAACCTTGCCTTCATCCTGCGTGGTAACATAGTTACGTAACCAAAAACAGAGACCCTAAGTTACAGAAAAAAATTCTATTATTATATATATATAATAATAGGCCTAAAAAAATAGGTATGGGTCACATTTTTAGGTTACGTAACTATGTAACCTGGACGCCGCCGTTTTCGGGGTAAGACACCTGTCGTGAAAATTCTTTTACACTCAATGCGGGTCACAAAAATGATAGGTGATGCGTTATTTTCTGCTTGGCCGAGGGGAAAATTTTCCTTGGGCAGGGAACAAATGCGGCCCCCAGCCCCTTTTGGGAGAGAAAAAGAAAAATCTTTACAAAATCAGAGAGAACAAAAAATATCGAAAACATCTTTGCTTAACAGCTTGATAGCTTATGAGTAGAGTCGCTCGGGGAAAATCAATTAAATCTTATTTATCATCACGGTTCTGTGGTGAGGTCATCTATCTGGTCGATGATTCTCTGGTAGCGCCGCTGCGTCTGTATGACCTTCCAAATGTGGAAGGGAAGTGCAATCAGCAATCCGACGAAGAAGCCGAAGTAGATGGGTGGTACACCCCCAGCGCCTCCCATCGTACTCTTCCGATAGACTTCCCAACCAAACCATGCAAGCCAGCATACCAGACAAACATAGTCGATTTTGAGCCACTTAGTGAAACTCTGCTTGAGGGTTGATGCCTTCCGTTGAGCCTCCACCAGATTGTCTGAATGCATATCGTACAGGTGACCTTTCCTCCAGTAGTAGTGAATAAAGGTGACGAACGCCCATATCGCCGTGACAATGCCAAAAGCCACCGAGAGCCCAAAGCGATTAACCACAAGGTAGTAGAAAAAGGGAACCATAAGAATGCTGACAACGTACCCCATCTTGTACTTCCTGCGCACGGTGGCCATATCCTTTTCCAAGGATTCCTTGGTCTTGCTTATCAGGCGGTCGTTCACTATTTCTTGCTGCTCCAGTTTCTTCTTCAGCACAGCCATCTGCTGGCGCATTTCTTCAAGTTCGGTATTCATAATGGGTAAAGTTTAATCGTTTGACATGTTCTTTAATTGTTCACGGATTCTGAACAGACGGACGCTGACGTTCTTGGCAGTGATGCCGACTATCTGTCCGATTTCCTCGTAGCTGAGGTCTTCGAGCCAGAGCAGGACTATCGCACGGTCGAAGGGCTGCAGTCGGGAGATGCGCTTGTGGAGCATGTCCACCTGGCGCGTGTCCTCGTCGCGGTCTTCAAATAGGTTGATGTCCATTTCCAGCCGGACGGAAGCCAATCGCCGCTTCTTTCTGTCGAGTGAGATACAGGTGTTGAGGGCGACGCGGTAGATCCACGTCCTGATATCGGAGCGATGCTCGAAGTTCTCGTACCCCTTCCAAAGATTGACTAGTACCTCCTGGAAGAGGTCGTTCACCTCGTCGGCATCCCCAGAGAACATGTAGCACACGGTGTAGATGGTGCTTTTATGTTCTGCTACAGTTTGCGCAAACTGTCTTTCTAATGTTGTCATTGTTTTCGTCTGTTTTTTTGAATCCTTTTACCCATTAGACGCGGCAAAGGTACGAAAAACTACACGATTCTGAAAAAATTTTGCGACTTTGCATTCAGAAACTATAAAATCCAGCGCCGACAGCGCTTCCAACCATCAAAGAAAACGGCAGCCGCTCACAGAGAGTGACTGCCGCTTTCCTTATTGTCGGTTCCTTCTTACTGAGTAATCACTATCACGAAGCCGCCACGCGGATGGCAGGTTATCTCCTTCGGAACGGATGTGGGGCTGGTGATGCTCCAAGGTGTCCCTTCGCCGTCGGCAAAGAGCTGGATACTGCCCTTCGGCAGGAAGCCAAGCGGTAGTTTCAACGTCCGGGACTCGTCCTTGCCGTTGATACCAACCACATACCAGGTGTTGCCGCTTCTGCGAGCCAGCACCGCACTCTCGCCCGGATAGCCGGAGACAAAGCGCGTCTCGTCCCAGACGGCAGGCAGCTGCCCAAAGAAGCTCTGCACCTCCTGAGGCTGCGACAGGAAACTCTCCGGACGGTCTGCCAGATGTTGCAAGCCGCTTTCGAAGAGCACCGTGAGGGCCAGTTCGTGGGCATTCGTGGTGATGTGGGGATGCTGCGAGTCGCTGAAGGCGCAAGGCGTATAGTCCATAGGACCGACGACGTTTCGCGTGAAGGGCAGCGTGGCGTTGTGGCAGGCCGCCTTGTCGGTGAAGGTTGCCACGTTGTTGTACCACTCGGCACCATAGACGCCCTCGGTGGAAAGCAAGTTGGGATAGGTGCGTTGCCAGCCGCGGGGTATGGGGGCTCCGTGGAAGTTGACCAGCAGATTGTGGCGGGCGGCACACTCCAAGAGGTCCAGACAATAGTCCATGTTCTTCTGGTTGTCGCCGCTGAAGAAGTCAATCTTCACGCCAACCACCCCGATCTTCTCGCACCAGGCGAACTCCTTCTCGCGGTCCTCGGGCTTGTTCAGGCGGAACTTCGGTCCCGGAGCTCCGTTGATCCATCCCACCGACGAGTTGTACCAGATGAGGGGCTTGATGCCTTTCCGGTGGGCGTAGCTGACGGCATCCACGATGGTCTTGCCCTCGTTGGAAGCAAGCTTGTCCATCTCGTCCCACTCGGCATCTATCAGCACGTAGGGCAGATGCAGCGCGACGGCCATATCCACGTACTTCCGGATGATGTTGTAGTCGTTGGAACCGTGATTGTAGGCCCAATAGACCCACGATACCACACCAGGAGAAATCCATCTGGTTTCCTTTACTTTGCAAGGCTCGCTGACATCCGTCACCAAGGTGGATTGCACGATATTTGCCAGCGTGCCGATGATGACGACGCGCCAAGGCGTGTGCCACTCGCCGTTCAGCTCCAGATTGTTTTCTGCAGGCACTACGCTGAAGCGCTCGCCGTCGTTGTACAGACAGGATGCACTCTGCCCACGCTCTATGTTGGCCTCGGTAATCAGGGCGAACACGCCGGGAGAGGCTTCCAGTAGGGCAGGGTAGGCCCACCGGTTGTTCCAACCGTCGGCAGAAGCGGAGATACCGCTGAACGAAGGGACGGGTTTCTGCTTGTAGGTCGTGCTCTGCGGGAAGAACCCTTCGTACGATTCCGCCCATTGCATCATCCATCGTTTGGTGCCCTCCGGAATCAGATAGGTGGTTTGTTCCTGAGGCGGCTTCTGGTTCTGCAAATTGCTGTATTCATAGCGGAAGGCGATGCCGTCGTTGTAGAGCCTCAGGACCAGCCAGGCCTCTGTGCCGATAGCGGCCCGGAACTCATTGGCCTCGTTTGTGCAGTGCAGGCGTTTGCCCTCCAGCATCCGGTAGTCATCGGTTATCTGCCCGGCAAACACCAGTTTCTCGAACTGGATGTCTGCCAACTCCAGGACTTTATGTTTCTTGTAGCTGATGACCAGATTCTTGCCGACGGTTTTAGCCGACAGCTTCCCATTGGGTGATGCTACCTTCTTTGCATTTATGGTCAGGACCACACCGCACAAAACGATGGTCAGAAAGAGTTTCTTCATAGTGTTCTCGCTTAGTCGCCGTCTTCCCAGATATTCCAGTCGTTGTTTTCCTTGGTCAGAACCTCCGAATCGTCGGCAGTTCCGCCATCAATAATTGAAACAGCTATTATCTCTGTCGCCTGAGCTTCTTCTGCCTGCATAGCAGGAATCATATATGTCTTTTTCATAACGATATTTTACGATTTGATGATTTTATATTTTAAGATTATAGTTGCATTAAGCAATCCTTAAATCCTTAAATCATGAAATCTTTAATTACTTAAGAATCTTATTTCCGTTCACGATGTTGATGCCCTTCTGCATCTTGTTTATGCGCTGACCAGCTAGATTATACATAGCTCCCTCTAATTCTTCATTTTTCATTCTTAATTCTTCATTTATAGAGGTTGCACCGTCGCCAAAGAAGAAGGCCTTGACGCTTGATGCCGGAGCATTCAACCAAGCGCGGAAGGCTCCGACGGTGGGCTGAACTTCAGCAACCTGATAGAAGCCTGTTACGCCATTTTGGTTCTGCAGCACATAGGAACCGACAGGAGCAGGAATGTTCTTGTATGTTCCGACGAACAGACCATTCTCCAGGACAGCTTCGTCGGAAGCAGCAATGGCAGCATTCGATGTCGTAAGCTGGAATTCGCCTGTTCCCTGAACCAGAACGGGTTCTCCGGCGCTGATTGTGGCAGCCTCCTCAAGATTAACCAGATTGCCAGTCACGGAAGCAGCCTTTGCTGCTGCGAAGCCTTCCGGAACGTTAGCCTCGAAGGGAAGAACCAGCGTCTTGTAAGCGTTGACGTTTGTGGTGAATTTTACCTCTTTGGCCGTGAAGGCATAGGGTGCGCCGAAGTCGGCTCCGTCGGTTAGGACGAGGTTCTCGCATACACCGTCGCTGATGATATTCTGACCAAAGATGCCGGACTCGGGAGCTACCGTAATGAGCAGGTTAGTGCCAGCGAGCATGCCGAAGGGGAGTACATCGGGTTGGAATTCGTACACACTGAGGTCGAGGCTGGTGGCCTTGCCTGTAACGGCCTCTGCAACCACGTTTTTCACATCTGTGGGATAGATAACGCCCAGCATCTTCTGGCGGAAGTCGGCAATCTCCTTGGCGCTGAGGCCAAGCTCAGTGTGGCAGTAGGTGTAGAACTTGTCCGTGAGGGTTTCGCCATCGAGCGAGTTGATGTATTCCAGAATGCCGTCGATATTCTCCTTGTAGCGGTGGGTCTCGTAGTAGGAGAAGGTGGTGAGCTCATAGTCCTTGTAGAGGTCACTCAAACCGACACCCAGCAGACCTTCGAGGATAACAGCCAGCGTGCCTGTACGGTCAGCACCAATGTGGCAGTGGAAATAGACGGGCTTGTCGTTCTTCACGCAGTCGAATACGAACTGGAGATCCTGCAGGTAGAGGTCCTTCCTGTTCTGCATGCCGCTCTCGTAGTAATCCTCGTTGGTGATACGTTTATAGATGACGTCTTCGCCCAAAGGAGACTGTGTGATGTAGGCTGACTCCCAGTCGATACGGAGGTCAAGTTCTGCCTTCAAGCCTATTGCGCGGAGAGCCGCAATGCCTTCCGGAGTGAGCTGATATTCGCCGTTCCATTCGGCACCACGATAGATGAGGCCGTACTTGATGGGCTTGCCACTTGCTGTTGCCCAACCACCCAGGTCGCGCATGTTGCCTGTGCCTTCAGCATAAATCTGGCGGAGCTGGCCACTGGTAGTGAAGCTGGAGTTGATAATCTCAGTGGGAGTGCCGTCAACGGTAAGCTCTACCTTATAATAATAGGTCTGTCCGGGCAGGAGATTGAATATCTCATAGTGTGCATTACTCAGGTCAACCTCTGCTGTGAAGGCATCGGAGAAGTCTGGGTTGAGGCTCCATGTAACCTGCTGTGCTGTGGCGGAAGCGTTCTGTGTCCAGAAGATAGTCGCAGGTTCTGGGGTGTCTCGGCGAGCAGGAGGAGCTACGTTGTAGGGCTTAATCTTTGTTTCTTCGGTTCCTTCGTATGTAACCTCGGCCATGTATTCCCTTACACGGATGTTCTCGATGTTGAAGTCCTGAGCGAACGTTCCGCTCTGTACGGGATGGAAGCGCCACTGGGCTCGTACATTGTCGTCGGTATAGTCGTTGACATACACATAACCGCTGGACTGGCCATAAAGGCCGCTTGCTTCTTCTCCATTCAGACACTGCATCTTGTATATACCGCCGCTAACCCAGGTTATTATCTGCTCATAATCCGGATCGGAGGAGAACAGAACCCAGCCTTCTGCATCGAGAGTGCCGAAGTACTGCTTGCTTTCATCGGCAGCTTGAATATACCAGTTGCTGCCCTTATGGGTGAGCTTGAAGCAGAAGCGGGCATCCGAAGCGTCGAATGTCTTTACAGCGATATAACCGTCGGAACTGGTTCGGATGTACTTGTTGTTATACAAGTTCTCGATGTAGTAGTAGCCCTCGTTGAGGGGATTGATGGCAAGGCCATCTACAGCAATAATCATCTGAAGAAGTGCTTCGTTGCGCTGTTGGGGTGTGGCATTCTCGTCGAGGGCACTTGCCGCTGCCAATGCTTCCTTAACAGCATTCACGCTTGTAGCTGTATAGCAACCGGGATTGGTACCTACCTCCTCATCGGCAGGCAGTTTGGCACTATAGGCTGCAATAGCATTCTGAAGGTCTTCGTGCGTCATCTCTTGTACCAGGTCGGGAACGATGTTATAGCAGTTCCAATGATAATCGGTCTTGTAGTCGAGATAGAGGGAAGGATAGATGTGAATGTTGGATGCGAAGTCGTTGTCGAACGTATAGATGTCGGGAACTTCAGGCTTCGTGTCGCAAATCATATAGACTTCGTAAGCGCCAGATGCGCGCCAGAATACCCATTTGCCCCATTCCTTGGCTGCTGCATTACTGCCCACAGTGATTTTCTCCAGTTTGGAGTTGTAGCCCACAGCGTATGTCCCTGTGGTGGTAAGGGAATTGGGTAGGGTAATCTCTGTAATCTGGGTCTTGTAGATGGCTTCCTCACCGATGGAAACGAGACCCTCTGGCATTGTGATAGAGGTAATGTCTGCATAGCGGAAGGCATAGTTGCCGATGCCAGTCACAGCGTAGGTCTTACCCTCGTAGGTAACCTGTGCAGGAATGACGAAATCGCCTGTATAGGTATTTGGATTGCTGGAGCCGGGCTTACCTTCGGTCGGATAGGTAACACTTACTTTGTCCTCGGCCGTCATCTTATACTTGATGCCGTCAACAATGAAGTCTTTCAACTCCAAACCACTACCCATGTCGGGCATAATGGTATATTTTCCTCCCCAATACGGATCATTTACGTAGGCTTCGTAAACATCAGGATAGACATGTATTCTGGAAGCATAGCCATGATCGAAGGTGTATTTGTCGGGAACGGTAGGCTTTGCGTGGCAGTCCATGTATATGTCATACTCTGGAGACTCGCGATAAAGAATCCATTCGCCCCAAGCTTTGGTGGCGCAGTTCTCGCCAAATGTAACCTTTGTCAGACTCCCGTTATAGGCCATAGCATACTGCCCAAAGTCCGTAGCGTTTCCCGGTAAGGTCAATTCGGTAATCTGAGTGTTGTAAATAGCTTTCTGACCGATGGAAACGAGACTTTCCGGCAAGGTCAGAGAGGTAATTTTTGCACTTCGGAAGGCATAATCGCCAATGCCCGTGACGCTGTAGGTCACGTCTTCGACGGTCACTTGTGCAGGAATGGTGACGTCGCCTGTGTAAGGGCTACAGTTGTCGCCGTCGTTTGGCTTGGTCTCGTTAGGATAAGTGACAGTAGCGGTCTTTGTTTCGTCATCAAGGTTGTACTTGATGCCATCTACTGTTACACTCGTCTGGGCTAACAGCGTAATTGCCGTCAGCGCCAAAGAAAGAAATGAGATAATTTTTTTCATAGATGTAGATAAGTTTTATGGGTTTGTTAATTATTTGCTGTTTGCAGGTTTTTTTGAGAAGATGGCCTTGATGCGAGCCATATTGAACTTCGTGGTACGGTCGTAGAAGTAGATGCCGTTCTGTTCCTGCTCCACGTCGGTGAGCTGGGTATAGGTGTAGCCCCACACATTATCAGCAATCTCCATCAGGGCATCCACTTGACCTTCGAGGCGAGCGTAGAACTCCTCGAGGCTATGGGGCGGTTCGCCATAGCCCCACGATGCACCTGTGTTGCCAGTCTCCTTGTCCTGACCCTTCACCCACTTGATGCCGCCGAATTCGTCGAGCAGATAGGGCTTGTCGGCCTTCTCGTAGCGCGGGAAGTCATAGACCTCATTGTCCGTTGGGCGGTTGAAGCCTACATTGGTACGGGGGATGCCAGGATATTCGTTGGGTGTCTGGAACCAGCGCTGTCCGTTGTATATGGCTTCCTTGAGGCGCTTGGGGTCTTGTTCGTAGTTATGGGTGGTCCAGATGTCGGTCTTGATGTGTACGCCGCCGCTGACGTCGCAGACGGGACGTGTGGGGTCGAGTGCCTTGCTCAGGTCATAGACATCGCTCACGAAGCGCGGGAACTGTACGCGGTCGGGCCACCATTCCTCGTTCATCGGTGTCCATGTAACGATACTGGGATGGTTGCGGTCTCGCACAATTTCCTCTGTCCATTCGGTAAGGAAGTTACGTGCCACTTCGGGGTCGTTGGCGTTCATACCCCATGAAGGAGCCTCGCCCCAAGTGATGTAGCCAAGCTTGTCTGCCCAATAATGGAAGCGTTCCTCGAAGACTTTCTGGTGGAGTCGTGCGCCGTTGAAGCCTGCTGCCAGTGACAACTCGATGTCGTGCTTGAGAGCCTCGTCGGAAGGAGCCGTCCAGATGCCGTCGGGATAGAAGCCCTGGTCAAGGACAAGCCGCTGGTAGAAGGGTTCGTTGTTGAGGTAGGTCTTGTTGCCCTCGACGTGTATTTTGCGCATTCCGACATAACTGCTGACGCGGTCGATAATCTTTCCGCTGGCATCCTTCATCTCGTAGGTAAGGTCGTAGAGAAAAGGGCTTTCGGGACTCCAAAGCTTCTGCGCTTTGACGGGCAGGACGATGGTGGAGTTGTTCTGTGCACGGACGGTCTTTGTGGCGACCACCTTCTTGCCGTCGCTCAGGGTGACGGTGAGCGTGGCAGCGGACTCGCGATAGAACGTCGGGTGCAGAACGACCTGGCTCTGGTCGATGTCTGTGATGACTTGGGCGCGAAGCAAGGCATTCTCATCAACAGGTTCCATCCAAACCGTCTGCCAGATGCCTGTGGTGCGGGTGTACATGCACTCGAACTGGTTCAGGCGGACGTTCTGTTTGCCAGCCGGCTGCTTCAGGGTGCGGGTGTCGCTGTAGGCATGAACGACGAGAGAATGCGCCTTTCCGTCGGCAAGGAACTTCGTCACGTCGATGGTGAAAGATGTGCTTCCGCCGAAGTGCCGCCCTGCGAGGTGTCCGTCAATGAAGATTTCGCTGTTGTAATACACGGCGCCGAAGTGGAGCATAATGTTACGGCCTGTCCACTCCTGTGGCATCTGAATGGTACGCTGATACCAGATGTTGCCAATGAAGTCGGTGTAGCCAACACCGCTGAGCTTGCTTTCGGGACAGAAGGGGACGGTAATCTTGCCGTCGAAGCCCTTGCTCTCGAAGAGCCTTTTCTCCATACCGGAGCCTACGAAGTCGAAGGTGTAGGTCCAGTCACCATTGAGGTTAAGCCAGTCCTGGCGTTCAAACTGTGGTCGAGGATACTCTGCCCTGGGCAAAGCCCAAACTCCGGTCGTCATGCAGAGAAGCAGGAGCGAGAAAAACAATCTTTTCATCTTAGCATTAACTATTATCTGTTTTGTTATTATGTTATTTCGTTATAACGAGGAAAGATAGGGTAAAGCAAAGGGGAAACCCTTTGTCCTTTCAAAGAACATGAGTTTCCCCCTCGCATGCGTGTTACATATTTAGGAATAGATGCTTACTTAACCAAAACCTTCTTGCCGTTTACGATGTTGATGCCCTTCTGCAACTTGCTGATGCGCTGACCAGAAAGGTTGAAGATGGTTGCATTCTCCATTGTAGATTGTGCATTGTAGATTGTCTTGATGCCATCGGGATCGAAGGCTGCCAGTACAGGATAGCTGCCCGGCTGCATGTCGCAAGACCATACCTCGGGATCCCAAGCCACAACCTGACTCTGCAACTCGGCAAAGTTGGTGCCGTCGTAGTAGAGAATCATGCGCAGGTCTTCGTTTTCACGAACGGGACCGAAGTTCTGTGTCGTATTGTTCCATACAGCTACGTGCTTGTAGGTGCCGAGTGGAGTTGCATCCTGGAAGCCGCCGCCGATGATACCACCGCCGCGGTTGATGCTGCCAGCTGCATAAACCTGAACCATCTCCACGCGATTGCGTACGCGGCCGATAATGCCACCTGTGAGGTCGCTCGAACCGTTCACTTCAACATTAGCATAGCAGTTGGTGATGTGGGCCTCGTCTGCAACGTTACCGAACATACCGCCGCAGTAGCCGCTTGCAGTCAACTTACCTGTTACCCAGACATTCTCGACATAGCAAGGCTGACCGTAGGTAGAGTGTCCCAGATAGCCGGCTATAATGCCTGTACCGCCTGCGCATGTTACGTCAGCATTCTCTACACCCAGGTTGCGTACATTGCCACAAAGCACACCGAAGAGACCACAATAGTCATACGCACCATCCGTGTTGGAGGTGAGGTTGCTGATGACATGACCCTTACCATCGAAATCGATGACGGGATACTTATATTCATCTGTGGCGTTAGCATAGTTGAAGAGCGGCTTCCAGTCTGTTACGCCAGCCATATCCACATCCTCTTCCATTACCACGTAGTTCATACGACCGGAAACGAGCAGGTTGAGCAGGTTGGAGAGGTCGGCAGCTGTCTTCACTACGAACGGATTCTCCTTCGAACCATCAGGTGTATTGGTCTTCTCGTTGACATAAGAGCCATCCCCGGCCTGATATACAACCTTGTGTGCATCGTCCAATACAGGATATGCGTCTTCGCCAAGCGTCTGGAACCAGTTGATTTCAGTCTGGTCGCCGTTCAGCTTGTAGCAAACTTCACCGCTGGCCATCTGCTCAACAGTAACAAACGGAACTCCAGGGATAACGTCTTCTCCATTGTTGTCGTTGCTGGCCTTAGTAGCACTGCCCTGAAGAATGTAGTTGTTCTCGAACTTGGAGTTAGCATGACTGCGCAGACGACCTACGAGAGCACCGCTGGACTGACCACCGCCAGTCTCAGCAACTCTACCTACGTTGATGCAGTTGAATATGCCGACGAAGGAGTCGTTGTTCACATAACCGCAGATACCGCCAGCGTATGCACCGCTGTTCTTGTAGGTGATAGTACCATAGTTAGCGCAGTTGGTATAGCTGACGCCGTTGTTCGAGTAAGCACCGATACCGCCGATGCAGTCATTAGTGCCGGCAAGGTCATTGATGCTGCCGCTGAATGAGCAGTTGGTTGCTGAGCTGTTTTCACTCAGATGACCGCAGACACCACCGACATGATGTGAAACTACAGGAACAGCAATGTTGAGTGTAGCATGGATGTTGGAAAGTTTAGAGCCTGTTGCCCATCCGATTGCACCGACACCAGTGCCGCCCTCGTATTCAAATGCGCCCTCGATCCTGAAGTTCTTGATGGTTGCGCCGGATGCGTAGCCGATGAAGCCCTGGGCATCGCCGGACAACTGCAAGGTGTAGGAGCCGGAGCCATCCTCTTCCTCGATATACTGGCCGAAGTTGGTAATCTTGTGGTTTTGGCCGTCGAACTCACCGGCGAACTTATTGTTTGAATTTCCAATAGGTTCGAAGTATGCGTCCTCATCAAGTTCGTTCATGTCGATATCTTCAGTCAAAACTGCTTTAGCTGTGGTGTTGCCACAATTTACGAGAACAGAGAAGATTCTGAGTTGCTCGGCAGTAGCCAACTGGTATGTTCCGTCTTCCGAAACAGGTATAGGAACAAGGTTGACAGAGGAGAACTTTTCGATGATAGCCAGAGCCTCTTCGGTTGAGACGTCACCTGCCTTGTAGCTCTCGATAGCATCCATAACCTCAATTTCCCAAGCGTCGTAATCGTCGTCGGTGACCAGACCTGCAGTTGACATAGCATCGAGGTAGTCATAAAAGTCATTGGCTGCTGTGAACATGTCGATATAAGCCTTGCGGCAAGCATGTACTTCGGCAAAGAGAGCAGAGAACTTGTTGATGAGCTCCAACTTGTCCTCGCCTGTTGTAGCTGACGGTACAGCCTCAATCAGTTCAGCAAGCTGGTCTTTCAGGGCCTCCGACATATTAGGATACTTAGCATAATCATCGGGGTAGTCACTCCATACAAAGTCATGGATGGTGGTTGCGCGCTCGACGAAGGCATCCAGAACATCAGCGAGTTGGTCGTTAGCCTCTTCGGGAGTGCCCAGGTAGAAAACGCGGAGGTTGCCGAAGGGCAGCCAGTCGCCGGACAGACCTGTTCCAAGGCTACGCATGCCGACTGTCAGATTGCCATCGATAACTTGGGTAGCAACGAGGTTCAGGTAGCGGTCTGCGCTGAAGGCGTATGAACAGCCTGTTATCGAAGCGGGCACATAGCCTGAACCGAATTCCGTATCACAAGTGGCATCGTTAGAAAGGTAGCAGTTCACCTTATCCTCGGCTTCTTCCTCTGGGAGGGCATCCTCGCTGGGAGACATCACGTAGTTTGCTGTGCCGTTCAGGAAGAGCTGACCGGCATAGAACTGGGAGTTCACGTCGCTATCGGTGCGGAACATGCTGTTCACGGTCATCATATAGACACCATTCGTAGCTTCAGTCAGGGTCTGGCTGATGCTGAACTTCCCGTCCTTACCGCGAGCAATCCTCGTGAGCCCATCTACGCCGCCTGTGCTGAATGTGGCACCGTCGGAAGCTTCTGTGGTCCAGCCTTCGAAGTTGTTCTCACCTTGGTTGAAGTTGGGGTTGGTCAGCAGACGGGTGATTTCTGTTCCGGCTGTGATGCCACCGGCGATAGCGTTCTCCAGCATCTGGTTCACGAAGGCAATCTCAGCTGCAATCTCTTCGTCATCCAAGCCGCAGTTCTCCATGATGTAGGCATAGCTGCCATTGGGATAGTCGGTATTGGGTTCGAAGTTATCATCTAGGTAAGCCTTGAGGAAATCACACCATTCACCTTCAATATTGTTGTCGGCCAAGTAAGTGATAGCATATTCGCAAGCCTCTTTGTAACTAGCGTAGTTTGCAGCCGACTGCTTGACGGCATCCTTCAACTCCATTGCAGCCTTGTAGGCAGCGAAGAAATCGTCCAGATTGTCGATATTGTTCCATGATTCCACCGTCTCCTTATACTGGTCGAGCAGAGCTTGATAGGCCACTGTTTCTTCGATGAAAGTCTCTTCGACGTTCACAGCGTTGTCGCGGAACGAATTGAAGGTTGAGGGATCGTCGGCAGAGACGCAACCATAGTCGCCGTCAGTATTCTGGTAAACGATGGCACTGCCGCTCAGGATTGTCGGATAGCTTTCCTGCCCCAGGGTCTGCTGCCATATGGGATCCAGGAACGACTCCTCGTTCAGGGCCCAAGCAACCTTACCACTTGCCAACTCGTCCGGATTGGTCTCATTAGCAGTCAAAGTAACGGTACTTGCAGAGCCGTTGAGGATTTCACCCATGTAGAAACTATTGGGAAGAGAAGACTTGGTGCTCTTGACAGCGCCGAAGAACTGACCCCATACAGCAGATTCTACATGGCCAATAGACAAACTGTTCTTGATGGTAACGACACCACCGTTGCTGTATCCAACAAAGCCGCCGAAGGTACAGCCGCCGGGGGCAGAGTTCTTGTTGACAACCTCACCGTCGAACAAGCAATTGGTGATGTCAGCGACGGTTGCTCCGTTATTGTTTACATAACCTACAATGCCGCCATAGTTGCCGCTACCGCCTGCATCGTTGCCGTCCAAAGTGCCGGAGTATGTACAGTTCTCGATGATGGTTTTATCGACAGTAGTCAGAACACCGCCCAGGATGCCACCTTGTCTGCCACCTGCACAGGAGTTGTTAATATTCACAAAGCTGTGGATGCCCCGGATGGTGGGATAGCTGTCGCGAGCATAAGCTGCAACGCTGCCAGCGTATTGGTAAGTTGTGTAATACTTTCCGGAGATGGTGAAGTTCTCGATGAGACATCCAGTGGAAATGACGCCAAAGAGACCGAAGTAATTCTGCTTGGAAGTAGCATTGAGGTTCTTGATGGTGTGGCCCTGACCGTCGAAGTGCCCTTTGTAGCCGGCACTTGCGGTTCCTCTGGTAGCACCCCAGTCACCGATAGGTGTCCAGGCAATTTCGGTTTCCTCTGGATCAGCACCTTCGGGCATTACGTCAGCGAAGTCGATATCGGCAGTCAATATAGCATTGGCATCGAGGGTTCCCTTGTTCACCTTCATCTCGAACCACATGAGTTGCTTTGCGGTTGCAATCTCGTAGTAGCCATCAGCATTGGGAGTAAGGTAATTCTCGTCGTAAAGACCGCAGTAGTCGCAGAAGCCATCCACAATGTTGTGTTCGTCCTGCGTCACACCTGTATTTTCGTTGGAATAGACAGCGCCTTCATAGACGTCACCGTTACAATGCAGACGTCCATTCATATAGACTTGCTTGTGAGTAGGATCAAGCATAGGAGCCTCGTCGGTGCCTAATGTTTGATACCAGCCGATTTCAGACTGGTCGCCATTCAGTGCATAGCAAATCTCACCGGTGGGCAGCTTGTCAGCGGTGAAGCATGTTGCTGCCAGCTTGTCTGAGCCACCATCGCAGCCTCCACCGTATGCACTGCCTTCAAGCCAGCAGTCGCCTGTCAGCTTTGCTGCGTCGTATGTTCTCAGACGACCCACAATGGCACCACCATAAGTGGGTGTGGCCTCGGGTTCCTCGCAAAGAACCTTGCCCATGTTCAGACAGTCTTTCACGTATGAACCGGCATTGTTGAGATAACCAGCAATGCCACCTGCTGCACAGCCCACGTCTTCAAAGCTGATGGTACCATAGTTGGCACAGAATGACACGCTGTCGCCTCCAAGGTAAGCAACAATGCCAGCGAAGTTGTCTGTGCTACCAGAAGCTACCGTTATGGTGCCGCTGAAGGTACACTTGCTGATGGTATTGCCACCACGAGCAGAACCTACTACGCCACCTACATGGTGAACACCGCCAACAGGTACTGAAATGTTCAGCGTGGAATGCACGTTGAGGATGGTGCTGCTTGCGGGATAACCGACAACACCAGAACCTGTTCCACCTGTTGACGTAAGTGTACCATCGATGCTAAAATTCTTGATGGTAGCGCCAGTTATGACACCGAAGAAACCACCGCCGTCAATGGCACTTTCTGCCTCGAAACCGGTAATCTTGTGTTCCTGGCCGTCGAAGATGCCCGTATAGGCTCCACCAGAGGAACCGATGGGAGTATCCCAGGGGGCGGTGAGGGTGATGTCCGTTGTCAGCACGGCGTTGGCACCAAACTCGCCAGAGTTCACTAAATCTGCAAATGCCACGAGATCCTCTGCACTGCTAATTTTGTAGTACTCAGTGCCGTCAATCTCCGTAGTGGTCAGATTTTGCGACCACACTTGCATTCCCGGCAAGCCAAACAGGGCTGCCAGGAGAAGAGAGTAGAATTTTTGTTTCATGTTTGTTTTGTTTAAGGGTAAAAGTATGATAGTTTTCTTAATCTGTTTTTTGCTGCTAAAAGGGCAAATATTTTTAGATTCACCTCTCTTTTGCTTAAAATCGAGAGTAAATTTAGTTTTTTTTACGCGTGCGTATATAAACCTCTTTAAAAAATTAACAATTATTAACTAAAATATATACCACTGTTATTTGGGGAGCGTTACTTTTGCCATAACGGGGAAGTGTGTGGAAGGCAGGCGGCGCTTGTAACTGCCGTCGGATTCCTTAGTGAAGTATGCGTATTGCAGTTGACCGTAGGCCTTGACGTTGACAGTTTTGGAGGTAAATACGAAATCGTAGCGAGCGGTGCCGTGATTGGCTGCCAGATCGAAGTTGTTCACCGTACCATATTCCGCGCTGACAATGGGAGCCTGTTTAAAGCAGTCATAATATCTTGCAGACAGTCTGGAGTATGCCGTTTTTGTCTCATTGACACCAAGGTATCCGATGAGGAAGAACGGCAAGTTTCCTGTGTTAATCTCTCCGATAGCACTACGGATGCGAGTTGCTGATGTGAGGGCTATATTCGTATCGGTAGAGAGGCACATATTAAAGACGTAGAAGGCTTTTCCGTCCTTTTTCAACCTCGCAAAGGAGCAGGTGCTGCCTTCCGGCATTTCCTCGACAATCCCGAGGGAGTCAAGTTCAAGGGTTTTGTTGAATAGAATGTCTCCCGCTGCACTATAGGATGTCAGGCGCTTGGAAATCGTCTCGAGTTGAGCCTCTGTCAGTGATTGCAATCCCAGGACATCTGGCTGCTCGAAGTTGAATATGTCGCAGATGGCGGGCATTCGTTTTGCCCACTTGTCGTTGCCGTCACCGTAGAGTTTCTCTTCGTCGGTAGTGGTGACATAGAAGCTGCCGATATAGAGCTCCTGGGCGTATGCGCAGAATACTATCAAAGAGAAAAGTATGAATAATGATGTCTTTTTCATTTTCTGATGAGTTTTTTGCCGTTTTGAATATAGATGCCCTTGGGCAATTTACCATTGACTATTTTGCGCCCGCTGAGGTCGTAAATCTCATTTTTAATTTTTAATTTCTCATTTTTAATTGTCTCGATGTCTGTGGGCTTTTCATTGGTGTACAAACCTTTATTGAACCATACGCGTAGGCTGGTGTCGAAAAGCACGGGGTAGGGGTCTGCTTCAACAGATGTATCCAAACTTGGAAGCGTCTGATACCAGTTGATTTCTGTCTGGTCGCCATTCAGCTTGTAGCAAACCTCGCCGCTTGCCAGTTGCTCGGCATTGACGGCTGTCGCGCCGGTGGCGGAAACCGATTCTGTGTCTGAACCAAAAGCTGTCAACGGCTCTCCGTCCAAGTAATAGAGGTTTGTGGGCGGCGTTGTCATTGCCTTTATCTGTCTGCCAATAATCTGTCCGGCATAGGCCTCTTTGCCGCTAACGCTTCCCACGTTGGCACAGGAGGAAATCTTGAAGTTGGCGTAGTTCACATATCCCAGAATGCCTCCAGTATTTGTTTCACTGCCCTTTGACTGGACTTTGCCGTAGTTGATGGCATTGGATATGTAGTTGGCACTTTGGTCTGCATAGCCGACGATGCCGCCCACGGTGTTGGTGCCTGCATCAGAAAGATTACCCGAGTATGAACATCTGTTGATTTTGGAACTGGAAGCCATCGTGCCGGCAATGCCTCCGATGTGTTTTGTGTCTCCGTTTGCCTTGTTTGTGGTGATGTTCAGTGTGGAGTGAACGTCTGTGATGGTAGTGTTGGAAGCATATCCCACAGTGCCGTGTTCACTTGATCCCTCTGCGACGGTAAGGGTACCGCCGACACTGAAATTCTTGGTGGTGGCACCCAATGTCTTGCCGAACAATCCGGAATAGCTCTTGTTCGTCTTGATGACAAGGTTCTGGATGGAATGTCCCTGGCCGTCGAATGTACCGGTGAACGGAGCAGCGTTTGTTCCTATGGGTAACCAACTTGTCATTCCTTTCATATCGATATCGTTCAGTAAGACTGCCTTGGCAGCAGTTTTCTGTGTGTATCCTGCAATACCGTTGACAATGTATGAGAAGGCTTGTAGTTCTTCCGGAGAAGAGATCTGGTATATGCCGTTAACGGCAGGTGGTGGGGTGGTGGTGAGTTCTTGCATCTCCGGGTTCTTGATGGAGAGCTTCACTATCACGGGGCTATGGTCAGAATATGCTTTCTCAGCATAGCCTGCCGAACCGCTGGTGGAATAGTAACAGGGGTTAAGCACGCCATAGTGATCGATATTGAAAGCCTTTGTGACAAAGATGTGGTCGATGCGCCGCAATTCCCCGCTTACCGTGCTATAGTTGTTCGCATTGAAGCCGGGACATGTACCGTTGGTGATGAACTTTTGCTTGGCACGTACATAACAGTCGTAGAGGAACCCCGAGTTGTAGAACAACTTGTATGCGTCTCCTGTTTGCACTGCATTGTAGTCGCCCGATATGATAACGGGAGCTGTAGTGCTGGCAATTTCTTGAATCTTCTGTTTTATGAGGTAGTAGGATTGCTGGCGGTTTGTCTCATCAAGGTCCAGGTGGGTGTTGAAGTGATAGATAACCGTACCAGTTGGCTTGTGAAAGAACTTGCCCCAAGAGCAGATACGATAGTATGTGGTGGAGCCGCCTTTGCTTGGAAAGCCTTTCGAGGGCTTGTAGGGCGTGTCGCTCAACCAGAAGTCACCATTGTCGAGGAGCACCATGCTTTCCTTGCGATAAAAGATGGCGGAATACTCGCCGCTTGTACCACCATCATTGCGTCCTACACCAATGTATGCATAACCTTTCAACCCATTTGCCATGTCGGTCATCTGTGCATAAACTGCTTCCTGCACACCAAGCAGGTCGGGCTGTTGGAAGTTGACAAGGTTGATGAGGTAGGTACTCCTGGTATTCCAACCGTTGCCGGCATCTGTGTCACCGGAGTTTTTGTAACGGATGTTGTAGGAACACACCGAGAGTTCTTGTGCATGTGTCGCACAGATAACTAACAGCACAAAGATTAGGTAAAAGAATCTTTTTCTCATAGTTTTTTTTAGGTTTAATAGGGCATATAGGGCTAATTAGGCCAATAGGGCTTATGAGTTTTATGAGCCAAAATCGAATTCCAATTGAGGGGAACCGAGCAGGTTGAAGGTCATGCGGTGATAGGGCGTAGTGCCGTGCTCGCGTATGGCTTGGCGATGTGCCGGTGCGGGATAGCCTTTGTTGCTGTCCCAGTGGTAGGCTGGATATTCTTTGTGAAGCTTCAGCATGTGGTCGTCTCTGTATGTTTTGGCAAGTATGCTGGCAGCAGCGATGCTCATGTACTTGCCGTCGCCTTTGACGATGGTAGTATAGGGCAGGTTGGCGTAGGGCATGAAGCGATTGCCGTCAATGATGACTTCTTCGGGGCGTAGCTTGAGTTTGTCAAGGGCTCGGTGCATAGCTAGGATGCTGGCACGCAGAATGTTAATCTTGTCTATCTCCTCATTGCTGACGATGCCTACCGCCCAAGCCATAGCCTCGCGTTCGATGACCTCACGCAGGGCATAGCGTTTTTTCTCGCTGAGTTGTTTAGAGTCATTCAGCATTTCGCTCTTGAAGTCGGGCGGCAGGATGACTGCAGCAGCAAAAACCGGTCCGGCCAGACAGCCACGTCCGGCTTCATCACATCCGGCTTCAATTACATCTTTATGATAGAAAGGCAGCAATCCCATTTTTTACTTTTATCACTTTCTAATTACAGCTCTGATGATGAACCAGAAATGTCGAATGATAGTGGCAGGCCATCCGTAGTAGTGTGCCATAATGCGGAAACGCTCCATGAGGGATGCCCGATGGTTATGTGTTGTCATGCCTTCGTTGAGGTAGTCTGTCAGCACGAGTCGTGTATTGACTATTCGGAAGCGGCGACGTGTGGCTCGGCGGATCATGCGGATGCACCAGTCGAAATCGGCTGAGTAGCGGTAGCGGAGGTCGTAAAGTTCTCCACGCGCCAAGTCGGTACGGACATAGAACGACTGGTGGCAGACGCGCATGCCATCGAGGAAGGTATCGGGCGTAAGCTTTTCTGGCGGTGTGAGTCGGCGGCGGCGCAGGAAGTTGCCTTCGCTATCCACCAGATGTGTGTCGCCATAGAGAATGGCAGGATGTCTTTGGCTACCCTTCACCCATCCTGTTTTCTGGGCTACAGCCGAGATAGTGTCGGTACTGTGCAGACAGTCTCCGGCATTGAGGAAGATGATATAATCGCCTGTGGCACTGAGCAGTGCTTTGTTCATTGCATCGTAGAGTCCGCTGTCGGGTTCGCATATGAGGCGTATATTATGACGAGCCTGATTCTTCTCGACATAACGTTGAACAAGAGAGAGGGTATGGTCCGTAGAGCAGCCGTCAATGATAAGGTGTTCTATGCGGTCATAGTCCTGCGAAGCCACACTTTTGAGTGTGCGTTCAAGGGTTGCTTCAGCATTATAGGTGACGGTTGCTATGGTGATGAGAGGCTTCATGAATACAGTTTGATATATTCTTGTGCGACGTGTGTTTCTCCGTATGCATCTGCAGCTTTGCTGTGGGCGGCAGCACGAAGCTTATGGCTGAGGACGAAGCGGATGCCGGCAGCCAAGTCGGCAGCATCGCGGTAACGTGCCACATAGCCATTATCCAGATGGTCTATCATCTCGGGTATGCCGCCCACGTCGAAACCTACGCAGGGAGTGCCGCAACTCATAGCCTCGGCAATGGTGTTGGGCAGGTTGTCCTGAAGACTGGGTGTGAGGAAAACATCTGCTGCATTGTAGAGCATCGGCATCATCTGTTCGCTGACAGATCCGAAACAGGAGGCATCAATATTGTCGGATAATGGTATCTGTTCTGCATTCTTTCCTACAATGACAAGATGCAGATTGTCTTTGTGCAGTTGTTGCAATGCTTCGGTCAGGTAGGTGATGCCCTTGCGCTCGTCGGTCACCTTCTGACTGCAGAAGAGGAGCAGCCGCTTGTCTTGTGGTAGGGACAGGGTTTGCCGTGCTTGCTGCATGTCCGTTGGGTGGAAAAGGGTAGAGGGAATACAGTTGTTGATGTGGCAGATTTCGGCATTTTGCAGGGCGTGGCGTGCCTGGTCTGTAATCCATTGACTGCATCCGACGAAGGTGGGATGCCATCGTTGGTATAAAACACGTTTTCGTGCGAGGATGGAAAAGGGCAAGGAACCGCAGAGGATAGGGCAGTGTCGGCATTCCGTCTCTTTGCACTCACCCCTATAATGACAAACGCCTAAATAGGGCCATTCGTCATGCAGCGTCCAGATGACGCGTTTACCGCTTTTCAAGATGCGTTCTATGTCGTCCATCGAGAGCATGCCTTGGCAGACCCAGTGTAGATGGATAACATCTGCTTCGCGGAATTCGCGAGTGTGGGTGATGTCGATGCCAACATTGGCAATGTCAGCCTGCCACAAACGGGAGCGAAAGCCTTCCCTTCCCCCTTTAAAGAGAGAAATATGAGGCAAGACAGCCAAACGTTCCAACAGTTTTGGCACCTTGTTGCCTGTCTGGCATACAGTGACGGCATCCGATTGTTTGTCGCGCACCATCAATTTGGCCTTCACTCCGTTCTTGTTGAGGGCTTCCATGAGGCGTCGTGCTGCAATTGCACCGCCGCCGCTACATTCGCTGGTACTGACTAACAGAACATTCATCACTTATATGCCTCCTTCCCCATCCATTTCTTGATACGTCTTTTGATGGCGGTAAGTATGAATCGGAAGTTTCCGTAGCGAAGGTTCAGAAATAGTTCTTCGAAAGAGCGTCCGACTTTGATCATCGGATTCATCCATCCCATAATCTTGTATGCACGGTGGCGATAGGCAACGTGTTCAATGACGTATGGTGGGTGATGGATCTCTTCTAATTCATAGCGTCTCATCGTGAAGATGCGTCGGTATCCACGGGGCATTGTCTGGAGCGAACCACCGAAGTGGGTGCTGTCGGCTGTGGCACCGAGATTGTTAATCATATTGCGGCAGGGTACAATGGCTAAACCGCCAGAGAGGAGTAAATGAGCCCAGAAGATGGTCTCGTAGAAAGCTTTGCCCTGTTCCCGGTGTTTCCGGCACATGGGCAGAAAATCGTCGCGGTATCTCCGTTCCCGTATCAGCTCTTCAAGTTGGCGCACGGCAATAGGATTGTCGAGCCAAGTGTAGTGTTCGTCCCACTGGTCAATAACGCGACGCCATGATGCCCAGCCCCAAATGCTGAAGTTTGTGGTGAAGAAGTAATCGCCCTCTACATCTGTGGTTTGCTCCTCGACATTGAAGCCGCTAATCATTGTGATGCGTTCGTCATGCTCGTAGCGCTCCAACATTTCCTTGCAAAAAGAGAAGAAGCTCACGGAAGGAACATCATCATCTTCCAGCACGACACATCGGTCAACATGGCTGAAAGCCCACTTCTGTGAGATGTATTCCGATGGGTCGCAGCCATAGTTGCGATCCTGATAGAATGTTTCCACCTTACACTCCCAATCCACCTGTGCTACAACCTCGCGACATGCCAGTATGCCAGACATGTCTTCTTCCGAACGCGGCCCGTCTTGATACAGGAACAATTGAGAGGGGCGAGCTTTGCGTACTTGAGCAAAGACCTGACCGAGCTGCTGAGGTCTGTTAAAGAACAGAATGAGCACCGGAATATCGACAAGAAAGGGTTTCATGCGTGCAAATATACGATTTTTTCATCTAAAAAACACAATTTATGGCCCTTATGCATACATTATATTAAAAAAAAGTGTATATTTGCACTCAGAGTGTGCCGATGCGTGACCTTGCGAGGACATTGGTATACCTAAACTAACAGACTACTAACCGAAGGATATCCCCCCTAGTGCGGGTTTCCTAAAAAACACACTTTATGAGAAGATATTTTATCGCTGCCGTTTTGTTGCTTGTCTTGGTAGGATGCAAGGAGGAAATTGATACATCTTCGAGATACGTTTTTATAGAAAAGACGATCACAGAGTACCTTGAGAGCAAAGACTACTATAGCGAGTACACGCGTCTGTTGGGCGAGATGCCTGTCAGTGAAATGTCCTCTACCACATTGAAGCAGCTCCTATCTGCCCGTGGTCATTACACCGTCTTTGCTCCCACGAACGATGCTATCCAGGCATACTTGGACTCGCTTTTCCGCAAGGGAATCATTACCGAGCCATCATGGCAAGGCTTCAAGAATGAGAACGACTTGGACAGCATCAAGAAGGTAATTGTCTATAACAGTATCATGGATAGTGGCGACAATCAGCCGGCTTACATGGTGTCAGACTTTCCAAGTCACGAACACGAGTTCGGGCAGGCGAACATGTATAACCGGAAGTTGCGTGTCTATTATGGTCAACTCAATCCCGATAGTATTTCCATCAACGATCAGGCGCTTCTCTCGAAGGACAACAGGGACATTCCTCTCATCAATGGTTACATACACCAGGTGGCGGGTGTCATTGCTCCGAGCAACGACCGTTTAGGTGATTTCATATACCGATGGTCACGCAATCCGGGCAGCGGTTATAACGTCATGTCGCGGCTTCTGATGGCTTGCGGCTTGGCCGATACCTTGAACGCCTATCGTGACGAGGAATGGGAACGTCTCTACCAGGGGGGTATTGTGAAGGACCTCCCCAAGCATACCTCGGTGGGGCAAGCTGGTACCATCCCGGAGCACCGTTACTATGGCTTCACACTCTTTGCTGAGACCGACCACTTTTGGGAACAGAAATTCGGGAAACCGGCCGAAGAGATTACTGTGAGCGAGATATGTGAGTTCCTGCGCGAATCGAGACTCGTCGACTATGTTCCGGGTACGCTTTATGACGAGAACTATCGCAACCAGATGAACGTGCTGAACCAGTTTGTTACGTACCATCTGCTACCTCAGCGTATCGGTCGCGAAAAACTGGTGATACATTATAACGAGTTGGGATACAGTGTCAACTCCAACAAGGGACCCTCCATCCCTATCATGGATTATTACCAGACAATGGGACTGCCGCGAATGCTCAAAACCTACGAGAGTCGCGAGAGCAACGGTATCTACCTGAACCGCTTCCCGATACTAATGAACGGACGTGGACAGTTCGGTCCGACCCACCAGAACATAAACAACTACCATGAGAGCGGCCAGTTCCCGCGACTGAAGGGGACCAGCACTACGCCCAATGAGAGCGAAGGCATTCGCGTCTTGACCTATTCCGAGGCTGGTACCGACAATACCAGTATCGCCAACGGCATTATCTATCCCATCGAGGATCTTCTGGTTTGTACCGAGAACGTCTGCAACCAGATGTCATCCCAGCGCATTCGCTTCGATGCATGTTGCACAATGCCAGAACTGATGAACAACGATATTCGTCAAACGCGTGCCTACTATTCCTACGGAGCTCCTAACGTCAGAGCTATTCCTACGAACTATCCATACCTCGAAAGCGTAGAGATTAACGAGGGGACCTTGTTCTACTACCTGCAAGCCTACATGTCCGGCTATCACAACCTGCAAGGCGATGAGTTCAACATTATAGGTCAGTACGACTTCACCATGAAATTGCCGCCCGTGCCACGCGCAGGACAGTACGAGGTACGTTTTGGTGTAGCTACAGGTTCGTATGTCCGTTCTATGGCCCAGGTGTATTTTGGTACCGATCGTAATAATATGTATGTTACAGGTATTCCTATGGATCTTCGCGTTGGCGGATTGGAAATGAGAATGCCCAGCGGCGCAACACCGTCCAACATAGGTTGGGAGGCAGATACCGACGATGAGGAATACAACGACCGTGTGACGAAATCGATGCGTGCGAAAGGTTTCATGAAAGCACCGTATGCATGGTGCAATGCTAATGGAACCGGTAGTCCTGTGCGCACATTCCATTACATGTCGCGACGCATTATAATAAATACTTACCTACAGCCTTATCAGAACTACTATATTCGCTTCAAGTCTGTCCTCGAAGGACAAAGCTATGAGTTCTTTATGGACTACTTTGAGTATGTGCCCAAAGAGGTCTATGATAATCCTGAGGAGTCAGAAGATATCTGGTAGAGGAAGTTAAAGAGGAAGTAAAAATGGAAGTAAATTCTCGGATGCTTTAGCACCAAGGCGCGATTGTAGTCGCGGAGCACTACGCTCGTGGCAGTTAAAATGGACATTACCAAACAGATTGCCTGCATCCAAAACTATCGTCCTGCCAGCTCTGCTGGCTTTACTTCCTGCGCAAAGCGCATAACTCCCTAGTTAACTCCATTTTATAACTCCCGAAAGTTAAATTAGATGCTGAACGAGGTCAGCCAAAGGTTCAGAGTCGCCATGCCTGCTGCAAGTAACAAAGAGAAGACAAAGAAGATGCTGCTCAATATGCTGCTGGTGAGGGCAAAGTAATGCGCAATGAGCGGACTGGCGCTGGCCACGAGAAGCGCCATCGTGGTCTGATAATGCATGGGTTGCAAGAGCAGAAAGGCCATCAGCAGCAACGTCTGTACCATATATATATATAGTATCATGCGCACGCGTATCTTGTCATCATATCTGGTGCGGAGATAGTGCAAGATGCTGACGATGCTGAGCAGTGCTATGACTGCCGCAGAAACTTGCCAGACGAAGGGCAATGAAACAATGGCTTCAAGGCTTGGCAACTCGAACTGGGTCATGTCTATTATGCGCTCGACAAAGCTTTGCATATCTTTTGTTGCAAAGCACCAAAAGGCGTAGAACCAGTAGGGGACGATGAGACCGAGCACGCCAGCCCAGAAGGCTTTCCAGGTCAGGGAGCGCAAGAAGATGCCCAAATAAAGAAAGAATGGCACCGCCATCAGTAACATGACAGGTGTACAGAAACTGCCCAAACCAAGCATAAGGAAAGCGTGGAAAACGTCTGTCTGGGGCCATTTCTGTTGGTAGCAGCGGAAGAGCGCCATGTAGCCGACACAGAGAAGGGCGGCGGCTATAATGGGCTCTTCCAGGGGATGCATGAATGAGAGACAGACCGTCAGTACAAGCCAGACACACGACATCATCTGAGTTCGGATGCGGATGATGTGCTGCCGGGTATTGGTCTCCATGATGACGAAAGAAGTCAGCAGGCAGAGCGTCAGCCCCAGAATGTGGCGCACAGAGAAAGCCTGCTGTGGCAACCACCACAAGGCAACCGCTATCACCACACAAATGGGAAGTGTGAAGACGCTCCCAGCCACTTTGTTCTGAAGCCTGTTATGTTTCATTGACCAATGACCATTGAGGATTGAACATTGTCAATTGCTAATTATCAATTGTCAATTGTTATAGGTCTGCTCCTATGTCGCGACGGAAGTATTTGCCTTGGAACTGAATCTTCTGTGCCTCGGTGAAGCTCTTCTGCAGGGCCTCGGCCTTGTCGGCTCCGTAGCTGCTGACGGCAATCACGCGTCCGCCGTTGGTCACCATCTCCTCGTCCTTCAGGGCCGTGCCTGCATGGAAGATGACAGTATCACCCCTTCCTTCGGAGGGGGTTGGGGGGAGGCTTATAGGATAGCCCTTCTGGTAGCTGCCGGGATAGCCACCGCTGACCAGCATGACGCAGACGGCTGCTCGCTCGTCGAAGATGACCTCCTTCTCTGAAAGGGTTCCTGTGGCAACGCCTTCGAAGAGGTCCACAATGTCGCTCTTCAGTCGCAACATCACGGTCTCTGTCTCAGGGTCACCCATGCGGACGTTGTACTCGATGACGTAAGGTTCGGGTTTGCCAGTGGATGTGTTGGTGCGGTTGATGAGGCCGAAGAAGATGAAGCCCTTGTAGTCGATGCTCTCGGCTTTGAGGCCTTCTACGGTAGGACGGATGATGCGGTCCTCTACCTTCTTCATCCATTCTGTTGTGGCAAAGGGGACGGGGCTTACGCTACCCATACCGCCGGTGTTCAGACCAGTATCGCCCTCGCCGATGCGCTTGTAGTCCTTGGCCTCGGGCAGGATTTTGTAGTCCTTCCCATCGGTCAGGATAAATACAGAGCATTCTATGCCGCTCATGAACTCTTCGATGACCACGCGGCTGCTGGCGTTTCCGAACATGCCGCCCAGCATTTCCTCCAGTTCCTTCTCTGCCTCTTCCAGTGTGGGCAGAATCAGTACGCCCTTGCCAGCACAGAGGCCGTCGGCCTTCAGTACATAGGGAGGCTGCAGGGTCTTCAGGAAGGCTTTTCCCTCCTGTAGGTGTTCGCCGTCGAAGGTCTGATAGGCGGCCGTGGGGATGCCGTGGCGCTGCATGAAGCCCTTGGCAAAGTCTTTCGAGCCTTCCAGCACGGCGCCTGCCTTGCTGGGACCTATGACGGGGATGTCCTTCAGCTCTGCATCGTTCCTGAAGTAGTCATAGATGCCCTTCACCAACGGGTCCTCGGGACCGACCACCACCATGTTGATGACTTTCTCCAAACAGAACTGCTTGATGGCTTCAAAGTCATCGGCTTTCATTGGCACGTTTTCGCCCACGCTTCCCGTTCCTGCATTCCCCGGGGCAATGAAGAGTTTCTCACATTTTTTACTCTGGCTTATCTTCCAGGCGAGGGCATGTTCGCGTCCGCCGCTTCCCAACAATAGTATTTTCATAAATAATCTTATATTGTCAATTTTCAACTTGTTAGAGTCTTATGAGGGTGGAACCTAGCTTACCTACCTGTACGGCATAGACGCCGGCGGGACTGTCTGCAGGGAGGCTGATGCTGCCGCCTGCGAGGGGTGTTGAAGCTACAAGTTTGCCGTCGGTGGTGTAGATGCGGATGGGTGTGCCCTCCTCGGCTCCGTCGATAAGG
>JAFZPZ010000057.1 GCA_017552435.1 Bacteroidaceae bacterium
CTCTTCCGTCAGTTCCTTCTCTCCGCAGAAACGACATATCTTATAATTGGAATCCCACCAGAAAGAACCATAAAGGGCAAGGGGAATGAAAGTGTTAGGTCGTAACGCTGAAACCCGGATTGGAACCTTTTCGTAGAGGTAAAAAGTTTCTGGCGCATCGGGAACGGGCTTGAGCACCAAATCCCTTGCCAAGCCATTACGGCTGTCGGGACGTACATAGACAGTTACCATTGAGTCCGATTGTACCGATTGTCTGGGAGAGAAGCCAATGGATAAGTTTTTTGCCATATTAAGTCTCTGCCCTTTCATTTCGCTTACCATGCCCAGTTGGTTATACTCTCGGATGACGAGGATGATGAGTGAAGCAGAATCCTGCAAAGAGGAAATGTCGTAGGTCAGCACTGCGTCGTCTTGCGTTTTCTTCTGTTCCGTAGCATACTTAGGCTTGGTTTCAGCACTCTTGGTTTCGTTTCCTTGACCTTTCAGTACGATACTGACAGACAATATCGCCACAAGGGCGAGGAGGATGGTGATGATGGTCTGCTTGTTCATATTCGTTTCGTTTAATTGTCTGCAAAGATATGAAATAATATGTAGGTTAGCCCTCGGCAAAGCGGTAAACTGCATGCCGAGGGTGAAAGTCTAAAACTATTTTTAGAATTATATGTTCATGGGATGCATAATACTGCATCCCATGCTGGAAAATGGATAGAATTATGAACATATCATTATTCCAATTTGCCAAGTACAGAGTTAAGCTCTTCTACATTACGAGGGCAGGCCACGATAGTTCCTTTTGCATCAATGACGATCAGTTCAGGATAGGAACGTATTCCGTATGCGGCAAGTGCGTCTCGCGGGTTGGTGTCAGGATTGGGCATCAACTGCGGCCATGTCAGCCCGCGTTGCTTTACTTCCTCACGCCATCCTTGCACACCAAAATTGAAAGCCAGGGTGACGAACTCCACACCGCGGGGATGGTAAGTGTCGTAAATCGTCTTCATGGACGGAAGGATTTGATATCCATAACCGCCAAGGCCATGCCAGAAATGCAGGACGACATATCCCTTGCCGATATATTCGCTTAACTGATGTGGACGGCCTTTCGTGTCCACCAATTCGAGGTTGGTGTAAGGAGTGCCAGGCTTGCGCTTCTCCAGTCCTTCCACGTATTCGCGCATCGGTGCCAGGAGAATGTGGTGCGAGTAGGCATAGTTGTCACTGAGGTAAGGCTTCAGTTCCTCGTAGCTCATTTCCGTATAGACCTGACTGAGCGCATAGGCTGAGATGATATTGTCACGGTTTTCACGTACAGCCTTGAGAAGCCGCTCGCCGCGCTGGCGGTTGATTTCCGCTTCTTTCTGGCTGTCGGTCTCATGGAGTTCGGCCAGTCGTTCACGCTCTACCAACTGCAGGAAATCGTTAACCTTTTGGCTGGTCTTGCCTCCTTTTACTGTCAGGTGCTCCATGTCTGCAATGATAGGCTTACCGTCAGAGAAGAAGAAAACAGCATCACGGTCATCAAGATATATCCTGCAAATTTCGTTCTTGGGCAATTGACAGGTGAAAGAGAACTTGCCATCGACTACTGTGCATGTCCCCATAGGCTCCGAAGTTACATTACGCCTTACGGAAATCTTCTTCCCTGTCAATGGTGCCGTACCGGATATCTGGCACTCCACCATCTCCTTTCCCACCATTTCATTCATCAGCATACTATTGTAGACGATAGTCTTCGACACCTGCGTGGTGGTTATCTCTGAAGCAACGAATGGCGCATGTGTGACATCTGTATTTCTGTCACCCTCATATAATTCACTCTTCTTGTAAATCATGTAGCAGGAATAGGCCAGGATGTTCTTCAAGTTTTCATTCTTTTCGTTATCAACTAACGGCTGGATGTTGCTCAACGCATCGAAATACTGCTCTTTGGTCAGTTTTCCGCTGAATGCATTGCACGTCTTGTTGAGCACCACCCCTGCTGCCGTTTTACCTTGCGGGGTCTCGCGCTGGAATATCTCACAGGTGCGCTTCACCTTGGCCATGAACTCTTCGACAGACATGGCATTAGCTTGGGCGTTATACTGCAAACCCGCAACAAAGGTGCTTGATGCGCTGGGCTGTTTATAGTGGGCGATATAAGGCCTGTCGTCCATTTTCCATCCGCTGATTTCGTATATCATTCCGTCCATCAGGAATGTATCGCCGATTTTCTTGTCTGGATCAACGGTCTGGTCCCACATCAGCAGTAGGACATATATCCTGCCGTCTGCCTCTTCAAAGGAAATCAGGCGGATATTCTTGTTGAGGTCGAATGTCACAGCATGTATCATCGGATGTTGGGCGTCTGTCATCAACTGGAACTTAACGCCTGGCAGAGGTGAGTCACCGTCGCTTGCATCATGGATATAGATGGTCTTGGCATTCACGGCCTCCGACCTGAAAGCCTTCTCCAAATCCAACATCCGGGGCGTGAACAACGGACCGTAGTATTTGCTGTCCAACTCCTCACCGATGGCAAACTGTTGGGCAAACTGATAAACATTCAGTCCGTCTTTTGAGAAACCGAGTCGATGCACGCCGTACTCTTTTGATTCCACGAAAGCATTCAGTTTTTCCCTGATGTTGCTGGAGCGGGACGTCTGTGCGCTGCATGCAATAGCAATCAGCAATGCCACGATGGCAGTAAAAAGTCTATTCTTCATCTTCTTCTGTTTTTACGTTATACATGTTGTCTGCCGTCTGGGGTCGGCCCTCCTTGTCGAGGGTGTGCAGGATATAGCTATTGACGATGCGCTGCAGTCGCTCGTCAGCACGTATAACCTTGTTCATCCGCTCTATGTAAAGGCTCTCATCCACTTGGGCCAATTCGCGTTCTATTTTGTCAATATAGTAATCCAGGCTATCGGTAGCTGGAATGGTTGTAGAAACCTTATGAGCAATGACTGTTGCTGTGCGACGCTGAATGGCTGCTCTGGCTTTATCCGTGACAGCCTTCTCCTGGGCAATCATTATCTTCGGTTCCTTTATTTCAGCTTTTAACGAACTGTCCTTTTGCTCTATCTGCTGCGTCACCAGTGGTTGTTCAACCGCTGTTTCTTCTTGATTGTACAGATAATAGAACGTCAGCAGCACTACTATGCTGGCGGCAACAGCAGCAATGATCGGATACTGCCACACCCGACGGCGTTTGGACTGATAAACTGACGGTTGTTCTTCTATCCGTTTCATCACCTGCTCAGTAAAGTCAGCGGGCACTTGTGGCTGCGTAGCCTCAAAGGCTGCTTTAAGTTTGCTGTATTTCTTATCTTCCATGTTCTCTTGTTTTGATGTATTGATAGAGTTTCTTGCGTATGCGATGCAGACGGGTGGCCAGCGTGCCGGCATCAGTATCGGTGACTTCGGCTATGACGGCGAGCGGTTGTTGCTCAAAGTAATGCTGCTGTATGAGCAGGCGCTCTGTGGGCGGCAGTCGGCGGATGGCCTCAACGAGCAACTGTATGCGCTGGTCATCGTCCGTATCTAGCACGCTGTTGGCCTCGTCGTCAGAAATGGCCTGTAGCGTTAGCTCGTCTGTTTCTAACCATACGCCAGGATGCCGGCGTATATGGTCAAGACAAAGCCGATAGGAGATACTGCGAAGCCATGTATAGAACGAACTGCGCTGCGAGTCATACTGTGCCAACTGTGTGTACGCTTTCACGAAGCAGTCCTGCGTCAGTTCCTCGGCATCTTCGCGGCATGTCACCATTGTGGCAACAAAGGCGAAGAGCCGTGTCCTATAGCTGTCAACCAACAGAGCATAGTCTGCCTGCCGACCATCGCGTAGCACATGGTCTATCATCTGTTGATCTTTCTCGTCTTGCTGTTTCATCACTAATATATACGTCAAAAGCAGAAAGAGATTACATGGTTTAACGTTTTTTACAATACTATCCTATTCCACCTTCAGTTTCTCCTTTCCCTTGTACTTCGTCATGTCGCTGACGATGACTTGTTCGCCAGATTCCAGGCCGTTGATGACCTCGATGTAGTCGTAGTTGCACTCGCCGAGGCGGACTTGGCGGGGATGGAGCATGTTGCCGTGGAGGACGAAGAGAGTGTAGTCGCCGGGGCCACTGTAGAAGGAGCCGTTGCGGATGCGGAGCACGTCGTCCTTGATGCTGGTGATGACGAAGACCTCGGTGCGGAGGCCGGAACGGAGGCGCGGGTGCGACATGTTGTCGGGCACGACGGTGAAGGTGATGGCACCGCTCTGGCTCAGGGGCGTGACGGTGTTGATGATGCCCGTGAGGCGCTCCTTGCCGATACGCAGGATGACGGCACCGCCGACGCGGACGCGCTCGCTGTGGCTGTCGGAGATTTCGCACTCGGCCTTGAAGTGCGTGAGGTCGCTGACGACGGCGATCTTCTGACCTGCGCCGACGGTGCTGCCCACTTCGCTGTTAATGTAGGTCAACGTGGCACGACGCGGCGAGCGGATCTTGGCATCGTCGAGCGTGCGGCGCTTCTCGTCAAGTCCCTTGTCGAAGATGCCGTTCTGTAACTGCTGCATCCGCAGGTCGGCCTGGCGCACGCGCTGCTCGTTCTGGTATTGCTGTCGCAACTGCTGGAGTTGCAGCTGGGCGGTGCGCAGTGTGGTCTCGGCCTGGCGGACGCGGTCGCGGGTGCCAGAGCCGAGGCTGTCGAGATAGAGTTCGTTGCGCAACTGGGCTTCGAGTTGCGAGACCTTCATC
>JAFZPZ010000058.1 GCA_017552435.1 Bacteroidaceae bacterium
CCGGCATTGAAAGCATCACTACAATCTTCGACGCCAACGCTCCCGTCTACGACCTGAACGGCCGTCGCGTCAATGCCAAGAACCTGAAACGCGGAGTTTACGTCCGCCAGGGAAAGAAGGTTGTAGAAAAATAACTGAAAAACAGATTACCTGTTATTAACAAAGAGGGGGAGTGAACGAAATGTTCACTCCTCTTTTCTTAACACAGGTCTTTACCAGTGACCGGAGAAAAGGCGGTAAAAATACTGATAAAGTAGCCGTTAAGTATGCTAACACCACTCCCGGCAAACGCTATTCTAAACGTGTGGTACTCCGCAGTAGAGGATCTGACCGCCGTTGTGGCCTCCGCCCGGACCCATTTCGATGATCCAGTCGGCAGCGCGGATGATGTCGGGGTTGTGTTCGATGACTATGATGGTATTGCCCTTGTCGACAAGTTTTCCGAGCACATCGAGCAGAACGCGGATGTCCTCGAAGTGCAGGCCGGTGGTGGGCTCGTCGAGTATGTAGAGCGTGCGCCCTGTATCGCGTCTGGCAAGTTCGGCAGCGAGCTTCACACGCTGGCTCTCGCCGCCAGAAAGGGTGTTGCTGGGCTGGCCAAGCTTGATATAACCGAGTCCGACCTCCTGCAGCACTTTTATCTTGTTCAGGATAACGGGCTGATTTTCAAAGAACTCGACGGCTTGGTTGATGGTCATATCGAGCACATCGGCTATGCTTTTTCCACGGTAGCGCACTTCGAGTGTCTCGCGGTTGTAACGCTTGCCGCGGCACTCTTCGCAGGGTACATAGACATCGGGCAGGAAGTTCATTTCGATGGTGCGGTAGCCGTTGCCTTTGCAGCATTCGCAGCGCCCGCCCTTGACATTGAAGGAGAAGCGTCCTGGCTTATAGCCCCGGATGCGTGCCTCGGGCAGTTCGACGAAAAGGTTGCGGATGTCGGTGAAGATGTCTGTATAGGTGGCGGGATTGGAGCGCGGGGTCCGTCCGAGGGGGCTCTGATCGACGTTGATCACCTTGTCGATGTTCTCCAGTCCCTCTATGGAGTCGTAGGGCAGGGGATCTGCGAGCGAGCGGTAGAAGTGCTTGCTGAGGATGGGGTAGAGTGTCTCGCTGATGAGCGTGCTCTTGCCGCTGCCGCTGACCCCGGTGATGCAGACGAGTTTGCCCAGGGGAATCTCGACATCGATGTTCTTGAGGTTGTGGCCGCGACAGCCCTTGAGGGTGAGTGAAGAGTTAAGAGTTAAGAGTGAAGAATTGTTTTCATTCTTCATTTTTAATTTTTCATTTTTCACTTCCAGTTCCCCCTTCATATATCTTGCCGTGAGGGTGTCTGTCTTTAGCATCTCGGGGTAAGTGCCCTGGAAGACGACTTCTCCGCCGCGACGGCCTGCCAGGGGACCGATATCGACGATATAGTCGGCATTCTCTATCATATCCCGGTCATGCTCTACGACAAGCACGGTGTTGTCGGCATCGCGTAGTGCCTGGAGGGAGTGGATGAGCTTGATGTTGTCGCGCTGGTGCAGACCGATGCTCGGTTCGTCGAGGATGTAGAGGACTCCCACCAGCTGGCTGCCAATCTGTGTGGCAAGGCGTATGCGCTGGCTCTCGCCGCCGGAAAGACTCATCGAGGGGCGTGAGAGGGAAAGATAGTCGAGACCAACATCGAGCAGGAACTTCAGTCGTGTCTTTATCTCCTTGACAATCTCTGAGGCGATAGCCCTCTGGCGCTCGCTGATCCGGGTGTCGAGACCTTCGAGCCATTCGTAGAGCTGACCGAGTTCGAGGGCTGAGACCTGGGCGATGTTTTTGCCGTCGAGCAGGAAGTGAAGTGAGTCTTTTCTGAGCCGTTGCCCGTGACATTCCGGGCACTCGCAGACACCGCTGAACTGCTCTGCCCATTTCTGGGCACTGGCTCCCATCTCGGCATCTTTCATCTGCTCGATGAATTTGACCAGGCCGTCGAACTGGGAATAGACATCGTTTGTGGTTTTGGCCTTGCTCGCGGGGATGCGGAGCCGCTGGGGACTGCCCTCCAGGATTTCATCGATGGCTTCCTCGGGCACCTCGCCAAGTGGGGTGTCTATGGTGCAGCCGTATTGTTCCAGAACGGCTTCCACCTGCCAGTATATCATAGCCTGTCTGGCCTTGCCAAGAGGCGCAAAACCGCCTTCACGAAGTGAGAGGGCAGGGTCGGGGATGACCTTGGCGCGGTCAATGATGTGTACGAAGCCGAGCCCCTTGCAACGAGGACAAGCGCCCTGGGGGCTGTTGAAAGAGAAATCGTGCGGTGCCGGGTCGTGATAGGAGATGCCGCTGGTGGGGCACATCAGATGCTTGCTGTAGTGACGCACCGAATTGCTGTCCATGTCGCAGACGAGCATCTCCCCCTCGCCCTGCTTCATGGCTATCGAGACGCTTTGTATGAGCCGTTTGTCATCTTTGTCCTGAACCTGAAGCCGGTCGATGACGACCTCGATGCTATGGTTGCGGTAGCGGTCGAGCTTCATGCCCGGCAATACCTCCTGCATCTCACCGTCGATGCGGACATAGAGATAGCCTTTGCGGCGAATAGTCTCGAAAAGTTCCTTGTAGTGACCTTTGCGGTTCTTGATGAGAGGTGCCAGCAGGATAATGCGTTTGCCGTTGTATTCGCTCAGGAGTAAGTCGAGAATCTGCTCTTCGGTGTACCGCACCATCGGTTCGCCGGTGACATAGGAGAATGCCTCGGCTGTGCGGGCATAGAGAAGACGCAGGAAGTCGTAGATTTCCGTTGCCGTGCCGACAGTGCTTCGCGGATTCTTGTTGGTGGTCTTCTGCTCGATGCTGATGACAGGACTGAGGCCCGTTATCTTATCGACATCTGGCCGTTCCATGCTTCCCAGAAAATTACGGGCATAGGAACTGAAGGTTTCGATGTACCGGCGCTGGCCCTCAGCATAGATGGTGTCGAAAGCAAGAGAAGACTTCCCGCTGCCGCTGAGACCTGTGATGACCGTAAGACTGTTGCGTGGAATCACGACATCCACATTCTTCAGGTTATGGACGCGGGCACCCTCTACCGAAAGTGAAGAATTCAATTTTTCATTTTCCATTTTTTCTTCCGCGAATAAAATCGCGCCTTTGTGCTAAAGCATCAAAGAACTTTCCCTTATTCAGTGGTGCCGCCGGTGTTTTCACCATTATTATAGCCAGAGATAACGGTGATGGCTTTCTTTATCTTATAATCTACGCCATCGCTTCCTTTTGCCGACACATTCAGGAAATAAACACCGTCCTTTACGAACTTGCCTTTGTATGTGCCATCCCAACCACCGTGAACATCGTCCCAGGAATAAATCTTCTGCCCCCAGCGACTGAAAACGACAGCATGGAAGGAGACGATGCCCTTATAGCCATCCTTGGGCTTGAGCACGTCGTTCATGTCAGGTGTGCCATTGGGAGAAATAGCGTTGGGAAATTCCAACTTGCTCTCGCTAATAGTGAAATTGATGAGTTTCGGGTCTTCACCTTCATCCTCCATCGGGAACTCATAATCTTCGACTCCTTCTTCTCCGTAGAAAATGGCACGAAGCTGCGCTGTATAGCTACCGCTCTCGTAGAACTCCAATTCGAAATCCTGTTCGTTTCGCACCAGCGGAGTTGCAGAAGCATTCTTCTTGTTCGTTATCGTCCATGTGTAATGGACATTGCTGCTATAGCCATCTGGAATGGTCGGGTTTGCCTGGAAGACAATCCGAACGGGTGCGTTCAGAGGCTTTGTGTCTGCACTGATGACATCAGTTTCCTCTTCGCCATTTTCATCTGTCATGAAATATGTGGCAGTGGGGTCGACAGTCGGTATTACAACTTGTGCCCACAATGAGGAACAGGGAACCAGGAGCAAAGTGGCAAGGAAAAATATGAAAAAACGCTTCATCTGATATATATTTTCTGCAAAAATAGAGAAAAACAACGAGAATCGATGCATTTTCTTTATTAAAATAGTTGAAAGGGTAATAAAAAGTGTTACCTTTGCATGTAAATAGTGAAGAATGGATGGTGAAGAATGAAGAATGAATTGAGGATTATACTTTTCTTGCTTTGTCTTTGTCCGATGCTTTTGTTAGGACAAAATACATTGTCGACACTTGGAGATATACATTCCGTTGTGAAAGGCGAGACATGGGAAAGCATTGCAGTTAATCATGGCGTATCTGTCCAGGAATTGCGGGCTGCAAACCCAGATATCACCAAAAAGAAGCTAAAAAGAGGCACTTTTTTGATAATTCCACGCTCTCCACAGCCTTCGGAAGCAATTGACGTATCAGAACAACAGCCAGTATCCGTTATTCGTACTGCCATCTCGGATTTGAAGGTTGGAGTCCTGCTTCCGTTCAGTGATGCGAAGATGGTGGAGTTCTACCGTGGATTCCTAATGGCAGCAGACAGCGTTCGCAAAGCAGGTGTCAATCTCGATATTCATACATGGGACTGTGGAACTTCGGTAACACAGATAGAGCAACTTCTGCCTAAAGTGGGGGAACTGGATGTTCTCTTCGGTCCCGTTTCTGCGACTCAGATACCTGCTGTGGCTGAGTTTTGCAGGGAACGTGGAACTCGTCTGGTCCTGCCCTTATGGAGCGGACAGCCTCTGGCGGATTATCCCCTTGTCTATAATGCCACAGCCCCTAATGCTCTCGTCTATGAAGCGGCGGTCAGAAGTTTGATGAATTATTATGCGGATAGGAACTTCGTTGTTGTGCATAGCGGCAGTAGTGACAATCGCGGTAAAATACTTGTGGAGACGCTGACGCAGAACCTGGCACAGCGGTCGGGTATGCCAAGGGTCCTTGAGCTGGAAGGCAACGACTTTGCATACGAATCTGCGTTTAACCAGTTCCGCGACAATATGATTCTCCTGGATGACAGCAGTATCCGCTCGCTGAACATCCTTTTGGCTCGTCTCAAGGATTTCCATCGGGGACATTCCGAATACCGTCTTTCCCTGATTGGGTATCCCGAGTGGCAGGACGAGACTGGGAGGCTTCTGAATGATTTCTTCACCTTCAACACCTATATTATCAGCTCCTTTTATTACAATGTTTTAGACGAAAAGACGAAACACTTCCAACGCACCTACGAGAAGTCTTTCCGTACTCCCATTGCCCAGAATAATCCTCGCTATGCCGCTCTGGGCTTCGACCTGGGCTATTATTTCCTCTCGGGTATCAGCAGTCTGGGTGATACCTTCGAGCAGATGCAAGGCACCCTTCATCAGGAGCCTTACCAGAACTGGTATCACTTTGAACGCAGCACATCGGGAATGAGTTTCTCCAACAACTTCGTCCAATTCATCCATTTTACTCCGGAAAGTAAGATAGAGCTCATCAGATAATATGAAAACAGGTAATAAATAATAGATAATATGGGAGCTCGGTCATTCAAATTCATTATATATTATTCATTATTTATTATATATTCTGGCGTCTCTGTTCATGCTCAGGTGGGTGAATCCCGTACAGATCTTGCTGTGGGCATTAATGGAGGTTTTGTCATGAACCGCGTAACCTTCTCTCCCTCCGTCAAGCAGAAACTGAAGAATGGTATGACAATGGGCTTTACGGCCCGATATACCTGCGAGAAGTACTTCAATATGCTTTGCGCTATTCAAGGCGAAATCAACTACTCACAAGCTGGTTGGAAGGAGAAAGTAGACACCGATGCAGATACCTACCAACGCACTATCCATTATGTTCAGATGCCTTTGCTTGCTAATCTCGGGTTCGGTCGTGAACGTGGTGGAGTGAAAGGGTACCTCGTTGTCGGACCGCAATTAGGCTTCTGTATCGGAGAGAGCGAGAAAGATGGCGCGAGATACGATGTGCCACAAGAACTTGTGGGAGGCCTTTCGCAACACGATCTGAAGGTTCAAAAGAAATTTGAATACGGCATCACCGGTGGTCTCGGCATGGATGTCAGCACCAAAAGCGGACACCATTTCATCATCGAGGGGCGCTTTTTCTATGGTTTGAGTGACATCTTTTCAAGCACCAAGAAAGACCCTTTCAGTCGTTGCGCGAACAATACAATCTATGCCAAGGTGGCTTATCTCTTTGATATCAAGAAAACGAAATTATAGCACAACTCGGTCGCCGCATGCTTTGGCAAGCTCCTTGACAAGCAGAGTCTTTTGCTTGAATTCCTCTTTTAGTTTTTGGACTTTCTCTTCATCAGCTTTTATTGCCGGATCTTTCATCTGCTCGATGATATGCTTCAGCTCCCGCTGCACGATACCGAGCTTGTAGCTGGCAATGAGGCTGGGTATGATTTCATCAAGGTGCTCGGTCCCTCCGTCTTCTTCCTGGGCTGGTTTTTGATCTGGCGAAGATGGAACTTCATAAAGTTTGCTCAGTTCCACCGATTCTGGACCTAATTGAAGGGCAACCGAACGGATTGCTTCGTCGGGATGGCTGATGAAATACTGCTCCGCATGGAAGTTAGGGGTGTGGATGTTCTCGATCGCTTCTTCCAACAATTTCTGGCAAATGGGCGATTGAAGGCGAATATCGTCATCCCGAAGACTATAGGAGATGTATTCGGCCACAGACAGCGGCACTTCCTCTCCCTTTTCGTTCTCAATATAGCACATCACTTTTTCTCCGTGACGAATAATCATTTGGGCGATAGTGGCTTCAAGACCGGTTATCACATAACTTCTCTGGGGAGATGTTTTTGTTTTCTCCCCTTCGGATGAGGCAGAGGTGGACTGTACTTGGGCCTGATCCTCTCTTTGTGCTCGCTCCAGCTCTTTCTGCTTTTCGGCATATAACTTTGCCCTCTGTGCATTGACAGCTCCAGTTATAAGTCGTTCAGGCATTTGTAATTGCTGTGCAGCATGACGGATATAGATGGTTCGCTTTATCTCGTCGGGGATGACGGCAATACTCTCTGCAACATTGTGGATGAGACGCTCCTGAACATCGGGATCACTTTTCTTGGTTCCTCCGGCATGTGAGGCTTTATAGGTGATGAAATCAACCTGATTCTCTTGCAGGTATTGCTGGTATTCGGTGGCAGTGTGCTTCCTGGCAAAGCTGTCGGGATCGTCGCCATCTGGAAGCAGAAGCAGCTTGACATTCATGCCTTCTGCCAACAACATATCAATACCGCGTTCGCTGGCGTGTATGCCAGCATCGTCTCCGTCGAAAATAACTGTGATGTTGTTGGTGATACGATGAATGAGTCGTATCTGGTCGGTCGTGAGGGCTGTGCCGGAGGAAGCGACGACATTCTCCACGCCTTGCTGGTGCATCGCCATAACGTCGGTATATCCTTCCACAAGGTAGCAGAGGTCGGCTTTACGAATGGCCTGCCGCGCCTGGAAGAGGCCGAAGAGTTCCTTGCGTTTGCTATAGATGATGCTTTCGGGGGAGTTCTGGTATTTGATAGATACACCCTTCGTGGCAGCATCGAGGACACGACCTCCGAAGCCTGCAACGCGACCACTAACGGTATAGATAGGCCAAATTACTCGTCCGAAAAAGCGGTCGCGCAGTTTGCCATCTTCGCGCTTCAGACTCAATCCTGTACCGACACTCAGGCGAGGCTCCATTTCATTCTGGTTGTTCACAAGATAGCGCTCCTGATAACCAGCTTTCAGTGCATCTGCGGATAGGGATACCTCGCGGCTGTTGGGGCAATAACCAACCTGGAACTTCTCCAAGATATCATCGCGGAAGCCACGTCCGCGGAAATATGCAAGACCTATTGCCCGACCGTCGGGCGTTTCCCATAGCTGATTCTTAAACCAGTCGCGTGCCCATTCGTTGAGAATGAACATACTTTCTCTGTCACCCCTGGATTGTATTTCTTCTTGCGTCAGCTCCTTCTCCTCAATTTTGATGCCGTACTTCTTTGCCAGATAGCGTAGTGCATCGGGGTAGGAGAGCTGTTCGTGCTTCATGATGAACCCCACAGGACTTCCACCTTCGCCGCATGCAAAGCATTTGCAGTAGTTGCGGGCCGGCGATACCATGAACGAGGGAGTACGGTCATCGTGGAAGGGGCATAGTCCCTTCAGATTGGCTCCGGCACGTTTCAGCGTGACGAAGTCGGAAACAACATCCACGATGTTCGCAGCATCTAGTATCTTGTCAACGGTAATGCGGTCTATCATGTTAGTTCATAGTTATGAATTCATAGTTCATAGTTCATCGCTGTCTTCCAGGTCGAAATCGAAGTCGGCGAAGAACTCGGGTACATCCTCCCTAAAATCGTCGAGGCTGCGGCGTTCTTTTTTTGTGGGACGGCCTGTGCCTTTGGCTCTGCCGACGAAGCCGCTTATCTTGCTCATCTCGAGCAGTTCGTATTGCTCTGGTGATGTGACGTTCTCCAGTATCTCTGGTATAAGCTTTGCTCCGACGCGTTTTTCGATGGGTTGAAGCACCCGGAAGCTATAGGTGATGGGCGGTTTGCGGACGCTTACCACATCGCCTGCCTTAATCATTCGGCTGGCTTTGAGAACTGCACCATCCAAACAGACTTGCCCTTTCTTACAAGCGGCAGCAGCGATGGTGCGTGTCTTGAAGATTCGCGCAGCCCAAAGCCATTTGTCTATCCGAGCCTCGTTATTCATTGAACATTGGGCATTATTCTCCCTCTCTCTTGGAGAGGGTTGGGGTGAGGCCCACGAGCTCACAGATATTCACGACTGTCATCATTGCCTTCTCCATGCTTTGGATGGGAACGAACTCGTGGCGTCCGTGGAAGTTCAGTCCTCCGGCGAAGATGTTGGGGCAGGGGAGTCCCTTGAAGCTGAGCTGTGCGCCGTCTGTGCCGCCTCGAATAGGTACTACGTTACAGAAGCCGCAAGCCTCTTCAATGGCTCGCTTGGCTATGTCGGTAACCTGTGGCTTGTCCTGCAATTGACTCAACATATTATAATATTGGTCCTTTACTTCTGTTGTCACTGTGCCCTGTCCGTATTTTGTATTAAGCTTCTCGGCAATATCGAGTACTACTTGTTTGCGATGCTGGAACTTTTCGCTGTCGTGGTCGCGGATAATGTAGCTGAGCTGAGCCTCCTCGACGGTGCCGCTCATACCTGTCAGATGGAAGAATCCGTCATATCCTTCTGTTGTCTCAGGTCTTTCATTATCAGGAAGTAATGCCTGAAACTCTGAAGCAATGATGCAGGAATTTTTCATCTTGCCTTTGGCGTAGCCTGGATGCACATTGCAGCCTTTGATCAGGATTTTTGCACTGGCGGCGTTGAAGTTCTCGAACTCCAGTTCGCCCACCTCGCTGCCGTCCATCGTGTATGCCCACTCGCAACCGAATTTTTCGACATCGAACAGGTGCGCTCCTGCGCCAATCTCCTCGTCGGGATTGAAGGCGACGCGAATCTTACCGTGCTTGATTTCGGGATGCGCCATCAGATAGGTCATCGCGGTGACAATCTCGGCAATGCCAGCCTTGTCATCTGCTCCGAGCAGGGTGTGGCCGTCGGTGACAATCAGGTCCTCGCCAATGTGTTCCTTGAGTTCCGGGAATTGGCTGACGGTTGTTACGATATTCTCTTCCTTGCAGAGTACAATGTCCGATCCGTCGTAGTTCTCGATGATGCGCGGCTTGATATTGGCTCCGCTGCAATCGGGACTTGTATCCATGTGGGCAATGAAACCAATCGTTGGAACTGATTTGTCGGCATTTGCGGGCAGAGAGGCATAAACATAGCCGTGCTCGTCCATTTCCACCTCTGTCAGACCTATTGCCGTTAGTTCATCACGCAGGTATTCTGCCAAAGCAAATTGCTTTTCAGTACTTGGGCACTTTGTTGCCTCCTCGCTGCTCTGAGTGTCAAAGCTGACGTATTTAAGGAATCTTTTAGTTAGTTCAGTATTCATAGTTAATTTTTAACTCTTCACTTGTTATTGTAATTGCACATGGCGAATTGGATGCCGCTCAGGGCGAATGCCTTGATGGCATCGCAGGCCACCAGAGCCCTTTCGTTGACGATTTGCTCCTCTTCTGGGCAAAAACCGCTGAGGACGAAATCTATCTGCGTACCTCGTGGAAAATCGTTTCCAATGCCGAACCGGAGACGGTTGTAGCCCTGTCCTCCCAGTATCTGGGCAATGTGTTTCAGCCCGTTGTGCCCGCCGTCGCTGCCTCCTTGCCTAATGCGGATTGCACCCAGGGGCAGACTCAGGTCATCTACGACGACCAGCATGTTCTCCACGGGTATGTTTTCCTGCAGCAACCAGTAGCGGACAGCGTTGCCGGAGAGGTTCATGTAGGTCGATGGCTTCAGCAGCACCAGTTCCGCGTTCTTGACGCGCATGTGGGCCACAAAACCGTAGCGGCGGTCTTCAAAAGCAGTATTGGACGCCTTAGCCAGGGCGTCCAATACTCTAAATCCGATATTGTGGCGGGTTCCGTCGTACTCGGGGCCGATGTTACCCAACCCAACAATGAGGTACTTCATTATTCAGCCTTTGCGGCAGCGCTCATGGCGCTTCTGGTCATCTTCACCTGGCAGACAACAACGCTGGGACTGGTCACTATCTCGAGGCCTTCGAAGCTGAGCTCAGCCACTTTTATGGTCTTACCGAGACCAAGGTTAGTTACGTCGATGTTGAGCTGCTCGGGAATTGCAGTGTAGGGCGCACGAACCTTCAGCTTGCGCACGCTTGCAGCGAGCTTACCACCGGCCTTCACGCCTTCTGCCAGACCGTTCAACTTGATAGGCACTTCCATAACGATGGGCTTCGTTTCGTTGATTTCATAGAAATCCACATGGAGAAGCTTGTCGGTAACGGGGTGGAACTGGAGTTCCTTCATGATAGCTTTGCACTCCTTGCCATCGATGTTGAGGTTCACGCTGTAGATGTCGGGAGAATAGACCAGCTTGCGGAGCTCTTCCTGCGTGGCGCTGAAGCTCATTGCTACGGGCAGACCGTTCTCGCCCTTAGCCTCACCATAGAGGTTGCAGGGAACTGCGCCTGCCTTGCGGATGTCACGACTAGCCTTCTTGCCGGTTACGGTGCGGGCTGTACCTTTTACGTCAATACTTTTCATTTTTTTTTGTTTTTTTGTGTTACTATAAATTAAGTTTTTGTGCTTAATTCGCCATCACACGGCTTCAAAAGCGGGTGCAAAGATACGATAATATTTTGAGACTGCAAAATGCCAGGACAGATTTTTTATCAATACTGCTTCAATTCATCATTTGTCAGCGTTCCCACCGGTGCCCGCAATCGTTGCAGACGAACTTCTCTGTCGTGCAGACACCGATTGGAATCCACATCAGAAGCGTTGCCAATATGCGAGGCAATTGTCTGGTTGTTGCGTTCTTTTTCTTTTGCACAGCCACATTCTCGCTTCCGCATTTCGGGCACCAGGGCGTAGCGATGTGTTGTTCGGCTTGTAGCGATTGATAGACCTGCTTGGCCTGCTCGTAGTCTTCTTCCTTGACAAGAACGTCAGTTGTTTGGTCGAGAATGCCTCGGGCGACCTTACTGTTTGTCTCATCAAAAATGTCACTCTCTATGCCAATTTCGTGCAGAGCAGAACGAAGCCCTTCAGCCTCAATGGGACTGTTACATGTGATACCCTTTATTCCTTCTGATTCCATAATTCAGTTTATTCCGCAATTTTTACTGTATAGATTTGCCCGGGTTGGGTTCTGAGGTCGTATTCGTAGATTTTTTTCAACGGAATGAGTTGCATTGATTCCTTTAGCTTTTCTGATTTTAGAGGCTCTTTGACTTGAGCGCTTTGCAGCAGTGGATTAGGGCAGCTACCAATAGCTTTTTGGAGGCCTTTACCTCTCAGTGGTACATAAGAGCGTAATCGAATCACACCACCGATTATGGATTGGATAGAGGCTTGAACCAATCGCCCGTTATTCCATTTTTCATTGATAATGAAGCCCCCACGTGCTCGCAACCCTTTCACTTCGCCTTGATTCCAAGTATCAGGGAGAGCTGGCAGCAGATGCACTGCACCATCGTGACTCTGCAAGAGCATCTCGCAGATGCCTGCCGAGACGCCGAAGTTACCATCAATCTGGAAGGGTGGATGGGCATCGAACAGATTAGGATATGTGCGACCAAGTGGGAACTCTCTTGCCTTCGAATCACTGGGTAGCAGATGCAGCATGTTCTTGATTATCTGGAATGCATGATTGCCGTCCAGCATACGAGCCCAGAAATTGGTTTTCCATCCAAGGCTCCATCCTGTGGCCATATCGCCGCGCTGTTTCAACGTGTTACCGGCTGCCGTATAGAGATCTGGATGGTTGTAAGGCGATATCTGATTTGATGGGTATAGACCATAGAGGTGGGAGATGTGACGGTGTTCGTCCTTGGGGTCATCGGCATCTATGAGCCACTCTTGCAGTTGTTGGTGGCGGCCAATCTGCATGGGAGGAAGTTTTTGGAGTGAAGAGTAAATAGAGGAAAGTGAGGTGCCATCTTTTCCAAGCACTTTTGCGGCCTGTAGTGTTTGAGAGAGTATGTCGAAGGCAATCTGATTGTCCATTGTAGACCCTGCCGTGACATTGGTACCTTTGCCTTGAGGGCCATGCTCGGGAGAGACGGTTGGAACAGTCATCATCCATCCAGCAGCATGTTTCACTTCGCCCGTAGCAGGATATTCCTGCATATAGCTAACCAGGAAATCGGCTGCGCCTTTTATTACAGGGTAGTACTCCTCCAGGAACTCCTTATCACCGGTAAACAGATAGTGCTGCCAGATGTGTGTGGCTAGCCAGGCTCCGCCTGTTGGGAACATTCCCCAGGGTGTGCCGTCTACGGGACCGGCAATTCGCCAAAGGTCGGTGTTGTGATGTGCTACCCATCCGTTGCAGCCATACATCTCCTTTGCCGTCTTGGCACCTGTTTTGCTCAGATCTTTAACCATGCTGAAGAAAGGCTCCTGTGTTTCTGCAAGGTTTCCGACGAGGGCAGGCCAATAATTCATCTCGGCATTGATGTTGATGGTGTACTTCGAGTCCCATGGAGCATCCTTCTTGTCGTTCCACACACCTTGCAGGTTGGCTGGTTGTCCTCCAGGTTGCGACGAGCAAATGAGCAGGTAACGGCCATATTGCATCATCAAGGATACCATATCAAGGTCTGATTGTGACTTTTCGAAGGTAGCCAAACGCTTGTCGGTCTCAATGCTTGAGGTGTTGCTCTTAGGAAGAGTAAGGCAGACGCGATTATACTGTTGCTGGTATTTCGCAATATGACGTTTCAGCAGTTCTGGGAAGCGAATCTTCTCGGCCATATTAAGTAGTTGCTTGTTTTTCTTAGTGGCATCTCCACTGACGTCCTTATAGTTGACAAAGTTCGTGGCGGCAGAAATATAGATGGTTACCTCATCAGCATTCTCGACTTGAATAGCAGATTCTGGAAATGAGATACGTGCATCTTTACCCTCCATGCGCAGACCAACCTGACACTTAGCCGTCAGACCAGCCTTCACTCCTTCCTGTTCCACACCCTGAACGGTTGCAAACAGACGACCTCCAATATGTCTAGAGCCTTCCACCAACGAGCTCTGACAGGAATGTTCAGATTCTACTTTTGCAGGCAACTGACTCTGATATGACAATGTGAAACTGAGTTTCCCTTTCTTGTTGGCTTTTAGATGGATGATGATGACACTGTCGGCAAGCGAGGCAAAGGCGGTACGCTCATACTTTACATTATTATATATGTATGAGGTTGTGGCAGTTGCATTGCCGAGGTTTAGTTCACGCCGATAGCCGGTTACATCCTTGTGACCAAGATTCATCTTTAGGCTGCCCATCGGCAGAAAGCGCATACCGTGAGGCCCTTTTATGAAATAACGGTCCAACAACTTTTCGGCCTCACGCTCATGGCCTTCAAAGATTAGTCGGCGTACTTCGGGAAGTTGTGTCAGTGATTCACTGCTGTTGTTTTCGTAGGGTGAACCGCTCCAAAAGGTTTCTTCGTTCAGTTGAATTTCTTCGATGTCTGTGCCACCATAAACCATCGCTCCCAGATGGGAATTGCCTATTGGCAGGGCCTCGAGCCAATGCTGAGCAGGATGGCTATACCATAGTTTGTGATTCTGGGCAGACAGTGAAACGGCTGTAACGAAGAATGTGATTGACAAGAAAAGGTGTCTCATATTGTTAAACTATTTAATCAGTTACCAGATGGTGACCCGCTTTTCTTTGGGAACGAACATCGGGTCGGCTTCGGTGATGCTGAAGGCGTCGTACCAGGCATCGATGTGTGGCATCTGTCCGTTCACACGCCACATGCCCAGTTGATGCGGGTCGCTCTTGACACGCTTTTGTATCTCTTCGTCGCGGATGTTCTGTCCCCAGACATTGGCGTAAGCCAGGAAAAATCGCTGTTCGGGTGTGAAGCCGTCGATGTCTGCCAAAGGTGCTTTGGCAGTTGCGTTCTTGAAGGCTTGGAAAGCAACCATCAGGCCTCCATGGTCTGCCATATTCTCGCCGAGTGTGAGTGAACCGTTGGCATGAAGACCTGGAAGGACTTCAATACTATCATGGAATGCACGCATAACCTGGATGCGCTCCTCGAAGCGCTTGGTATCTTCCTCTGTCCACCACTTGACGAGGTTGCCGTTTTTGTCGTATTTGCTGCCTTGGTCGTCGAAGCCATGCGTCATCTCATGACCGATGACAACGCCGATGGCACCATAGTTGAAGGCGTCGTCGGCCTGCATGTCGAAGAATGGCGGTTGCAGGATGCCGGCAGGGAAGCAGATTTCGTTGGTCGTGGGGTTGTAGTAGGCGTTGACTGTCTGCGGTGTCATGTACCATTCATCGTGGTCAACGGGTTTGTTCAGTTTGGTGCGAATCATGTCTTTAATCTCCCATTCGCCCACAGCAAGCATATTATTGAGGTAGTTGTCACCAATCTCCAGGTCGTTGTAGTCTTTCCATTTGTTGGGGTAACCCACCTTAACGTAGAAGGCATCGAGTTTCTCTCTTGCTACCTTCTTTGTCTCGTCAGTCATCCAGTCTTGGACATCGATACGTTCACCAAGTGCAATCTGCAGATTGGCGATTAGCTTCTCCATGCGCTGTTTGGCTTCTGGCGGGAAATACTTTGCCACATAGAGCTGTCCGAGTGCTTCTCCAAGACCATTTTCAACAGCAGATACAGCTCGCTTCCAACGTGGACGGTCTTCCTGCTTGCCACTCATTACTTTGCCGTAGAAGCCGAAGTTCAGGGCTCGACTCTCATCATCGATATAGGAAGATACCATATCGAGAGCATGCCACAAGTAGAGATTCTGAAGGGCTTCGGGCGTCTCTTCCTTCAGCACTTTCTCTGCTTCGTGAATGGCTATCGGCTGACCGAGGCACACTTCCTTTACGCCTTCCATTCCGAAATTGCCGAAGAAACCGTCCCAGTCGATGCCTGGAAACTGCTCTTTGAGTTCGTCATAGGAGAGCTTATTGTAATTGGCCTCGGGATCACGGAGTTCTGTGCGGCTCTTGCTGGCAAAGGCGAGGCGCGTCTCGATGCGCAATACATCCTCAGCAATGCGCTGAGCGTCCTTCTCGCCAAAGCCCGAGTGGATGCAAAGGTCGGAGATGTACTTCAGGTAAGACTTACGAATCTCCTGCGTCCTCGGGTCGTTGTCAACATAGTAGTCTTTCTGTCCCAGTGTGAGTCCGCCCTGTACGATGAAAACAAGGTTGTTCTTCGAGTCCTTCTCGTCTGCTTCGATATACATGCCGAACAATCCACGGACGCCTTGGCGTTGCATGCGAGGCCAAACCTCTGCGAGCCAGTTCTTAGTAATTTCGGGAGAACATTGGTAGCCGTCGCACAACAGGAACCCTTCCAAAGCACCCCAGTAGTGTTCGTTCAGGTTTACGCTGTCCATAGCGCTATTATAGAGGTCGGCGATTTTTTGTTCGATGCTGCCAGGCTCGTTTTGTTGGGAAGCCACGCTGTCTATGAGCGAGCGAAGACGTTTGTTATTGTCTTCCTGGAGTTGGTCGAAGGAGCCGAATCGGCTGTATTCTGCCGTCAGAGGATGCGCTTTCTGCCAACCACCTGTTGCATACATATAGAAGTCCGTACCGGGCAGATAGGTTGAATCGAGATTGGCAAGGTCGATGCCAGATGCTAGTTGCTTGCCGTTTTGTGTGCAAGCAGTTGCCATTGCTGCAAGGGCAAATGCTGTGATGAGATTTTTCTTCATGTTTTTTATTTTATTTTATTTTCGTTATTTTGAATTTATCAATCTTGAAATATTATTATATCAGCGCCTCCCATTCCTCCTCGGCTTTCTTGAGCTGGGTTTTCAAACGTCCATGTTTTTCGTAGAGCGAGACATCCTGACTTCCTTCCGGAGTGGACATTTGGTCTTCAAGGATGCGAATGGCGGCTTCGAGTTGTGTCACCTTATCTTCAGCTTCTTGGAGGGCCTTTTCGCGTTTCTTCTGCTCACGAGCCTGAGCCTTCTGTTCAGCGTAGGAAGCTGCCCCAGCAGACCCTACTCCCCTTAATGGGGATGGGTTGTTATGCTCCCCCTTTATAGGGGAGTTGGAGAGGGGTTGCACTGTTTTGTTCAACTGATTCAGATTCTCTATATTCTTGTTTCTGAGGAAGTCATAGATGCCGCCAATATGTTCGCGCACCTTGCCTCCGCCAAACTCATAGACTTTTGTGACGAGTCCATCGAGGAATTCGCGGTCGTGACTAACGACGATAACCGTGCCGTCGAAGTCGCGGATGGCAGCCTTGAGTACATCTTTCGAGCGCATGTCCAGATGGTTCGTGGGTTCGTCCAGGATGAGGCAGTTCACTGGCTCCAACAGGAGTTTTATCATCGCCAGGCGTGTTCGTTCGCCTCCCGAAAGGAACTTCACCTTCTTGTCTCCGGCCTCGCCACCGAACATGAATGCTCCGAGGATGTCGCGTATCTTCGTGCGTATGTCGCCTCTCGCCACACGGTCAATCGTTTCGAAGACAGTGTATTCACCTTCGAGTAGCTGTGCCTGGTTTTGGGCAAAGTAACCGATTTGTGCGTTGTGTCCGACTTTTAGTGTGCCGTCGAAAGGTATCTCGCCCATGATACATTTCACGAGCGTCGTCTTGCCTTCGCCGTTTCTCCCAACGAAAGCTACCTTTTCGCCGCGTCTTATTGTCAGGTTCACGCCGCTGAAGACACAATGCTCGCCGTATGTCTTGCCCACCTCATCGCAGATTACAGGGAAGTCTCCGCTTCGCATCGAGCAAGTGAATTTAAGGTGCAGGGCACTGTTATCTACTTCATCCACCTCGATGGGCACAATCTTCTCCAGTTGCCTTATCTTCTGCTGAACCTGAATGGCTTTTGTGGCTTGGTAGCGGAAGCGTTCAATGAAGGCTCGCGCATCGGCAATCTCTTTTTGTTGGTTCTCCAGGGCACGCAGCTGCTGTTCGCGTCGCTCTGCGTGTAGAGTAACGTATTCATCGTACTTAACTTTGTAGTCGTAGATGCGGCCGCAAGAAATTTCTATTGTGCGGTTGGTGACGTTGTTGATGAAGGCACGGTCATGGCTGACGAGTACAACGGCATTCGCACTTGTAGCAAGGAAGTTTTCGAGCCATTGGATGCTCTCGATGTCGAGATGGTTTGTGGGCTCGTCGAGGAGCAGGACATCGGGATGTTGGAGTAGCAGTTTCGCCAATTCGATACGCATTCGCCAACCTCCGCTGAACTCGCCAGTCGGACGGTCTAAATCTTCTCTTCGGAAACCAAGTCCTTGTAAAGTGCGCTCCAATTCGGCCTGATAATTCATGCCTCCAATCATCTGGAAATGCTCGTTCAGATGCGTGAAGCGTTCCACGAGCTCCATATATGCTTCGCTTTCGTAATCAGTGCGTTCTGCAAGTTGGTTGTTGAGTTTTTTCAGCTCTTGCTCCATCTCTGTGATATGCTCGAAGGCACGTTCTGTCTCCTTGCGAACGGTACGCTCGTCGGTGAGTGTCATAACCTGGGGCAAGTAGGCAATCGTGGCATCTCGCGGCACGCTGACGGTTCCACTTGTTGGCTGCTGGAGGCCTGCAATTATCTTCAGCATAGTGCTTTTTCCGGCACCATTTTTGCCAACGAGTGCAATGCGGTCGTGGTCGTTTATCACATAGCTGACATCCGTGAAAAGCGGACGTGCACTGAACTCAACGCTTATATTATCTATAGAAACCATAAGGTGTTATTTCACAAGCAGTCGTTTGAAGGAAATTTTTCCGTCGGCACCTGTCGTACGGACAATGTTGATACCACGCTGCGGACGATTCAGTTTTATGCCATCGATGGTGAATATCATAGAAGACTGGTTATCGATTGAACTATCGTCCTGTGCAATATCTGTGATGGCATCTAGGAAGGTTTCTTCGTCGAAGTTTTCGTCGATGCCGCTTAGCCACTCGCTGTAAGAGGTAAGGGTATTGGTGGCATCAATTGTTGGGCGCGTCATGCGGTAGATACGCTTGCCGCCGTCGGGATAGCGCCCTACGCTTTCATCACCATTGTGTGCCTGATAGACGAGGCAGTCGCTCCAGGAGTGGTCGGCGGCTGTGATGGTAACACTCTGTTCGTTACTGTTTTCAAGCTTGAAGCCTGTATGCAATTGGCGCAGGGGATCGACCTTGTCAGCCCATACGACATAGTATCCGTGAGCGGGAATGATGGTGGATTGACCATTGACCATTGACCATTGACCATTACCACTGACGGAGGTCCTTGTGATACAGTACTTTTCTGGTACGGCGGGGTCGTCGGTGAGGAACATACCTTCGAGGTCGATGTCCTGGTTGGTGGTGTTGTAGAGCTCAATCCAGTCGTTGCGCTTGCCGTATTCGTTGGCAGCTACCGTATTGCCGGCACTTACCTCGTTGATCACGACAGGTGGAGAGCCTGCAGCCACAAGACAATCGGGGTGTAGTGGTTTGAAGATAGCCTGTATCTGAGTGTCGGCATCGGTGTCGAGACGAAGCGTGCGTTCGTAGCTGACAATAGCAGTGCCGGAAGAAATGCTGTAACTTATCTCTGCATCCCAGTAGATATCTGTCGAGCCTGGTACATTGTTGTGAACCTCCACAGCGATGATGTTCTCGCCTTTGCGCAGTAGTCCCACGGGTAGTTCGATAGTACCGGAGTCGGGATTGTCAGGAGCATAAGTTGTAGCGTATGTTTCGTAGGTGATTTCGCCATCTGGCAACAGATAGCGGCAGGCTTCCGTTCCGTTAATATATACCACAAAACCGTCGTCTGCAGTAAAGTTGAGCGTCAGGGACGCTATTTCAGAAGGATCGTTGTGAACCGAGAGGCTCTTGCGGAAGTAATAGGTGGGGTATTTCTGGCTGCTGTCACCTCCGTAGCTGAGGGTTGTGACGATAGAACTTTTTCCGTAGCCCAGAGGAGAAGGACCCTCAGGCCAACTGATAGATCCGGTCTGCCATCCGGTATTGTCGAGCGAGCCTCGGTCCCAGTAGTTCCAGCTGTCACCTTTGTGGATAGGTGTAACCTTAGCGTTGCCGCTCTTGCTCCATCCCACGAAGTTGTAACCGGCAGGAGCCGATGCTTCCAGGGTGACAGGAGCGAAGAGTGTGCCGTCGAAAGTTGCAGTGGGAACGGGTTGACCGTTGATGAGGAAAGCTGCTCCTGGCACGTTGGCGTTGAACTTCACAGCCATCCCGCTGCCGAGTCCGTATGCCGATTTCAGAGAGTTCATGCGGCTGGTTCTGGAAGTCAATCCAATCATGCGTGACTTCTGTTCGTTGTAGGAGGTCCAAGGCCCTTTTCCTTCCAGGGCGAGGGCCGGTTCCACGAGTCGGCAGATGCTGTCACCGATAGCGAGGCAGCGGTCCTTGGTGAAGACGCTGCCGCCCAGGATGCAATAGGCATCGATGAAGCGACGGCGGAAATCTGCGCTGCTGCGTTTCATGTTGTTGTATATGCCGAGCAGTTCGTTGCCGTAATTGCCTTCGAGCAGCGCCACGCCGTTACCGTTGCTCCATCCCCAGTCCTGGTCGTGCAGCGTAAGGTGGAACTTGCCGTCGGGTAGGGAGCGATAGCCCTTGACGTTGTTGTTGTTGCAGATCCAGTCGCTACAGCCGATATAGCTGATGGCGGCAAAGAAATTTGTCACCTCGTCGATATCGATCAGTTGTTTCAGCTCTTCGTAGGTGCTGGGTGTGGAACAACCTGGGGCGAGATACTTCCACCGGTTGAAGGCATCCTTCGTGCCTGCCATCTGGAAGTAGCCGTTGGAGTACTCGAAGGCATCCATCTCGTCATCGTCATAGCCATAATAGGCATAGCCGTGATAGCGGTTGTTGGGCTCGCGCAGGTTCAGTTGGGCCAGGTAGCGACCGTTGAAGAAAACATGAACAGGCTGGTAGTCCTGGCAATCGCAATAGAAACCGCTGGAGAGAAGCACTTGCTGGGTGATGGCGTCGCGCACCCGCCCATGTTCCTTAGAATTGTTGTCGTTGCCGCCGTTGCGAACCATTATCTGGCGGTACTTGTGGTGCGGGTTGTACGGGAATAAAGGCCAGTAGTCGATGGTCTTCTTGCCTTCGTAGCGGTTGGTTCCCTTTATCTTGAAGGATGAGGGGGCGTAATGGCGGCTCCAACCGCCCGAAATGACAAATTCTGCTTCCTGGTTGATAGCCATCTCGCCTTCGGGGGTGATGTACTCGAAGTTGACGGGGCGTTCCCAGTCCATATTGATATTGGAGGCGCCGTGATTGCGTCCGCTCACTCCGTTGACGCCATCGGTATAAACGCCTATTTTCCCGTCGTAGAGGTTGTCGGGGTCTGTTGTGATGGAGATGACTGGCAGATAATAGTCTTTGCTGCGGTAGATGTAGCTGCGTGTGACGATCTGGCTGGGGAGCATGCCCTGCTGGAAAAGGCCAAAGCGCAGTATGGTGGTGGCACTGATACTGAATGTGCCGTCTGTGCTTGTCTTGCCGTGTGCGGCAGTTGGCGGAGTGCCGTCGGTCGTGTAGCGCAGAGTGGCACCATCGGGGATGGCAACCTGTACGGTAAAGGGGTCGGTGAAAAGGCGCGAATCGGTATCGACCTCCGGAGCCTCCAGACGGAACTCTGCAAAATCACTGCCGTTGTTCGAGGTACCCAATGAGGGTTCTCCTGTCCATCCCCATTCCTTCCCGCCGTCCCGCTTGCGAGCCCAGGAGCATCGCGGAATGAGCCCGGGGTAATCGGCAGAGGTCAGCAGCTTGCCGTCAGTATCGAAGAGGTACAGCGTGCCGCCGTCGTTCTGCAGTTTGAAGCGTACCTGCCGCCAGGCTGTGTCGCCGAAGGTTCCGTCGGCGGAGTTGTGGTCGAAGTAGATGACCTTGAAATCTCCGGACTTCACCACGCCAGTCCCTGTAGGAAGCTGGAACTTGGTGGGGTCATTCTTGTCGTCCGAGACATAGAGGCCGTCCAGCTGTATGTTTTCCGCTGTGGGATTGTAGAACTCTGCCCAGGCTCCGTAGTTCCAGGAGTAGTCGATGTACTGGTCGATGTTACCCACCTGTATCTCATTGATGAGGAGCTTCGAGAGGTCGGCATCCGGGTCGTAATCCTCATAGAAGTCCTTTTCCTCGGTCAGGCCGCAGTCATAGAGCTTGCCGCCCCAGTTCTGCTGAACGTAGGCAGCGATGACGTTATTGCCATTCCTCAGCAGGTCGGCGGGAATTTCCAGCTTCACGGCATTCGTGCCGGTTGTCCAGTCGCTTGCCTCGTCGAATAATTCGCCGTTCACCCAGATGCGGTAGCTGTCGTCATGCAGGACATTGAGCATGTAGCGGGACTTGGCATTGACTTCCTGGAGTGTGAAGTTGCGGCGGAACCAGAAGTTCGTGTTGTCGCCAAGCGGCCATACTGTATGAATAAAGCTGACATCGCTGCTTCCGATGGGCATCACGGCCTCTTCCCAGGCGGAGTCGTCATAGTTGGCCTGTGTCCAACTGAGTGTTTCGGTGCGTCCCTCAATCTCCATATCCGGGATGCGCTGTCCCTCTTCGTTGGCGTAGTAGCACCAGTTGTAGTAGGAAGTGCCTGTCCAGAGCTCTCGTCCCAGCGTCTGGTCGTAGATGGTAATGCTGGACAGTGTGATGGTGACATCGTCTTCTGTGGTGGGGAAAGCCAGGGCAATCTTGGCATCTTTTATGTCGATACCTGTGAGGTTGCTACGGGTAAACGTGGCTTTCTTGTTGGCGGGGAGGTTGAAGGATGAGCTCACCAGGCTGATTTCGTCATCCTCGTTTTCGCTCAGGGCAATCTGTACGCCGGGGATTTCTTTGTCGGCCTGAATGGACATGACAAAGCGATAGGAGTGTCTGGCTTGCAGGGTAATGGGGGTCTTGAACTGAACCCTTCCGTATTCTGCCTCATGGCATGCGGTGGGCATGGTGATGGTATAGACGTCGCCTTTCTGGGCTTCGTAGAGCTGTTCCCAGCCGTGTGTGCCGCCGGTATTGTAGCCGCCTTCGCTATTGAAGAGCAACTTGCCCGTCCAGGGCTCCTGATAGCCCATCGGCAGGATGAACTCCTGCGCCAGGACTTTGCCAATGGAAAGAATTGTACAGATAACTGTGAGAAAGAAGTATTTCATATTAAAATATATGTGCATATCGCCTTGCAAAGATAGTATTATTTACCCATGCAGCCAAAGAAGCAAGATGTTTTTTGTCGGAATGTTTTGCGTTTCGTAAAATATGTTGTAATTTTGCAAACCCTTAGGCTCATTTAAAACAAATAGTAAATCATAAAATAGTAAATAACATGATGTCAAACAAATTTCTTTTCTATTGTTTATTGTCTGTCGTCTGCTGTCTGTTGTCATGCTCTGGCAGCAATAACTACGAAAGCGTCGATGGCGACCCCATGCAGACGCGCATCTACACACTCGACAACGGCCTGAAGGTCTATTTCTCCGTCAACAAGGCGGAACCCAGGATTCAGACCTTTATCGCTGTACGCACTGGTTCCAAGAACGACCCTGCCGAGACAACCGGCCTGGCACACTATCTGGAGCACCTGATGTTCAAGGGTACGACTCAGTTCGGTACCACCGACCCGGAGGCCGAGGCGCCGCTCCTCGACGAGATAGAACAGCGCTACGAGGAGTATCGCACCATCACCGACGAAGCTACACGCCGCCAGAAGTACCACGAGATTGACAGCGTTTCGCAGGTGGCAGCCCAGTACTTCATTCCCAACGAGTACGACAAGCTGATGGCAGCCATCGGCAGCGAGGGCTCGAATGCCTTCACCTCGAACGACGTGACGTGCTACATGGAGGACATCCCCTCCAACGAGATTGACAACTGGGCCAAGATTCAGGCCGACCGCTTCCAGAACATGGTTATCCGAGGATTCCACACCGAGCTCGAGGCCGTTTACGAGGAGTACAACATCAGCCTCAGCCGCGATTCGGAGAAGCAGTACAACGCCCTGACGAACAAACTCTTCCCCACGCATCCCTACGGCACTCAGACCACCATCGGCACACAGCAGCACCTGAAGAATCCCTCCATCACGAACATCAAGAACTACTTCGCCAAGTGGTATGTGCCCAACAACGTGGCCATCTGCATGGCGGGTGACTTCGACCCCGACAAGACGCTGGCTATCCTGAAGAAATACTTCGGACAGTGGCAGCCCGGCGAGGATGTCAGCCAGCCTGTCTTCCCCGAGCTGGAGCCCCTGACGACTCCCGTTGATACCACCGTGTGGGGGCAGGAGGCCGAGAGTCTCCTCATGGGGTGGCGATGCGAACGTGCCTCTTCCTTGCAGAACGACACATTGGAACTCATCGATGTCATCCTCTCCAATGGCAAGGCTGGACTGCTGGACCTCGACCTGAACCAGGAGATGAAGGTGATGTCTGCCCAGTCGGGTGTGGAGAGCCTGATGGACCACGGCATTTTCCTGCTGGAGGGTACGCCCAAGGAAGGGCAGACGCTCGACGAGGTGAAGGGCCTGATACTCGCTGAAATAGAGAAGCTGAAGCGCGGAGAGTTCGACGAAGACCTGCTCGTCGCTGCTCTGAACAACAAGAAACTTGGCGAACTGCAGAGCCTCGACCACAATGAGGCCCGCACCATGAAGATGTTGGAATCCTTCATCACCGGCATCGACTGGCAGCAGCAGGTGGGCCACCTGGACCGTCTTGCCAAGATAACAAAGCAGGAGGTTGTCGATTTCGCAAACCGCTTCTTCACCGACGGCTATGTTACCGCCTATAAGCGCCAGGGCGAAGACAACACTCAGAAAAAAATTGACAAGCCCGCTATCACGCCCATTCCCACCAATCGCGACCTGGTGAGCCAGTTCGTCACCGATATTCAGCAGACAGAGGTGGGACCCATCGAGCCCCAGTTCCTCGACTTCGAGAAAGACCTCTCCTTCTTCAATACCGGCAAGGGGCTGCCCGTCATCTACAAGCAGAATACCGAGAACGGCCTGTTCGAGCTGCAGTTCCGCTATGAGTTCGGACAGGAGGACGACAACCGCTATGACGTGGCTGCCAGCTATATCGACTATCTCGGCACCGACAAGCTCACAGCAGCAGAGGTCAAGCAGCAGTTCTACAAACTGGCCTGCAACTATGCCGTCAGCGTAAATGGCGATGTCATCACCATTGGCCTGAGCGGACTCAGCGAGAACATGCCCGAGGCACTCGCCCTGCTCGAGGACCTGCTCCGCGGTGCCAAGGCCGACCAGAATGCCTACGACATGATGGTGGGACTCATCCTGAAAGACCGCCAGGACCAGAAAGCCAGCCAGCAGAGCTGCTTCAGCATGTTCAACTCCTACGTCAACTACGGACCTCACAATGCCCTTCGCGACAACATGACGGCCCAGCAACTGCGCGAGACTGACCCCCAGACCCTGCTCGACCTGCTGAAGAACATTGCCCAGTACGAGCATACCGTTCTCTACTACGGTCCCCTTTCAGAGAAGGAGCTGGATAAGTGCGTAACCGAGTTACACACCACAGAGCAGCCGCTGAAACCCGTACCCGAAGGCAAACCCTACGAATTGCAGGTAGTACAAAAGCCCGAGGTACTCATTGCTCCCTACGATGCCAAGAACATCTACATGCGTATGTACCAGAACGACGGACGCCAGCCCAACCTCAGCGAACGAGCTGCCATCAACCTCTACAACGAGTACTTCGGCGGCGGCATGAACGGCATTGTCTTCCAGGAGATGCGCGAGGCACGCGGCTTGGCCTACAATGCATGGGCATTTTACCGCGCAAACGGCAAGAAGGGCGAGCCCGAATGCTTCACCACGCACATCATCACCCAGAACGACAAGATGATGGACTGCATCAACCAGTTCCGCGAGATACTCGACAGGATGCCTCAGAGCGAGGCTGCCTTCCAGATCTCCAAGGATGCCCTCGTCAAGCAGATGGCCAGCCAGCGCACCACCAAGTTCGGCGTCATCATGGCTTATCTCAATGCCAAGCGTCAGGGCTTCGACTTCGACTACAACAAGCAGGTTTATGAAGATCTCCAGAATCTTACCTTGCAAGACATTGCCTCGTTCGAGCAGGCCAACGTTGCCGGAAAGAACGGCTGCTACTACATCCTGGGTAACGAGAAGGAACTCGACATCCCGTCGTTGGAAAAGATAGCACCCATCCGCCGCATCTCGCTCGAGGAAATCTTCGGATACTAAAAGTCCAGTACGTACCTTTGCACCCGAATTAGTCATTTGGATGATTGAAGATGACAAGCAAGAAGAAAAAAAATAAAGGGCCACGTTGGTTTGTTCCAGCCGGTATGACACCGACGGAGATGGACCTCAAAATAATGGAGTGGGAGGAAAAAGGCAAACTGGTGCCGACACGCGACCTCATCAAGACTCAGGAACAGATAGAGGGCATCCGCAAGGCTGGTGTCCTCAACACTGCTGTGCTCGATGCTGTAGCGGAGAAGATTCGCGAGGGTATGAGTACCGCAGAGATAGACCGCATCGTCTATGACTATACCACCAGCCACGGCGGCATCCCGGCGCCCCTGAACTTCGAGGGCTACCCCAACAGCTGCTGCACCAGCATCAACGACGTGGTGTGTCACGGCATTCCCAGCGAGGATGACATCCTGGAGGAAGGCGATATCATCAATGTGGATTGCACTACCATCCTGGACGGCTACTATGCCGATGCCAGCCGCATGTTCATCATCGGCAGGACGACCCCAGAGCGGCAACGCTTGGTGGACGTGGCATGGGAGTGCCTCAAGATAGGTGAGCAGGTCTGCCTGGAGCCGTATGTCTTCGTGGGCGACCTGGGCAATGCGATTGCCAAACATGCGCACAAGAACGGCTATACCGTGGTGCGTGACCTCTGCGGACACGGGGTGGGGCTTCAGTTCCACGAAGAGCCCGATGTGGAGCACTATGGCAAGAAGGGTTCGGGTATGCTGCTCGTTCCCGGAATGACGTTCACCATCGAGCCGATGATTAACGCCGGCGACTGGTACGTCTGCGGCGACGAGGACGACAAGACGGAATGGATTGTCCTGACCGAAGACGGAGAGGACAGCGCCCAATGGGAACATACCTACCTGATGACAGAAAACGGGGTGGAAGTTATTACTAGTTAAGAGTGAAGAATGAAGAGTGAAGAATGTTTTATTTTGGGAATTGAAAGCTCCTGCGATGATACTTCGGCAGCGGTGCTGAGGGACGGGATTTTGCTCTCCAACGTGACGGCCAGTCAGGCGGTGCATGAGGCTTACGGTGGGGTAGTGCCAGAGTTGGCGAGCCGCGCCCACCAGCAGAACATCGTGCCGGTTGTGGATGCTGCTCTGAAGCAGGCCGGCATCGAACGCGAACAGCTCAGTGCCATTGCTTTTACCCGAGGTCCGGGTCTGCTGGGCTCGCTGCTTGTGGGTGTGTCGTTTACCAAAGGCCTGGCGGCGTCTCTCGGCATTCCCATGATTGACGTGAACCACCTGCACGGGCATGTCTTGGCGCATTTCATCCATACAGAGGGCGACGATTATGTGTCGCCCGAGTTCCCTTTCCTCTGCCTCTTGGTGAGTGGCGGCAACAGCCAGATTGTGCTCGTGAAGAGCTACAAGGATATGGAGATTATCGGCCAGACCATCGACGACGCTGCGGGCGAGGCCATCGACAAGTGCTCCAAGGTGATGGGGCTGGGTTATCCCGGCGGGCCGATTATCGACAAGTTAGCTCGACAGGGCAATCCCGATGCTTTTACCTTCTCTAAGCCCAACATCCCGGGCTACGACTACAGCTTCAGCGGACTGAAGACCAGTTTCCTCTACAATCTGAGGGATTGGCTGAAGGAGGACCCTGACTTCATCGAGCACCACAAGTGCGACCTTGCCGCCTCATTAGAGAAGACCATTGTCGATATCCTGATGAAGAAACTGCGTCTCGCTGCCAAGGATTTGAAGATTCGTCAGGTCGCTGTGGCTGGCGGCGTCTCGGCGAATACCGGCCTCCGCAATGCCTTCCACGACTATGCCCGTCGCTACGGCTGGAAGATATTCATCCCACGCTTCAGCTACACCACCGACAACGCCGCCATGATTGCCATTGCCGGCTACTTCAAGTACCTCGACAAGGACTTCTGCCCCATGTCCGCCCCCGCCTACAGCCGCGTCTCAACAGAGGCATAAAAAATAATGTGATGAAGACAAAGAGTATTCTTACAGCCTTGCTGCTGATGGTGGCAGGCTTGCAGACCATCTGGGCACAGAGAGTCGTGCTCCACAAGACAAACGGTCAGACCATCGAGTGTGATATCTTCGAGTTGGACAGCATTACCTTCGACGATGGAGTGTGTTTGACTTGTCCCGACAACAATCATCCCCATGCCATCGACCTCGGATTGCCGAGCGGCACGAAATGGTGCTGCTGCAACGTCGGAGCAGACAAGCCCGAGTGTGTTGGAGGCTACTATGCATGGGGCGAGACAGATAAGAAGAGCGAATATGACGATGTAAGCTATATATTCCTTAATGGTCAGGATACTGACGGTGACGGAAGAATTGACCAGGATGGCTCCTATATCGACATCGGTTTAGACGACATCGCAGGCACGGACTACGACGTAGCCCATGTTCGTATGGGTGAATTATGGTGCATGCCCTCAAAGGAACAACAGGATGAATTGAGGGACAATTGCTCCATAAGGGGTATTCAACAGAATGGAGTGAACGGCATACTTGTGACAGGCCCGAACGGAGGCCGGATATTCATGCCTCCCACTGGCTACTATTGGAAAGACCATTTCTATGATGACGGCGGGTATGGCGGCTACTGGTCCTCCTCGCGAATTCATACTGAACTGATTAATGTGTTCAGTTTGGTCTTCAACACAATAAATGGTTATAGTAATTGGGATTGGGACGCCTCCAGATGCAGCTATGGCAGACCTGTCCGCCCGGTGCGGGTCAAAAGATAAAAGTCCCTTTGCGATAGAGGGCAGTTTCTGTTTTAATAGGTTAGTGAGGGGCATCCATCTGCGGGTGCTCCTTTTTTTGCTTTATGCTAAAGGGTTTCAAACTCTCTATACTTAAAAGTTCAAAAGTCTATAATAACATATTCTAAACTCTTAGGTAAAAACATCCCTTCTTCTATATTAAAATGTCATTTTCACGTCGTGAATATAGTTATCCTCGACGTGGAAAAGTATTTTTTCGTTGAGAATATATATTTTCTCGACGTGAAAATTATTTTTTATTATAGAATGTTATATCTTTGTGCCATGGATAGTATAACTTTTCAATATGGATTCTCTAACTTATATCTATAGGGATTTTGTTATTCTTTCTATATGGGGGTTCAATTCCTTATATTACAGATATGGTTTCTATGAACTTTTATTTATAGCATTATGAAGGCGAAGTATATTAAGAAGGAAATAGCCGATCTCAACAACACCGGCTCTCCTATGGTCTATTACCGGATGAAGCGGCAGGAAACACTGGAAACAGGGGATTTCATAAAACGGTGCCACCGCTTTAACCGGATGTTCCCGCCAAGTGTCCTCCAGGGTGCAATAATGGTTGTGTGCGAACAGCTGGCTGATGAACTTTCGAAAGGATTCAATGTGAAGATTGACGGGCTGGGGACGTTCCATGCCAAGCTCGGTCTGAACAAATTCACGTCGAGGGAGATGGATTCTTTCGAGGAAGGGACCAGGAAACTCAATGCGGCGAGCTTGGGAGTGACGGGCGTGGGGTTCAGGGCAGACAAGGAGCTGGTGAGAGCCGTCGCTGTTAAGTGCAAGCTGGAACGTGGCGGTGAAGACCGTCTGCGGAAGTCGAAATACACAAAAGAGGAGCGCATCGAGCGAGCCATCCAGTACCTTCGCAAGGCGGGATTTATGCACGTCAAGGACTATGCGGCACTCAACGGTCTGTCCTACACGACTGCCTATCGCGAGCTGAATCGTGGGCTTGTGGGTTCGGCCACCATCACGAGCCGTGGCAGCAAAAGCGCAAAGGTCTATTTCCTGAAACCGGAAGGAAGTAGTCAGTAGTTAAGTAGTCAGTAGTTAAGTAGTCAGTAGTTAAGTAGTCAGTAGTTAAGTAGTCAGTAGTTAAGTAGTAGAACCAGTTCTCCCGAAGAGTCACTTCTTCTTGCTTCGGTGGAAGACTTCCAGGAAGCGGTTGAAGTCGCGCTGGAACTTGATGCCGATGCCTTGGGTGGTGAGGGATGACTGCGTGAAGTAGCGGTCGTTGGTCTGGTTGTAGGCCTTCAGCGAGAAGGGGCTGCGGGGCGAGAGGCGATACTGGATGTCGAAATCGCCGATGAAGTTGTTGCTGCCCATCTTGTATTTGTTCTCGCGATAGCCGAAATTGCCATTGAAGATAAGCCTGCCCGACAGCATCTTGCCGCTGAGCAGCCCCTCGACATCCAGATGTTCCCATCCCTCCTCGCCAGTCCTCAGGTTCGTGCCGAATGACCAGCTGCTTCCGCCCAGGGCCTGCGACATGATTTGGTTGAAACGCGAACTCAGGGCACTGCTCAGTACCGAATTCATCGCCATTCCGCCCTTCGTCTGTCTCGTGTCGAGCAGAGTCCCGTAGCTGTAGAACCGTCCCACGCCGAGCAGGTAGATGGCCTGCATGTCGCGTTCCTCCTCGGTGTTGAGCATCGAGCGGATCATCTGTTTCTCGTCCTCGTTGGCATTGGGGATGTCGAAGTCGAAGGTGATGACGGGGTCTCGCGCAATGCCTCCGATGTTCATGATGCAATCGACGCGTGTGTTGGAGAGCCCCAATCCGTTTGTCCCCAGGTCATCCAGGGAGACGTTGGGCACGGTGTGTGTGGCTTTCAGGTTGAGTGCGGCCTTCATGGCATCGCCGCCGAAGATGATGGTGCCGTCTGGCTGGAAGGTGAAGTCCTTGCGGATAAGGTCGCGGATGGACATGCGGTAGTTGCCCTCGCTGATGCGATAGGTGCCGAACAGTTGGAAGCGTCCTTTGTTGTAGTAGTTGGCGTGGAGGCGTCCGTTGCCGCCCAGCGTGATGTTATCTCCGGCTCGCGGGTCCATCAGCAGCCGTATCTGGGCATCGGGATTGGCATCGATGTCGAAGTTGAGGTGAATGTCGGCAGTGCCACTCTCCGGCATCTCTCCGTCAGCCTCCATGGCGGCAGTGGCAGTATCCTCCCCATCCGGAGTGGTTAGGGGACCATACGTCACGAACTCTGTCTCGGTGACCGTGCCAGGCGTGGCTACATTATACATGATGGTGGTTCCGGGCATTGGTGTGGCCGACACATCGATGTTTACGGTACCAGGCTCACCGCTCATGTGTACCTGGGCATCGGCATAGGCTACGCCGTAGAAGTTCATGCTGCCCTGATGGGGGAAGTTGTAGCCGAGGAAGTTGTGGGCATCGATGTTGATGTCGAAACGCAGATCCTTCAGCGAGTTGTGCATCAGGTGGGCATCCACAGTCGCCATGTGTTCCGTCATCCCGGGAATTCCTATGTGATCATAGACATGTCCGCCACGAAGCCAGATGTTGTCGGGGCGCAGGGTGACGCTGTCGCCTGCCAGATGGTAGTCGGTTCCCAGTGCCAGGACGTGCATCTTCATCTCATCGACAAACATATCGCCCTCCAGATTAACCAGCTTGAAGGGTCCGTAAACCCGTGTCCAACCCGAAGCTCGACCCTGCAGGTTGCTGAAGATGCCTTGTGTGTATTTGCTTAGGAATGAGAGGTCTATATGGCTTGTCTTGATGTTCAGGTTAAGCCCGTCTTCCATTCCCTTGCCCGGAATGATGGTGCCGCTCACCTGGGTTCTGTGCTGTGGCATGGGGCCTTTCATATCGGCCTCCAGGATGATGGCTCTTTCCTGCTTGCCCCAGTTGGCATAGAGGTCCATGTCTCCCATGTTTGCTGCGTTGAAGGTGAAGTCCCTGACCTGCAGGAAGGCATCGGCCAGGGGTTTCTTCATCAGGGATGTGGCATAGATGCTGCCTGTTGTCCTGCCGTCGAAATCCACCTTGTGGAAGTTCACCAGGTCCATGATGTAGGAAATGTCGATGTCGGCCAGTTCGGCCCGCAGGGTGTCGGTGGCGAGTTCGGAGATGCGTCCGCCGATGTTGATGTGCCTTTGTGCCTGACTGATGGAGAGGTCTTTCACGTCGATGACCTTGTTGTGATACCGGATGGTTGCGGGCTTGATTTGCCACAGCGTGTCCCCGATGACGATGTGTGAGTCGTTCATCCTGGCATCTATGGTGGGGCTGTCGGAGAGGTCGCGACGGATGATGCTTGTCAGACTGATGTCGCCCGTATGTGAGACGCTGCGTTTGTTGTCCCATCGCAGTCGGGATGTCACTTTGTCACCGGTTGCGTAGGCATCCAGGTTCAGTTCCACAGGCTTGCCTTTTATCATGCGTTCGCATTGCAGGCTGGTCTGGATGGAAGAACGGCCGGTTTCTGCGCGGCAATCGAGGTTCTGCAGTTCCTGAGATCCCATCTGGATCTGTGGAATATGCATCTGCAGGGATATCTGTCCGATAGCATCGCTGATAGATCCCTCTATGGTGCTTTTCTCCGGCAGGTGCAGGTCTGTGTTCAGGAGACGTTCGAACAGAACGGTGTCCTGCACCTGAACATGGAATGTGAAGTCGTTGCCGGAGGGCCCGATGTGCCGGCTGCCCGTTTGGAAGAGGCCTGGCAGGTTCTGCCGGATGGGTTGCAAGAACGAGGCAGGAAGGGTCTTCCAATTGAAGTTGCCGTCGGCCTTGATATTGAGGAAGTCGCTCTGTACGAGCATGTGCTGCGTGCTATCTGCCACATTGCTGCTGAGCAGGATATCGCCAATCCGGAGTGTACCTTCCTTTTCCGAAGCCACTACCAGGTCTGTCAGGCGTAGGCGGCCCTGCAGGCTCTCCAGGTCGATGTCGCTGAACTCGGCATCGATACCCGCCGAGAAGCGCTCGCCCTCGTATTGTTTGGTCAGGTTCATCTGGTGTGGTGCGAAGTCCTTTATCTGGGCATTGCAAAGGAGTGTTCGCTTTCCTTGCCGCAATGCTGTCTGCAGCTGTACTTGAGCCAGACCGTTTGGTGTATCCATCTGGAGCCCTCCGCCGTAGGAATCGCCGTCGATATTTGCGTCGAAATGAATATTCCGATGTTCGTAGCCTTTGTGTACCAGGCTGTTAATCAGACCTGCCATTGCCAGTTTGGGCTGTCTGTCCTGCCCGGGCAAAGTGCCTTCGACATTCGTTTCGAGTGAAAGGGTCATGTTCTTTCCATCTCCGGAGATATCCAGCAGATACCCCAGGTTCAGGTCTTTGGTGGCGACAATAGCCTTGACATCGTGCATATCTTGCAGAGTGGCATTCACCGAGACGGCGCCATGCTCCGATTCTGTCAGGAGATTTGTGCGTAGGTCCTTGCTCTGATAGGAAACTGTACCCGAGGTCTTCGTGCTTCCCAGTCGTGTCAGGATAGGGCTGATTTCCCGCGCCTGACCCTGCAGGTTCTGTGTCAGGAACTGTTGTAGGGAGGAACCAGTACGCAGCTCGGCGATGTCGGCAGAGATGGCGGGCGAGTCCTGCAGGTCAGAGATGGTGGCATCGCAAAGCAGGGAGATATTGCCGGCTTTGTCCCTGACAGAGAGGTCGTTCATCGTCCATCGTCCATCGTCCATTGTACATCGTACATCAGATGTTATCTCGATGATGTCGCTAAACGTAGCCAGCTTCGGTACGAAACAAGCCAAGTCGCGAGGACAAAGGCTACCAGAAACAGAACCTTCCCAATTCCCATCCAAGGGCTGTTTTATATTGAATTTTGTTCTGCCTGCGCCTGAACTTTGCGAAGAATTTTGATTTTTGAATTCTATTGCCGTATTTGGCAATTCGAGCAGGAGGTCTTGAATCGTTGCCGATTGTTTCCCGGCTTTGGCTTCGAAAGAGAGGCGATTGAGCTTCAGTCCGCTTTGTTCACGGAGGGAGAGCCCACGCAGGTCAACAGCAAACGAGTCGGGTTTCTGCACGAAGACACGAGCAGTTAGACTCAAATCCTTGACAAGTAGGTGGTTAGGATTGAACTTGCCAGGAGTTTCCGGCTTGTCAAACCGGTCGAAACGCACTTCGCCTCGCCGCACCACAAGGGCTCCGATGCCTAGGTCGAGTGGGGTAGTGGTCGTGTCTTTCGACGAGAACGCATCCACCAGAAACTGGAAGTTGCAAGGCTCCTCGCCGTCCTTGTAGAGCCTGGCCTTTGCACCGATAAGTTGTGCCCCGGAGATGCGTATCTTCCTCTCTACAAGCGGCATCAGGTCTATGCTTGCAGCGATGCGTGAGGCTTGCAGCATCAGGGTGTCGCGCTGGTCGTAGAGCTTGACATTGTCTAGGATGATGTGCCCCAGAAGGTTCAGTCTCAGAGTCCCGATGTTTACTTTGCACCCCGCTTTGTCGGCAAGAAGCTGCGACGCATAACCTGCCACCCAACGTTGAAAGGCCGGCAGCGAAGTCAGCAGCAACAGGGTCAGATAGATGCCCGCCAGCACACCGACAATAATGCGGAATATATATTTTGTGGCTCGAATAAGCGCTCGGTTTAAGCAGTCTGAATTTCTCTTTTCTTGAAATTATGCGCCAAAAGTACAAAAAATAATTGAGATAAGTCGTTTTTCTTCTCATTTTTATGTAATTTCGTAGCGCAAAGTATATAAACGAATAATATATGAAGAAAAGAAATCTTACCCTTATGCTCTGCTGTGCCTTTGTTGCCAGCATAATGATGCCGTTGCAGGCGGCTGCTGATGACCTGCTGGTAAACTACAGCTTCGACCGCGACGGTGACGACAGCGGTACATACGCTGCCACGCTGAAAGGCTCAGCTTCGTTCGTCACATTGGAAGACGGCAACCGCGTCCTCTTCACCGGAAACGACCAGGGCTACCTGGACCTCGGCACCCAGATGGCACGCGAAGTGTTGGGAAAGCTCGACGGCGACTACTCCATCTCACTCGACATCAACGTAGGCACACCAAATTCGCTTGGCAGCTTCTGCTGGGCGTGGGCTATGGGTAACGGAACGGGAAAGTACACGGCTCTCGTGAACAAAGCGGGCAATGCCGACTGGTACTATGAGATTAAGAACTCCACCGCCTATATGGCATACTCTGGCAAGAGCCTCCGCGAAGAAGAGTGGCACACCGTTACTGTCGTACAGAGTGGCAGCACCTGTGCTATCTATATCGATGGCGCCCGCAAGGGTTCGGTTTCCACCTCCATGCATCCTTCTGAATTCGCTGCCAGCATCACGCAGAGCTGGCTGGGACGCTCGCCGTATAGTGGCGATGCCTATATGACAAATACGATGATGGACAACTTCCGCATCTACGCAAAGGCCCTCACAGACGATGAAATCAAGGCTCTCTACGATGCCCGTCCGCAGCAGCAGGCTGAGGAAGAGGTGACGTTCCCCGTCTTCTTCGACTTCTCTACGCTTAGCGATGCTCAAGGACAATTCACAGGAGCCTTGAAGAACGGAGCCGAACTGACGACCTACGGTTCCAAGTCTGTGCTCAACCTTGGCGAAGCAAACGGTTACTTCGACTTCGGTGAATCTTTTGGCGAAGTTGTGGGTAAGCTCGACGGGTCGTTCACCATCAGCACTACGCTCTATGTGCCGAAGACTACCTCCGTCTCCGGTGCTGGCAATTTCATCTGGTGCTTTGCCAAGAGTTCCAGCCAGGGCTATCTCTTCCTCAGTGCCAAGGATATGCGTTATGCTATCACCACCACCAATTGGAGCGGCGAAACCAGCGTCAATGCTAATATGCCCATCGCTCAGGGAGAGTGGGTCAACGTGACCTACATTCAGGACGGCAATAAGGGTTCTATATATATAAATGGTAAAAAGAAGCAGCAGAACTCAAATGTGAAGACCCATCCTGCTGACTTGAACAGGCAGGTACAGAACTATTTGGGCAAGAGCTGCTATGATGGTGATGCCTACCTGAAGGATGCCCTCTATGCCGAGTTCAGTATCTACAATACCGCCATCGATGCCGAAAAAATTGCCGAGTTGGCTGCAAATGCAGAAGCACTGAATCACCTCAGTAATTCAGAGGCCATCCGCATGGACCTGGAGGCTCTGACTCTGCCCAGCAGCATCAACAACCTCTACGAAGGCGTCACCCTGCCAACAAAGGGCACCTACGGTTCCACCATCACATGGGAGTCCGATAATGCCAATCTGCTCTCCAACGAGGGGAAAGTCGTTGGCACACCATCTGAGACACGCCAGCACGTCATCCTCACCGCCACCCTGACAAACGGCGAAGAGACCGCAAACAAGTCATTCGACGTTTATGTGCATCAGAAGGACAGCCCCTATTCGCACTACCTCTTCGCCTTCTTCCCCAGCAACAGCGACGAGAACATCTACTACGCCCTCTCCGACAACGGCTATGACTACACCGTCATCAACCAAAACAAGCCCGTGTTTACCGCAGAGGGACACACCGTGATGGGTGGTCTGCGCGACCCGCACATCCTCCGTGGCGAGGACGGACGTTTCTACATGGTGGCTACCGATATGCGTTCTGCTTTGGGCTGGAGCAGCAACAGGGGTATCGTGCTCATGCGCTCCGACGACCTCGTCAACTGGACCTGCAGTCAGGTTCACTTCCCCACACGCTATGCAGGCACCTACTTTGCCAACGTCACCCGCGTATGGGCACCCGAGACCATCTACGATCCTGTAGCCGGGAAATACCTCGTTTATTTCTCCATTCTGACCAACGACGGCGTTGTGACCTACGACAAAGTCTTCTATGCCTATGCCAACGATAACTTTACCGACCTGGAGGGTGAACCGACATACTTCTATGATCGCGGCGGCGCGACTATCGATATGGATATTGTCTATAATGAGAACGACGGCCTCTATCACGCCTTCTACAAGAACGAGGGAGCCGGCGGTATCTGTCAGGTGACAGCCACCACCCTTACTGCCCCAGCAGGAGAGGAAGGCAGCCAGTGGAGTGCACCCAGCGGCACTCTGCAGCAGACCACCGAGGCTGTGGAGGGAGCAGGCATCTTCCGGCTCATCAACAGCGACGACTGGATTCTGATGTACGACTGCTACATGAACGGTCATTACCAGTTCTGCTCGTCGCCCGACCTCTTCCAGTTCACCTTCCGCAAGAACACCGCCACCCAGGGCGCCTTCACACCCCGTCACGGCACCGTCATCCCCATCACCGAGGAAGAGTATCAGATCCTGAAACTACTTCCCGACGTGACAGGAATCGGGGAAATGAAGGAAGAAATTAAAAATGAGGGCTCATACCGGAAGGTACTTTCTCCCTCCGGCATCATTATTACCAATGGGGAATCCGAAACCGATTTGGTAGGAAGGGAATTGAAAAAATAGGAAATTAAGATAATAGGAAAAGGCATCCGGTTGTTGTGGCTGGATGCTTTTTTTTGTCAGCGGGTCGTTTTGCGGAGTTTTTTCGCCTTTTTACGCGAATTACTATGAATAAGTGTTCAATTACTACAAATAAATGTTAAAATTGCACGAATCTCGTAACTTTTCGATATCTAAAACTTGCGAGATTCAGAAAAACCTCCTTAATTTGCACTCAGAAACCAACAAAACGACTAGAATATGAAAAAGAGCAACGAAACACTATCCAGGGTAGAGTTCCAGGTGATGAATGCCATTTGGGACTTCCCCGAAGGCGCCTGCGCGTGGGACGTATTGGATAAGTGGAACGAGCCGAAGCCGGCCTACACCACGATTGCCACCTACCTGAAGGTACTCTACGAAAAGGGCTTCCTGGACTTCCACAAGATTGGGGGACAGGGCAAGACGCACCGTTATGTGCCCCTGGTATCTCGGGCCGAATACACCCGCCGCACAATGCAGGAGGTAAAGAAGAACTTCTTCGGCGGCAGTCTCAGGTCAATGCTCAACTACTTCGTCAGCGAAGAACACCTCTCCCAGGACGAGATAAAAGACCTGCTGGAGCAAGTGAGCAATTGACAATTGATAATTGACAATTATTAGAGCGGTAGCAAATTCTTCACTCTTAATTCTTCACTCTTCACTCTTCACTTAGTATGTTTTCCTCCCTGCTTTTATACTCCATCAAGTCCGCAATCGTGCTGACATTGCTCTATCTGCCCTACATGCTGATGTTGCGGCGCGAGAGCTTCTTTCGTTTCAACCGTATGGTGCTGCTGGGCATCCTCCTGTTGTCGCTCACTTTGCCGCTGTGCAACGTGTCCTGGATGTCCCTCGACCACCAGCCCGTCGTGCAGGCTGCCCAGGTGCAGATGCTCGAGCTGGGAATCCCCGTCCATGTGTTGCCCGAGGTGATGGTGATGCCTGAAGGAACAGCCATGCCCGAAGCATCCCGCTTCAGTGTCTTCATGATTGTCAGCCTCATATATATAATAGGAATGGCATTGCTGCTCGTCGTCAGGCTGTGGCAGGTGGGCCGCCTCCAGTTCGGATTGCGTCGCGGCGCCCTTTGGCAGCAGGAAGAGCAGGGCATCCGCGTCTATTGTCACGCCGAGGATGTCGCTCCCTTCAGCTGGATGCGGAGCATCGTCATCAGTCAGGACGACTACGACGAGGCAGGCCGCGAGATCATGCTGCACGAGATGGGACACATCCGCGCGTGCCACTCCTGGGACGTTGTGCTGCTCACCCTCGTCCAGATGGTGCAGTGGTGGAATCCCCTGGTATATGTGCTGGGCATCAGCCTCCGCGACGTGCATGAATACGAGGCCGACGACTATGTGCTCCGTCAGGGCGTTTCCGCTCAGGCCTATCAATTACTGATAATAAAGAAAGCTGTTGGCTCAGGTTCCTACGCTTTTGCCAACAGCTTTAAACATAGTTTAACTAAAAAACGTATCACTATGATGCAGAAAATCAAATCAAATCCGTGGATGCGGAGCAAGGCTCTCTATGTCATCCCGGTGGCTGCGTTGGCACTCAGTGCTTTCGCTACGCCTAAGTTCGTCGCCCCCATTGAGGGCGCAGTGTCAAAACTCGAGGGCAAAGTTACGGAGAATTCTTCAAACTTGCAAGCTTCAGAGGAAAAAAGAAAGGTTGTTGAAGTAAAGAATGTCTCGAAAGTCATTGTCGATGGCAAAGAAATGGCGCCAAAGGAAGCCATGAAAGCCGTGCAGGGCAAAGAGATTCAAAACAGCCTGACCACACAGCCTGATGGCTCTGAAGCACTCTCGATAAAGACGAGACCCAAGGAAGCCCTGATTGTCCTCAACGGAAAAGTCCTCGAAACGAAGGCGATAGATGTAACGTCCGAGGAGCAGCTATCTAAACTGCTAAATGTCAATCCTGAGGAAATCGAGAGCATTACCTGTCTTCAGAAGGATGCCGCCACTGCCAAGTGGGGTGACAAAGGTTCCAATGGTGCCATCGTAATTACTACCAAGGCTGCGAAGAAAGCCACCCAACCCTCAAATCGAGATGTGACTGTTCACAACCCCGACTCCATCTACAATGTTGTTGCCGTGAATGCCAGCTTCCCAGGAGGCGACGAAGGATGCTTCAAATTCATTGCCGAGAAGATGCGCTATCCCAAGCTCTGTCAGGAGTTCGGTGTATCGGGTCGTGTTATCATAAGCTTTGTGGTCGAGAAGGACGGCAGTATTACGGAAATCAAGAAGGTTCGTGCACCTGGCAAGGAACTCTCGGAGGTTGAGGTGGCTTCTTACAAGAAGGACCATCCCGACAGCACCGAAAAGCTCGAAGCCGGACAGGATTTGGGCGAATTGCTCTACGAAGAAGGTGTGCGTGTCCTGAAGCAAATGCCAAAGTGGAAGCCTGCCCAGGATAAAGACGGCAATGTTGTCCGCAGCCGCTTCAACCTGCCCATCATTTTCCGCCTGAGGTAACAGTCACTTCGAAGCGCTTTGCCTCGGCAAAACGCCCCAAAAAGTGCAAAGTGCAAAAAGTGCAAATTTCATAACTCATTGAAAGCCAAAGCCTCTCCGTTTTCAGGAGAGGCTTTGGCTAGGTTTCTAACGTACTGAATTGGTCATCTTCTATCTCCTGCCTACGCTTCTCATAGAAGTAGCGGTAGTGGCAGACAGAGTGTCCATGAAATACTCATACCTCGACGCGTGCATCATGCTTGTGCGTACCGTTGTGTGGTACGTCAGAAATGCCGCCGCGACTCTCATTGTCCAGTACGGCCCTCTCACACCGCACTCCATCCGCATCATGGCACTAATCAGTGGTATCATGTCCGTGGGTTTCTCCCAGTTGAGCTTCTTGTCAGCAGGGAAGTTTGTCCACTCGCACACGTTCTCGATGTACAGCTCCGTATTGTTCTCGTTGCTTGGTGCCCAATGCTCGATTATGAGTTTCGGAGTGTTGATACCTCTTTCGATATAGCGTCGTAGCAGGATGATGCCTGCACGGATGCCATAGTATAGGTGGATAAACTCTTCGAAGCTATTGTCGCTCTTGTCTTTACTGACACGTCCGAGCCATTCATTATATTCACTGAATCTAATGTTCAATGGGTTATTATTACGAATTCCTCTAGGTTTCATATCAATTATGAATTATGAATTTTAAATGTAAGGAGGTTAGGGGTCTCCATTCCCCCTAAGGGGGCTAGGGGGTCCTTACTTGATTATTGTTATTAAGTCCAATTTCGATAAAGTCTTCCTGACACCCTGCTTATCGAGCAGAGTGTCAAGGTTTTCGAGAGCTTGCCGGAAGAGCTCTTCATCCAGCTCACATCCTGAGACGGATAGGAGCAGACGTAGCACTTTCCGCAAGGTTGTCACACGTTCCGGGTCATCTTTGTCCCACCACTTGATGTGTGCGTACTGCCTCTGATGGAGTATGTCCCACACCTGCCCGGGCGTCAGCCGCTGGTACTTCATCATGTAATACGCTACATCGACGAAGCCGCAAGGGGCTTCTGCGTATAGTCCCATCAGGACTAACTGATAGCACTCTTTCGCATTTTCGTACAAAATGATTCTGCCCGTCTCGCCACGGAGCATAAACGGGTTCACCGTGCTCAGCGCATCGCGCATTGTTATAGTCTCGTTTCTTGTCATTTTTCATTGTTCACATTTGGCTTAACTACTTAACTACTTAACTACTTTATTTTTCTCCACTTGTTCTTCTCGATTTTCTCTACGAGCCCGTTCTGCCTCCATACCGCAACGATGTTACGGATGGGTGTGCGAATCTCCTGCCGTGAGCATTCAACATAGATAGCCTGCTTGTCGAATACGTCGGGCAGCTCGTTGAAGATGCTCTTCTGGGGCACCTTCGGTTCTGCCTGAGTTTGCGCATTGTAGCGCTGTCCCCACAGGGCAAGGCTGCTTTCGATGTCCTGGTCCATCCACCATACGATGAAGGGTATGCACTTCTCCAGGTCGCTCCGTCTTGGATTGTCCCACAGAGCCTGACACATCAGACCGATGCGGAAGCCGCGCACGGCCACACGCTTGCGGAACACGTCGCGGGCGGTGTTCAGTTCCTGGGCTGCCTGCTTGCGCTGCACTTCGAGCCAGTCCGCAATAGCGGGCAGAATCCATTCCATATCGACCTCTATCCTTTTCTTGTAGTGGAAGCGCCAGTTGATTTCAGCATCGAAGTTCTCATCGCTCGTCGAATCCACCGTCGCCTGGTCAGGGAGCCGGTCGGCAGGCTCTTCGTAGCTGTTGGCATCGCATCGCCCCATGAACCTTTTCAGCACCTCCCTGTCTTTCTTGTTGAACGGCTTCCAGTTGGGGATTGGTGCATACTCCTGGTTATCGATGGTCGTAAACGAGCATCGGGTTATCAGCCCGTTCTCTACGTTCTTGTAGTAGCTGAAGAGCTGCTGAATCGTACCCGTTATGAGTACATTCCAATACAGTTTCACCTCGCCCTTGAACGGAGAGCCTGCGAACGCCTGCCCGTATGGTTCGTTATCCCACGCCACGCGTATCATGTCATCCTTGTTGCCGCCAGCCGCGCGCACACCCTTTGCCCACGAGTCCATCTCCGGCGCATACGTGAACATGTGGTAGCCGCAGTTGTCGCGCATCTGCAGCAGCAGTTCCGTCTCGCTGTTCTTCGGCGGGATGATACGCATCAGCGTATGCGGGTCTTCGGGCTTTTTCTCGTTGTCGCCCTTTATGTTCTTTTGGTTCTGGTAGATGGTCTCACGCGCCACCTGAATGTACTCACGGAGCCTCAGCAGGTCGAACAGGTTGTCCTGCACCTTCTTTGCGAAGCTCTTGCCTGTGCCCGGAGGGGCATAGATGACAGAGTAGAACGATGTCGTATGTACCTCGTCGTTGAAGTAGCGCCCTTGCAGGTAGCTTGTCAGGGTTCCCATCGCAGGCAGCAGGGCATTCACCATAGAGACACGGAAGTCCTTCGGCGTTATCTTGATGAACTCGCGGAACACAGGAGGGAGCCAGGGGATGGGGGCATCCTCCTTCTCGGGAGTATCGCTCATCATGTACTCGGCGAGGTCTGTGCCGGTTAGACCCTCCTTGATGAAGCCGTTATCCCTTAGCCAGCAATAGAACGGCTCGGGGATCTTCCTGCCAGTCGTGCGGGCGCAAATCGACTTTATCTGGCTCCAGCACTCTGCGGCATCATGGCCGAAGCGCGGCAGCAGGTAGAAGAGGCAACGCTTGTTGTTCGAGGTAATGTACTTGAAGTCAGCTATCATGGCATTGTAGTAGTTATGCACCTCAGCCTTGCCCGGCTTGCCGTGCTTCTGCACATAGCGCTCGATGATAACTTTCAGAGGTGTTCCACGGAAGTCATAATTCTCGAATTCCTCCACTTCTTCCTCCGTCCAGTTCTCCAATATCTCCGCATCCGAGAACAGCGTACCATTCCCATTTTTAATTTTTGAATTTTGAATTTCATCCTCACTCTCTTTCCAGTTATTGACAAGAAAGCCATCATCCCACGGCCTCTCTTCTGTTAGAGCCAAATCAGCATTCTGCCAAAGGAAATCCTCTGCCGTAGGCAGAAAACTGATTCTTGAGAAGTCCTTACAGGGCGCATCAAAATCACCAAAGCGGTCCAACTCAAATTTCTTGGCAAACGCCTCCATGTTATCGATGAGCGTCTTGTAGCCTTCCTGCGCCCTGTTGAAGAAACGCAAGCCGTAGCCGCCTACGGTGATATGAGCCGCCAAGACATTCTGGGCGAAATACTCCACGCCGGCTTCGTGCAAAATTTGCTCGAAAGCGCCACGAGGGTCCTCCACATGGTCGATGTCAATCATGTACAGACCTGTAGGTATCATGTACCTAATCGCTCTTGTCTTCGTGCAGTCACCGACGGCACAGATGGCAGGGACTTGCATTTTCAATGCAGCCTTCTCTTTCTTGTCGGTACATGCACGAACCTTAGCTATAAGTTCTTTCTGCGCGTCTGAGCCGCACAGGTCATAAATCTGTGGCCAAGGCATACGCGCCGGAATAACGCCAGGGACTAACTTTCCCTCTTTGTTAGTCATCGGAAAATAGATGTCAAACTTCATAGTCTTTAAAGAATTTGAATAGCGTATTATACACTTGTTGCAATACCCCGAAATACTCTTGCCTGTTGCCAGTCTTGTCGATGTTGAAGTTAACCAGGATAAGGTTCTTACTCTCCTTGATGGTAACCCCCTCTTCCTGCTTGATCATCTTGATTTGGCCAACACGGGTTCCCGTCTGTTCCGGCTCGAAGAAGAACTCCTTGAAGTCGTTCACCCAAGCCCTGCCCGGGTACTTCTTCCCCGGTATCATTTCACCTTTGATTTTCATAATATTGGGTTAAATAAATCTTGATTTACTGATATAAACTCTCTGATGCAGGAAATTCACAGCATAAAGCCGTGCTTTTCGCGCCTTTTGGCTATTGTACTCAAAACGGAGTGCCTGAGTTAAATAAGAGTTACTGATATTTACAGCATCCATCACCCTTTTCCTGCATCCCAAATTGAGTATTACGCGCTCTCTCCAGATCATGACTGCCCTATGATGCCAAAATCACCCAAAGAAACCCGCTGCTGCAGGAAGGTCTTGCCAGACTCGGTCTTCACCTCTTTCGTCGAGAAGCGCAGGTCGGCATTGATGAGCGTACCCGCTGTTATTCCAGATTTTATTACAGCATCGGCAGCTCTGCCAGCTGCACCTACGATGAAGGTGTTCATCCCGTCGGTCAGTTCAATGTCAACGGCTTTGACCTTGACGTTCTTACCATTCTCTGTCGAGTCAAATTCGCGCTCGTTAGTCAGCGCCACAACTTTCAATAATTTTTCCATATCATTATTAATTTAAAAGAAAGTTTTAAAAAAACAGATTGTAAACACCGCCGCCATTGTAATGGCAAGCATCAGATCGACAACAAAGTTGTCATGTCTCGGTTTGTTTTCTTCTACCATAACATCTAATTTTTAACTTTAATTTTTAATTTAATTCGTCTTTCTGCAGATTGACACCGCAAAGGTATGATACCTTTTTTTACCATTAAATAGCAATAATGCCACTTGTCCAGCATCCCGTCCAAGTGGCATCACCTTTGTCCAACTTTTTGTCCAACTATTAGAAAACCGACCTTTTATTTTAGCTATTTTCCCCTGTTTACTGCACTCAGGAAGCGTCTGCCTACATTATTTCTTCTCAGCGTTTCCGTCGGGTCATCCGTATCTGTAAAACTCAGATTCGGATATTCCCCCTTACATTCCCATTTCCTATTATATAGAGTACCTCGACTTGGCACATGCTTAACGCCAATATCAATCAGATAC
>JAFZPZ010000059.1 GCA_017552435.1 Bacteroidaceae bacterium
CACAAACACAATGGATTTGGCAGGACTACGCCCGGATACCATTTCCATCGAAGCTATTCACTTCATCGGCTCGTACAGCCGCGAGGAACCTGTTTGCCAGGAAGGCTGGTACATCGATATCATCGACACCACACCCGATTGTCAGGCCGAAGAAGGAAAGGCTTATACAATCGGTGCCCTGCGCGCCTATCTGACAGTAAACTGGGATGACCCAATCAATCACAGCGGCTCAAAGGGACCCGGTGATAAGCTGGAAATCGTGCTGAAAGATAATCCCAATAGCCTCAGCAGCCTCACCCCCGACCCCTCTCCCGTGAGAGAGGGGAGTATATATGACCTTCAGGGACGGAAGCTATCCGGGAAACCTGCAAAGGGCGTATATATAAATGACGGAAAGAAGTATATAGCCCAATAATACGCTGGCGAAGAATAGTCAGTACGTATCATCAAAATAAATCATACGTATCATCGGAGCCATTCATACGTATCGTTTAAAACAGCCATGAGCATGAACCGTTTCGTTCATGCTCATTATTGTATTCAATCATGTATCATAAACGGAAAAGATAATGCGCATTATTGAAATTCTTCACTCTTCACTCTTCACTTTTTTTTCGTAACTTTGACCTACGGTCGAACTTACTTTCACTCGACAATAAAAATAAAAATAGATTTATTTTGTATTGTGCTCGCTTAATCGTAACTTTGCAGGCACGTTTATTAGCTTAAATGGTAAAAAAGATGAAGTATTTCTTCCCTGCGGCACTTTTGTGCCTATGCCTCGTGGCCTGCAACACACGCAAAGAGGCTGAGACAGTGACAAGCACCGTTACGAACCCCATCCCGCTGAAGCTGGGCGACCCGTTCCTGCTCCACGCCAGCGACGGACGCTACTATATGTACGGCACTTCGCTGGGCGACGGCTTCGAGGCTTTCGTCAGCGACGACCTAGTTCAGTGGGATTCCTGCGGCCAGATATACAAGGGCGGCACCCCTGAGCAATGGAACCTCGACTGCTTCTGGGCTCCCGAGGTCTATGAACGCGACGGTAAATACTACCTCTTCTACAGTTCCAACTACAGCGTGAATCCGACCAACGAGGGCGAGAACTTCAAGATTGGCGTTGCCGTCAGTGACTCTCCGGCAGGTCCTTTCACCGACCTCTACAACCGCCCCATCTTCAATCCCGAATATCCCATTATCGATGCCAATGTCTATTTCGACGACGAAAACGGCAAGTGCTATCTCTACTTCAGCCGCTGCTGCTACAAGCACAGTGTGGAGAGCGAGATTGCAGACAGCCTCCGAGAGGCCGGCAGCTTCCAGGAGATTGAGGAGAGCTGGGTATATGGCGTGGAGCTGAAGCCCGACTTCAGCGGCGTCATCGGCGAGCCAGTGTTGCTGCTCTGCCCCCCGACAAAACTGGCAGACCGTCAGAGCGAATGGGAGAGCCGCAGCGCCACGCATGGCGAAGTGAACCGCCGGTGGACGGAAGGCAGCTTCCTGTTCCGCGAAGGCGACACATATTATATAATGTATAGTGCCAACCACTACGGCGGGCAGTACTATGCCGTAGGATACGCGACAGCCTCGAACCCCCTTGGCCCCTTCACGAAGGCTGACAACAATCCTGTCCTGCAGAAGAACGTGAGCCAGGGCGGCAAGGTCATGGGCACCGGCCATAACATGGTGTTGACGATGCCCGACGGCAATCGCTACTGCGTCTATCATGGCCGCATGATAGACAATCCCGACGAGCGCGTTGTCCTGATAGACAAACTTAATATCGACGAGGATGGCGTCCTCACAGTTGAAGGACCGACGACAGATGCACAGGAGATTGCTTATTAGAGGGGGGCTTCTCCTCCTCTTCCTTATCAGCTTGCCTGCTTTTCCCCTCGGACGCAAGCTGACAGGTACCATCATCGGTACCCCCAGAGGTTATAACTACAGCACAGGCGGGAGCTCTACAACCGTCAACATACGCGACTGCGCTTTCGACGGCGACCTCACGACCTTCTTCGCAGCCTCCACATCTTCCGGAGGTTGGGTTGGCCTCGATCTGGGCAAACCATACGTCATCACAAAGATAGGTTTCGCCCCTGCGGATCGCAGCAATGGACCGCTGCTAAGCCGGCTCGGTCTCTTCGAGGGCGCAAACGAGGAGGACTTCTCCGACGCCATGCCACTCTACATGATAAAGGAAGCAATAAAGTCCGACGGCTTAATATACACTGCGGTCAATGTCTCGCGCGCCTTCCGCTACGTCCGCTACAAGGGCGTGGAGGATTCCCGCAGCCTCATTGCGGAACTGGAGTTCTGGGGGTATTACTCGGAAGGCAACGACAGCCAGTTCTACCAGGTGACCAACCTGCCGACAGTTGTCATAAACACCGTCTGGGGATATGATCCCTACAGCAAATATACCGAGTTGGATTCACACATCACCGTCATATCCGACGACGGCAAGACCATCCTGCAACAAGACGGCACATCACGCCTGCGCGGCAACAACTCGATGACACATCCCAAGAAACCCTACCGCATCAAATTCAACGAGAAGCAGCGCCCCTTGGATGCTCCGGCAAAAGCAAAAAAATGGACACTCATTAACAACTACGGCGACAAAACCCTGCTGCGCAACTGTCTGGCCTTCGAGATAAGCCGCCGCATGGGTATAGGCTATACGCCCTGGTGCCGGCCGGTGGACGTCATCATGAACGGCGAGTACAAGGGCTGCTACCAGTTCTGCGATGCCATCGACGTACGCAAAAACCGTGTCGATATCTACGAAATGGACAGCACCTGCACGGAGGGTGATCTCCTGACCGGCGGCTACCTCATCGAGATTGATGCATACGCCTCCGGCGAACCGATGCATTTTACCTCCACGCGCTCTACACCGGTCAGCGTCAAATACCCGGATGACGACAACATCCTGACGGAACAGTTCAACTATATCCGTCAATACTACAACAACTTTGAAACCATCCTCTACAAGTCCTTCTGGAAAGACCCCGAACGTGGCTATCGACAATATCTGAACCTGCCCAGTTTCCAACGTCACTTCCTGGTGGGAGAACTCTCGGGCAATACCGACACCTATTGGAGCACCTACATGTACAAGGACCGCTACGACACGCAGTTCTATGTAGAACCCGTTTGGGACTTCGACCTCGCCTTCGAGAATGATGACCGCACCTACCCCATCTGCAGCCAAACAGATTACATCTATCGCACCAAGGGCTCGTATGCAGGAAACTTCAAAGCCATCGTGGACCGCATCATGATTTCCGACACCGGATCAACAGCTGAAGCACGCGAACTATGGGCCAATGTCCGCTACTTCAACGGCATCAATACGGAGGAACTGCAAGCATACGTTGACAGCGTGGCCAACGAACTGGATGAATCACAAAGGCTCAACTTCTACCGATGGCCCATCATGAACAAGAAAGTGCATCAGAACCCGAAGATCTGGGGCAGCTACGAGGCCGAAGTGAAGAACGTCAGGGACTACTTGGCGCGGCGCATTGTCTGGATGGACAAGAAACTCAAGTACGATGAAGAGACATTTGTGACAAGTCTTGCCGAAATGGCTGCTGCCGGACCACAGCCAGAGATTCACGTCTGGGGCCGCCATGTGTTTATCGGCGGCATAGCAGGCGGAACACCCTATAACGTATTCTCTACACAGGGAACACTAGAAGCCCAGGGCATCAGCGGCGAAGAAGGGCCACTGCTTACCCCGGGCATCCATATCATCAGCATCAACGGACAAAGCCAGAAGATTCTCGTCAGATAAAAAGGAAAAAGGGAGCTTTAGTCGCAGCCGAAGATGTCGCGTGTATAGACTTTGTCGCGAACATCATCGAGGACTGACTCATAACGGTTGGCAACGATGGCCTGCGACTGACGCTTGAAGGCATCCAGGTCATTCACGACACGCGAGCCGAAGAAGCTCTCGCCGTCCTGCAGCGTGGGCTCGTAGATGATGACCTCCGCGCCCTTGGCTTTGATGCGCTTCATAATGCCCTGAATGGCTGACTGGCGGAAGTTGTCGCTGCCGGACTTCATTGTCAGACGGAAGACACCGATGACACAATGCTGTTCGCTCTGACTGTCCCACTGCGCATTCTCGCTGTAATAGCCTGCCATACGAAGTACCGCGTCGGCAATATAGTCCTTGCGGGTACGGTTGCTCTCCACAATAGCCGTCATCATCTGCTGCGGCACATCCTGATAGTTGGCCAACAGCTGCTTAGTGTCCTTAGGCAGACAATAGCCGCCGTAACCGAACGAGGGATTGTTATAGTGCGTGCCGATACGGGGATCAAGGCCGACACCGCGTATGATGGCCTTCGGGTCAAGGCCCTTCACCTCGGCGTAGGTATCGAGCTCGTTGAAATAGCTGACACGCAGGGCCAGATAGGTGTTGGCAAAGAGCTTCACGGCCTCTGCCTCCTTCATGCCCATGAAAAGGGTGTCGATGTTTTCCTTCACTGCACCTTCCTGTAGAAGCTTGGCAAAAATCTCAGCGTGCGCCTTGGCATCGGGATTGCCGATAGCTGTGATGGCGGCATTCTCTTCGGTGAAATTGCTGTCGCTGATCTCGATGATTTTGGGATAACCCACGATGATACGCGAGGGATAGAGGTTGTCGTAGAGCGCCTTGCTCTCGCGAAGGAACTCGGGCGAGAACAACAGGTTGAACTTCTTGCCCTTCAGTTCCGGCTTGTAAAGGAACTTCAGCGCATATTTGGCATAGAGGCCGCGGCAATAGCCCACAGGGATGGTACTCTTAATGACCATCACAGCATCAGGGTTGACGCTGATGACCAAGTCGATGACATCCTCTATATGATGCGTGTCGAAGAAATTCTTGACAGGATCGTAGTTGGTAGGCGCTGCGATGACTACGAAATCTGCATCGCGATAGGCACTGGCGCCGTCAAGCGTAGCTTGCAGCTGCAACTTCTTCTCTGCCAGATATTTTTCGATGTATTCGTCCTGGATAGGCGAGATGCGGTTGTTTATCTTCTCTACCTTCTCAGGAATGACATCCACCGCCGTCACCTGATGGTGCTGGCTGAGCAGCGTAGCAATGGACAGACCCACATAGCCCGTGCCTGCTACTGCAATTTTAAGATCACTGAAGTCTCTCATTTACTATTTTATCATTTACCATTTACCATTTCTGCGCAAAGATACAAAGAAATTAAGAATTAAGAATGAAGAATGAAGAATTATTTTGTATCTTTGCAAACAAAAGATAAGTAGTAAATAGGAAATCGTTAAATAATAAATAAGGAAAATGTCCTTCAGTGACATCATAGGACAGGAAGAGGTAAAGCAACATTTGGCAAGACTGCTCGCCGAAAACAAGTTGCCGCACGCCATCATGCTCTGCGGACCGAAAGGTGCCGGCAAGTTGCCGTTGGCCTTAGCCTTCGCACAGATGCTTCTCTGTCAGCACCCCACTGAGGATGGTGCTTGCGGCAGTTGCTCCGACTGCCAGATGTCTTCCATTTGGGCACATCCCGATCTGCACTTCTCCTTTCCTGTTTATAAAGGTAAGAGTAGCGACAAGCCCGTTTCCGATGACTTCCTGCCACAGTGGCGCGACCAAATAAACCGGAGTCCTTACTTCGACACAGAGGAATGGCTCGAAGATATCGGAGCCGAGAACCAGCAGATTGTTATCTATGTTCAAGAGAGCGATAACCTGCAGAGGAAACTGGCCCTCAAGTCGAGTCAGGGCGGACGTAAAGTGGTGGTTATCTGGTTACCTGAACGTATGAACGAGCAGACGGGCAACAAACTCCTCAAACTCATCGAGGAGCCTCCCATCGGCACACATTTCCTGCTCGTCAGTCAGGAGCCGGATATGGTGCTTGGTACCATACAGAGTCGTGTACAGCGCATCAACGTGCCAGCCCTGCCTGAAGAGGTTATTTGCGAAGCGCTACAAACGCATCACTCGATGTCCCCAGAGGACGCAAAGCTATTGGCACATATTGCACAAGGCAGTTATGTCGAAGCCCAGAAACGCATACAACATGACTCCGAGCAACAACAGTTTTTTAATCTCTTTGTACAATTGATGCGGCATAGCTATGCACGCCGCGTTAAAGAAATGCACCTGTGGGCGCTTGCGGTTTCAGAACTTGGACGTGAACGCCAAAAACGTATGCTCGATTATTTCCAGCAGCAGTTGCGCGAGAATTTCATTTATAACTACCATAAACCACAGATTAACTTCCTTGGTCGAGAGGAGGAAGACTTCAGCACACGTTTTGCGCCTTTCATCAACGAGCGTAATGTCGTCGGCATCATGAACGAACTGAGCGATGCACAGCGCGACATCTCACAGAACGTCAGCGCCAGGATGGTTTTCTTCGACCTCGCACTGAAAATGATTGTATTACTAAAGAATGGATAAGGAATATCTCAGCGGCGAACGCGGTCACGGATTCTCGGCCCAAAGCGCCAACACAGGGCACTACGCCCAGCTTAACACCTACGACTACCTGGCCGATGTACCTGGTAACAACGAGGTAACAGACCTCGTAGAGGTACAATTCAAGAATACACGCAAAGGCTACTACCACAATTGCGAGAATCTGCCTCTGAAGAAAGGTGACATCGTGGCAGTGGAATCCAATCCGGGACACGACATCGGCGTGGTGTCGCTGACCGGCAAGCTTGTACCGCTGCAGATGAAGCATGCAAACCTAAAGGCGAACGAGGAAATACGCAAAATATATCGTTTGGCTCGCCCGAACGACATGGAGCGCTATGCAGAAGCAAAGGCCCGCGAACACGACACGATGATACAGAGTCGCCAGATAGCCAAGGACCTCGGCCTCGAGATGAAGATAGGAGATGTGGAATATCAGGGTGACGGCAACAAAGCCATCTTCTACTACATCGCAGATGGACGCGTGGACTTCCGCCAACTCATCAAAGTACTAGCCGATACTTTCCATGTGCGCATCGAGATGAAGCAGATTGGTGCACGTCAGGAGGCTGGACGCATCGGCGGTTTTGGTCCTTGCGGGCGAGAGCTTTGCTGTGCCGGATGGCTCAAGAACTTCCAAAGCGTCGGCACAGGTGCGGCTCGCTTCCAAGATCTGAGTCTCAATCCCCAGAAGCTTGCTGGACAATGTGCCAAGCTCAAATGCTGCATGAATTACGAGGTGGATCAGTATGTCGAATGCTTCCGCAAGCTGCCTCCTCGTGATACGATGCTATATACGCAGGATTCCGAATATTACCTTTTCAAGACCGACATCCTGGCACAGCTTGTCACCTACTCTACCGACAAGCGCAACGCCGCCAATCTTGTCACCATCAGTGCGGAACGGGCTAAGGCCATCATCGAAATGAACCAGCGAGGCGAAAAGCCCGTCTCACTTGAAGAAGGCGGACATAAGGAACCGGAACGTCCCGTTGACCTTGCGACACAGGAAGACCTCAACCGCTTCGACAAGAAGAAGCACAAGAAGAAACACAAGAAGCATCATAACTCATAATACAAACCCAAAGATTATAATAATTGCGCTCTTCTTTTATTCAGCCTTTCAGCCTTTCAGCCTTCTTTCTTCTGCTCGCTTCTTGCACCGGAGGCACATGGTTTCACAGTTACAAACCATTGCCGGCAGAAGGTTGGGATCGGCGCGATACCGTGTGCTTCGACTTGCCGCAAGCCGAAGAAGAGATCAACGGCACACTCACCATTGGACTTCGTACGATAGCACACGTTGGTATACAAGATGTGGTACTTGCAGTGGAGCAATGCCTCGTAGAACCAGATGCCTATCGCCAGGATACTGTTCGCTATCCTCTGACAGATAGTGAAGGTGAAGCATTGGTAAAGGGAGTTAATTTCCGACAGTATGAGACGCAGCAATTGCCTATCAGCATGAAGAAGGGCCAGGGCGGTTCTGTTCGCATACATCATCTCATGAGGCCCGAAGACATCTCCGGCTTTACAGAGATTGGTATCAAAATAGAAAAGCGCTATTAGGCCCCAAAGCCCACAAGGCCTATAGGCCCCATTGCCCCCATTGCCCCCAAAAAAAGAATCCCCGAGGCATGTGTCTCGGGGATTACTTGTATTCTGTCAGTTAACAGATTTGGGGTCGTGCAAGAGATTATTCTTCGCCCCAAATATCCCAACTGTTATTCTCCTTGGTGAGGGCATCGCCGCCATCAACCGGATCATCACTAATTGCCAGGCTCTCGGCCAGCATCTGAGCTGCCAAAGCCTCTTCTACCTTCAAAGCAGGAACAATATATTTCTTCATGTTATTTGAATTTTAGAATTTGTAATAATAAGAGAATTAGAAAGAGAGGGCTGGTGTTTTGCCACTAGAGCTGCACACACAGCCCTCTGAATATCTGATTATCTTATTTTAATACCTTCTTACCGTTGATGATGTTGATACCCTTCTGAACCTTGTTCAGGCGCTGACCTGCGAGGTTGTAGATAGCACCGTTCTCAATCTGAGCGTTATCAACATTACTGATGCCAGTAGCCTCGTCTTCTTCGAAGTAGAAGGCCTTGATATCTACGCCCTCAGGAAGTTCGAGATAAGCCTTACCAGCCTTGATAGTACCCTGTGTAGCCTTGTAGAAGCCAGCGGGCTGGCCAGCGGGCTTAGCCAGGATGTACTTACCAGCAGCATCAATATCTTCAGTAGTACCCTTGAATACGTTGTCTGCGACTTTGACGATTTCGCCGGCGTTGAAGGTTACAACCATACCAAGGATGCGGTAGTGACCTCTGCTTGCAGGACGAGTGAGCGTCAGGGTCTCAGCACTACCTGTCCATGTGGTAGTCTCAGGATTGTAGCTGCCCTCGCTGAATACGCTCTTGTCTTCAGGAACATTAGCTGCAACACCTTCACCAAAGACGAACCTAATCTTAATGATAGGACGATTTGCAGAGATGGTCATAGTATTGCTACCATAGAGACGTGCAGCAGAACCTGTAAGATAGTATGCAGGATCGGTATTGCCGACACTCTTATCGAAGGTGATGGTCAGATCGCCTACGCTGACTTTTGTAAGAACTTCAGCATTCTCAAAGCCAAGAGTAGAGAAGTTCACGAATGCACCGTCTTCAAGGCATTCTGTGGGAACGAAGCTATAGTAGCCAGCCTCACCCTTCAATACGACAGGCTCCCAAGAAGGAACAACATCTACTAACGGGTTGAGTGTCAACTTCTGAGTCTCCTCATTGATAGAACCAGTAGCAGCTACGACTCCAGCAGGAATCTTCACAGCTTCTGCAATGTACATGGTAGCATAGCCAGCCTCAGAAATCTTCTTCACGATACCGTGAGCGTCGTCGATAACAGGATATGCATCCTCACCGACAGTCTGACTGAAGGCTTCACCAAGTGCCATAGCAATCTCACCGCTTGCGAGCTGCTCATCATTAACCTTAGTAACTGTAAGCTGCTCAGCAGGCAGTTCGACGGTACTTGCAGAACCGTTAATATTTGCGCCCTTATAGTAGCTGTTGAGGATAGAACATGTCGTATTCTTGACTGCGCCGAAGAACTGACCAGTAACCTGAGACTGTACAGTACCAATTGACAAGCAGTTCTTAACAGTTACAAGAGGACCAGCACCGATGTAACCTACGATACCACCGAATGTGCAACCACCAGGAGTTGCGGCAGTATTGATAAGCTTACCATCGAACAAGCAGTTGGTGACGTTCAGGATGGTTGTAGCATTGTTCTGTGTGTAACCCACGATACCACCATAGTTACCATTACCTGCATTATCGTTACCGTCGATAGTACCAGAGAAGGTACAACGGTCAATATTTACTGTGCTGCCAGAGAAGGATGTTCCAAGGATACCACCTAATCTTGCACCAACAGAAGTATTATTGATGGTCAGATAGCTCTTGACGTTGCGGATTGTAGGATTGTCATCGCGAGCAAAACCGATTGCACCGCCAGTCTTGATGCTATTGGTAATTGTACCATAGATGCTGAAGTTCTCGATAACAGCACCAGTAGAGATTACGCCGAAGAAACCGAAGTTGTTGACCGGAGTCACGGTGTTGAAGCCTGTAATGGAGTAGCCCTGACCGTCGAAATGACCCTTGTAGCAGGCATTGCCATAAGAAACAGCACCCCAGTTACCGATAGGTGTCCAACCTTCTGCAGGAATTACGCCTGAGAGGTCGATATCATCAGTGAGGACAGCGTCGATGAAGGTGTTTTCGCTCTTCTCGGTACCGTCGTTGATGACCTTAGCAAAGTTAACCACATCTTCTGCGGTACCCAGCTGCAGTACACCGTTAATCTCGGTCAGTTTATACTTAGCAAGGAAGTTCTGCTTCTTTGAACCGGCAATAACCTCCTGTGCTTCGGCATACTTAACCAGCAATTCTCCGGGTTCAGCATTGGCTACGGTTGCAATAGCAGTTGCAATCATATCTTCAACCTCGGGAGCAACTTCCTGGCCAGCATACATTTCTTTCTTCTGTGCTGTCAGGGCATCTACATATTCCTGACGAGCAGCCTGCCACTCTTCATCAGTGAGCATTCTAAACTCAGACATCTGGATATTACCACCATTATTATAAGCAGCAGATACTTCAATCTTGAAGTACTTATACTCCTTAGTCCACTCTTCGCTGAAGCTGAAGAAAGCAGGAGCAAAGTTATCACCGGGCAGCTGATCCTGACCAATATTCTCTTTCTTGTCGAGCAATGTCCAAGCAGCGAGGTCGCGAGTAGCATTGCCGTCATTAACCTTGCCACCGGCGCCGAAGATCTGCCAATCCTTCCAGTTACGGTCTGGGCTGTTCTTGGTATCGTTACCGGTAATCAGCTTGTAAACACCAAACTTGCTAGCAGCAAAAGTCTTGAAGATTACATAAGAGCCACCTTCGGGCATACCACCACCCCACTTGGTTGATTCATTACCATCAAGCAGTTTGGTCCAGTTTTCGTTATCGCCCCAAGCGGTGTTACCTTCAAGTACGCGGTAACCACCGGCAACAAAGGCTGCAGAATACTCGAGGCTGCTCTGCAAAGCAAGCAATTCGTTATGGAGAATAGTCAACTGGTCAGCATCAGTAGTAGTCTTCAGCTCTTCATAGAGTGCTGCGAAATTCTCCTTTTCGCTTGCGAGCTCGGGCTCAATTACCAAGTCGTCCAAACCTGCAGCAAACTCTGCGAGATCTTCTACAAATCCACCACGAATTACCTCGAAGTCTTCCTGAGTGCAGAGATAAAGCTCGGACATCTGCTGGGCACCGCCACCAGAAGCAGTAACTTCTACCTTATAGTATGAATACTTCTCTGTCACTTCATTGGAGAACTTCAATGGAGCGGGGGCATTGTTCTTGGCGGGCAGTATGTCGGAGCCGACGTTTTCTCTTTCGTCCAGAACTACCCAACCTTCTGCAGCGCGTGTAGCCTCAGCCTCAGAAGCGAAGTTACCGCCGAAGACCTTCCAAGTCTTCCAGTTACGGTCACTATATTTCTCGGTGTCACCACCTGTCACCAGCTTGTAAAAATAGGGCTGCTGAGCAGGAGTACGGAACACTACATACTGAACGTGCTCACCTTCACCGGGGAAGCCACCGCCCCACTTGGTGTAGTCATTCTTATCGACGAGGTTCGAACCGGGACCGTCACCCCATGTAGCTGTCCATTCGAGAGCGATGAAATCGCCGTTGCGGAGCTTGTTAATCTCATTGTAGATTGGAACAATGGCATCCACAGCAGGAACAATCTGGTCAGGATCACCTGTTTCAATTGCTGCACTCAGGGCTGCTACCTTCTCGGCATAAGCTGCCTGAAGGTCGGCATCAACGTCAGTAGTGTAGTCGAAATCTACAAAAGCCTGAGCTGCTGATGTGTCAACCTTGAAGTCACGGAACCAGAACTCGTCCATCTGTGTGTAGTCGTCCCAGTTGGGATTAGAACAAATGGCATCTACGATAATCATGAAATAGGAGTAGAAATTGCCATCAGGATTTGACATATCAAACTGCACTTCAGCGAACTGATCCGTAGTCATTGCCTCATCAACCTTCTGGTCAAGCAGTACCCAGCCTTCAGCATCGTTAACAGCAGCATCATCCGATGCAAAGTTACCACCGAAGATTCTCCAAGACTTCCAGTTACGGCCAGGAGAGTTGTAGGTGTCGTTTGCGATTCTCAATGAATACGATGTGGGAGCGATTGGCATAGTAGCCTTTGCAACAGTGTACACAGGATTTCCATACCATCCGTCCCATGTACCCCATTTGGTGTCCTGGGTGCCATCGAATAACTTCTGGCAACCTTCACCCTCGCCAAAGCTGGAACCTCTTAGACATGTAAGAGTGAACGCATTGGCGCTCTGCACGCTCAGCATCAGAAATGCAGCAGCGAGCATTGTTAAAAGTTTAAATCTTTTCATCTCGTTTTGTTTTTTGATTAATTAAAAGGGTTATTTAAAAGTTTGAGTTTTCTTAAGTTTTTGAGTTTTATAGTCTTTTTTATGCACTTTTCGTACACAAAATTATAAATAATTTTATAACATTTCCTCTTGTGATTGTTAAATTTTGTTAACTTGGCAAGACATCACAAGGAAAGCCGCAGAAACGGTAAAAAAAGTTCCGTTGAATAAGGGAATGCAACTGGCTATTTTCACTTTGCGACCTTTTTACCGTCTTTGATATAAATTCCATGTTGATTTGGAGTTTTCACACGCTGCCCGCTGAGGTTATACCAACCTTCATTGAACATTGAACATTGAGCATTGAACATTGTTTCTTCTTGTGCCTGGATGGGGGCGATGGCAGTACCTATCTCGCCGCTAAGCTTCTTATCCACATAGACTTTCATCCAGTGCCCACCCACTACGCTACGAGCACGGAAAGCGGCCATGCTGCCATTGCCGTCGGTAAAGTACCAGTCGGAGAGAGGCACCCGGGAAGGCGTCTCGTTGACATATTTCCATACAAGGTCAGAAATGCGAAGGAAGTAGTTGTCATTCCGGGCCAGTGCAGCCGTCCACATTTCCCAATCGCTTTTGGTATAGCTGGAGCGGCTGTCGAGAGGTAATCCGTATGTATTGAGTTTGCTCAGATAATAGTTATACTCCTGGTTCTTCACCTGTTCGGGAAAAAGCTCCAATTTCCAAGCCTTATCCCATACCATATTATATTTTTGGCTCCATGTGCCGCTCCGGTCGTATGCCAGTTTATAGTGGGTTCCGTCTTTGGCGTGTGTCACCCAATTTGCAGCCATCTCCTTTGCCTTAGCCATATAGGCGGCATAGGCGTCTGTATCGCCGCGCTGGTAACAGAGCAGAGCATAGCCGGCAACACCCATGATAGCTTTGACGGCGAGGTTGGCGTTGTGTGCCAGATGGCCGGCGAAGTCATCGGTACAAAGCTGATTCTCGGGGTCTTGTCCGTTCTCGACCAGATAGTCGGTCCATGTCGTAAGTGTCTTCCAGTATCGGTTGGCCCATTCGGTATTGCCTTCCGCATTCGAGATGGCTGCTGCCAGGATGACGATGTTCGCGCTCTCCTCGATAGGCATATTGCCGCCGAAGCCACCGTTGGCATCGGGGAAGCGGATGGCGTAAACCTGATTATTGGCATGAGGGTAGGTACCCAGGTCGTGTGCTGCGAAGTTGAATCCCCAGCGGTCACTCTCGCAATAATCGAGGATAGAGGTACACATGCCCTTCATCAATTCTGTATTGTAGAGGAGGAACAGAGGTGCAGAAGGATAGGTGAGGTCCACAGTATTGACACAGCCGTTCGAGTTGTTCTCCTTGGAGAAGAAGAGCAAGTTGCCTTTTTTGTCCTCGAAAATCTTGTGTGCTGCGATGCAATGGCGATAGGAGGCGCAAAGCACTTCGGCATATTTGTCGTTGCCGGAAGCAAGGCCGTCGTCGTAGATAATCTTATCCTGCGCCTTACAGCGGGTCATGATGTCGTCGTAGCTTTCCTGGAACTCGGCGAAAGCCTGTTGGATGGTCTTGCCGTTGCGAGCCCAATAGCCTTTGTAATCGACATCCATATAGCGCATATCATAAATCTCGTCGTAGCCGAACATCATGTAGCTGCTGGCCTGAGCGACGGTTCCGAAGTTGTGCACGTAGGACAGTTGCGGCATCTCGCCTTCTTCGGAGCTGGCGTATGGAATAGTGCTTTCGGGCAGGGTGCCTGTAGCGACAAAGGTGGAGGCCGTGAGCTGCTGATCGGCAACAGCAATTGAGCCATTCACATCGGGCAGGTAGAGGTAGCCCCAGTCGATGGTAACCAGATCCCCAGCCTTGCCCAGAATCTTCTGATCCTTGCTTCCGCTCTTGATGTACTGACGCTGGCCGTCGCCGACGATGGTGGTAACGGTTGCCTGGCTGTTGTTATCGACTGTCAGTTCGGGCGTTGTGCCGAAGTAGAACTGCACATCGTGCTCCTGTTCGTCGTTGGAACGAACCTGGTAGGAGATGAAGTTGATGGGAGTGGACATCAACTCAATATCATCCATCAGGAAGGGCGAAGTAAAGACGAGGTCGAGGTCAACTCCGCCGCAAGTGAATGTATAGTAGGTACTTGTAGGCAGGACATAGAGGGCGGTCTGGGTGGCCAGAGTCTCGCCAGTTGCATCGGCATAGAGGCCGATATCAGCCAAAGCGCCGCCAGTCGTATTGTGGACGTGATAGGCAATGACGTTCTGACCTTCGTGCAGGACGGCCTTGTCGGCGTCGGTGAGCCTATAGACGACATTCTGCACCCAGGTGTTACCCGTAGTTGCCACTCGGCGACCGTTGATGTAGGCCTGACAGACGTCGTCGTGCGAATAGATGAGAGCTAGTTCCTGCTGCAGGTCTTCGGCAGTCAGAGTAACGTAGCGGCGAATGTAATAGTCGCTGTTTGTCGCCGTCCAGCTCGTATGAACATTGGGATACTCGCCAGGGGAACCGAAGGCGCCCTGTTGGGTCTCCCAAGATGAGTCGTCAAAGGTCTCCGTTGTCCAGGAAGTGCCGCTGGTAGAGGTCGTCTTGACCTTTGCTTCCCAAGCACCTTCATCGGCCATTGCGGCGATAGCACGATAGCCCGGATGGAAGCCCAGGTCATTCTTGTAGAGACCTATATCGGCCTGAGCACCGCCAGAAGTATTGTGGACATGAAAGGCAATCACATTGTCGCCCTCGACGAGAGACGCTCGTGCAGCTCCGGTCAGATGCACTTTCACGTTCTGATGCCATTCCTCCTTCGTAGAAACTATCTGTACACCGTTCACATAAACCTCGCACTTGTCGTCGTGCGAATAGATTACCCAGAAGTCACACTTCAGGTCTTCCGCCGTCAGGGTAACATGCCGGCGGATATAGCGGTCGGTATTATCGCCGCCCCATGCTGTTTGGATGTAGGGATATTCGTTCTTGGTGCCCCAGGGACCTGTCTGCGTACCCCAACCGCTCTCGTTGAAATCCAGGTTCATCCAAGTGTCAGTCATCGACGCGGTCAGGCTGGTGCGTACCTTAGCCTTATATCCGCCCTTATTTCCCATCGGAGCGACAGCCAAGAGTTTGGTAGAACGTTGGGAACCCATGAAACGATAGACCTTGCCATCCACGCGCAACAGGCCATCCATTGCCTTCTGTTGGTTGTCCCAGTGCTTTGTTGTACCATCCGTCAGTTTGTCGTAGGGCGACCAGAACGAGAAATAGGGGTCGTTCAGCAGCAGTGGAACGCTGGGCAGACGAAGAGCCGTCTGTTTGTAGGGAGTGAAGTAATCCTGATTTTGAGCCTGAATAATCGTGGCTGTTGCTAAAACAGCGAGCAAAAGTAATGATTTACGCATAATGAATATCTTTTTGCGTGCAAAGATAACACTTTTTTTTGCAATCTACAACGAAAATCCCCGAAAAACACATAATTATCTATAAAGACTAAAGATACTCGCTGCCAATGCGACCACAAGCGCTGCAGAGGTTTAAGAAAAAAACAAAAGGAATTGTTTTGCCTATATCGAAAATAACTGTATCTTTGCAGTCGCAAAATAAAACAACATAGATTATGACCAAATACGACATTCCCGTATTGCTGCTCACGGGTTATCTGGGCAGCGGAAAAACGACACTTCTCAACCGTATCCTCGCAAACCGACGCGGCATACGCTTCGCTGTGATTGTCAACGATATAGGAGAGGTGAACATCGACGCCGACCTGATTCAGAAAGGTGGCATTGTGGGCGGTCAGGACGACAGCCTGGTGGCCCTGCAGAACGGATGTATCTGCTGCACGCTCAAGATGGACCTGGTGCAACAGCTGCATGACATCATCGCCCTGCAGAAATTCGACTACATCGTCATCGAGGCCAGCGGTATTTGCGAGCCGGAACCAATCGCACAGACCATCAGCCAGATGGCCCGAATGGCACCAGAAGTGACAAAGAACGGCGTGCCCTATGTGGATTGCATCGTCACCATCGTCGATGCCCTGCGACTGAAAGACGAGTTCAACTGCGGTTCCAGTCTCACAGACAAGAACATTGATGAGGAGGACATCGAGAACCTTGTCATCCAACAGATTGAGTTCTGCAACATTATCCTGCTGAACAAGGCTGCCGACGTGGAGCCGAAGGAACTGGAACGCATCCGACAAATCGTTCGCGGCATCCAGCCAAAAGCCCAGATTATCGACTGCAACTACGGCGATGTAGAGCTCGACAAGCTACTGAACACCAACCTCTTCGACTACGAGAAGGTAGCAACTAGCGCCACTTGGATTGAAGCCATCGAAGGCCCTATAGAAGCAGAAGACCACGATGATGATGATGACGACGATGACGACGATGAACACGAACATCATCATCACCACGAACACGAGCATCACCATCATCACCACCACGACGAGGATGAAGGCGAGGCCGAGGAGTACGGCATCGGCACCTTTGTCTATTACCGCCGAGAGCCGATGGATCTGAGCGAGTTCGATCACTTTGTGGCACGCCTTTGGCCGAAGAATATCATCCGCGCAAAAGGCATCTGCTACTTCCGGGGCGAAGAAGACGTCTGCTACCTCTTCGAACAGGCAGGCAAACAGGTGAAGTTGCAGAACATCGGGCAATGGTACGCCACTATGCCAAAGGCCGAACTGGAGGCCATGAAACAGCGAGACCCCAATCTGCGACGTGATTGGGACGAGCGCTACGGAGACCGCATGCAAAAGCTCGTCTTCATCGGCCAGCACCTCGACAAAGAAGCCATCACTACCCTACTGGACGGCTGTCTGGCAGAATAGCAGCCCCATTCCCACAGCAATAGCCCCCTGCGGAAACCGTAGGGGGCTATTGGTTATGGAGCTTATGATTATCTAAAAGTGGCAGACAGCTTGGTGCAGAGCCTTTCGCCGCTGGTGACTTGTGCCTGTACCTTCAGGCAGCCATCGGGCTGTTCCTCTATTTTACAGAAAGTAACTGTCAAATCCGAAATCTCCTCCGGAGAAATGATGGAAAGATACTTCACATTCTTCGCCTGACGAAGACTGAGGTCGCGATGCAGAAGTACTTGCAGCAATTCCTGCACCATCTGCACGATACAAACACCAGGCGTAATGGGATGACCTGGGAAGTGTGCCTTGTAGATAGGCCACTCGGGATTCAGTCGCACATGAAAGACATCGAGTCCTTCTTCCTGCTGTTGCGAAACAATCGTAAAAAGATTATCTTGTAAAGTCATTTCATTAATCATTTAGTCCCCACTTCTCCTTCCAACGAAGATAGAAATCCGGATTCTCGAGGATGAGTTCGTAGTTCTGGTCGGTAAAAGCCTGCACGGTGCGAGCCGAAGTAAGTAGCGAATTATCGGCTGTATCGCGAATCTCGTAATCGAAAAGAATCTTGGCAGAAGGCGTATAACGATAGATAATATCAATACGCGGCTTTGTGGTGTAGAAAATAGGACGGTGATAGCGTATGTCCATATCGACGATAGGGGCAAAGACGTGATTCGTCAAATAGTCGTTATAACAAAGGCCGTATTGGTGTCCCCATCCCTCGCGCGCATCCTCCAGATACAGGGGATAAGCACCGTGCCAGACGACACCCATGATATCAACTTCGCTGAAACGCACCTCAAACTCGCGCGAATATCGCAACTCTTTTTCCTTCATCGTATTAACTATGAACTTTGTTCGTCCTGTGCTATTTTCAGACGCGTTGTAACAATAACCTCTTTCCCGACACGCACCTCGGCAGTTACAAGTGTAACATCGAATATCTCTTGCAACACAGTAATTGTAGTCTCTATCAACTCTCCTTCGCGAGGCAGACGAAGTATGCAGAGATCCTTCACCTCTCCAATAAAGCCAAGGCGAACACCAGTCTTCAGGATATAACAATTGTAGTAACCCAGGCGTGCGGCACAGGTTTGTGCGATATGTTCTATGAGACCTGGAGCCATGAGACAGCCCTTTTCGAAGAAGACGTTGTCGGCACGTACTGTCAGGCAGCAAGTACTCTGTGTCTCGCTGTAATCCGTCAGATTATCCACCATAACGAAGGGTGGACGCTGCGGCAACAACTCAAGAACGTTTATATCTTTGAACATTGAATATCAACAGTTTAGAATTAAGAGTTAAGGAAAACACCTTATTCTCTAATCTCTAATCTCTAATCCCTAACATTATGTATATAGTCCGCCGTTAATGGAGATGACTTCGCCGGTAATATAGGCAGCAGCATCAGAGAGCAGGAAGCTAACCAACTCTGCCACTTCCTCCGGGCGGCCGAAGCGTCCCATTGGAATCTGTGCTTTGAGCTCATCGACAGGCAAATCCTTCGTCATATCGGTATCTATGAAACCTGGAGCTACGGCATTTACCGTCACGTCGCGTGCAGCAGCCTCGAGTGCCAATGCCTTCGTAGCACCGATGAGGGCAGCTTTGGCAGCGCTGTAATTCGTCTGACCGGGCAGACCCTTGAGGCCGGAAAGAGACGTCATGTTCACGATGCGACCACCGTGCTTACGACGCAGCATAGCAGGCAAGCAACGGCGGGTAACGTAGTAAAAGCCGTCAAGCGAGGTCTGCAGAACAGCATGCCAGTCCTCTGTAGGCATCATGAACATCATGCCGTCGCGGCGGATACCAGCATTGTTCACCAAATAGGCGATGTAGTCATCGGGATGCGAAGCGCTCCAGGCCTCGAAGGCACGATCCACTTCTTCTTCTTTACCAACATTGAAGGGCATCAACTCGGCAACACCGCCAGCAGCTTCTATTTCTGCCTTCACATTCTCTGCTGCAGCAGAATTGCTCTGGTAGTTAATGATGACCGGCAGTCCTTGCGCCGCCAGTTTGAGGCAAATAGCACGACCTAATCCGCGCGAGCCACCAGTGACTAAAGCATATTTCATGTCCTAATATTTTTGTAGCTTTGTAGTTTTCGGCTGCAAAGGTACAACATTTAAGTGAAAAGTGAATAGTGAATAGTGAAAAAATGTAATAATAACGAAATAACTCTAATCTCTAATCCCTAATCTCTAATCTTTTTCCTATCTTTGCAGGAAGAAAACTGATTAATTATGGGAAAGAAGAAAACTGGCAGCCGTGGGCTGCGCAAGATTGATTTGGAGCGCATAGTCATTGATTTCTTTCAAGAGAATCCTGCTATTACCTTCTCACTGAAAGCCATTTGCAAGCAACTGCACCTGAACACCAACCCGGCAAAGATGCTACTGATGGATGTGCTGGAAGGCCTTCTGATGGACGACTTCATCAAGGAGCAACCACGCAACTGCTATACGCTGAACATGCCGTCGCAGGTGATGACGGGCACTTTCCGCCGCAAAGCGAACGGGAAAAACATCTTTGAACCGGAAGAAGGTGGTGAACCCATTCTAGTGGCCGAGCGCAATAGTATGCACGCTATGGACGGAGACACAGTTCAGGTAACCCTGCTTGCACGTCGCAAGCACCATGTTCGCGAAGCTGCCGTTACAGAAATCGTGAAGCGCAGCGACAAGACCTTCGTCGGCACGCTGCAAGTACAGAAGAGCTATGCCTATCTGCTCACCGAGGACCGCACGCTGGCCAACGACATCTTCATCCCGAAAGAGAATCTGAAGAAAGGCAAAACGGGCGACAAGGCTGTTGTGCGCATCGTAGAATGGCCCGAACGGGCAAAGAACCCAATTGGCAAAGTTATCGACATCCTGGGCAAGACTGGCGAGAACAATGCAGAGATGCACGCCATCCTGGCCGAATACGGCCTACCCTACGTTTATCCTGCACAGGTGGAGAAAGCCGCAGAACGTCTCTCGCCGGGCATAACCGAAGAGGAGTTTGCACGTCGTCTCGATATGCGAGAGGTCACAACCTTCACCATCGACCCCTACGACGCAAAAGACTATGACGATGCGCTCAGTATCCGCGAAATTGTAAATAGTAAATCGTCAAATAGTAAATTGTATGAGGTTGGTGTCCACATTGCCGACGTGAGTCATTACGTTACGGAGGGCTCCATCATCGACCGCGAGGCATACAAACGCGCAACGAGCGTCTATCTCGTGGACCGCACGGTACCGATGCTGCCAGAGCGCCTCTGCAACTTCATCTGCTCACTCCGTCCCGACGAGGAAAAGCTGACCTATTCCGTCATCTTCCACATCAACGAGAAAGCCGAAGTCAAGAACTGGAAACTGGCTCACACGGTTACTCGTAGTAACCGCCGCTTCACATACGAAGAGGTGCAAAAGGTCTTGGAGGACCATCATGAGGCGAGCGAGGAAGACTACAAGGCTCCTGGCGATTCCGCTCCGATGCCTGCACCCGACAGTAAAGAGGCAAGACCTGCTGAGGACTTCGCCGAAGAACTCATCACCCTCAACCGCATGGCCAAGATTCTGCGGGCAAAGCGTTTTGCCGCCGGCGCCGTCGACTTCGACCGCTGCGAGGTTCGCTTCAACATAGAGCCCGACGGACGCCCGACAGGCGTTTACTTCAAGGTCGCTAAGGATGCAAACAAACTCATCGAAGAGTTCATGCTGTTAGCCAACCGCACCGTAGCCGAGAGCATCGGGCGTGTACCGAAGAACCAGAAGCCAAAGGTTCTGCCATATCGTATCCACGAGAGCCCCGACCCGCAGAAACTCCTGAATCTCTCTGACTTCGTCAGGAAGTTCGGACACAAGTTGAAGACGACAGGCAACCGTGCTGATATTAGCCGCAACCTGAACCGCCTGCTCGAAGATGTCAAAGGCAAACGCGAGCAGAACGTCATCGAAATGATTACCCTGCGTGCTATGATGAAGGCCAAGTACAGCACCTACAACTGCGGTCACTACGGCCTGGCGTTCGACTATTACACCCACTTCACCTCACCCATCCGCCGCTACCCCGACCTCATGGTTCACCGTCTCCTGACAAGATATGCCGAGGGCGGACGAAACGTCAGCCAGCTCAAATACGAGGAATTCTGCGAGCATTGTAGCGACATGGAACAGACAGCGGCACAAGCCGAGCGCGCCAGCATCAAATACAAACAGGTGGAATTCATGAGTGAACACCTCGGCGAGACCTTCCAGGGCACCATCTCCGGCGTCACGGAGTTCGGTCTCTATGTTGAGATAGACGAAAACAAGTGCGAGGGTATGATACCGCTGCGCGATCTGGAAGGCGACTACTACGAGTTCGACGAGAACAACTACTGCCTGAAAGGCCGCCGTTATCACCACTGTTATAATCTGGGCGACAGCGTCAAAGTACAGGTGGCACGCGCCGACCTCTACCGCAAGCAACTCGACCTGAAACTCATTGCCCCGGATTGAAAGCAATCTTATTCTTTTTCTAAAGGAACAACGGTCCCGTAGCACAGCCGACAAACATCAGCAACGCCAACATCCCAGCAATAATTGTTCTCAGTTTCATACCGCAATCATCAGCCATCTTCTTGCGCTCTTTCAGATGCTCAGGCGGCAAAGCCGGAATCCATTTTACTTCTTACATCTTACTTTAGCCATCAGCCCAGCAGCCATTTCCAGCATGGAATCACCTCTATAGTGCCATGTTTATCAGTCAGTGTGCCTTCTTCGTCGTAGGTAATGATGATGCGCCTACGGCAAGGATGCACATTGGGAAGCTTCTCTAAAGGTTCTTTCTCCCGTTTCTCTGTTTCCGGATCGGCTATTGAATACGATACTTGTATGGCCAGTTCGTCCTCCGGTACATAGAAATCAACCTCAACATTCACATTATAGAAGAATACCCGTTCATTGTCCTCGTCGTGTCCATATTTGCGGAACAGAGACAGGGCCACCATGTTTTCAAGCAGGATGGTGTCTGCGCCCAACAATTGCAATGTCAGCAGACCATTGTCAATGAAATAGTATTTGCAGATGCTTTCCTTGTCACTAAACGATGACGCGATATTCCTCAGACGAAGTAGCAACCACGCATCCTCGGAATAACTAATATAGCTTGATACCGTAGGAACACTAATCTTGGCCTTTGGCCGAGCCTGCTCACGCTCGGCAGAGCTGATGCAAGCATCGCTCTGCTCTCGCTTACTCGCAGCCTTGCCCGACACACTTGAGAGGATCTTCGAGATGCGATTGTATGATACAGGCTGCATCACGCTTTCAGCAATCTTCTTAATCATCAACTGAAGCAGGCGTGGATTAGAAATTCCATTACGCTGTACGATGTCGCCAAGGTATATCTTTTGGAAAACACTCGACAGATAGTTTCGCTTCACCGGCAGTTTGATAGACTCTGGCAGGCCTCCCCAAGCAAAGTACTCACCGTATGCCTTCATAAACCTGGCCTTTGATTCTGTAGCCGTCAAAGCCAAGTCGTCGTAGGCCACACCAGTATAAGACAGGTATTCCTTGAAGCTGAAGGGATAGACTTCTACTGGCAGGTAGCGGCCACCTAAGGCCGCCATGATTTCCTTCGAAAGCATCTTGGCATTTGAGCCCGTTATAAACACGCTGTATTTCTTGTCTGCCAGGTTGCGGGCGAACTTCTGCCAGCCATCCACATTCTGGATTTCGTCGAGAAACAGCATGGGACGTTTTCCGTACATCTCCTGATGGCACTCCAGTATCAGGTTGAAGTCATCGGCAGAGAATCCCTCCAGGCGGGTATCCTCAAA
>JAFZPZ010000060.1 GCA_017552435.1 Bacteroidaceae bacterium
ACCACCTCAAAGGGTTTACTGCCCCTCAAAAAGCAAAAACAAAAGCAGATTGCATATGGCCGTCAAATACGGATTTGCAATCTGCTTTTTGTTAGATAATCAGAAGATGTTCATGAATGAAGGACTTTTTCAGTGCCCTCAAATTCTGCTCCCCTTTCTTGTTCTTCAAGCACAAGGTTGAAACACCTTATTCTGCGCCGCCGCCCAAGGCTTGATAGAGGTCGATGGTGCCCTTGATGGTTTCCATGCGGTTGCTGATCTGACTCATCTGGGCAGAGAGCAGGGAGTTCTGTGCCGTGATGACATTCAGGTAGTTGGTACCGCTGTTGGCATAGAGCTTTTCTGTGGCATCGAGTGCGCGGGTCAGCGCCTCAACCTGTTTGTCGATAAGCTCCTGCTTGTCGCGGGCGGCATAGATGTTATACATTGCCGAATTTACTTCGTTTCCAGCAGCGATGATGGTCTGCTGGAAATCGTTGGTGGCAATCTCAAATTCAGCCTTAGAAACTTTGTACTGAGCGCGGATGCGGCCATTGTCGAAGAGGGGTTGGGCCATGCTTGCAACAGCTTGAGCAATGAGGACTCCGGGATTGAGGGCTGCTGCTCCCATGCTGTTGGTGAATTGTCCGGAAGCGGAGATGTTCAGCTGCGGGAAGAAACTGCTCAGGGCAATGTTCTTGTCGTAGAAGGCCGCAGCCAGCTTATACTCGGCATCGCGCACATCTGGTCTTCTGTCCAGAATGGTGATAGGCATACCGGTCTCAGCGACAGCGGGGGCACGGAAGGAAGACAGCGAACCGCGCTCGATGTGTCCGCTGGTCTCGCCAATCAGAGTGGCAAGGGCGTTCTCTATGGCGTGGATGTTGTCCTCGATGGAAATGGCGGACGTCGAGATGCTGTAATAGGTGGCTTCGATGCTTGCCACAGCGGCCATATTGCTCTGTCCGGCATCCATCAGCTGCTTCTGCATCTCCAGGTACTTACCCCAGTTCTGTTCCGTTTGTTTGGTCATCACAAACTGTTCGTCGAGCATAGAGAGGTCGTAGTACATCGAGGCGATGCTCGCTACGAGCTGAGCTTGAATGGCCTGTTTGGCATTGCGGAGCTGTTCGCGTGTCACCTCTGCCTTCTTCTTGTTGTTGCGCAACGAGCCGATGCTTCCTATTTGCCAGCTCAGCGAGATGGGAAGGGAGTAGGTCTTGTTAGCCGAGTAGGTGTTGCGGTCATAGGGGTCCCATACCTGGCTGATGGTACCACTTGGTTTGAAGTAGAAGCTGGGGATGTATGCCAGTTTTGCGCATTTCAGGGCGTAGTCGGCCTCCTTGATGCGAAGTTCGGCATTCTTCATGTTGCTATTCTGCTTGAGGCCGCGTTCGATGATGGCCTGCAGCGTCGGATCGGTAAAGATGTCGCGCCACTCCAGGTCACCTAGGCTGTTGTCGCCAGCAGTCTGCATATCACCGTAGATGCCGTCGGTAATGATGCCGTCGGGCCGCTCGTAGTTCTTGTAGAGAGCGCAGGAACTCAGTAATAAAGCTCCCACCATGGCTCCTAAAAGGGAAGCTTTCATGGAAAATATCTTGTTCATGACTTTCTTATTCTCATATTTTCTTATTATCTAAACTCTCTTGCTTCTCTCTCTGAGAGCGTTCGCGCTCCTTGAGGAACTGTTGATCGGCTTCTTCTTGCATGACGGGGCGGATGCGTTCCTGCAGCCACTCGAAGATGATGAAGAAGAGGGGTACGGTGATGAGGATGGCAACGGTGCCGACTGCCATACCGCCGATTACGCCGAGGCCGATGGTGCGGTTGCCGTTTGCGCCTGCTCCGGTAGCGAGGGCAAGGGGTATCATACCGAAAATCATCGTCAGTACCGTCATCAGGATGGGGCGCAGACGTGCTTCAGCGGCAGCATAGGCGGCCTCCACGATTCCCATTCCCTTGCGGCGACGTTCCAAGGCGAACTCCGTGATGAGGATGGCAGTCTTGGCCAGCAAACCGATGAGCATGATGACACCCGTCTGCAGGTAGATGTTGTTCTCAATCTGTCCCATGAAAATCATCGGCAGAACCGAATATCCCTGGTTCCACAGCCATGCAAATCCGAAGGAGCCCAAAAGTCCGGCCGGTACCGAAAAAATCACGGCAAAGGGGATGAGGAAACTCTCATAGAGGCAGGAGAGAATCAGGAAGATGAGCAGCACGCAGACGGCATAAATCAGATAGGTGTCGATTGAACCGATGGTCTGCGCTTCCTCGCGGGAGATACCGCCATATTCGTAGTCATAGCCTGTCGGGAAGACTTCGTCCTTCACTTCCTTGATAGCCTCCATCACCTGGGTGTTGCTGTAGCCTGTCGCAGCGTTGACATTGACGGCGATAGAGCTGAAGAGGTTGAAGCGGGTATCAACCTCCGGACCTACGATTTGCTCCAGCTTGATGAACTGGCTCAGGGGTGCCATTTCGTTGCCGTTGCGGACAAACATGTTGCCCAGGTCGGCTTCCGTCATTCGATACTCGGGAGCGGACTGCAGCATGACACGATAGATTTTCGAGAACTGGTTCATGTTGCTGACGTAGGCACCGCCGCAATAGCTGCCCAAAGCTGTGAGAACCGTAGCGGGACTGATGCCGGCACGCTTGCATTGGGCGGCATCCACCGTAACGCGGTACTGCGGGAAGTTGCGGGCATAGGTGCTCACGGCGCGGCCTACCTCGGGGCGCTCGCCCAGCTTGGCGAGGAACTCCTGCGTGTAGTTGAAGAAGACATCCTTGTCGGCTGTGCCGGTCTTGTCCTGCAGCTGCAGCTCGATGCCGCCCATGCCGTAGCCCGGAATCATACCAGGCTCGAACACGAAGCACTGGGCATCGGGAATCTCGGCCATCAGACGGGCGTTCATCTTCGCATTGGCCACCATTGTCGAGGTGGACATAAAGTTGTCGATGGGATGCCAGAAGCCGTAGCGACGTTCGCCCCAGGGTTTCAGTCTCATAATCATCATACCGTAGCTGGCACCCTGTCCAGACATGAAGCCGTAGCCTGCCACTTTGTTGTAGCGCGACACCTCGGGAATCTCCTTCACAATCTCTTCGGCACGGGTCAGGACATCAAATGTCGAGGCCACATTGTTGCCAGGAACACCGCTGACGTTCATCATGCAGACGCCTTGGTCCTCGCGGGGCACAAGACCTTTGGGGAGGTTGTTGGCGAAGAAGAGCACACCGATGACTGCTATGGCGAGAGCGCCGAAGCTGACGATATAGCGGCTGCGACGGTTCACCAGGCGGCGCAGCAGATGTCCGTATTTTGTAAGCATCGCTGTGTAGCTGGCTTCGTAGGCCATACGAGTGCGGCGGTTGATGGCGCCGAAGAAGCCCTTGCGGCGTTCCTCGCTGGCGGGTTTCATCATCAACGCACAGAGGGCCGGACAGAGCACGAGGGCGCTGACGCAGGAGATGCCGACCGAGGTGGCCAGGGTTACACCGAACTGCGTGTAGAACACACCGGATGTGCCGGGCATAAAGCTGACGGGAATGAACACAGCCATGAACACAAAGGTACAAGAGATGACGGCCATCGTTACATCGTTCATCGCGTCTTTGGTGGCTTCGTAGGGACTCGTGTATCCCGCATCGAACTTAGCCTGTACTGCTTCCACCACGACGATGGCGTCGTCCACCACAGTACCGATGGCCAGCACCAGGGCGAAGAGCGTCAGCAGGTTGAGGGTGAAGCCGGCAAGCGCCATACAGGCGAAGGTGCCGATCAGGGAAACGATAATGGATATCGAGGGGATGATGGTTGCCTTGAAGTCCTGCAGGAAGAAATAAACCACCAGGATGACAAGGATGATGGCAATGATGAGTGTTTCCTCCACATTGCTGATAGAGGCGAGCAGGAAGTCGTTGCTGGACATCATGTTGACGAATTCCATTCCTTCGGGCAAGTCCTCCGAGAGCTCATCCAGCAGGCTCGTGATGCGGTCGTTCGTCTCCTTCGCATTGGCGCCGGACAGTTGGAAACAGAGGAACTGCACACCCGGGTTGCCGCACGTCTCTCCGTGGAAAGCGTAGCTGACGGCACCCAGCTCTACGGTGGCGATGTCCTTCAGGCGCAGCACCGTACCGTCATCGTTGGCGCGGATGACGATATCCTCGAACTCCGTGACTTCCTTCAGACGGCCTTTGTATTTCAGGGTATATTGGAAGACGTTCTGTACGTCCAGGCCGTGACTGCCGTCAGCGGGTTTCTCACCGAGCTGTCCGGCGGGAGCTTCCAGGTTCTGCTCGGCCAGGGCATTCGAGATGTCTTCAGGCACAACCTTGTACTGGGCCATCACGTCGGGCTTCATCCAGATGCGCAGCGAATAGGTACCGCCCAGTAGGGTGACGTCGCCCACGCCTTCCAGACGCTTTACCTGCGGGATGACGTTGATGTCCAGGTAGTTGGCGATGAAGTTCTCGTCGTACTGACCATTGGTGCAGGCCAGTGCGTCAATCTGCAGGAAGGATGTCTGGCGCTTCATCGTCTGTACGCCGACCCTCGTTACGTCGGCAGGCAACAGACCTTGCGCCTTCGAGACGCGGTTCTGCACATTCACGGCAGCCATATCGGGGTTGGTGCCCTGTTTGAAATAGACGTTGATGGTGGCCGAACCGGCGTTGGTAGCCGTGGAGGTCATGTAAATCATGTTCTCCACACCGTTGATGCTCTCCTCCAGAGGCTGGATGACGGCATTCATCACGGCATCGGCGCTGGCTCCGGTGTAGGTGGTATAGACGCTGACCGTTGGCGGAGCGATGTCGGGATACGACTCCAACGGCAGGGAGAGGTAGCTGATAGCGCCGATGAAGACAATCATGATGGCAATCGAAATAGCCATCACAGGGCGCTTTATGAAAATATTACCTTTCATCTTAAATTAAGATTAAGAATTCTTCACTCTTCACTCTTCACTTCTTTAACCTTTTGTCCTTCTTTGACCATACCGGCACCTTCCAGGACGATTTCCTCCGTGCCGTCCAGGCCGGCTGTCACGATGTACTCCTTGCCGTTCGTCTGGGGCAGGATGCTGATGACCTGACCATGGGAGATGCCATCCTTGTCAACCAGAAAGACTTTGTACTTGTCCTGCAGCTGTACGGTGGCAGCTGTCGGGACAACCAGCACGTCCTTGTATTCCACAGGCAGGATGATGTTGCCTGTCGAACCGGAGTGCAGGATGTGGCTGGGGTTGGAGAAGGCGGCACGCAGCTGTACGGAACCCGTGTTGCGATCCACAACGCCACTGGCCGACTCCACCTTGCCTTTCAGCTCATACTCGCTGCCGTCCACCAGCTGGAGCGTCAGCTCGGGCATGGCGGCGATGGCCTGTTCCACATTCTGGTTCTTGCGCACCATCTGCAGGAACTGGGCTTCGGCGATGGAGAAATAGACATACATCTCGTTGTTGTCCGATACGGTCGTGAGGGGCTGGGGCATAGCGCTGCTCACCAGAGCGCCCTGACGGTAGGGCAGGGTGCCTACAACACCGTTAGCCGGGCTCTTCACCACTGTGTAACTCAGGCTGTTGCGGGCGTTGACCACCTGTGCTTCGGTCTGAGCTACCTGTGCCTTGGCGCTGAGCAGAGCGTTATAGGCTGTCTGCAGTTCCACGTCGCTGATGACCTGCTGGTCGAAGAGTTTCTTCTTGCTGTCGTAGCTGAGTTGTGCTGTAGCCAGGGCGGCGTTGGCAGCCTTCTGAGCAGCCTCAGCCGTATTCAGGGCAGCCTGGAAGGGCACCTGGTCGATGATGAAGAGCGTCTGGCCCTTCGTTACCGTTTGACCCTCGGTGACGCAGAGCTTCTGCAGGGTGCCGCTCACTTGCGGATAGACATCGATGTCCTGACGGCCACGGATAGTGGCCGAATACTTTTGGGTGAGGGTAATGTCCTTTTTCTCAGCCTTGCCGGTCTTGAAGACAGGCGTAGGCATAGTGCGCTGCTGCTTGCCGCCGCAGGAACAGAGTAAACCCACCCAGACCAATGATAGAATCACGAAAAGAGTTGATTTTTTCATAAGTTTATGCAGTATTATTTAGTTATCCATTTTTTTTGCGCGGCAAAGTTACGAAAAAATATGAAATAGTGCAAAGTCGATAACCCAAAAGGCGTACAGAATTGTTCAATATCTCCTATCCGCTGTCGTTTTTTAAGGTTTTTTAATACCTCTTGGGTCAACACAGGTACCTTTCTGTAATCAAATCCTACTCGATATTCTGTCTTTTCCGGTTACGCTGGCAAAGAACAGGCGGCCACCGGAATTAACCGATGACCGCCTAATTGGCTATTTATTAGCTTTACTTCAGTAAGACTTTCTTTTTCCCGTCTTCGATGTAAATCCCCCGTTCTGGTTTCCCGGATAGCCTCCGACCCTGAAGGTCATATATACTCCCCTCTCTCACGGGAGAGGGGTAGGGGGTGAGGCTGATGAGGCTATTGGGATTATCTTTGAGGACGATTTCCAGCTTATCACCTGGTCCCTTTGAGCCGCTGTGATTGATGGGGTCATCCCAGTTAACCGTCAGATAGGCGCGCAGGGCACCGATAAAAGCCCCCTTTCCCGTTTCCCCCAAGGGGGCAAAGCCGCAATCGGGTGTGGTGTCGATGATATCGATGTACCAGCCTTCCTGGCAAACAGGTTCCTCGCGGCTGTACGAGCCGATGAAGTGAATAGCTTCGATGGAAATGGTATCCGGGCGTAGTCCTGCCAAATCCATTGTGTTTGTG
>JAFZPZ010000061.1 GCA_017552435.1 Bacteroidaceae bacterium
CTCTCTCTCTCTCTCTCTCTCTCATAGCTCAGACAAGGGCTACACATCTTTTTCTATACGCGCACCGCGCAGGAATATAGGCTTTCCGTGCATTCCGCAATGGGAGGCCGCATTGTTTTTTGTCCCCCATGCAGCGGAGGACAAGCAGCAATGACCCGACAACAAAAGTTTTTTTATCAATAACATTAATCACAACTTAAATTCAAAACAAGTATGAAAAGAAAAGTATTTTCAATTCTCGCCCTGCTCTGCCTGGCAGTCAGCAGCGCATGGGCAGAGACCATCGACCTAACGACGGTGACGGCCAGCAAGACTGCACAGGACGGTGACGTGTTGACGGGTACGCTCGACGGTGCAACGCAGAAGTACAAAATTTCGATTGCCGACAACGCCACCGTGACGCTCGACGGTGTGACCATCAACGGCGTGACCGACGGAGCTGCTGATGCTTCCAAGTCAACTGTTAATTGGGCAGGTCTTACCTGCGAGGGCAATGCCACCATCATCCTGAAGGAAGGTACTACGAACACGGTGCGCGGATTCTATCACCGTTGCCCCGGCATCTTCGTGCCTCAGGGTTATACGCTGACCATCGATGGCACTGGCACGTTGAACGCCAGCGGCAGTATCAGCACTGAGGCGAACCATGTTGACAAGATTGGCAATCTCATTACATGTGCCCCCGGCATCGGATCAGCCGTGCTTGCTACAGCTGGTAACATCGTCATCAATGGCGGCACCATCAACGCCACGGGCGGCTGGGCTTCGGCCAGCATCGGCGGCAATTTCATAACGGGATGCGGCAATATCACCATCACGGGTGGAACCGTCAACGCAACGGGTAGCCTTGCAGCAGCCGGCATCGGCGGTGGTTGGGTTGCTTCTTGCGGAGACATTGCCATTACTGGCGGCACTATCAATGCCACAGGCGGTGACTATATTAACAGTGATGCCACAGGCAACGACGGTGGTCCAGCCATTGGCGGCAGTCCATGCGGCTCCTGTGGCACTATCACCATCGGTGGCACAGCCAATGTTACGGTCACCAAGGGCTTGGGTGTTCCTTACAGCATCGGTCAGGGTGGTTCATGGAACAACGTTTCTGCATCTTGTGGCACGGTGACCGTCTTTGGCGTGGAAGGTCAAATCAGCAATAGTCCCTACACGTGCATATCACTCAGCGAGGAGTCAGACAATAGTAAAACTTTAACAATGTATGATGGTCAAACAGCCGACGTTAACCTGACGCGCACGCTACAGACTGGCGGTTGGAACACGTTCGCAGCACCGTTCAGCATGGCCATCCCCGCTGGATGGACTGTGAAGGAACTGGAGAGTGCCACACTGGAGAGCAGCACACTGACGCTGAACTTCCGGAATGCCGCGAGCCTCGTGGCCGGCAATCCCTACTTGGTGAAGGTGACCGCAGATGCAGACCTCTCCGCAGCAGCCTATACGGGAGTCATCGTAAGCAGTGCCGCAGTACCCACCACGACCGAGGTGGTTGACTTCATCCCCACGCTGGGCAAGACAACTATCAAGAACGACGTGAAGAGCATCCTCTTCCTCGGTGCCGCAAACAAGCTCCATCATCCCAGTGCAGAGAATCAGGACATCAAGGGCTTCCGCGCCTACTTCCAGCTGAAGGGCGATGGCGCAAATGTCAAGTCCTTCATGCTTAATCTGGGCGATGGAGAGACGACGGGCATCCAGACAATTGACAATGGACGATTCTTGGACGAGCCAAGCGGCAAAGCCGAGCGGACAATGGACAATTCTGTCTTCGACTTGCAGGGTCGCCGCATAAACAAGGCTGCCCAAAAGGGTGTATATATCGTGAACGGTAAGAAGACAATCATCAAATAAATGGAGGACACAACTATGATAAAGAAAGAATATATGAAGCCCGCAATGGAGATTTGTCAAGCCGACACGCAGATGCAAATCCTGGCAGGCTCAGTGACCACCGTGAACACCACCGGTCTCGACGAGGACTTAGAGAAGGACGACACGTCGGACAATCCTTGGGAGTTCGCGTGGTAAACGGAATGATTAGAATCCCTTGCCGACGAGTCGGCACAGGCAAACGAGCATGAAAAGGCTCGTGCCGACGAGGCGGCAAGCGAGAATGAAGGCTCGTTTGGCACTGCCGAGAGAAATAACAGATTGTATAACCCTTAAAACAAGAAAAGAATCATGGCAGAACTGAACAGAAGAAACATTCACGACGTGGCCAATGCGTTCCACTTCAGCACGGTGGATGCCGGGGATGTGGAGTAGGGATTGAAGATAAACGTGATAAGGAAAGCGGCGCATCCGATGTGGGTGCGCCGCTTACTATAATATGAGAGGGATACACTTTATACTCTACACTCTTCGTATAATGCCACTGGGCCAAGATGCCTCATCTTGGTTTCCTATTGTTCTAACTGGTGATAGGTCCTGGAAGCGTAGATGCGTTTCATAGCATCCACGACGCTCATGCCTGTGTCGTCGCAGAGCATTTCCGTCATCAAGCTGACCTTTGATGGTAGCAGCAGATAGAGGTTGTCTTGTTTGATATCTAAATTCATCATCGGCTTACCTTCGTATTTCTTCTAATATATCATCTAATATATATTGGTCGCTCATCAACTGTAGGCCGTAGCGGGCATCTGACAGTCGGTGTGCTGTCTGGGTAGAATAATATAGGTCCAAAGCACGCTCGGCATCTATGTGAAGCGTTTCGGCCAGCAGCATGATGATGTGGCTTTGTTTGCGCCAGAGTACATTGTCCCGCATGCCTATCCCTCCTTTGTTTTGATGATGTTTGATTGTTCGAATTTCAGGTAGCCGTCGATGGCTTTCTGGCTGATGAAGCAAATCTGGTGGTTTACTTTCTTGTAGCGCAGTTGGCCAAGGGCCTGTTCGGCTGTGATGATTCCTTTCTCATAGTCCTCCACGGTGTCGATGACGTTGTCGTTAGCCACACCTCCCTCGACAATATCGTAATGCTTCCATACGGGTTTCCCGCTGCGACAGGCAACTACAAAGTCAAGCCACTCAAGGTTGTACTCCTCAAATATCTTGAAGCGCAGACCGTCGGCTTCGGCCTGTTCTCTGTCAAACACATACTGGCTGACGGTAGGCTGTGACTCTCTGCCTTTTCTTTCTGCGATGACTTCAGCCCAGTCCGCAGCCTGCTTCTTAAGTTTCGTGACATAGAATCCCTCGCCAAAGTCGAGGTTGTGCCTTCCAACCTTGGCCAATGGCTGATTGACAGCCACGTCTGAACCGTGATAGAGTTTCATAGGGCTGCTTGTTCTTGTTCCCAATTTTGCAATGTCTCCAGCGTGTCGTCAACGACCCATTCCAAACTCTGGATATGGAGTTGGTCGTAATGCCGGAACAGGCGCTTATGGATGAGTCCTTGTGCCTTCAGCCGGTCGTGCATGGACTTACCTGTAGTTCCAGCTTTCTTTGCACTGGCTTCAATAGCCATTACGGCAAAATGGATTTTGTTGTAGGTCTTGGTGGTCATCTTACCGTTTATTATTAACAGCCACGGGCAGGGGCATTCCCCTGCCCGTGGCATTATGTATGCTCGGCATGAGCATTGTCTAACGGGTGCAAGTCCCGAGTGAGCCCTAATAGCGGGAATCACATAGCCAAGAGCAAGGGTGTCCGTCGCGAGTCGGAATCTGAAAGAAGCTGGCGGCAAACATCTGGCCTGAC
>JAFZPZ010000062.1 GCA_017552435.1 Bacteroidaceae bacterium
CGCAGGAGGAGAACCTCAGCTCGAAGGAGTTCCTGAAGAAGGCCCGTTTCATCGACGTGGCAACCCTCACCAAGGACAAGACCGTGGAGGACGAAGAGGACTCCAACGCCAGCCAGGGCGGCGGCACCGTAGTGGACGATCCTTCGACTGGAGGCTCAGGACAGGACAACGGTGGCACTACCGGCGGCAACACCGGAGGTAACACCGGAGGCGATGGCGGTGACAACGGTGGTGGTGACGACAACGGTGGCGGCGACGGCCCGATTGGAGACGCTGAGTGAATTTAATCCGGGCTCAATGCCCGGGTTAAATTGGATTAAAGATTAAGGATTAAAGATTAAAAATTATGAAAAAAGAAACCTGGAAATTCATCATTCAGACGATAATCGCCATTCTGACGGCTATCGCAACCAGCCTGGGAGTCACCTCCTGCATGGGCTACGGTCCACTCTAAAGCCCCCCGACCCCCTTTAGGGGGAGAAATTGACAATTGACAATTAACAATTGACAATTAATTGGCTGGGCTCGCGGAACGCGGGCCTGGCTTTTTTATATCCTGCTTAGGAATTCCTTGGTGACGGTGAAACTCTTGTCTGCCATGGTGTCCCAGAAGTTGAGGTACTGGTCGAAGTGTGCCTTCACGCCTGGGGTGTCGCTGATGATGCGGAAGCTGAGCGATGGCACCTGCCACATGTGACAGACCTGTGCAATGGCGGCACTCTCCATATCAACGGCCAGTCCTTCGGGGTACTTCTGCTTGATGACATCCAGCTCGTCGCGACTGGTGATGAACTGGTCGCCCGTACAGATCAGACCAGGGACGATGCGGACATCGGCTTTCAGAGACTTGGCGATGCCGACGAGGCGTTCGTCGCCACTGAAGAACTTGGGAAGTCCCTGCACCTGACCGGGATCGCAGTTGTCACCGCAATAGACATCGTGATAGCAGACCTGGCTGCCGATGACGACGTCCATCACATCGAGCTTTGCATCGATGCCCCCTGCAACGCCTGTGGAGATGACGCAATCGGGATGAAACGACATGATGAGGTTTGTCACACCCGAGGCGGCGTTGGTCTTGCCTATGCCGCATTGCAGCAACACCACTTTGTTTTCCCCCAAAGTGCCGACAAGGAACTCCTGTGGGCCGCTTTGTACTGTTCCTGTTTCCTGCAACATGGCAGCGACCTGACGGTATTCCACGCTCATTGCAGTCAGTATGCCTATCGTCTTTTGCATAATCAATTTTGATGATTTTAGTGCAAAGTTATAAAAAGATTAGAGATTAAGGATTAAAGATTAGGGATTTTTTTATAATTTTGCAGCGTTTTATCATCAAAGGACAATGTTTAATATCTTAAATGAAATATGGACTTTGCTGTGCGAGATGTCGCCCTATCTGCTGCTGGGTTTCCTGCTGGCAGGCCTGATGCATGAGTTTGTGCCAGGTACGGTCTATACGAAGCATCTGGGCGACCGTTCGCTTCGCAGCGTGGTTCTGGCAGCACTTTTCGGCGTTCCCCTACCCCTCTGCTCCTGCGGAGTCATCCCGACAGCAATGGGCATCCGCAAAGAAGGAGCCAGCAAAGGTGCCACGATTTCCTTCCTGATTGCCACACCCCAGACGGGCGTTGACAGCATCATCGCGACATACAGCCTGATGGGACTCCCCTTTGCCATCATCCGCCCCATTGTGGCTCTGGTGACAGCCATCTTTGGCGGAGCGCTGTGCAATGTGTTTGATTCGGAAGACGAAATTATCGTTGTACGCAAAAAACAGGAGACGTGCTGCAAGGAACAGACAACATGTTGCAAGGAACAGAAATTGTCAATTGTCAATTCTCAATTGTCAATTAGAATAGGCCGCGCCCTCTCCTACGCCTTTGGCGAGATGATGGAAGACATCGGCAAGTGGCTGGTGATGGGACTTATCGTGGCAGGCATCATTACTGCTGCTGTGCCCGATTCCTGGTTCACCATCTTCCAGGGGAACACGCTCTACAGCATCCTTTTCGTCCTCGTCTTCAGCATTCCCATGTACCTTTGTGCCACAGGAAGCATCCCCATCGCCTTGGCTCTGATGCTGAAGGGACTGACCCCCGGCGCTGCTTTGGTGCTCCTGATGGCAGGCCCCGCAAGTAATGCGGCAAGCATCCTGGTGGTCGGCAAAGTGCTGGGGAAGCGTTCCATGATGATTTACCTGGTAGCCATCATCACCGGAGCCGTTCTCTTCGGCTTTGGCATCGACTATCTGCTGCCGCGTGAGTGGTTCACGGTTCCCATCGCCCAATACGATGCTTGCCACGCAGAGGGTATCAGCCTCTTCTCCTATCTCTGTACGGGACTTCTGATTGTGCTGTTGCTGCGAGCCCTTTTACCCTGGCACCTCTTCGGCGCCAAACACCATCATCACCACCATTGCGATTGTTGCTGCGAAGAACAATAAAAAGAAAAAACATACGTTTTTCTTTTGTATTTTGCTCGCTTATTCGTAACTTTGACTGGCGTCGAAGGTACTCTCGTTCGGAAAAACTCAAATAAATTTGGTTTTTCGCTCACTTATTCGTAACTTTGCAAGCAGATAACTCAAAATTATCAACTTTTTAACATTTAAACCTTTTAACTTTTAAACAACAAAACAAGCTATGAAAAAGTACATTGCTGAATGTATCGGTACATTCGTACTGACATTCCTCGGTTGCGGTGCAGCCGTCAGTCTGGGTTGTGGAACTCCCGAAGGTGGAATTGCTGCCGTTGTAGGCACTGCCATTGCCTTTGGCCTCTCTGTTGTAGCGATGGCTTATACCATCGGCGGAATCTCCGGATGCCACATCAATCCTGCCATCACGCTGGGCTGCCTCGTCACAGGTCGCATCAGCGCTAAGGACTGCTGCGGCTACATGGTGGGTCAGGTTGTTGGTGCCATCATTGCCGGCGCTGCTCTGGCTGCTTTCTATCCCGGGACAGGCTTGGGCACAAACGGCATCGGAGCCGGATGTAACGGCTGCTGGTGCATTGCACTCTCTGTCGAGATTGTCCTCACTGCCCTCTTCGTTCTGGTAGTACTGGGTGCAACACACAAGACGAATGGCGCAACCGGCAACTTTGCAGGTCTGGCTATCGGTCTCTCGCTGATTCTCATCCACCTGGTAGGCATCTACTTCACCGGTACAAGCGTTAACCCCGCACGTTCCATCGGTCCCGCTCTGTTCGTTGGTGGCGAAGCACTTGCCAACGTCTGGATCTTCATCGTAGGTCCTTTCGTAGGAGCACTCGTAGCCGCTATCCTCTGGAAGGGTATTGAAACAAAGGAATAGATTCAGGGATTCATAGATTCAGATACCTCACGACCGCGTTGGCAACACCATCGCGGTCGTTGCTTTCTGTGATGTAGCTTGCAGCTTCCTTGACACGCTTCTTTGCATTGCGAGTGGCACAGGAAAGCCCGGCAATACGCATCATATTGATGTCGTTATAGCCGTCGCCACAGCAGAGCAATTCGTCCGTTCTGCCCCCTACCCTTTCCAGAAGTTCCCTGAGTGCTTCTGCTTTATCAATTCCTTTAGGCATGATTTCGAGCAAGAAACTCTCGCTGCGACAAATGCTGAGGCTCGTCTCGAACTGCTTACTTATTCTGCGTTCCAAATGCCAAAGCCTTCGGGGAGCACCTGTCACGAGACATTTGTGCTGTGGATCTGTGATGGTCTGGACGAAGTTGTTCGTCTCAATCAAAGGCATCTTGTTGGCCCGCGAGATGTACTGCGAATGCTCGTCGGGTTCGCCCTGAACGACGATACTGTTGTCTTTGTAGCCGTGAATGTGGAAGCCGTTCCCGACAGCCCATGCAAGTTCTGGAATGAGGGAAAGCGGAATGGCTTGCTCCTTGATGGCTTTGCCCTCGGTACAATCCCAGACAAGGCTTCCGTTGAAGGAAATAATGTAGCCCCGGTGTTTCTGCAGCTCCAGCTGCTCGGCAAAGGGAAGGATGCTGTAAAGGGGACGTCCGCTAGCCAGAATGACGGTAAGCCCACGCCTCTGTGCCTCTATGAGCACCTGCTGAGAGTAAGGCGTGATGGTCTTGGCAGAGGTAAGAAGCGTACCATCCAGGTCGGCAGCAAGGAAGCGAAACACCATTATAATTTACGATTTAATGATTTACTATTTACGATTTGACGATTTAAACAAATCAACAATCCTTAAATCCTAAAATATTTAAATCCTTAAATTTCTAGCTTCAGGATGAGCGTGGTGGCTCCGATTGTGATGACAGAACCATCCTGCAGGCGGACACGGTCCTGGTCGCGCAGGATGTCGTTCATGTAGAAAGTGCCGGTTCCTGAAGGTGCATCGCGCAGGATGTATTGCAGATGTCCGTCTTTCCCACGCTGGACACGAATAATGCAGTGGCGGGTATCGACACTGGGGTCAACCGTCTCGATGGGTTTGTTAATGTTCGTGCCATGCACATAGCGTCCGAAGACATTGTCGCCCATCTCCAGCGGTATTTCCTGCCTGTAGTGGAAGGCGTTCTCGACAACGATGATGGTCCCAAGAGCCTCGTTGTTCACCTCGCCATTGGAGGGGACGGAGGAGGCTGGAATCTGTATCGCAAACTGCTTATTGCATTCGCTGCAGACGAAGACGAGACGCTGGCCAGGTTGGTAGCGCGTCTCGTCGAAAACCGTATAGCTGTTGCATTTGGGGCAACGAACCTTTTTCATTTACTATTTATATTTCTTAGATTCTTTAAAACTAAGGCGCACTTTTAATGCGCGGAGTCCTATTTACTATTCGATAGGCTTTATCTCATCTTTCACATAGCAGGGCCATGCGTGAGAGAGGTCCTTGCTCTCAGTCTTCATGCGACGAATCTCGGCGTAGGCATCGTCCTGCGTCTCAAAACCAGGAATGATGACGCGCACCATACCACCGAACTCACAGGCCTGAGCCTTGAAGCCCTGTTCCTGAAGCTTAGCGGCATAGCTGAGAGCGTTTTTCTTGCTAATGGCACTTGCCAGAACGATGACGTAGGGAGACCCCCCATCCCCCTTCAGGGGGAGAATTTCCTTTTTTGGGGATTCCTGCTTCGGCTCTGGTTCTGCGACAGCTTCTGCCACAGGAGCTTCTTCGACAGTCTTTACTGCAACCACCGGCTGTTCAGCCTTCTTCGGCTGGGGCTTAGCAACAGGAACAAGCTTGGGGGTTATCAGAAGTTCTGTATCTGCCTTCTGGCTTTCGTTTGCCACGGGATTCCCGTAGGGTGAAGTGAAGGTAAAGAAGAGCACGATGGAAGCAGCCACAGCAGTCACGTAATTGAAAACGCGACGATTGATGCGGATGATAATGGTGTCCGGGTCGGTTGCAATGGTTGTCAGCTTTGTCTTGCGATTTGCATGCTTCTTGTCTCTGTGCTGACGGACATCGTTGCTCAGCTTGGCAAAGGGAATGGCATCGAGCCCATAGTATGCAGGCGAAGCAATGCCCGACTGCAAAGGCATAAAACTGATTTGCCCGTTCTGTGTGTCACGAAGCATATAGCCCATACTGCCCACAGAGACAGAACCTTCCTCGGCCAACGCCTGCTGCAGCTCATCCACATATTCCACACACATGATGCGGGCCTCGTGGCGCGACAGATTATGAAGCTTTGAAAGCGACAGGATAAAGTCTTCGCCGGCTTCCCGTTCATTCCATCGGAAAGAGACGGTGCGATATGGGGGTAGGAAGATACCCTCCTCGTCGATACGTTTGCTGCTCATGTCCCTGACTATGAATGTACCAAACTGCGGTACGCTCACTTCGTCATGACTGAGCAGCATGTACTCGATATGTGTTGAAAGTTCTATCATGCCTGCAAAGGTACGAAGAAAGTTTGAGAGTCCCAAACTTTTCGGATAGAAGTTATCAACAATTTTCAAGTAAAACTTTAATCTTTTTCCTCGGCGATGGCCTTAATTTGTTCAGCCACTTCGGGTTTAATCTTGTATCGTTTATTTAATCCTTTAACTATATCATTCGTGATGTTAAACTTAGGATTGGCAATAAGAAGGTTGTCTCCAGCCTTTACCAACACATAATCGTACTTCCTTGTCTTGTTATAGCGTCTCAGGAAAGACTGAATGCTGTCGCGAGCCTCTTCGTTGATGCGAGCCTGCTCCATGGCGAACTCATTCTGAAGGCGGTCGGCCAGTTCTGCGAGGTCGTTCTGTTCCCTCTGGATGGAAGCTTGTGCACGCTCCACCTCATCACGGGTTGTGAAGCCATTGCTCTCGTACTTCTTCTGTACAGCAGCAGCATGGTTCTCCAGAGCACGCTGTTTCTGAGCCAGCGTCTTTTGGATGTTATTACCCTTGCGGGTGAGCACTTCGCTGTAGTCCTTGTAGAGTTGGTACCGGCTCATCAGCGTGTCAAGTTCCACATAGGCAATCTTTATGCCGACTGTCTGTTCTTCCTGGTCATTTCCGTTTGTCACTTCCTCTTCGCCTTTAGAGCCACAAGCTCCGAGTAAAAGAGCTGCAACCACAAGAGTTGCACTGGTCAAATACTTTTTCATAGTCTTACTATACATTATTATATTATATATTTGTTCTTCTTTCACTAACGTGCACTTTCTTTTCACGCCGCTCCATCGCATCCATACTCCGAACGCAATGAATGCCTCGGTCTCTCATTGCCTTGCTGCCACCGATATGACTAGCTCCAAATCGGCTTCCAGGCTTCAGAATCATCTTTATACACAAAAACAGCACAGAAAAAGTAACTATTCCGAGCGTAAGTAGTGCAACTTTCAACATAATTTGCTATATTTGTCTGCAAATATACAATAATAATTGAAAATTAAGAGTTAATAATATAGATAAATACATAAAAAAATGAGTATTCTACAGCCAACAAGTGTTTTTAAGTGCTTCGCACAAGTAAACCAAATACCTCGTCCATCGAAGCACGAGGAAAAGATGATTGACTTCCTGCTCGACTTTGGCAGAAAGCTGAATTTGGAAACCCAACGCGACGAAACGGGCAACGTCATCATACGCAAACCTGCCACACCTGGTATGGAGAACCGCCAGACCATCGTGCTGCAAAGTCACATGGATATGGTATGCGAGAAGAACCGCGACCTTGACTTCGACTTCACGAAGGATGCCATCCAGACCTACATCGACGGCGAATGGATGAAGGCAAAGGGTACGACCCTTGGTGCTGACGACGGCATCGGTGTGGCTATGGAGATGGCTCTGCTGGAAGCTACGGACATCCAGCACGGCCCGCTGGAATGTGTCTTCACCCGCGACGAAGAGACAGGACTGACAGGTGCGGAAGGTATGCAGCCCGACTTCATGAAAGGCCGTCTGCTGGTCAACCTCGATAGCGAGGACGAAGGAGAAATCTTCGTTTCCTGCGCCGGTGGTTGTCGCACATTCGCCCAGTTCGACTACACAGAAGAGCCTCTGCCCGCTGGTTTCTTCACCTTCTCGCTCAGCATCAAAGGTCTGACCGGCGGACACAGCGGCGACGACATCGAGAAAAAGCGCGCCAATGCCAACAAACTGCTGGCACGTTTCCTCTACCTCAGTCAGCAGAAGTATGACCTGCGCCTGATTGACATACAGGCCGGTGGTCTGCACAACGCCATTCCCCGCGAGGCATGGTGCCTCTGCGCCGTTCCCACGAAGGACAAGGAAAGCATCACCGTGGATTGGAACCTCTATCAAGCCGATGTGGAGGAAGAATACCGCGTCACGGAAAAGACAATGGTCTTCTCCCTGGAAAGCGAAGCAGCGGCAGGGTCCACCATCAACAAAGATTGCAGCCAGCGACTCATCAAGGCTCTGCAAGGTGTCGATAACGGCGTCTATGCCTACTGCCAAGACCTTCCTCTCATTGAGACAAGCAGCAACCTGGCCAGCATACACAAGGTTCCAGAGACAAAGACCATCGACGTGAACAGCAGTCAGCGGAGTAGCATCTACAGCGCCCGCGTCAACATGGCCAACACCTTTGCCGCAGTCTTCGAGCTGGCAGGAGCAAAGGTGGATATCGGTGAAGGCTATCCGGGTTGGAAGATGAATCCCAACAGCGAGATTCTGCGCATTGCCGTAGAGCAGTACAAGAAGCTCTTTAAGAAAGATCCCATTGTGCGGGGTATTCATGCAGGCCTGGAGTGCGGATTATTCAGCGAGAAATTCCCCGGTATGGACATGATCAGCATGGGCCCCACGCTGCGTGGTGTACACAGCCCCGACGAGAAGCTCCTCATCCCCACCGTCCAAATGGTCTGGGATCATCTGCTCGCCATCCTCAAGGAGGCCCCAGTTAAAATCGAAAATTGAAAATTAAAAATGAAGATTGGAAAGTTAAAAGTGAAAAGTGAAAGAATAAGTCCTTCATTTTCTCATTTTCTCATTTTCTCATTTTTTATATTGGCTGCGGCCTGCTCCGATTACGAAAGCTTTTCGGACAATTCCGGATTCAGGCTTTCCTTCTCGGCAGATACCATAGCTTTTGATACGCTGATTAGTACAATACCCAGCAGTACCAAGACGCTCTATGCCTACAATAACAATGATGACGGCATACGCATCAGAACCATACAACTCGAAGGCGGCACAAACAGTCTTTTCCGCGTCAATGTGGATGGACGTTTCCTGGAAGGAGGTACTTGGCACGATTTCGAGGTGTTACGTCACGATAGCTTGGTAGTGCGTATCGAAATGACACCTCCAGAGGTTGGCAACAATGATCCTCTCTACTTCACGGACAAGCTTCACTTCATCTTGGAGAATGGTACGATGCAAACAGTCGTTCTATCAGGCGGCTCCATTGATGGCTACATCAAGAGAGGAGGTCTGATTATCGAGTCCGACGAAACTCTCCTGACCGACAAATCATACGTCATCTATGATTCGCTAGTCGTGATGCCCAATGCCACACTCACGCTCGTAGAAGGTACGACACTGATGTTCCACTCCAATGCCGCATTGCACGTTTATGGCAGATTGCAGGTTCAGGGAAGCATCGAAAAGCCTGTCATACTACGGGGAGACAGGTTGGACCACATGTTCGACAACCTCCTCTACGACAACACGCCAAGCCGATGGGAAGGTGTTATCATTCATCGCGGCAGTTACAACAACGAGCTCTTCCAGTGTGACATTCACGGCTCATGCTTCGGCATCATTTGCGAGGATACAGAACAAGATATTCCGGATGCGACAAAGCCCTCTGTGACGTTGGATTGCTGCATCCTGCACAACATCGGTGGCGACGGCCTGCAACTCAATAACTGCGTCAGCAGCGTCACCAATACCCAGATAAGCAATACACTCGGAAACACTGTCAGCATCAAAGGCGGAACACATAACTTCGTCTATTGCACCCTGGCACAGTTCTACTCCATCACCTCCGACATCGGGAACGCGTTGTATCTTTACAGTTCTCCTGAGAAAGAAACATACGGCAAACTGCAAAAAGCACACTTCATCAACTGTGTTATCACGGGTTGGGGGGCTGATGTCATCTTAGGCGAAAATATTACGGTAAGCGACGCGGACTATCTCTTTCACCATTGCTTCCTCAATACGCCGCCAGTAGATGACGAGGAGCACTTTGTGGGCTGCATCTACGACCGAGACAAGAAGAAAGGTGAGGAAGAGAAACTCGTCCGACAGGACAACTTCCAGGTATTCGATACCAAGAAGTTCATTTACGATTTCACACCCAAGGCAGAGAGCCAAATCCGTTCCCTTGCCGACCCATCATACGAAGGATTGCCCGTATTCGACAGAAAGGGAGTGAGCCGCCTCGCTGACGAAGGTCCCGATGCAGGTTGCTACGAATACGTGGCACCGCCAGATGAGGAGGGCAAACAGTGAAAGGCTTGCTCATAGTGGTGGGCAAGACCACAGACAAGCGCTTCGACACCATCATCCAGGAATATGTGGAGCGCATCAACCACTACATCCCTTTCGCCGTTGAGGTTGTCCCGGAACTCAAGAACACCAAGGGACTCAGCCAAAACGAGCAGAAGGAGCGTGAAGGCGAACTCATACAGCGCAGCCTACAGGCGGGAGACTATGTGGTGCTCCTTGACGAACACGGAAGCGAACGCAGCAGTATGGATTTCGCAGCATGGATGCAAAAGAAGATGGCAGCAGGACCGAAGCGACTCGTCTTCATCGTGGGAGGTCCCTACGGCTTTTCGACAAGCGTTCACCAGCGGGGGAACGAAGAGATCAGCCTTAGCAAAATGACGCTCTCCCACCAGATGGTGCGCATGTTCTTTGTAGAGCAAATATATCGCGCAATGACCATCCTGAACGGAGAGCCGTACCACCATGAATAGGACCCCCCTAACCCCCTTTAGGGGGCGAACGGGGTGTTTACAGCAATGACTGAATGTCATTGCGCCCCCGCAGAGGGGAGCAAATCCCCATTTGCGACGGAGAATTAAATAGTAAATTGTTAAATCGTAAATATATAAGATGTTATCAGTAGAAGAACTTAACGACAGGCTGATTGACCTGTCCTTTGCCGAAGATATCGGTGACGGCGACCACACGACGCTGTGTTGCATTCCTGAGACAGAAATGGGCGAAAGCAAGCTCCTTATCAAGGAAGAAGGCATCTTTGCCGGAGTAGAGATTGCCAAGCAAGTGTTCCACCGCTTCGACCCCGAAATGCAGGTCGAGGTTTATATCGAGGATGGTGCTCACGTCAAGCCCGGCGACATCGTGATGAGCGTCAAGGGCAAGGTGCAAAGCCTTCTGCAGACGGAGCGCCTGATGCTCAACATCCTGCAACGCATGAGCGGCATCGCTACAATGACGCACAAATATCAGCAGGCGCTCATCGATGCCGGTACCAAGACACGTGTCCTCGATACCCGCAAGACGACACCCGGCATGCGTATGCTGGAGAAGGAAGCCGTGAAGATTGGCGGAGGCATGAACCACCGCATCGGACTTTTCGACATGATACTGCTCAAGGACAACCATATTGATTTCTGCGGAGGCGTCCACAACGCCATTTCACGTGCCAAGCAGTACCTAAAGGAGAAGGGCAAAGACCTGAAGATAGAGTGCGAAGTCAGGAACTGGAAGGAGCTGGACGAGGCTCTGGCAGAGGGCTGTGACCGCATCATGTTCGACAACTTTACACCCGAGGACACAAAGAAGGCGGTGGAGATTGTGGCAGGTCGTTGCGAAACAGAGTCTAGCGGCGGTATCACCTTCGACACGATGATTCCCTACGCCAAGGCCGGCGTTGACTTCATCTCATTCGGTGCCCTGACCCACAGCGTCAAGGGCCTCGACATGAGCTTCAAAGCTGCAGGAAGTGATAAACTTTTTATCAAAAAATAAAAAGATTAGGGATTAGAGATTAAGGATTAAGACATGAAACGTTATATATTATTTGCTTTGGCTTTATTTGTCAATTGTCAATTGTCAATTGTCAATTCATTATGGGCTTGCACCAATCTTGTTGTGGGCAAGAAGGCGTCGAAGGACGGCAGCGTCATCATCTCCTATAGCCAAGACGACTACGGTGCTTTTGAACCGTTGCGCGTCATTCCTGCAGCCGACCACCCTGCCGGAGCCATGCACCCCCTCTATCATTATGAATCGGGCAACTACCTGGGCGAGATTCCGGAAGTGCCTCATACCTACGGCATTGTAGGACTGATGAACGAGTTCCAGCTGTCGATTCACGAGACAACATACGGAGGAAGGGCTGAGTTGACTGATACTGTCAGCGGACTTATTGATTATGGTTCGCTCATGGTACTTGCCCTTCAACGAGCCAAGACTGCCCGCGAGGCAATCCAAGTAATGACGGAGCTGACAGATAAGTATGGCTATGAGAGCGAGGGCGAGAGCTTCACCATTGCCGACCCCAACGAGGCTTGGATAATGGACATGATTGGCAAAGGCCCGGGACGCAAGGGAACAGTTTGGGTAGCCATCCGTATTCCTGATGACTGCATCAGCGGTCACGCCAACCAGAGCCGCATCCATCAGTTCCCCCTCAAGGACAAGAGTAACTGCCTCTACGCCAAGGATGTCATCAGCTTCGCAAAGGAAAAGGGATATTTCAGTGGAAAGGATGCAGACTTCTCTTTTGCCGATGCCTACGCTCCTGCCGACTTCGGTGCACTTCGCTATTGTGAGGCCCGCATCTGGAGCTACTTCAACAAATGGGGAGCCGAGGACATGTCACCCTATCTTTCCTACGCGATGGGCGATACGAAAGGCCAAGTCCTCCCTCTTTATGTGAAGCCAAAGGCTCCGCTCTCCGTTCAGGATGTCAAGGACATGATGCGCGACCACTACGAAGGCACGCCTATGGCGATGACCGAGGATATCGGAATGGGTGCTTGGGAAATGCCCTACCGCCCCACCCCACTCAGTTTCGAGGTCGATGGCAAGAAGTATTTCAACGAACGCCCCATCAGCACCCAGCAATCAGCCTGCGTCTATGTCAGTCAGATGCGTTCCTGGCTTCCCGATTATATTGGCGGAGTAACTTGGTTTGCCAACGATGATGCCAACATGGTGGCTTTCACTCCCGTCTATTGCAACATTACGCAGGCACCCGAATGCTACGACAAGAATACGGCAGACGCCTTCCATTTCTCAACCCGCTGCGCTTATTGGGTGGAGAATTGGGTCAGCAACATGGTTTATCTGCGCTATAATCTCCTTTTCCCGGAGTTGCAAAAGGTTCGCGACCGTCTGGAGGCCGACTACAACTCCCTGCAGCCCAAGGTAGAAAACGAAGCAGCAGCAATGAGCAAGGAGGAAGCCGTCAAGTACCTCTCAGCCTATAGTCATCGCACGGCAAGCGCTATGATGGACGAATGGAACCAATTGGCACAGCTCATCATCGTGAAGTACAACGATATGGCTGTCAAGCGAATGGACGAGAATGGTCAGTACGAGAAGACCCCCGGAGGCAACCCACGTCCCGTACTCCGCCCGGGCTACCCCGACAGCTACAGGCGTGAGATTATCAACCAAGCCGGCACTCGCTATCAGGTGCCACAATAAGAGAACAAATTCTAATCCTATATAGAAAAAGCGCTACCTTTTCGGGCAGCGCTTTTCTATTTCATAACGGAATATACGTCTTCAGCGCAGTCGATCCAGAGAGCGGACCAGCATCTCGTCTTTCATGATGCCTCGGAATGCCAAATAGAGCAGAATGAGGGCTGATGCGGGAAGAGCTGCTGCCCAATGGGGACGATAAAGCGTCAATGCTGGGCTGAGTAAATAGAAGCAAATGATACAATAGGAAATGTACCAGAACACCAGCAGTATCATGCAAAATGTCGCCAGTCTCATCTGCAAGGCTCGATGTTTGAAGAGCCAAATGTCGATGAAGACTAAGCCTGTAGTTATGACCAAAAGTCCCATCAAGACAGGGCAGAAGTAGAACACATGCTTGCCCTCCGAAACGAACCAGAGGTTGTACATGTCCACTTGGGAATAGGGGCTGAAAAGTTCTGCCAATAAACCTGTCTCGCATGACACGAAATGAGCAATTGGCAGGCAGAGACAGCCCAGACAGAGTGCAAAGGCTGCGAGCAGGTAGAGAGTCTGGATGCGCTGAATCATGATGTGTGTTTAGTCGAGCAAAGAGGTCTCGTTGCTGGGGTTACGGTAGTAAACCTTGCCGTCGATAAACTCCTGAGTCGCCATGAGGGTAGCCTTGGGGAGTTTCTCATAATAGCGGCTGATTTCTATTTGCTCGCGATTCTCGAACACTTCGTCCAGATTGTCTTGCGTACTGGCAAATTCCGAGAGCTTCCTGCTCAGTTCCTGCTTAATGTCGGCTGAAATCTGGTTGGCCCGCTTTGCAATGATAACAACGCTTTCATAGATGTTACCAGTCTCTTCGCAGAGGGTCATTGGGTCTCTGGTCACGGTGTCGCTGGGTGCTGTAGTTTTTTTGTAATCCATGTTTATATACAAAATTTGTTTGTTTTATTGTTATTCTGTTATATCCTTATTAGTATAATTCTTGCCATGAATGGCATAACCTATTCCATCGAGAAGCCATCCAAATGGCCTTGTTTTGTTTTTTTGTTGATCTGTCGGGATTTCGTCTTTTTTGTGGGTTGATTTCGTTGTTCCTTTCTTTTCCTGGGCAATAGTTTCTTTCCTTTTGGCTATGAATTCATCGATTTCATCAAGTTTGATGCCTTTGCTTGCAATGATTTGCTCAGAATTCGTGAAAATGGAGTTTGCTTCCTTTATGTACTGGCTTTCGGGAAAATCATTCAGAAAAGCATAATACTCGTCGATGGTATCGCGGAAACGCTCCATTCGCCTATCTTCAATGCTATGTTTTGCGAGAAGGTACTTAGCACGCAGGACGAGGATGGATAGATTTTCGCGCAGTTCTGCAGAAGCGTATGGATAGTCCTTCAGTGCATTCTGTGCTGTCACCACGCAAGCCTCATAGTTACTGCCACCCTCGGTGGTATTACCTCTATAGGTCCCCAAATCATAGTAAAGTTTAGCTGACAGGTATTCCTTTTGAACCAACTTGTCCTGCATTTCGTAGATAACCTGCTGAGCCTGCTCCTTGAGAGTCGTGCCCGGACAGTAGTCAAGGAAACTCTGATATTCGGTGATGGCCTCCATCGTGCTTGTCTGGTCGAGACGTATGTCTGCCGTTTGCTTATAGAGTGCGTAACCGCTGTTGTAGCGAGCCATCTCCATGTAACGTCCTTTAGGGTATGACTGATAGTATTTTTTGAAGAACATAGCAGCCGACTCGTAGTCCTTTGCTTTCATATTACTTTCTGCCAGCATGTATAGACTCTCTTCTCCGTACGATGTACCCCTCAGTATGGGCAACAACGAACTGAACAGCTCTGCAGCATGGCGGTATTCGCCATTCGTGTAGAGAGCCTTGGCAACCTCATACTTATATTCATAGTCTGTACTTTTTAGTACTGAAGAGTACTCACCACAAGAGACTAGGAACAGGAAGCAAGGGGCAATTAATAGTAACAGAAATCTTCTTTTATTCATACCAGGGCGCAAAGATACCGTTTTTTGCGCATTTCGCCAAAAATGTCATATAGAAAAAGTGTTTTTTTAATGTTTCTTTGCTTTTGTGAGGTCATAAATGGCCATCCTTCTAAATTCTTGTCCGTGACTAATATCGCGCCTTTCTTGCGATTCAGTAGGGTTTCGCTTGGTGCTCAGGCGGCAAAGCCGGACGACTCAGTAAAAACACAAAAAGAACTCTTAATTCTTAATTGCTATTGTAATAACATATCCCCGATATAGATTTTCGATGGTTTTCAGCCTAATATCTAGTAGCTGTTCGGGGTTTAAAACATGATGCAAGTCATCTATGATACCGGTTCCGAGAAGTTTCAGGACGGCTTCTTTCTGCGTCCATAAGCGAGTAAATACTACATCAGGACATGATGCAGAGAGGATGGATTCTGCCTCTTCTGGACTCATTGTGTGGCGGATAAGGTCCTCCTTAACCGGACGGATGCGCTCAATATCTAGGCCACATGGACGTCTGCTTATGAAGCAGCCGACAGCCTCCTTGCAATGACTGATACTGAAGTGAATATCTGGATACTCTGCCAGATAGGGCTTGCCATGCTCGTTAAAAGAAAATTTGGGCAAGCCCTCGATGCCAAAACTAATGCGGAGTCCACGCAGCAGTTCAATATAACCGACGGCACACTCTCGCTTACCCTGCAGATGTTTGAACCGCAGAGCCGTCTCGCGTCGCCATTCAGGCAGTGAGGCAAGGAGTCTATCCGTCTGTGCCTCGCTCAGGTCCGAAATGTGGTCATTGATGCAGAGAATTCCCTTATATCCCATGATTACTGCATGTTAAAAACATATCGTAAGAAATTCTTGCGCGTTTTACCCTTCTAAGGTGCGTTTCATCTCTATGACTTGCGAACAATAGTCAATGACGGCGGGACGATGTGTGACACAAATGATGGTCTGACCTGCTTCGCGGCTGCTTAGGTTCTTCAACAACTCTTGTTCGGTTTGAATATCAAGAGCACTAGTGGCCTCGTCCAACAAGAGTACAGAGCCCTTGCGCATCAATGCACGGGCAATGGCGATGCGCTGTGCCTGACCTTCGCTGAGTCCTGCTCCTAGCTCACCGCATACGGCATCCAAACCATCGGGACGGTCCATCACGAAGCCCGCACAAGCCGTCTGTAACGCCTCGCGCATCTCTGCATCTGTCGCTTCGGGATTACCGAGCAACAGGTTCTCGCGAATGGTACCACTGAAGAGAGTGTTTCCCTGTGGTACATAGACAAGGTTGTTGCGTGTACGCGGAGAAACTTTTACAGAATGAGACTCATCGTACATTTCAATTTTCCCCTCTGCAGGCTTGAGCAGGGCAAGAATGAGGCGGATAAGTGTGGTCTTTCCTGCGCCAGTCTCACCGAGAATGGCTGTAGTGGAACCCTTTGGGAAGTCGCAAGAGAAGCGGCACAGGATGGGACGACCGCTCTCCATGTATCGGAAAGAGACATCGACGAGCCGCACACCTGCCCCATTGGGGAAGACAATCGGATTGTCATCGTCTTCAAGAGGTACATCCTCCAGTTCCATAAGGCGTTCGCTTGCAGTCAGAGTGCTGATAAGTGTAGGAATGAAACGCGTCATGTCGCGGAAGGGGCCCTGAATCTGTCCGACAAGCTGGATAAAGGAAATCATCATGCCGTAGGTGATAGTGCCGTTTTGAAGACTGTTGACGCCCCATAGGAAAGTGATGAGATAGCCAGAGCCGAAGCCAATACTGAGCAATGTCGATGAGAAACTGCTGAAGACTGCACGATGGCGAACATGCTTGCGAAGTAGGTTCTGCGTCTGCTTGAGCTTTTCAATCATCGTGCCCACTCGCTCCAGCGTCTTGAGTATGGCGCGATGCTGGATGCTTTCTTGCAGAATACTCTGCACGTTGCTCTCGGTGGAACGTATGTCACGGGTTATGGCCCGCATTTTACGCACATAGACCTTGCTCAGAATTAAGAAGCAGGGAACAATGCAAACAATTAGACAAGCCAGGCGAGCATCCATATAAAAGAGGTAGAAGAAGGCACCAACCAAACGGAACGTGACTTCAAGCAAAGAGGGGAATGTCTCGGTGATGCAAACAGTCAGGTCGCGAACGTCCCGCTCCAATCGGTTCAGGATATCGCCGCTGTGGTGATCCTCCAGACCACTCCATTCGCTTCGTAACAGATGTGTAAACAACCTTTGCTGCAAGATATTTTGTGAACGCACGCCAAGCAAGGCGCCGACCCATTTGCGGGCAAAGCCCAGCATAATCTTACTGACCATAATGGCAATAAGAGCATAAGCAGCCAAACGCAAACTTCCAATGGCTTTGTCTGTGGCGATATCAATCGTCCACTTCGTTGCATAAATAAAGGCGAAATCAAGGGTAACAGACAATACGCCAATCAGGGCATTGAGCATCGACTGCAAACGCAATCCCCGAGAAGAGCGCCATAGCCAAATGGTTAATTCGCGAATTTTGGGGGCGTAAACCAAGGGACGAGAGGCAGGAAAAGACATTTTTCTTAACTCTTAATTTTTAACTCTCAACGATCCTCGCATCGCTGCCCCATAATAACTTGCTGCGAAGGGTACGCAGGAAGGTTGTCTCGGGACGCTTCAACACAAAGACCTGATAGGGCGCTTTGCGAATGGTTAGCCGAGTGGAATCCTGACATGACTCACTACGACCATCGATAGCCACCAGAAAATTATGACTACGGCTCTCTACAGTAAGTGTAATATCCAAATTGTCGGGCAAAGTAAGGGGGCGAACGGTGAGTCCGTGCGGAGCTACAGGAACAAGGCCAATGTCGCGACTGCCAGGCAACATAACAGGACCGCCGACACTCAACGCATAGCCTGTACTGCCAGTTGGCGTATTGACGATGAGTCCGTCAGCCTGATAGGTTGTGAGGTATTCGCCGCCAAGGTCAACGCGGATGCTTATCATACTGCTGTTGTCGCGCTTCAGGACAGCCACCTCGTTGAGGGCAAAGGGATAACCTTGCATCTGGCCTTCGGAACACTCTACCTGAAGCACATTGCATTGTTCCCGGCGCAACAAACCAGCACGATAGTTATTGAGAGTCAGACAGATATCATCGAGCGAGAAATCGGCCAGGAAGCCGAGGCGCCCGGTATTGATGCCGAGAATTGGTATCTGCTTGTCCCCAACCCTCATAGCTGTTGTGAGGAAAGTGCCATCGCCACCCATGCTGACCGCGAAGTCGGCCTGGAAAACATCGCCGGTGATGAGTTGATGTTCAGGAACGGAGATTTGCATCTCCTCGTTGAGGTATTCGAAGAAAGGACGGTCAATAAGCGGGAAGATACCTGATGCTTGCAGCGCATCGAAGAGTTTCTGCACCGCTTCGCACTTCTTTGGCTGATAGGTGTTCCCGAAGATTGCACATCTTTTTGCCTTTTCCATAAATATTTTTGCTTTTGGATGGCAAAGTTAAGGATTTTTTCCTAACTTTGCAAAACAGAAACCATTTTTAATTGATAACTCTTAACTCTTAAAACTTAACTCTTAAATAAATAGGTATGATTTACGTCTTTTTAGCCACTGGTTTCGAAGATATAGAGGCTTTGGCACCAGTTGATATCATGCGTCGAGCCGGATTGGAGGTGCAGACAGTATCCATTACGGGCGAGCAGATTGTGACGAGCGCTCACGGCGTTGGCATCGTAGCTGATATGCTTCTGTCCGATGTGGACTTCCCAAAGGCAGAAATGCTTGTTCTCCCTGGCGGACTGCCAGGTTCTACCAACCTGGATGCCTGTAAGCCTCTGACTCAAGCTATCGTTCGCCACTTTGAGGCAGGAGGTGCTATCGCTGCCATCTGTGCTGCTCCGCTTGTATTCGGTCATCTGGGCCTTTTGCAGGGACGCCGCGCCACTTGCTATCCCGGTGTTGAGTCAGAGCTCAAAGGTGCCACCTACACCTCTGCCATCGTGGAACAAGACGGCAACATCATCACGGGAAAAGGACCCGGAGCCGCCTTCGAGTTCGGCTATACCATCGTTGAATACTTCCGCGGGCAGAGCGTGTCTCAGATACTGCGAGAAGGCATGATCTACGAAGAACTGATAAATGGTTGAAACGTTTGCTATCATCGTCGCTGGCGGCAAGGGGCTTCGCATGGGCGGAGAGGTGCCGAAGCAGTTCCTGCCAATTGGCGGGAAACCGGTGCTGATGTATACCATCGATGCGTTCCGAAGGGCACTCGACAATGTCTGTATTGTGCTCGTCTTGCCTGCCGAGCAACACCACTACTGGCAGGAATTGTGCGAGGAGTACAACTTCCGCTCTCCCGAATTAATTGCCCAGGGTGGCGAGACGCGTTTTCACAGCGTGAGGAACGGGTTGGCTCTTCTGCCTGATAATGCCAATGCTGTAGTCGGTGTCCATGACGGAGTACGCCCATTTGTATCGACAGAGACCATTCGGCGATGTTATGCGGCGGCAGCCGAAGGAAAAGCGGTTGTGCCTGTGGTGCCAGTGGTCGAAACTGTGCGCCAGATTCTTTCCGACGGTAAGAGTGTAACGAAACCCCGTGACGAGTATCGATTAGTGCAAACGCCTCAAACATTCCCCCTCGCCCTTCTGCGCCAGGCCTACCAACAACCTTACATAGAAAACTTTACCGATGATGCTTCTGTTGTGGAAGCGCTGGGCAAGGAGATTGTAATGATAGAAGGCAACCGCGAAAACATCAAGCTCACCACCCCCGAAGATCTACGCTTTGCGGAGTTCACAACTATGAACTATGCACTATGAACTAGACTCCGCCATTACTTACCTGCCAGGCATCGGGCCGCAAAGGGCGAAACTGCTGGAGGGAGAGCTGGGCATCAAGACCTGGCGCGACTTGCTATACAACTTTCCCTACAAGCACATCGACCGCAGCCGTCTATACAAGATAAGCGAGCTAACCACCGAGATGCCCTTCGTTCAGGTCTTAGGACAGTTCATGAGCTTCGAGGAAACCGGACAGGGACGCAAGCACCGCCTGACGGGACATTTCTGGGATGGCGAGATGTTTCTGGATGTTACATGGTTTCACGGCATCAGCTATATCAAGAAAAGCGTCAAGGTCAGGAAGGACTACATTCTCTTCGGACGTCCGGGTGTCTATGGCGGCAGGTTGAGTGTCATCCATCCCGACCTGGACAACCCCGAGTCGATGACACTGAGCAAGATGAGCATGCAGCCATATTACAGCACAACGGAACGCATGAAGAAGGCTGGCATGACCTCACGCACACTGGAACACTTCACCAGTGCGCTCTTCAGCAAACTTACCTGGACGCTCTCTGAGACGCTGCCCGGATATCTTATAGAGCGCCTTCACCTTATGCCGCTCGATAAAGCCCTTCGCGCCGCACACTACCCTACTACCGCCGACGAACTTTCTGCCGCCAATATGCGCCTGAAGTTCGAGGAGCTCTTCTTCATCCAGCTCGTCATCATGTCCTACGCCCGCAAGCGCCAGCAGGAGCGTATGGGGCGGCGATTCATCCGTGTGGGAGAACAGTTCAACACCTTCTACCATCGCTACCTCCCCTTCCCGCTGACAGAGGCGCAAAAACGCGTCATCCGCGAGATGCACACCGACATGAAGAGCGGACACCAAATGAACCGTCTCCTGCAAGGTGACGTGGGCAGTGGCAAGACACTCGTGGCCTTGATGGTGATGCTCATCGCCATCGACAACGGTTGCCAAACCTGCATCATGGCTCCGACAGAGATATTGGCAGAGCAACATCTGCAAACATTTCGTAACTTTCTGAAGGACATGCCTGTTAGTGTAGAATTACTAACGGGAAGCATTAAAGGCAAAAAGCGGGCCGCAATCGAGGCTGGTTTGTTGAATGGCAGCGTCGATATTCTGATTGGCACACATGCCGTTATCGAGGACAATGTGCAGTTTCACGACCTTGGTCTGGTCATCATCGATGAACAGCACCGCTTCGGCGTAGCCCAACGAGCAAAATTATGGAGCAAGAGCGCCCTCTCTCCCCATGTCCTCGTCATGACCGCCACACCTATTCCCCGAACCCTTGCGATGACGCTCTACGGAGACCTAGACGTCTCTGTCATCGACGAATTGCCACCTGGTCGCAAACCCATCCGCACGATGCACATCTATGACAATCAGCCCGAACAGCTCTACCGCGGTGTCATCCGCGAGATAGAGGCTGGCCATCAGGTCTATTTCGTTTATCCGCTTGTAAAAGAGAGCGAGAAGCTCGACCTAAAGAATGTACAGGATGAGTTCGTCCACCTGAAAGAAGTCTTTCCACAATATAAAATAAGTATGGTGCACGGCAAAATGAAGCCAGCTGAAAAGGATGCCGAGATGCAGAAATTTGTATCGGGCGAGACACAGATTCTGGTTGCTACTACCGTCATCGAGGTGGGTGTGAACGTGCCAAACGCTTCGGTTATGATAATTCAGAATGCCGAGCGGTTTGGCCTTGCACAACTGCATCAGCTTCGTGGAAGAGTGGGAAGAGGTGCAGAGCAGTCTTATTGCATCCTCGTCTCCAACTTCAAACTTTCCGCCGAGACTCGCAAACGCCTACAGATAATGACAGAGACCAACGACGGCTTCGAGATTGCGGAAGCCGACCTCAAATTGCGAGGCCCAGGCGACTTGGAAGGAACACAGCAGAGCGGCATCGCCTTCAATCTGAAACTTGCTAACCTCGGGCGGGACGGACAACTTGTACAACTGGCTCGTGACACGGCATCTTTTGTTCTCGATGCCGACCCCGATTTGCGTGCCACTGACAATGCACTACTCCGCAATCATCTGCAGGAACTCAAGAAAGAGAATAGAGACTGGAGCCAAATCTCATAAGATGAAATGCTAAATAGGAATTAACAAAAAGCCCCGAAAGTTTTTTACAACTTCCGGAGTTCCTATTATCAACGCTTAACCTTTCTTGTGGTGCCACCAGGAATCGAACCGGGGACACAAGGATTTTCAGTCCTTTGCTCTACCAACTGAGCTATGGCACCTTTCTGATTTTGCGAGTGCAAAGGTATGGCATTTTTCTGAACCTTGCAAGCAATTCGCTAAAAAAAGGAAGAAAAATTGAATTTTTATTGCTGTTTATCGCTTTTTTCAACTTTCGATTTTCAATTTTCAATTAAATGTTGTACCTTTGCAGCGGTTTAAAACCATTCGGATAGTAGCGCAGTTGGTAGCGTACTACGTTCGGGACGTAGGGGTCGGGAGTTCGAGTCTCCTCTATCCGACAGAAAGCGGCATGTAATTGCCGCTTTCTCTTTGCAAGCATAATCGAGGAGTATTCAGCGTATTGAAAAGATGAAGCAATTTCTTAAAGATTGGACTCTGCCAGTTGCTATAATCCTGGGGAGCGCATTATACCTGCTTTTTGCATATGTGCCATCCCTGGAATCGACAGCGCTAATACTGGGCCCTGTTTGCGAAACAATCCTCCCTTTATCAGTTTTTGCCACGCTATTCGTCACATTCTCCAAGGTTAATTTTCACCTTATGCGTCTATGCCGATGGCATCTGGTTATTGTTTTTCTGCAATTACTACTCGTAGCTCTGACAGTCGCCACCATCCTTGCATCGGAATATGCCGGAGCCGGTTCTTCGATAAAATGGATGCTCGAAGCAGTACTTGTATGTATCATCGCCCCTTGTGCCACAGCGGCTCCAGTTGTGACGGCCAAGTTGGGTGGTGATATCACTCAAATGACCACCTTCACCCTATTCTCTTCTCTGGTTGGGGCAGTGCTAATCCCCGCAGTCTTTCCCTTGCTGGAACCCTCTACCGGTGCGACTTTCCTGTCAGCCTTTCTTATTATATTGCGTAAGATGGCTGTCATCCTGGTGCTGCCTCTTGTGATGGGATATATCGTGCGTCATTGGGTGGAACCCGTGCGTCGTTTCATTGTATCGCATTCCGATCTGGGGTTCTATAGTTGGGCTTTCTCTCTCTCCATCACGGCAGGCGTCACCCTGCGTAATATCATACATTCCAACTCTGGCTCTATGGTGCTTCTCTGCATTGCCCTGTTTACACTGGTTACCGCCATCTTCCAATATATAGTAGGAAACCTTATCGGGCAACATTACCATGTGACATGTTGTACGGTGCAAGGTATGTTCCAGAAAAACACTGCTCTGGCTATCTGGGTTGCATGGCTATACCTGAGTCCACTGGCCAGCGTCGGTGCTGGCTGCTATGTTCTTTGGCAGAACATGATAAATTCCTACGAGCTCTGGCTACACCAACGCCAGTAAGGGTTTCGGATATCAGTATAACACTTTTGATCCATTCAAAATATAGATTCCTTTTTGTGTGGGCTCAGCAGGGAGTTTCCTGCCGCTGAGCGAATACCAGACTTTGTTCTTTGCAGATTGATCATTGTACATTTCTTGGATGCCAACGCCCTGGTTTACGAAGACGACTTCGATGATGTCGGGCAATTCGTTAAGGGCGATGCGACGGGGTGCAACCTTGTCCCCGGATGGACTGGTGGGTGTACCCACATAGGAAAGGTAGCAATGGAGGGGAAGGATGTAGTCTCCGCTGGCGAGGCGCACAAGCCGATGTGGCAAATCGTCATCGTTCTCGCCGGCGGGAAATCCGTAATCGGTGCCAGTTTCGTACCAGACAAGTTTCTCGTAGGTGCCACAAAGAGTCCATCCATCGATGTTGACGGGTGTTTTGGTCTCGGTCTGGACCATAACCGTTTGACCGCAGAAGTCGATGCTGAGATGGTCGTCATTTGGCAGGAATATGTATGGCATATTGGCCTCCATATTCTTGATCTGTGTCATCGTGGCCACCCATTTGTTCTCCTGGCGTTCAATGGCAGAGAAACTGTAGAACTTGCCACCACCGACCTCCATCTCCTCCGTGATGGAAAAGGGGAGAAATATGCTCATGGGCTTGCCGGGCTCGAACTGACGGTCATACTCCACATAGCTGGCAGTGATGGGCAGGGGAATATTGACGGTCTGCTGGGAGGCATCGTCGAAGATGACGGTGTTCTTGCCATAAGAACTGGTCACCGTGACGCCCTCGTAGGAACGGCGTCCGCAAAGGATGCAACTGCCATCCGTACCATAGTCGTGACCATGGCCATTCGCGAGGTCGATGATGTAAGGCGACTGAGGTGTGCCGACAGTGGCATTGAAACGCCACACGAAGTCGGTACACAGTTCCACGACCTGTCCACTGATGCTGACCCTGAAATACATCCGCTCGCCATCCTCGTTGCCATAGACGTCGAGGTAGATGGCACCCGGATTATTGGGGTCGGTAGGACTGCCCTTTCCACGAATCTGGTCGTCTGCATAGACCGCGACGATGACGTCCTGGGTATAAACCTCTTCGTTCATCATCACCTTCGCCGTCATAATCATGCTACCATAATAGCCATGTGGATTCACGGCTGGGAAGGGATCATCGGCCGCCCAGAGGCTGGCACTCCACATAAAGAGGAGCGCCAGCAGAGCGTGCTTCATTGATATTATTCGGTTCATTTCACGACTTTCTTTTCTCCATTGATGATATAGATACCCTTATTGAGAGAGGATCGGCGAGAAGATATAACGCGACGGCCAGCCAGGTCGTAGCATGTATCACCGGATTCTTCATTGTTCATTCTTAACGATTCACCTAAAGAAGTAGCATTCCCAAGGTCGATGACAACAGGATTCCCGGGCGAGCCATAGACAGCATCGGCCTCGTAGGTAAACCACTCTGCAGCCTCGACTATCTCATCGCCGTCAGCCAACAGGAAGTTCAAAGTGCCCTCACTGTCGCCGGGGATGGTGAGGAAGGCAACACCGTTCTCGTCGGTAACCTCCGCTGTACGACATTCACCTTCGACAAAGGCTCCCAGTTCCAGATGACCGACAGGCTGACCAGACCTCATCACCCGAACAGTCATAATGGCATTGCCCGAGTAATTGTGATAGTCAACAGGAGAGAAGGTGGATGTGGTCTGAGCATCCTGGACGCTTTGGGCCTTTTGGGCTTTGAGCGCACTGGAGGGATAGCCAAACGAGCGCTTCGTAGGCGTGTGGATCATGTAACCTACACCGGGCTCCAACATTACCAACGGTCCTGCCCACTCGTAGCTATCGAAGTAGGCTATGCCGTTCTGTCCCTTCAAAATATCACCGTCTTCGGGACTCATGCCGGCAAGTGCGTCGGAGATGCTAGCCACCTGACGGCCGTAGTAGCCGGTCCAGTTCCAGCCTTCCTTCAAATCGATGAGGCATTTTGCGGGATCAACGGGCTGACCAACGAGGCGCAAGGAGCGGTCTCTCTGCATCTGCACAGCATACATCTGGTCGTTGCGGAGACCTGTCAGACTACCGCTCCAGACACCACCTTCCTGCATCAGCCAACCGTCGGCCTGGCTCTTGATAACCAGCACATCTTCGGCAACCTTGGCAAGAACTTCTGCGGGTTGTTTTTCCTTAACATCAACATAGAACGACAGCCAGTTCCATCCCTGCTTCAGGTCTGTGGATTGTTCGATCTTGTTCTGTGCAGTGAAGACGATGGGCTTCTCGTAGCGACCCGTCAGCTTCAGTGCTGCGAAAGTGATGGTGTCGGGCAACAACTCGGGATAGAGGGTGCCTGTAGAAGCGTCGTAAGCACGGAAGGTGACCTGCTTGCCGGCGTCACCACTGGCAGCATAGATATTGATGGTTGCGAAGTAGCTGTCGTAGCGCTCGATGTAGGTAGGATGTGTCACACCGCGACATTCCTCACCGATGAAGGCAGCCACGAGGTCGTCGGCATCATCCATAGGCAGACCCTGAACCTCCACGCGTCCGATAACATTCATGGAGAATTCATAGTCACCTGGATTCACGCTCCAGTCAGGCACCTGACCTGTAATATTGACATTGATAGTCAACGGAGTCTCGATGTCATTGTTACCACGCATGTAAATAGTCTCCTCGTATTTGCCGATAGGCGTAGCGGGACTGACGGTGAAGGTCACTGTGGTCTCATCCAGCGGGTTCGTGGTGCCGTATTCCTCGCTGACTTCGAGCCATGATGGCATACCGCTCAGGCTCCACATCTGCTGAGTACCACTCTTGTTGACAACGGTAGCTGTGAATGTGGCACCTTTCGTGACACCAGCTTCGCAGCTCAGAGCATCCTCTTGCCACTCCAGTTCATTCTGGTTGACGAAAGCAGACCAGACGGCAGGTACGGAGTAGTTGCCATTCTCGTCTTGGACATCGCGAACGGTGAAGTTCAACGTGCAACCCTCGATGGTAGCGGCATCCTCGTTCAGGCTGATGACCACCTTCTCGTTGCTGGCCACGAAGGTGAAGCTGACGTTGGTCTCTGTAGGCTTCGTGCGCAGAGCTGGCGCATCATCAGTATAGTTGAGAGCATTGGGTGTAACAAGGTTGAGTGTGAAGAGCTGTGCCTCGTTACCAGTACCAGTGAGGTCGGCAGCATCACCAACAGTTATCACTTGGTTACCCTCGTCGAGCGTCTTCTTCTCGAAGGGATAGTAAGCTACAAGTCCATCCTCTTCGCCGGTCAGGCGCACCTTGCGGTTGCTGTTCAACAGGTCGCCGTTCATAGTGGCGTTCCATACACGTACCTCATCAATTTGTCCGATGAAGGGACGGTCGTAGAGATACAGAGCCGTATCGGTAATGCGGCGAGCACCAACGATGAGGTTATTGGTATTGATACTACCCACGTTGGACGCGTTGGTGGAAAGACAGCGCTTGCCATCGACATAGACAGCAGCAGCGCCCTGACGCAGCACATTCAGTGCCACATGATGCCAGGCATTGTCGGTCAGTTTCTTGGCCGAAGTGGTCAGTGTCTTAGCTGTAGTGGGATTGTAAGCATCCTTGCTAGTAAGCAGGAGTGTTCCATCTGCACTGAGCGAGAGAGCGATGTCACCCATCTGCAATAGTTGGGCTTCACCCGACTGTGTGCTGCCACGCATCCAAAATTCCAGAGCATAGTCGTCGTCCACACTGGTAGGCAGTTCAGATGCATTGATGCTCACGTAGTTCTGTCCATCCAGGCAGACAGCCTTGTTCTCGTTATTCAGGTACCACGTTTCGTCTGGCATCGTCATGTGACGGTTGCGAGCGTAGTCTCGGATTGTGGTGCCCTCGCCCTCGTTCATCTTCCAGTATCCGATAAGATGACGTGTCGATGGGTTCTTTGTCTTGCTGCGGTCCACCAGGGCTGTGGTCATATCGTGAGCCTCGTCCCAGAGCAGCAGCTCGTGGATGGCGCCCTTGATGTCCTTACCCACAGAGAGCGGTCCCTCACCCTCGTATCGGCCCGCAGCCTGATTGGTGAATAGTGTGGTAGTGTTGGCGTCGTCGGCTACAGAGGCATTCAGCTGGCCGTCTGCTGTCAAACTCAGGCTGAGGAATGCCCACTTGCCTGTAGGAATGGTATTTGTTGAGGTGTAGGTCGATCCGGCAATGTTCACTGTCAACTGTTCTGCATCATTGATTCCGACAGTCATCTTCGAATCACCGTTACCGTGCTTCAACAGAGTGCCTGCTCCCTGAGCGAGGTTCACCCACATATCGAAGGCAAAGTCCTTGTTACGGAGGTTAATATCAGCCTCTGTAGCTGCAGCTGCAGTCTCTGTGGCAGGTAGGCTCAGGGCTGTCTCATGTTCAATCTCCGCGCCGTTCAGAACACCCGTCACCTTGAAATTGGCCTCGCTGGTGAGCTCACCCTTCAGGATGGTTTCGTTGAAGGTCACGCTCAGCTCGTCGCCGATATCCAGAATACCGTCGGACGGTTCGGGAATACCGATTGGCGTGGGACGCTGTAAATCTTTCACCAGAGGAATCTCCTCGCTGTACCTCTTTACCTCGTCGGTACCATAGGTACTGGCCGAAACGATACGGAAGAGATAGTCGCCGTCGCTGTATGAACTCATGGGCAGCGTGAAGCTGACGCTGGAGCCGCTGCTGGGCAGAAATTCGTTGTTGTCCGTCTTGTCGGCTTCGTTGAGCACATATTCGTGAACCAGATTCCAGTTCGTTGCACCTTGTTTCTTATACTGCATGCGGAAAGCTTTCAGGCCTCGGTAATTGCGGTCGAAATCCTTCATCGTCAGTACCAGGTCGGTACCCGTCTGGGTGTTCATCAGATTGTTAGAGAGTTCCAGTGTTACAGGAGATGATGACGGCACGAAGTGTGCGGAAATAAACGCCGTATCAGCAATGACATCCCAAGTGTAGGTCGGATAGTATTGAGATGAAGAGGCAAATACGATGCCGATGCGGTCGTAGTCGAGGATGCTCGTGTCGCTCTGCTTGAGCAGCAGCGTCTTGGTGACAGTCTCATGGGGCTGAATCAGGACGGTGCGAACATCGGTAACGGGTGCGCCGTCGATGAAGAGCTGTGCGCCGTTGGGGTTGGTCTCCTCTGCCAGACCCAAACGATAGTACAGCAGTTCGTTGGTCTCCGAGGCATTGCTCAGACGCAGCGTGTAGGTGGCAGTAGAACCAGAGGGAATATCGGTCACCACAGGCTGGTCCACATCAATCTGCGGCACTTCTATCTGCATGGTGGGTTCCATAATCGTAGTGCCCAAAGGCTCGTAGTACTTCGTCACAACCCGTCCCTCATACGGGGCGCTGGTCTGTCCGCCACGTGTTCGGAAGATGGGACCATAGGCACCGTAGTCATAGACATCAACAGAGAGCGCATTGTCGTCACCATCCTCGGCGAGAGTGTATTTGAAAACGGTTTTGTCGGATTTTGTGTAATCATAGTCGAACTTGCCGCCAACCATGACATCAAAACCTGCTGAAAGAATTACTCCATTTCCTTGGATTACACCACCCGACGTCAAATTGAAATGTAAGCCTATTTGAGGATTTAGGGTAAAGTGCATCGACTTCGTAGATTCTTCTTTTTCATAGTTTTTGATGACACTTGTACCGGAGTTGAATGAGAAGTTCTGACAATCCACGTCCTTGTCTTCGCGGTTCTCGTAAGCCTCGACTTTCTCTTGCTCGTTGTACTTTAAGTATTCTATCCAGGCCTTTATCTGTTCGTTGCACCACATGACGCTGTCCTGATAGCTATCCTTAGCATCGTAGGGATCCACCATAACGTAGGTATTGTCTTTTCCAAAATCCGGGTCTTCTGGTAAGAGTGTGGTCAGATAAACAGGTGTGGTCCCATTGTTGACGTAGTTGTCGATTGTTTCCTGTGTGACGGTCTTCAGCATATTGTTACGCATCAGTTCGAAATTTGGTAACAACATATTCTCGATGTAGTTCTGGGTGTAGCTGAACATGGTGCTGAAGGACATTCCCGTGGAAATGCTTTCTTCCACATTCAGTGTTACTTCGTTACCGGTCCCCACGCGGCGGAAGCCCACGTTGTTGGCAGCGCCGAAGATGACGTTTGTGGCCGAACCGATGAAAATATCACCCGGTGCTCCTACAAATTCAATAGCATCGCTGGTGGAAATGGTCTTGGTATTTTCAATAGTAGTAACGAACCTTCCTTCACCCAGAAAATCAAAATGTCCCTTGATGCCAATTTCCATATCGAGTCCACTTTTAGCTTCTGTGACTGTATAAAAACCAGGGACACCCTCGGCAGTTTCAAGTTTAGTACAGAATCTGGTCGTCGTATCGATGTGACCATCAGCATTTAATGTTGCTCCGTAAGTATAAACTTCGTTTTTAACAGTTCCAGAGGTCCATTCCGTCGAAGACTTACTCCCAGGGGGGTCACGCAGAATCATCTGAAGCAAATCAGGTCCGCTGGTCACAAAGTTGTTGCCCGTAGGCATATCGCCCAGGATGATACCTGTCAGGCCAGTGTCGTTCCACAGATAGGTGCGGTCACCGATATTGTAACTGATGGAAATGGTGCGTGTGTACGGTGTGGAGATATTGGGCAGACCGGCCATCCACTTATATGTAGCCTGGCCAAGGCTATCCAAGCGCAGCTGATTGCTCTCCAGCAATAACACATCGCCCGCTTTATAAGAAACGCCATCTACCGTGGTGTCTTCTCCGGCTACGGCCTGATCCGAGGACAGGGCATTGTCAATCGTCACTACAAGTTTATTCAGCGGTACGTGGAAGGTGACGGGCATATCTCCGTCGCTGTTCACGTATTCTTCGTAGGCACTGATGTTGAAAGTATAGTTGTCATACTCGTTGAAGATGGCACCACCATATTTATATATGGGATTGCCAGACTCGTCTATCGAGTAGATATCATCGATGGTCAGTTCGCCTATATCGTCCTTCAGTGTGTAGCTGCTGATACCGAAGGCACCGTCTTGGTGGTCATCCTGAACCACGGTGAACACGGGATCGCTGTGATAGGTCTGCATCAACTTGGTGTGATAGCTATAGTATGCCTTTGTGATGCTGTCCACATCCACCGAGTCGGTACGCTCTATCAACGGGTTGCTGAGGTCGACCACTTGGGACGAACCGAACTGCAGACCGGTCTTCACCACTTTGATAATATCCACATTGTATTGCAGAGGCGGCACCATAGCCGAGAATTCGCCCGTCAGGGAGTCGGTACGGATGAATATCTTGCGGCAGTCGTCGGCACCGGCACCACGCCAGGCGGTGCTGTTTATGTCTCTGGTAGCCGAGGTAACAGGCATTATCTCCGTGCCAGTCTCGTAGCTATAGGTGGTTCCGTTTGTTACTTTCTCCACATTCATGCGTGGGGAAACCTTCTGCGGGGTCAGTACCAGTTCTGCTATGCCGATGTTGTTCTGGCTCAGTCCGAAGCCCAGTTCCTTGTCGCCTTCGGTGTCACCACCGACTACGCGACCCGTGAAGTTCACCATCGTGCTGTCGGCGAACTCCAGATTCTTGATTTCCTGGTTGAAGGTGTGCTTCACACCCACGCCGTTGGGATCGACGGGATAGCGACCTCCATTTGCAAAGACATGACCGTTCTTAGCCACTGTGATGAAGTGATCTCCGATGGGCACGCTGATGGTGAATTCGCCCTGTTCGTTGGTGGTAATCATCTCACCGTCTTTTGCGCAGACTAGACCATCAATGCAAAAATTGGCTCCCTCCACGGGATAGTCCGTTCCGGCGTAGAACACCTTACCGCTGACGGGGAACGAGGAGACATCCTCGAAGTCCACACCGCTGTGGTTCAGCGACGACATGCTGACGAAACGCGTCCTCATGCTGGGCGAGAACTCATGGATGCCCAGTGTTGGGATGACGCTGTAGCTGGTGCCTTCGCCCGAGAAGCCCACGCCGCGGATGGTATAGGCACCATCCACATTGGTGTAGCCCATCAAGCTCAGCTGGTTCTCGTTGGGCACAACTGTGGAACCTTCGGCCGGAGACTTGTAGGTCTTGGCGTGACGTCCATTGGCGATGCCGTTGCTCTTCGAGAAGTCATAGGCGATGGTCTGCTTCGCCAGGCCCTCGTCGAAGGGATAATAGATGAACAGGCTCTTCTCGTCGCCCACGATGGGGTGGTTGTAGTTCTTCTGGATGTCTTCTTCTGTGAGGGCTTTTGTCCAGAAACGGAACTCGTCGAGATAGCCGTTGAAGTATGTTCCGCTGTCGAAATTCGAGTTGTTGCCGATGGACAGGCACTTAGCCTCGTTGGAGACTACGGGGATATCCCTGACGGGTTCCTGGTCGTCGTCCGTAATGATTCTTCGCTTCAGGATTTGGCCTTTAGCTTTGTCGTCCTCCATCACGAAGACGGTGGTCGTCATGCTGTCTGCGCTATGAACCAGGCTGATGTGCGACCAGGCATTCGGAGCAATGAAAAGCTCGGAATCGTATTTGTTGTCGCCCAGCGACATGCCCACCCTGTACTGCCGGATGGTCTCGTTGTAGCGGAGGTAGATGCCGAAGGTGTTATAGATGTCCACCAGCTGGTAGCATCCCTGATTGGTATGCATCGAGATGCTGTCGGGATACACATACGCCTGGATCGAGAAACTGCCTCCGACCATAGTTTTCAGTGTCGTTGGGTCGCAGTCGTACTTGAAGCCAGCTCCATAGCCCGAGAAGTGTACCGACCTCAGGGCGCTGGCCGCATCGCCGTCGCTGTCCTGCGGCTTCAGTGTTACCTTGGCACCCTGGACGGCAGTTCCAGTACCATATGCGATGTTGCCACTGATAATACCAGACGTCAGGCTGAAGCCGTCGGTGGTCTCGCTGTCATCGTCCGAGCGCTTGCCATCCTGCATCGTCCAGATGATAAGTTTGTAATTATTGAAGCTGCCTGGCAGAGCCGTCACATCGTCGTAACTGTATGTCGAGCCAGTGCCGGCAGTGGTGTAGATATCGGCCCAGTCGCTCTCGTTGTTACTGTCCAAGGGACGGCGCTGTATGGTGAAATTCGTGTCATCGTATCCCACCTGCTTCACGGACCACTGCAGTTTCACAATGTTGCTGTAGGTACCTCGCGAGGCCACGAACGACTGAATCTTCGAACCGCCCAGTTTTGCAGACCTTATATCACTGAAATGGTTTGCTCCGAGGACATTCGTCATCAGTCTGTAGTAGTACGTCTTATTGGGAGCCAAGTTACTGTTCTGGTCAAGGTAGGCACCCTCGTTGATATCCGGGTTTTTCACGTCAATATTCTCCACGTTGATCCATGTGGCTGAATCCGGGACACTGCTGTCGTAGTCCGTCGAGCGCTGGACAACGATGGTATAAGCATTGTTGCCCGATGCATTCTCGAAAGGCGAATGGCTCCACTTCAGGTTAATGCCCTCGTCCACCTCCTTTGCCGCGAATTCGTTGAAGTTCCACACGGGGAAGATGGTGGCAGTAGTTTTGACACTCAGTTCATCGGGAATATCGCCTAGTCCGTCTGGCACAAAGCCAACCCGCAAGGTGTATGGTGTTTCATAGCCGTCCAATACCACCTCCTTGACCGTCGTTCCGTAGGGAATATTACTCTCCAGGACCGAATTCGTTGTCAGGTTCTTGATGGTCCATGTACCCGCCTTGCTTCGTGGCGCATCCGTTACATTCTTATCCACTGCTTTCCAGCTTACGGCCACCTTCTTATCCCACTGCTGTGAGGTCATGACAGTTATGGAGTCGGGATTGGGGTCGGGATAGACAAAGCCCGGCACGGTAAGATCAAACCATTTGTAGACCACCATGTCCAGCTTTCTGTTAGGGGTGCTCGCACTCACACAGCCTTCGTCTGTCACTACGGTGCTGTATTGCACAGGCAGATGCTTGTTTATATCGTATGTTGTGCTTGTGAATTCAGCTTCGACACCACTATACGACGAATTGCCTTTACCGGCCTTGTAATTCCCGTCAAAGAGTTCATTGTCAGAATAGTATTCCTTCGGTGTTTTTTCGGATTGTGTGTAGAGTCCGATGTGTGTGGGATTCTCGAGATCTGCAATCAGGCGACCCCCGACGCTGACGGTTTTATGGTTTGTCCTTTCGCCCACAGGTTCATCCCATGAATTGCTGAAGGGATCTATTGTCCACGAGGCGGACTCCTCCTGGGTGCTGGTATTGTTGATTCTCCACGTTCCCTTTACCGTCACGGTATGCTTGGCATTGGCATCCCATACCTTCAGATAGACGTACATCGTCACGCGGTAACGGTAGTGCCCGCTCTTGTCCACTTCGTTGTGAGCATCTTGCCAGGGGTTCCAGAAGCGGATGACGTAGTCTTCGCTCTCGTATATACTACCCCACCAATCGTTATCCGAGACTTGTTTCTTCAAGTCATGCTCGTTACCTTCTTTGTCGTTTCCGGGCCATGCCAGCTCCCAGTCGGGTGAACAGGCATATTTGCCATCGATATACACAGCGGGACCGTCGTAACCATCTTCAGTCTCATTGTGCAGGAAGAAACTGTCCTTGCCGTCGCTGTCGTAGAACATCATGACGACCGAGAACCAGGGTTCCTTCAATGTCGGCTGATGACGGACCCACGACTGCTCGGGATCTTTGAAATTGGTCGCAGCCCTCAGGTTTGTGTAGCCTGTCGGGAGGCACACGAGAAGCAGTAGCAGCATCCGCCACCACAGTTTCGGTTGGTGTAGCATTCTTTTCATAATATAATATTTGTTAATGTAAGTTATCATAATTATATATTTTTATGAATTTCGGGAGCAAAGTTACAAAAAAAAACGGAAAAACATTTTCCTCTCGCTGTAAATACAACCAGAGGAAAGAAAAAATACAGCCAGAGGAAAAAAAATACAGCCAGAGGAAAATTTTTGGACAGAAAATTTCGGCAAAGCCAAAATTTACCTGGACAAATGAGCTATATTATATAATATCTCCTGACTTCGTCATTGCGCCTCCCAGAAATTTTCTTCGAAGAGTTTGGCGATAGGCATGTGCCGTTTCATGGGCATGGTTTTGATGAAATGTGTCTTGTTCTGTGGCATATAGACGCTGATGGTTGTTACAGTCTTTGCC
>JAFZPZ010000063.1 GCA_017552435.1 Bacteroidaceae bacterium
ACTACACTGTTGTCTTCCGGCGAGGCGATGGGACGTACAGCAGGTGAACTCAGCTTGCGGGCAAAGAACTGGTTGAATGTCTTCCAGTTCGATGCATCCTCATACCAGCCCTTTGAGATGCCAAATGTGTCTTCTTTTGCCACGATATCGTAATACTCCTGATTCCACGAATCCTCAGTGTCGAGATAGGCGCCCCATGCCTTGGCAAACGTTTTGAGCCATGTGCGGTAAGGCTCAAAGTATTGCAGCGAGTTGTTGTAGAGCGAAAGTCCGTCGAGTTCATCGAGCGGAATGTCGTTGATGAAGAAAAAGTAGTTCAGACTCTGGTCGATGCGAGTGAAGATGTCGGTGCCTTCGGGTTGATTGATGACAGTCCATGGCATGGCGTGAGCAGCCCACTCTACGAAATCATAATACTCCGGGAGTGTCTGTACCGGATTAGTCTCGCGGTCGGGGTTGATCTCCACTCCCTTGGCGATGGCTTTCTCCAGCAGGCTCTTCAGCTGTGCATTACTGTTAACCAGCGTTATCAGTTCGCATGTGGAAGCCGAGTATGTCTTCTCGGGTTGTTCAGGTTGTGAAGGGTTATCCTTCAAGTCGGAAGTACACGATGTCAGCACCGTTGTGCCGCAGATGGTGAGGATGGCGGCTATCATCCATAATCTTGAACGTTTCATTTACTCAGTTGCTTAACTGAAAAGGTGAAGTAGGTATCAGGGAAAGGCTCGTCCTTTAGTGTGAAGTGCCACCACTCAGTGTCGAAGGGCTTGAAGCCGTGGCGGAGCATGGCTTGACGCAGAATCATGCGGTTTTGGAACTGCTCGGCGGTGATGCTGCGTTTCGGATTGGCAGGGCTCTTCGAATTGTCGCCTGTGTACTCGCCCGTCTCAGGATTACCGCAAAAGTCGGGATGACTCTCAGGACCGAACCAGTCGAAAGTTCCTCCCATGTCCACCTCTTTTTCTGTGTTCATATCGAACAGCGTCAGGTCAACAGTGGAGCCACGGGTATGACCGCTCTTCAGGCAGATGTATTCCTGAGGAAAGAGCACGCTCTTGTCGAGGTCAGGATAGAAATAGGGTTTCATCAGCGTGTCGTTGATGTCCTCGGCCCAGCGCACAAAGTGGTCAACACCCTTCTGCGGGCGGTAGGCATCATAGATCTTCAGGCGATAGCCTTGGGCTTTCACGTCATCGCTCACAGCCTTCAGACTATCTGCTGCCTGCTTGGTCAAAAGCGCCGTCGGTTCCTCGTAGCCGTCGATACGCGTCCCCACGAAGTTGTACGTGCCGAAGTAACGAATCTCTAAGATGACATCCGGCACCACGTCAGTGATGGTTACAAACTGGCTGGCATCGTCAGTCACACTGACTGCCGCACTCTCCTTCGTGTCCGAGCAGGACACCATCGTTATGCCGCAGATTGTCAGGATGGCGGCGAGCATCCATTGTCTTGTATGTTTCATATTGATTATTTTTCGTTATTGCAACGGCGTCAGCGGATACACGATGTTGACGATGAAGATGTTGGCGGCAAGGATGATGAGGTTCATCAGCAAACCGATGCGCATAAAGTCGCTGAAACGATAGCCGCCAGGGCCATAGACCAACATGTGGGTGGGCGAACCGATAGGTGTGGCAAAACTGCTGCTCACGCTGATCATCAGGGCGATGAGGAAGGGGTAAGGCTCGTAGCCCAGTTTTTCTGCTGCCTCGTACATGATGGGGAAGAACATGGCACCAGCCGCCGTATTTGAGATAAACTCAGTAATAAAAGTGCCCACAAAACAGATGGCCGCCATCACCACGATGGGGTTCGTGCCACAGACATCCAGGATGCCAAAGGCCAGTCGCTCGGCAATGCCCGTCTTCTGGATGGCCAGTCCCAACACCACCGACCCCGCAAACACCATCAGAATGTCCCAATTGATAGCCTTCATGGCCTGATTCGGCGTGCAGCAATGGAAAATAAGCATGGCGGCAGCGGCGATGAAAGCGCATTGCAACAGCGGCATCACGCCCAAGGCGGAGACCACCACCATGGCTATCATGATCAGGGTGGAGATGAGCGTCTTCGGACCAATATTCAGCACCTCTTCGCCCTTCATCAGTCCGTGGGTATTCTGCAGTTCCAGTATGTCCTTGATATTGCCGGCAAACACCAGATGGTCGCCACCCATGATGAACTCGTTCTTGTCGATGGGCACCGCAACATTGTCGAAGTGGTGCATCTTGATGAGTCGGCCGCCCTTCACGTCGAGCAGTCCGGCATAGCCCAATGTCTCGCCGATAAACTTATTCGTTGAAGGCACCAGCATCTCCACGGTATATTCTGCCGTATCCTCCGAGTCGGATTCAGGCGCCTTGCGGTCGGGCAACAGTCGGCGCATGGCGATGATACTCAGCACACCGATAGCCAGACAGAACAAGCCGGGGATGGTCGTGGCCAGCACGTTCATCGCAGTGCCGGTATGGTCGGCATAGAGGCCCGAGATAATCAGGTTTGGCGGCGTACCAATCAACGTACACACGCCACCCATGCCCGAGGCGTAGCTCAAGGGAATGAGCAACTTCGATGGCGAGATATTCAGTTTCTTCGACCACATTTTCACAATTCCCACGAAGAGCGCCACCACCGTTGTGTTGCTCAGGAAAGAGCTCAGCGCAGCCACAGGCAGCATAAGCCTGATCACAGCCTTGGCGTAGGTCTTCGGTTGTCCCAACAGATGTTTCACAATCCATTGCAGCACGCCGGTATACGTCAGTCCGGCCACAACCACAAACAATACGCCTATCACAACCACCGAGGCGCTGCTGAAGCCCGAGAAGGCCTCTTTGGCATCGAGCACGCCCGTTACAAACAGGACACCGATGGCACCCAGGAACACCAGGTCGGCACGCAGTTTTGTAAACAGCAGCACGGTGAACATCGACAGCACCGTGGCAATCGTTATCCATGCATCTATGCTAAATCCCCCAAACATCATAGTTATTGACTATTATTACACTTTCCATTCTCCGAACGTCTTGCATACATCAAGGATGTAGTCGCGGCGCGAAGCAACACGTTCTTCGAATATGGCTTTACATTCATTCACCACCTCTTCGGGGAACGAGTCGCTCAGGGCCAGCCAACTGAAGTTCCTGATGCACGACACCACTTCGATTTGACGTTTGCGTTGCTCCACCACCTCTGCAGGGAGGCCCTCAAAATAGTACCCAATGGCACGGTTCCACAGTTCAACACCCAATGCTCTGGGCATACCGATGATTTTCTCATAGTCACCCACCAACGACACCATGGCCGAATAGGCATGCCCAAGGTCGAGCATGGGGTGACCATAGCCCACTTCACCCATATCGATTAACATCAGCTCGCCATTCTGCAGCATCGCATTCTTGGTCTGCAGGTCGAGATGCAGCAAACGGCGTTCCTCGGGGATGGCATCCAGAATCTGCAACAGCAAATCGATGCTTTCCTGCGGGAAATATCGCCGTATATGCATCACCTGTTGCCGTTCATGCTCCATAGCACTAGGCACACTGCTACCCGCAGGCACCTCTATCTGGTGAAGCTGACGGAACAGGTTGGCGTACTGGCGGGCAAAGTTGTCAAGTTTCTCTGGCTCGCGTTTGATACAGGCACTCAGGGTGACGGCATCCAGCAACTCATAGACCAGACCGAATTGGCTGCCAACCATCACCACATCAAAGGAAATAGCTGTAGGCATCCCCATTACGAAGGCCTCCTTCGCCATTGTAATCTCGCCACGAACCTCATCTATCGTCGTACCTTCACGGAACACCTTGATGATCGTGTCTTCGTCCAACCGATACACAGTGCCCACACCACCGACACCTATGACCTCACAACCATTAACACTCAGTCGGCGCATGGCCCGCTCCACATTCATAATCTTGGTGAAGCCCGTCATGGCTAGCACATCATATACAGCTGGCTGCACACCAATAATGCGAAAGTCCTTGAAGCGTTTTGTCAGTGTCAGCAGAATACGCAATCCGGAACTGGAGATATACTCCAGCCCATCCGCATCTACAACAAGGCATTCAATGATGCCGGACTCCGACAGATGTTGTTCCAGCTCTGCGCTCAAAGTCTGAGCCGCCGACGTATCAAGCCTGCCGACCAGTGTCAGCGTGGCCTTTCCTCCGTTATTAGTTAGTTGAGTTGTCATAGCCGTATAGGTTTTTCGTTATTTCCTTCTTTCAAAATTCGTTGTTTTAATTCATCCATCTGGTCAAATACTATGGTATTAGACTTATTCTGTTGCAAATATACATCTTTTTTTGAATGAATGATAAAGAAACCTCTTTTTCTTTTCTTATTATCACATTATATCACTTTCTTCTAGGAATAAAATTCATTAACTTTTTGCATTATCAAAGAGTTCGTTGTAACTTTGCGCTATAGTAAATGAAGGAGAAGATGACAAGAATGAAGTCTGTTATGCAAAATGTAATGAATGATTATTCGCGGAAGTTTTTGGCTTCTGCCAAAGTGATTCATGCTTTAACGGCAGGTTTGCTGCTGCATATATAGAGACATTATCACCTCTGAACTTCAATAAAGCTCCATGCTGCGTTGGCATGGAGCTTTTTTAATGTGCTGTCGTCTGTAAAACATGCTGACAAAACACGTGATTAGTGACGTCAAGTCAAAGCTCTTCTGCTGAGGTGACAACAGTTATCTGCCGAGGAAACAACAGTTATCTGCCGAGATAACGGTTGACCTCTGCCGAGATGTTGCAACCTTGCTACATGAAGAACGTTAGAATTGTGCTGATATGTCAAATAAATTCACGAAATATTCAAACTGAATGTATATTATAACTCATTTATATTGATATTTAACAGAAGAAAGACTATAATATAAGATGCTTATTGAGTAATAATTAATATCTTTGCGCTAGACAATAAAACATTTGCTCGGATGTGAGAAATGGGAGTTGATAACGGAATGATGTAAAATAAAGAAAGATAGAACAACTGGAAAGAAATGATGCTTAGATATGAAGAAAGAAGAGATATTCCTCATCGTGACTGGCACGACTATTTGCTTCAGTTGCTGCAAATGAGATTCATTGAGATTGCTTATAACGAAGATCGCCACATACACGTTACAGATCTGGGTAAAGAGGTTCTCTATGGAAAACGAACAGTACAGCTGGCAGTTGTCAACCGCGAGGATTTCAGCGTAAAAGCACGTCGGAAGAGAGTGCAAGAAAAGCAGAGAATTGCGACGGTTTCTATTGCACAAGACGAAAACAAAGAACTCTTCGAGAAATTGCGTCAGATTCGCAAGCGTATTGCCGACGAAAACCATTGGCCGGCATACGTCGTGATGTCCGACCGCTCGCTGCATGCCCTAGCCATTGAACGCCACACAACCCTCCAGGCATTTGGCAATGTCTTCGGCATAGGTGAGCATAAACGTGACACTTATGGATTGGAATTTCTTGCAGTCATTAGGGAATACGCATCAGGTAAAGAAGACTTGCCTTTCCCTGAAGCTGGCATTGATACGGCTCCAACTCCCAAGCCCATATCACATATGGAACAGCAAAAGCAACTTCATGCAAAAGCCTATGCGCCTTGGACAGAAGAGGAAGATGGCAAGCTGGGACAGTATTATTCAGAAGGACTATCTGTTTCGGAAATCGCGTCAAAGATGGAACGCAACAATGGCGCTATTTATTCGCGGATAAAGAAACTCGATCTTAATATAATTAGTGGTGTCCGATAAAAAGAAATAAAATTGAGCAAATGTCATTCATCTATAAAATATTAAGCATATTCCAATCCCAAGAAGCGGAAATAAAAGCATTAACTCCAGAAATTAAAGAGTTGATGGAATTCCGTAAGGAATTAATGTCTTTACAGGAAATTGACAGATACATTGCGCGTTCTGATTATATTCCTTTGCGCGATAACTATTCTAAAACCTATACGTTCTTTGAAAATGCACAAAGAGCAAACACGTTGGACTATTATTGCAAAAAGAATGCCTTAGAAAGAAGTTATGTAGATAAGTTTCTTTCAGAATACAATGATGTTTGTTTGAATGAAACATCATCTATTATAACCAAGCATAATGAGCAATACATCCAACGTCATTTGAAGGAAGATAAAGATTATCTGGATAGTATTCTTATTACTGTTGATCCGAAGATAAAACTAGATGAGGAGCAAAGGCGAGTAGTCCTTTCGGATGAAGATTACACGTTGGTAATAGCTGGCGCAGGTGCAGGAAAGACTACTACAGTTTCTGCAAAAGTTAAATACCTCGTGGAAAAGAAAGGAATAAGTCCTGAACAAATTTTGGTTATTTCATTTACAAACAAGGCTGTTGGAGAACTTCGCGATAAAATCAACAAGGATTTAGGTATTCCATGTCCTGTTACAACATTCCATAAGACAGGATATGCTATCTTGCGTCGTCAGGATACTGAGCGCAGAATGATTGTTGACCAAGGTTTTATGTTCAATGTCATCAACAATTATTTGAAAGGTAACATCCTTAAGAATCCTGAGTTAGTGGATAAATTGATTCTCTTCTTTGGTAGCTATTTTGATGCGCCATACGAAGGAGAAGATTTAAATGACTTCTTCAATTATATATCCAAAGCAGATTTCTCTACCATTCGAGGAAACATAGATGAGTATTCAGAGAAAATCATTAATGAACGAACTGGTAAGTGCCAGACGATAGCTCGAGAGACTTTGCGCTCTGCCCAAGAAGTACAAATAGCAAATTTCTTGTTTCTTAATGGGATTGAATACACATACGAGAAACCTTATCCATTTAGCATAGCTTCTTCATATAAAGTATATACGCCCGATTTTACTGTTACCCAAGGAGATAAAGTCGCATATTTAGAGCACTTTGGCATAACTCAGGATGGTAAAAATAGTCGTTATAATGCAGAACAACTTGCAAAATATAAACGAGAAGTAAATGATAAAGTTACATTGCATAAGAAACATGGAACAGATTTAATATACACGTTCTCTGCATATAACGATGGTAGAGGTTTATTAGATCATGTAAGAGAAGAACTTGTTAAGCATGGGTTCGAACTGCGTCCTCGTTCTTCAAAAGAGGTGTTCGAGAAGATTGTCAATACTGAGGAAAATAGATACATTTCAAAACTGGTAAATTTGGTCTGTACCTTTATACAGAATTTCAAGACAAACGGCTATACGACGGAGAAGTTCTTTGCATGGAATGCCACATCTAAAAATGAGCGGACCAAACTCTTCCTGGCTATTTGTGAACAATGTTATCATGAATATACCAAATGCTTGAAAGAACGGCATGCCATAGATTTTGAGGACATGATTAACGATTCTGCAAGAATCTTGCGTGAGGCAGAGGAACGTCAAATAGTGCCGGACTTCAAATATATCATCGTTGATGAGTACCAGGATATTTCCAGACAACGTTTCGACTTAACGAAGGAATTGAGTAAGTTGTGTGATGCCAAGATAATTGCAGTAGGCGATGATTGGCAGTCTATTTACGCTTATGCAGGTTCAGATATTACTCTATTTACTCGTTTCAAAGAAACATTTGGATATGGTTTGGAGCTAAGAATAACCAAGACTTATCGAAATGCACAAGAAATCATAGATATTGCTGGTGGTTTTATCCAAAAGAACACAGAGCAAATACAAAAAGCGCTTATATCATCTAAACATATTTCAAATCCAGTTATCATTCAAACATACACGGAAAATGTTGATCGTAAACAATACGAAGGAAAAGGCGGCAAGTTCTTCTTGTTAGGTGAGACAGTAGAGAAACTGATGAAAGAGATTCTTTCTGAAAACCCTAAATCTTCTATATTGTTGTTAGGACGTTATGGTTTTGATGGCTTTAATCTCACCAAGTCTGCCGACTTTGAGTATTGGGAAAAAACAGGCAATGTCACATCCAAAACCTTTGCAGATATTGAAATGGAGTTCATGACGGTCCATCGCGCGAAGGGATTAGGATACGACAATGTAATTATTATCAATGCTATTGACTCAGTTTATGGATTCCCCTCCAAAATACAAGATGACCCAGTTCTTCATTATGTGGTAAAAACAGATCGTTCTATCGAGTATGCAGAGGAACGCCGTCTTTTCTATGTCGCATTAACGCGAACAAAGAATAGAGTTTATATCGTTACTCCACAACAACGTCCATCTGAATTTGTCCGTGAATTAGTGAGAGATTATCCTAATGTTACCCTACGAGGACAATTAGATGAATCACAACAAAACACGGGTGAAATAAAGCATTGTCCCGTTTGTGGATATCCATTGCAACTACGCTATAAGAAAGCATATGGCTTAAAACTCTGGATATGTTCTAACGAGCCTGAGATGTGCGATTTCCTTACCAATGATTTGCGAGGTGATGGTATGTCAATTCTAAAATGTGATCAATGTAAAGATGGCTATCTAATCGTAAAAAAAGGAAAAGTAAAGCCATTCTTAGGTTGTACAAAATATACAGCAGATGGTAAGGGATGTAATAGGATGATGACATACAAAGAGTACATGGATCTAATAAATCAACCTCCCCCAAAATAACAATGAAACAGATCGAAGTCGTTGCAGCGATTATTCGCAAAGATGATAAGATATTCGCCACACAAAGAGGATATGGCGAATGGAAGGACTGGTGGGAGTTCCCTGGCGGAAAGATGGAAGCAGGGGAAACACCAGAGGAGGCACTAAAGCGCGAGATTCGCGAGGAACTATCGACGGAAATCAGTGTGGATGAGTTTCTCTGTACGGTGGAGTATGACTATCCCGCCTTTCACCTTACGATGCATTGCTATCTCTGCTTGCTCCTGACAGAGGCGCTGCATTTGAACGAACATGAAGCGGCGAAATGGCTCACGAAAGATGAACTGGAAAGCGTGAAGTGGTTGCCTGCGGATTTGGAGGTTATCAATGTCTTAAAGAAATAATCGATGAATGATGAAACAGGAGAATATGACAAGTTCCGTTTGATACAAGATCGTGAATACCTCTCGGACTTCGATAAGAAAATAAGAAGCTGGAAGGAGCTTGGACTCTTTGACAACGAGAATTAATAATAAGCCTATGTATTATTTCAATGTTTTGTTGGGAAACATGGACAACCGCTAAAAACAAATAATGTCATAAAGGACTAAAGTACAAACTATAACAAGATGAAAAGACTACTATTTTCAGTTTTTGCAGCTTTTATGCTGCTGGGCAACGCAACGGCTCAGAATGATGTGGCCACCTTCCGCACATGGGCTCAGACGCCTCCTATGGGATGGAACTCGTGGGACTGCTACTACTCAAGCGTCACGGAGAAAGAGGTGATGCAGAATGCGCAGTACCTGGTTGACAACGACCTGGTGAAATATGGATGGGAGTATGTGGTCATCGACATCCGCTGGTACTGCAACCACCCGTCTTTGGGTGCAGGTAACTACAACCAGAGGGGCGATCAGGACTATGTGCTTGACGAGTACGGACGCTATCTGCCATCTCCTACCCGCTTCCCCTCGTGTATGCAGGACGGCAAGAATATCGGCTTCAAGGCCATCGCCGACAAGTTGCACGAGATGGGGCTGAAATTCGGTATCCACATCATGCGTGGTGTACCCAAAAGCGTTGTGGGCAGCAGCTATAAACTGAAAGGCAGCGAAGGAACGGCATGGAGCCAGGTGTATAACGGCACCACTTCGCCCTGCACGTGGCTGAAGGACAACTTGCTGGTGCGCAACAACGAGGCCGGTCAGCTCTATTATAACTCAATCATGGACCTTTATGCAGAATGGGGCGTGGACTTCCTGAAGGTGGACGACCTGAGCCGTCCGTTCTATACCGACGAGATCCACATGATTCGCAAGGCCATCGACCAGACGTGTCGCCCTATGGTGCTGTCTTTGAGTCCTGGAAAGACGCAATACCAGTATGCCGAGGAATGTCTGGAGAATGCTAATATGTGGCGCATGATGGACGACTTGTGGGACAACTGGAGTGCGGTGGATGCCGTATTCAACGAGGCTCACGCATGGGAGAATGTCACTCGACCAGGCAACTATGCCGACTTTGATATGCTGCCTCTGGGACAGATCGCGATGACCATTGCCGACAAAGGCTATACCGCTGCCGACAAAGGCCGCTGGACGAACCTCTCGCAGAACGAGCAACTGACGATGATGACGCTCTGGGGCATGTGTCACTCGCCATTATTCTTTGGTGGTGAGATGACCAAGAACGATGCTTTCACGCTGTCGCTCCTGAACAACGAGGAGTATCATCAGATGCACAAATACGGTCTGGATGCCCATCAGGTGATGAACGACGAGGACAACGGTAGGGTAGTGTGGACAAGTGAAGACCCAGCCACAGGCAACCGCTATCTGGCACTCTTCCAGCGCGACAACACCCGTTGGATTGTAGGCAACAAGGCGCTGTATAAGTCGGAAGTGGTGGCCTATACCACCGACGGACATGCTGTGGATGTGGATATTGAATGGCCTGAAGGACAGAAGACGCTGGTGCTGGTGGTTGATGACGGCGGCGATAACTACAACTACGACCACGGCGACTGGATTAATCCTACGCTGGTGCTGCGCGACGGTACGGAAGTGCCCCTCACTGGCACCTACAAGACCCGTGCCTATACCGCTTCTTATTTCAATCGCGTGTATGAGAACAAGAACGTGGACAACGGCGGTAAGATGAAGGTGATGGGCGTAAGCTACGACCGCGGTTTCTCTACCGATGCCAATGCCGCCATCTTCTTCACGATACCTGAAGACATGGATGTGGTGCGCTTCAAGGCAATGGCTGCTGCCGACGACTCAGGCATCGGGCAGACGGGCGCCACAACCAGCATCCGTTTCATGGTGTTCGACCAGAACCCGCTCACGGGCGAACAGGACGACTACGCTGCCCGTTCAGGACTCATCAGTCGTACAGGTACAAAGAGCAAACAGATGGAATGCGACGTGACCAACGCCACTCAGTTGAAGATATTTGTGAGCAACTATGGCGACGGCTTTGCCTACGACCGTGCCGACCTTATCAACCCTGTGCTAATCGACGCTGAAGGCAACGAGACATCGCTCACCACGCTGAAGCAGACGTCCTACTCCTCTGATTGGGGGTCGCTCCACGTGAACAAGAATGTGGAAGGCGGCACACTGAAAGTTGAGGGACAAAGCTATCAGACCGGTCTCGGCTTGAACGCCCAATGCACGCTCATCTACGACCTGCCCGAGGGCCACAACTATAAGACCTTCCGTGCCCTCTGTGGCTACGACAGCAGTTGCGATACCGACAATACCTCATCTACAGGCACCACAATGGAGTTCTTCTTCTACGTAACCACGCCCGATGGTAGCTTTGACTTCGACCTCACCCAGCTGGGCTATGCCGCCAATGAGGCCGTACCCGTCTATGACATCTGGCAGAAGGAAAGTCTCGGTAACGTTACAGGCACCCTCAAAGCCACAATCCCCAGTCATGGCGTAAAGCTCTACCGCTTGGGCGACAAGGTGGCTGATGGCATCAAAGAAATTGACAATGGACAATTGATAATGGACAATGATATCGTAAATGATAAATCGTCAAATGGTAATTTCATTTATGATCTGAGTGGCCGTTGCGTATCAGAACCCGCCAAAGGCCTGTACATACAAGGAAACAAACTGATCGTAAGGAAATAAATCAAAGAAATAAGTCAACAATAAGCCCCGGCTTGCATCTAGCAGGTCGGGGCAATGTTTTGTATTAAGTTGGCATGATATTTAAACTCGATAGTGACAGGCAGGTTTCAAGGGTGGTTCATTTTGCAGATAGTATATACATAAGAATTATCGGAAGCAAAATGCGTATCGAAGCACACCTTTCTAGCTCCTGACTTCGTCATTGCATACCCCAGAAATCTCCTTCGAAGAGTTTGGCGATAGGTTTGTGTCGTTTCATTGGCATCGTTTTGATGTAATGTGTCTTGTTTTGGGGCATATAGACGCTAATGGTGGTCACAGTCTTTGCCATATTGAGTACCTTGTCTACGCTTAGGCTTATGTCGGATTGCTTGAGCAAACGCTCCAGCTCCTTGTAGACTTTCAGTGCCACGAAGCAGATGCAGATGTGCGCCTCTATTCTACGACGTGTGAAGTGGAACATGGGACGAATTTCTATCTTGGACTTTGCAATACGGAAGGCTTTCTCCACATTCCAGAGGTTATGATAGGCAGTTATGACATCCGATGTCGGTATGTCCGTATTGGTTAGGTATCCCTTCAGCCCGTCCCATCGCTCATC
>JAFZPZ010000064.1 GCA_017552435.1 Bacteroidaceae bacterium
AGTACGCTGTTGGTGCGCGACAAATTACGACTGAGGGCCTGCTTACGGTGTTGGGGCAGATCAATGAGTCGCTTGACAACATCCGCCATTGCATCGACCACACCTATTATGTCGTCTCGCGCTACGTCACCATCCGCCTGAACTACTTCAAACGGACGCTCTATATGTCGAAAACCATCCGTGAGATGGCCAACGATGCCTTTTCGCGGTGGAAACGGGTGGCGGAGGAAGTCGGGTATTAAAGTGAATTATTAGCTACCGATATGAAGAGATTATATTATCATGTTTTGTTATTGGCGGCGATGCTGCCGCTCTCTGTGATGGCTCAGTCAGTGACCTATAATCATGATGAGTCGGTGATGAACCAGTTTACCATTGGTGAGACAGGTGCGGGCAGTTTCACACCCGACTGGTATTACGATGTGCTGCATAAGAACTACCGCAACGGAGCCATGATGACCAATAAGCAGTTCTTCCGCAGTCAGATGAACCTCACGCTCTATCAAGAGGTTCCCCATGCCGAAGCTCTCGATTCAGCCTTGACGGAGCGTATGCGTGTGGAAGCCAAGAACATTGCCGACCGTACACCGGGCTTGACAGACATTGCCTGGCAGGTGGAGCGGGGAAAGATAGAGTCGAAGCTCTCCGTTCTGAAGGGCAATATTGAGCGTATCACGCTGGAGGGCGGCTCGGCGCATAGCTACACCACTTGGCTGGAGCGTTACAATGCCATCAACTGTGGACTTCAGGCTGTGCGCGATGCCTACATGCCACAGGGTAAGCGCAAGGAACAGTATCTCGCCATCTACAAGGACATCCTCCTGAAGAACACAGAGGTCTGTGAGTATATCCTCTATCTCCGCAAGCTGAAGGAGGTGAAAAACAATTCCGGCTCAGCCCCTGCGCCCCATCGTGCCAACATCACGACTATCTGCCGTTCCGCTCATGGCCGTTGGAAGGTGGCTATGGCCGCTGGCGGTGGGATAGGGGAATGATGCTTAACTAAGCAGCCATTTCCACACAGGAATGACATTGATGCCATCCTCAGTAGTCTCTTCATCGTAGGAAATAAGGAAGCACTGCCAGTCTGGGTGAGATTTGCTGTATTTGACAAGGGGAGGTATCTCGCGGTCTTTTGTCGATTGCTCTCTGATGCTGTATGATGCCTGGATGGCCAGTTTGGCATCAGGCACCAGGAAGTCTATTTCCTTATCTACATTCAGATAGAACACGTTATCTTTGCCATACCTACGACAAAGTTCTATGGCCACCATGTTTTCGAGCAATGAAGTGTCAGGATTGGTGAGGAACAAGTTCAGCAGTCCGTTGTCTATGAAATAGTATTTCTTCTGCGTTTCCTTTTCGGTTAGTTTGCCCACTTCGTTCTCCATAGGCAGTACCAGCCAGCTGTCGGCGGTGAAATCAACATAGTCAATGGTCGTTGGCACACTGATGGGGCTGCCTGTAGAGACAATGATGTTCTTAAGTCTGTTGAACGACAAGGGCTGTTTGACGCTTTCCGCCATTTTCTTGATGAGAATGTTCATTACCCTCTCGTTCTTGATTTTGTTTCGTGCGCAGATGTCGCCTAGATATATTTTCTGATAGAGGCTTGACAGCATGGCTCGTTTGTTCTTAAAAGAAATGATCTCCGGCAGACCACCATAGTAGAAATATTCGCTCAGATGGCGCTTGACCTCACTGCGTTGGACGCTATCGTACTGCCAGTGTTCTTTCAGTTCCACATGCTGGGCTGTAAGATATTCCTTCAGCGAATAAGGATAGGCATCAAGGATGAAGAACCGTCCGCCAAGGGTAGTGGCCACATCCTTGCTGAGCATCTTGGCATTACTTCCTGTGACATAGACACGGTATTTGGCATCGGCCAGGCGACGCACGAACTTATCCCAATATGGGATATTTTGTACCTCGTCGAGAAAAACTACTGGTTTCTTGCCGTATAGTTCCAGATGGGCTTCCAACAGACTGTTGAAGTCTTCTGTCTGAAATTCTGCCAGACGTTCGTCCTCAAAATCTATAAAGAGAATTTCGTCCCAGCCTTTTCCTTCTGCCTGAAGTTGGCGTACACGCTGATAGAGCATGTATGACTTGCCTGCATGACGCACTCCTACAATGACATAGTTGCCATTGGGTTCGAATTCGATGGGGCGGTTGATGATTTCCGCTTCGTCAATCTCTCTCTGTTTGTTCATCAAGCATTGCTTGATTATGTCTTTGCTGATACTCATTTTTTAAACTTTAGTTTATAAGATTCCGCGCTTTTTATAAAGTTGGGTTTACAAAATTAGCTATTTTCTATAAATTACAATTAACAAACTAAGGAAATCTGCTTTTAATTTGGTTTATTTAACGAATCAAAGTGACTTTTTTCGGTTGGTGGGGCGAAATTCTTGAGTTGTTAATTCATGGAACAAAATTTCTTGTGGCGGTCTGTTTCTGGATTTAGCAGTACTTTCGCGGCAAAAAAGCGAAATGGGAGTTTCAAATATTATGTTGCAGGCAGGCGCGATGCCGGAGGTTGTCGATAGTATCGTCAACAATATAGGCATTGACATGTTCGACGAGGAGAT
>JAFZPZ010000065.1 GCA_017552435.1 Bacteroidaceae bacterium
ACCCCGTATTTCACCTCTAAATCGCCTCAGAATCGCTTCAAACCCCTTCGGGGTATATTGTATCACCCCGGACGAAAAACACGCTCAGAAACGCCTTAAAACGCGAAATTAAAATTCTTTGAATTTTAAGTCTTAAATTTCCTTGTTTCCCATATCGAAAATAAGAAAGCAAGAATGTAGCTTCTGTTCATTGTCTTTATGATTATTTTCTCGATTATTTTCGTAAAAAGTATCGAAGTTTCGATAATAATTCGTAACTTTGTGGCAAGTATCGCTGTTTTCGTCATAATAGACGCATGTTTTTAGCATGAAATCAAGTCCCTGAGCGCAGGGAGGCGGTATGATCTTATTGGATTAATTATAGCGCAAGTGCTATATTCGGTGATGTCCCTGAACCTAGGAAATTCATTCGACATCTAAAACACGAATAGGTACCAGCGTCTACGCGTTAGCGTGGGCTGGACTTATCGTTTTAGATGGGTTTTCCTAGGACCTTGGGACATCGATAAGAGCGGTTCACGCTTTATCATGTCCTAAGGTTCTATGTTGAGAACCCATTATCATCCGAACAGATAGTATCTTCTCTCTTAAGAAAACAATATGGGGCAGAAATTACATAACAGAATAGAAACATGGAAGAAACTTTTGCTAGACTTTGGCAAAAGGAACAGACTTATTAATTTCAGAGAAAGTAAACGGTCTAATGTACGTATCCTTGTGCCTTCTTATGATACGATATTTGAGAGGCTTGCTGTAAGAGAAGAGGCAATGTCTTTTCCCTATTCTAAAAAGGTCATAATTGATGATGCAGGGGAAGAGATTTTTGAAGAAGTAATTAAAGGCGATTTCGAAACTAATAAGACTATATCAGAATTACAGAAATCTCTAAAAGTACTGCGGTACAGGGCTAATACTTCTATTGAAGAACAGGGAATCAATATATTATTTCTCACGTTTGGAATGTTAAAATGGAGAGAAAGGGATGATTCTACAGAGGTATATTCTTCGCCTTTGGTGTTAGTTCCTGTTAAATTAACAATAGAATCATTAACATCTCCTTATATCCTTTCACTTCACGAAGATGAAATTGTTGTAAATCCGACATTACTTCACAAGTTGGGAAATGATTTTGGGATTCTTTTGCCCGAATTTGACGGAACTCAAGATAGCATCTCAGCTTATTTGAAAAAATGTGAATCTGTTATTGAGAACAAAGGTTGGACAATCGAAAGGTCTGTTCATTTGACAAATCTATCGTTTCTCAAGATTAATATGTATAAAGATCTTGAAAGAAATGAGGAAAAACTGAGTGCACACCCTATAATATCAGCTATTGCCGGAGAGGGGGAGGCATTATCGCTTCCTGAAGATATAAATGACTATGATCACGATAGGAATGAAAGACCTATAAATGTATTTCAAGTTGTTGATGCCGATGCTAGTCAGCAAGATGCTATCCTTCTTTCAAAAAGAGGCGTAAGCTTTGTTTTACAAGGACCTCCAGGAACTGGTAAAAGCCAAACAATCACAAATATCATATCTGAGGCATTGGCAGACGGAAAGAAGGTATTGTTCGTGTCAGAAAAGATGGCTGCTCTCCAAGTGGTGTATAATCGTCTTTCAAATGTTGGCCTTGCAGACTTTTGTTTTACTCTTCATAGTCACAAAGCAAACAAAAAAGAAATCTTACATGAATTAGCGAATTCCATTTCTATTGATAGAAAAAAAGTCAGAGATGAGGCTTTGGCTCAATTAGATATTTTAGAAAAGAAAAGAGAATCACTTAACAAATATCAGGAAGAACTACACACACGTTGCTCTGCATTAAATTATTCTATATTTGAGGTAAATGGAAAGATTGCGAAACTCAATGCCGTTCCTGATATAATCTTTCCTATTCAAGATGTAGAAAAAACCGATGCTCGTGAATTAAATAATAGAGTTTACCTTTTGAGCGAACTTTCAAAAACAATTGGGAAAAGAAGCGAAGATTACGAAAAGAATTTATGGAAAGGTACAAAAGTTGTTTATCTTTCTAATGAGTTAAGACATGATATTGATTCAAATGTCGCTGAACTCATTCCTTTTTTAAGCACATTAGATGATAAAATCTCAATGTGCACAAACAAAATGGGAATTAAGGTCGAGCATACTATCGCCGGCACTTGTCACTTGATTTCATTGCTGAAGGTACTTAGAAGCTCGCCACTTATTCCAGAAAACTGGCTTTCAGACAATTTTGACCGATTATTTAAGAAAATTGATGAACAAAAAGAACTAAAGGACATATTAAATAGTAACTACCACCATATAATCCGTAAGTTTCATCCAAAAATATTAAATGTCTTCGGAAAAACTGAATATGATTCTTTCAGGACATGCGCTTCAAAAGTATTGTCATTATTTGTTTTTGACAACAAGGATAAATTAGTTGATAATTTACCTGAAATCCATCAGAAACTCACGAATTATGAAATTACTATAAATTTTATTTTATCACACTCTGAAAAGTTAGCAGATGAATTAGGGCTAAAAGCTCCCAAAAATTTATCAGAACTATCTCGTTTTGAAGATATTCTAAATGTCTTAACCGCAATATCTGGAGTTAATCCTACAGAAAAATGGTTTCAAAGCAAAACATTTTATCAGATTAAAGAATCTGTTTCTTCACATCATAAAATACATTCCGACTATATTACTAAGGTAGCAGATATATTAAAGAGATATGATAAAGAGATTTTGAATCTTGATTACTACTCCATGCTTCAACGATTTAGAGGCGAATATGGAACAATCTTTAGATTCCTAAAATCTCAATATAGAAAGGACATACGGCTTATACGTGGATTTTCAAAGGATGGGAGCAAACAGAGTTATAGCAAAGTATATAGTGTATTAAAAGATTTAAAAGACATAGCAGAAACTAAAGAAAATATTAATCTGATTGCCGAGCAGTGTAAAGAGGATTATGGAGATTATTATCTGGGGTTGGAAACAAGTTGGGATGATTTAGAAAGAATCCTATGCCAATTTGAAAATTTCCTCAATTCTATTACTCAGATTCCACTTAGATTCAAACAAACGATTCTTAGTAAGAACATACCTTTAGATGACGTTAAACAGTTCATTTCTTCACTCAAAACCTCTGAAATTATTGAACAATTTAATAACCTATCCAAGTTAATTATAATTGATACAAATGATGATTTAAAAGAAATCGATAGAATCTTACAACAATCAATAAACAGTTCAGACGAGTTCATAAGAAAATACGATGAAATCAAAAGATACAGAAATGACAAAACAACTTATGAAGAATTGGTAGATGATTTAGATTATGTGGTAAACTACCAGCAGACATTAAAATCTATAGAAAGTCAGAAAGTTGAGCTACAAAAGAAATTTTCTTTTTATTACAAAGGATTAGATACCGATTGGGACAGTATACATGATGCTCTACATTTTGCAAAAGAATTAAAAACATGTATTGGCACATACTCATTGTCAAAGGGTATTATAAGTAGAATCTGTCAAGATTCATCATTCATCGATTATTGTGAAGGTACATACATCGAATTTAGTTGTTTAATTGATTCTATCATAACACCTTTTGATTGGTTTTCTTCTTTGTTTGAAGAAAAAGACAAGTTCGCTAATGTTAATTTACTTGATTTGTCGGATTATTTAGCATCATGTAAGAATAATAAACATCAACTTGAAGAATGGATAGATTATCAGTCAATTAGGAAGGAGTGCGCTAAAGTAGGTTTATCATCATACACTGATCAAATAGAAAAAAAACTTATTGATAATAATTATATAGTAGATGCGTACTTAAAGCGATTCTATCGATTGTGGTTAGACCATATACTTCAACAATTCCCATCTGTCAGAGATTTTAGGGGAAGAATTCAAGAGCAGAATATCCAAGAGTTTTGTGCATTAGATATTGAGCAATTCAAAATTGCTCGAGCAAGAGTGAGAGAGCGTCTGGTGAATAGGATTCCTGATTTCAATGCAATCACATCTTCAAGGGATGAAATAGGTATTTTGAAAAGAGAGCTTAATAAGCAACGACGCATTATGCCACTCCGCAAATTGTTTATGGCGATACCAAACCTCATGTCTGCATTAAGGCCATGCTTTATGATGTCACCATTATCTGTTAGCATATTCTTGGAGGCTCAAAGCTATGAATTTGATTTGGTCATATTTGATGAGGCTTCTCAAGTTCACACAGAAGATGCAATAGGTGCTATAATGAGGGGAAAACAAGTGATAATTGTTGGGGATACTAAACAGTTGCCGCCGACAAATTTCTTTGCAACCACCCTCAATGATGAAGATTTCGATATAGATAATGGCGACGAAGAAACAGACAACGATGCCGGAGCATACGAATCCATCCTAGATGAGACTGTTGCAATTCTACCAGAGAGAAGTTTGCGTTGGCACTATCGTAGTCGTGACGAGCATCTAATTGCTTTCTCGAATATAAAAATCTATAACCGCTCTCTTATAACCTTCCCATCTTCCATTGAAAAAGCACTAGATTTGGGCGTGGAATATGTGTATGTGTCCAATGGCATTTATGACAGAGGAGGCAAGAAGAATAACATGATTGAAGCGAAGAGAGTTGCACAATTGGTCTTTGAACATTTTAAGAAGTACCCACAAAGGTCATTAGGTGTTGTGACATTCAGTGAAGCACAACAAAATGCAGTTGATGCAGCTATCAGGCAAATGAGACTCAATAATGGGGCATTTGAAAAATTCTTTGCGGATAATGTAGACGAACCATTCTTCATCAAAAACTTGGAAAATGTTCAGGGAGATGAGCGTGATACCATTATCTTTAGTATAGGATACGCAAAAGATAGTCGGGGTGTTATGTACATGAATTTCGGCCCTTTAAGTCGAAATGGAGGATATCGGAGATTGAATGTTGCCATAACTCGTGCAAAATATAATGTTAAGTTAGTCGGTTCCATCCAAGCTACAGATATTGATTTGGAGAAAACTTCCTCAGAAGGCGTAAAATTGTTGCGTTCTTATATAGAATATGCACAACAAGGAATAGTTGCGCTTGATAAAGAACTGGATTATAATTATGAACTTACTTTTGATTCCCCATTTGAAGAGTCGGTATATGATCTCCTGTCTGCAAAAGGTTATGAAGTTGTGACACAAGTAGGATGCTCTGGCTTTAGAATAGACATGGCAATAAAAAATCCTACGCAAAAGGGTAAATTTGCTATTGGCATTGAGTGTGATGGCGCAACATATCATAATTCCAGAACTGCTCGAGAAAGAGACCGTTTGCGTCAAACGGTTTTAGAAGATATGGGATGGACTATATATAGGATTTGGTCAACAGATTGGATAAAAAATCAAAAGTCAGAAGAAGAGAAACTAATTAAAGCAATTGATGCCGCTCTCGCTGGAGTTAGTGTAGAAAGTCCTGTTGAGGCATCAATAGAGACAGAAAAGAGTCCTGAAATAAATGCTATAGAAATTGAAGAAGAAGTCGAAAGTCGCGTAGACGTTAATTCTGGTTATGGTTTCGATGAATATAAAAGTGTGGGATGGAGAGATTTTTGGAATGGAGACGTAACAGAAACAATAAAAAAAGTCATTGAAAACCAACAGCCTATTCATTTTGAAGCTTTATGCAGAATTCTTGCTCCAATTTGGGGTAATCAGAAGGCTACAAATGTTATCCGCAATGAAGTAAGATTCTATTTCCGTAATTATTTAAGTGGTATCGTTAATTTTGACTGTGATTTTGTTTCGCTGAATGGTTTCAATGATTTAAAAGTCCGAGTTCCCAAGAGTTCAAACGACATAAGACCTATAGAATATATCTGTGATTCTGAATTGGCATTAGCTTTGACCACCATAGCACAGCATAGCTTTGGTATTTCTCCAGATAATTTAATAACAGAAACTGCTCGGGCCTTTGGATTTAAGCGAACAGGTGGAAATATTTCTTTTAACCTGAAAAGAGTGTATGAAAAATTACTATTAGATGAGAAAATAAAAGAGATAGATGGAAAAGTTAGTGTGATATGATTTTTTGGGGGGCTTTTTTTCAATCACATCTCTGTCATAACCTACGATGAAGTCCTTATTGTTGACCCAGAGACTCCAATAACAAGAGAAGAGTATGAGCATGAAAAGTGAGTTAAAGGATAGAATTTGGGAAAAGAAATGTGAAGAGTTCAATTGGATACTCCCAATATTGAATTTGCACACTAAAGGCTTAATCGGTTTGTGTTTAACAGAAGAGCCAGATTTTCATCTTCATTTTGCAGATAGAGTAGTTGGTTTAGAATTTTCAAAGCTAACAAACGATAACGAGAATGCAGAATATAATGAATTCAAGAAGTTGTTGAACGAATATGCTGAAAAGTTCGATCAAATTAAATTAAACGATTCGTTGTACGAAGATAAACCTTATAAAATAAAAATTTGGTTTGAAGCAGGTTTCAAGCCCCATACGTCAGATGGAGGTAAAGTAAAAAAACACAAGGAGGATGTTTTTGAAGATTTGACAAATTTGCTTTTCCCGTCTACACACTATTATGAACCCCAAAGTGGAATTATACGAGTTGAGCCTGAACCATCAGGCACTCTGGAAAAAACTGAATTCCAAATATGTTATATAAATGCAATAAGCACAATTCCATCTTCACTAATAGTGGATATTATTAAAAAGAAAGAAGCGAAACTTCAAAATTATGAAGCATTACCTCGAAACAAAACAATACAAGAGTATTGGCTTGCTATTGGAATAGGAGAACAATTCGATATTCATTCGGCACATCTTCCCGAGAGTTTTAAGACAAGGTTTTCTAAGATTTATGCTGTAAAGGATTTATACCTAAAGGAACTTATATAAAACATGAAAGAAGAAAGACTAAAAACGTTAAAGCATTGTCTGAATATGATTCAGAATGCACACGATGTACTTGAAGAAGTACGCGATGAGGAACAAGATGCCTTCGACAATCTGCCAGAAGGGTTGCAGTATAGCGAACGTGGTGATATGATGGAGGAAGCTGTTGACAATCTGGATGAGGCCATCGACTACCTCGATGACGTTCTATCAAGTCTTGAAGGTGTTGAAACAACTGCGGATGATTCTACAGTTATGGAAATAGACCCTTGGCAGAAGTTAGTTGTGGGGGATGTCGTTCACCATAAGAGTTTTGGCTCAGGTGTTATTAAAAGCATAGAAGGAAAATACTTCTTTATTGAATTCCCTGACAAGACATCCAAGTTCATTTTCCCTGATGCTATAGATAAAGGTTTTATCACCCTCTAACATTCAAGACCATGAATAATTCTAGAAGAAAAAGAATAAGCCGGTGCATCGCAGACCTTAACGATGCCCATACTCAATTAACGGCAATATTGGAAGAAGAACAGAAAGCCCTTGTCAATGTTCCTGATGACGAAGAATACGATGATATGCGCGACGGAATGGATGAAATCGTGACAGGCTTGGATGATTTGATTCCTACACTGCAAGAAGCTATAGAAACGCTAGAAGAGGCAGATTTTTGAGACATCAGTAAAGGACCCAGAAACCGGGATGCATTATATTGTTTATTCCAGGGAGACAGCCCAGCGCAGAGGGTTGATAGATGATGTTTGATGGATGATGAAAGATGTATGAAGGAAGAAGGATGATGTAAGAAAAAACAGGGATTAAATCAACTTTGAAAAGGACAGGATTTGCAAACAAAGAGTAGCAAAGTCGATACGATTTATAAAATAATAAGAAAAATGTTTGGCAGATTAGAAAAAAAGTCCGTACATTTGCATCGTCAGAAATGACTAATCCGGTATTTTCCGCGTGGGGGTAAGCCCGTATCGACCCTGCCCCGTTTTTAAAAAGCCACCCCTATGAGGCGGCTTTTTTATTTGACGAACTTTCGCTGGAATTGTATAAGGAAGAGTGGGTTCTCAGCGATACGCCTTGTTACAACGATTACTTTCTTGCCTTTATAAACCAGCACCTCAATTGCTTTGGGATTTACCTGAAAATACAATCTGATCTGTGTAGCCATCAGTCGCGGGTTGTATTTGGTGCAAACATTTATAAGAACGTGATTGGTTTGCCCAATTGATTCCATCAGTCTGTTCTCCAATGATGCTTTTCCAGAAATGGTCTTCAAATCGTACATTTTGAAGATTCCTTTGTTCTCAAAGATAAAGTCAGCTGTTCTGATGCCCTTCGGATTGGGGAGAATAAATACCTTGTTTCCATGAGCGACAGCTTTACGGGCTGCATCGAGTAACATAGGGAAATCCTCGCGATGACTACCTTCTGCTGCAAATATGTCCCTTTCGTTTTCAACAACCTTGAAAATGTTATATTGAGCCAGCATTTTCAGTTGGCGAACAAAATCCGCTCCTTGTAAAATATGAAGCCGTGCTAATTCAAGCGCTATATCGTTTTCTGGCATTTTCTTTTATTATCTCACATCTGCTTGGCTATCTCGAAGTTGCGTTTCATGTAATTGGCGGCGTCTTCGGAGCTCATTGGCGATTGCTGCGATGCGGCTATTTTCCGCATCTTGCGCTCCGTCACTTCCTTGTGGAACTGGTTGAGAAATGTCATGACTCATCTTTCTTTAAATAACTGCTGCAAAATTAGGCAAAAACTCTGAAAATGCAAAAGAAAAGGATATAAAAAACTATAACTAGTAAATATGACAAAACTATTTCGATGAATCGTTGTGGATAATGTTCCTAAACGGAGTGTGGCGAACAATATTGCGGACTATATCATCGAGTACAAGCTGACAAATGGCAGCTGGCTTGGGAAACTCAGAATCATTGCTTCGCTCTTGCTGGCAGCGTAATGAGAGGGAAGATGGCTGAGGGAAGAAGTAATATGGAAAAGATGAGTGAAGGCTGTGGGTAAGCGAGAGCAATACTAAGTTTACTTAATTATTGCCGAGTGGAAGCAGCCTCGACCGAAGGTCAAAAGTTGAAAAAGCTGCTGGACGAGACTCGACAGAATAGAAGGATGAGGGCTGATGTATGACCAGTTTTGCAAACAAAGAGTAGCAAAGTCGATACTTTTCCTGAAAAACACAAGAAAACTTTGGGAGTATCGGAAATAGTTCCTACCCTTGCAACGTCAGAATGTCGTCAGAGGGCGCGAACAATTTGCTTTCACAGTAATATTCAAGCTGGACCTTTCTGACTACCATACGAGGACATAGCCTGCAAGGTTATGTCCTCAGTTTTTCTCATATATTTATATGTGTAAATTGGAAATGAATTATCCCCGCTGCGGAAACATGTGTTCTGCGGCGGGGATTCCCCTTTGTCCTCTCCACGAGGCATATAGAGATATGGGAGTAATCTTAGCGACGACCTTAGGTGAAATCCCCATGGGGACTCAACCATAGGGATAGGGCACAGAAAGTTTGGTTATCCTCCCCGAAAAGTTACAAAAATCTCTCGTCTGGAGCTGTTTTAGTTAATATTTACACCCAGCTCAGATGAAATTTTGCTTTTTTTGACTATATTTTGCTATTTTCTTTTAGTTTTTTGATATTTTTCGCTATCTTTGCAAAACGAAAAATGATATTGAATCCAACAAATCATAATTACATTATTCTTTATTTATTAACTTAATTTTATTTATTAACTTAATTCCAAACAACATGAAGAAATTCTCTCTTCTCTTTATGATGTTTCTCGGAATCGGAATGACTTCCCATGCGGAAGGTCTGGAAGATCTTGTTTTCGAGGATGACATTGTACAAATCTCCACTGCGGAGGATTTGACCAACTTTGCGTTGGCAGTCAATGAAGGCAACACCGAACTGAATGCGGTGCTGAAGGCCGATATTGACTATGCCGAGTTTACAAAAATCGGCGATACCGGCGACCATAAGTATGCCGGTACGTTCGACGGCAACTTTCACACCATCACCTACAATTGCACTGCAGGCAGTGCCAGCTGGGGTCTCTTCGGAGGTGTGTCTGGTACCATCAAGAACCTGAGGGTAGATGGGTCCATTACCACCGGTATCAACAAGATTGGCGGTATTGTGGGCGAGTGCTTCGGCGGTACCATCGAGAACTGTATCTCGTCGGTCGATATCATCGGAACGGCTAATCTGGATGCCTGCTATGCCGGTATCTGCGCACGCTCCAGCGCATCGGGCGTGAAAATCATCAATTGCATCTACGAAGGCACTATTGATGCGCCGGAGGCATACTGCCTGGCCAGTATTCTGGGTTGGGCAGGCGACGGATGCAATGCTACCATTTCCAATTGTATCTTCGCAGGTACAATCAATGCAGATGATGTAACCGGTAGCAATCCCAGCTATACAATTTCTCGCCGCCCGGATTTAGTGGCCGTGAGCAATTGCTATTATGTGAATGACTGGGCAACTCCAAATGATGGATGCGAGCAGGTCACTGAAGAGCAAGTGGCTTCGGGTGAGCTTTGCTACATGATGAACGGCGACCAGACCGTCATCACATGGTGGCAGACGCTGGGTACTGATCCCACACCCGTTCCCTTCTCGAACAGCCTTCAGGTCTATGCCGCAGGCAACCTGGACTGCACAGGTCAGAGTGCCGACGGTTCGGAGCTTACCTATTCGAACACCAAGACTCAGGATATCCCCGACCATCAGTATGTGGACGGCATCTGTATCGTCTGCGGCAAGGTTGATCCCAGTATGGCTTCTTTGGTGGACGGCTTCTATCAGATTGAGACAGCCGACCAGTTTGTCTGGTTCGCCAATCTGGTGAATCAGGGCAACAACGCCGCCAATGCCAAGCTGATGGATGACATCGACCTCTCAGGCTCGGACTTCACGGTCATTGGTACCAGCGGCAACCACTACAAGGGTATCTTCGACGGCAACTACAAGACGCTGACCGTGAACCTCACGGCCGAGTCAAGCAGCTGGGGCCTCTTCCGCTACCTGGACGGTACGATCCAGAACCTGTACCTCACGGGCTCGCTCTTCACCGAATGGAACAAGGTAGGTCCCCTGGTGGGCGAAATCTTCAGCGGCAAGGTGCTGAACGTTGTCTGTGATGTCGAAGTGACCAGCGATTATGCTGGCGACGGCGCCATCTCGGGTCTCGTAGGTCGTGGCAGCGGTGATGGCTCGCTCATCGAGAACTGCCTGTTCGCAGGCTCCATCACCGGCGCGAACTATAACAGCGCCGCCTTCATTGGCTGGTCCGGCTCCACATCAATCCTGACCAACTGCGCCTTCACCGGCATTATTGAGGTGGATGCCACCCTGGGTAACCCCTACACCTTTGCCCGCAATCCGGGAAATGTCACCTGTACCAACTGCTACTTCGTCAACGAGTTCGGTTCGCACCAGGACAACACCATCCAGATTACCGAAGAGGATGTCAAGAGCGGTAAGCTCTGCTACCTGCTGAACGGTGACCAGTCTCAGATTGTCTGGAACCAGACTCTGGATGAAGAGGAAATACCATTCCCGTTCCCCAACCACGAGCGTGTCTATAATGCCGGCGAGGTTTACGGCAATGCCTACGACGCTGCATCGTATGCCGACTTCGCACAGAACGTGCTCGACTCAGAGCGTGAACTCTTCCAGGATATACTGGCACAGAAGAGCCTCGTGGAGAATTACCTCAACGAGCTGGATGCCCTGGAGAACTGCAGTAATATCGACGAATTCATGGCTGTATGGAACGGCTTGTTGGAACTCCGCGGAAGCGTCGTTTCCTGTGCCGAAGCCTATGCTGCCTACAAGCAGAAAGTAGAGGAGACAGACCTGTATCTGCAAGAGCACGACGACTTCTACGGTAAGAAGCGCGAGGAACTGGAGGATTACCTGCGCACCAGAGAGGAACCCAACAGCACATATCCGAGAGGAACTGCCCTCTACATCCTGGAGGAGTGCGAGCTCAGCGAAGAAGAAATCAGAGCCGAGACCAAGAAGATAGATGCTATGCTGGAAGCTGCCATCACCGAGCAACCCCAGGCCGGCACAGATATGACGATGCTGCTGACCAATCCAACCTTCAAGGATGGTTTCAACGGTTGGGAAGGCCAGGTAGGAACCGGTCATAATGGCGCCGAGGGCAGCGAAATGCATGCTGCCGAGTGCTGGAACGCCACTATGGATATGACACAGACCCTCACAGGCCTGGCAAATGGCATCTATGAGGTACAAATCAATGGCGTTTACCGTCCCTATCCCGGCGATGTTGATTTGCACAACACCAATTATGCCGCTATGCTCACCGCCAATGGCGTGACCAATTACTTCCAGGTTCCCGTTGAGGACGCTATCCCAATGAGCGAAGCTGTGGACGGCATCAATTGTAACCTGACAGGCGAATATCCCGACTTCGAGGTGGTTGACTTCAACGGCGAAGACGGCTATGTGCCCCGCGGACTTGTAGGATATTGCAGAGCCTTCGAGGCTGGCCGCTACCAGAATGCCATCCTTGCCAACGTGACAGACGGCTCTTTGACGATTGGCATCAAGGTGCTTGGCTCAGGCTTCGAGAACGATGCGCTGGGCTTCGGCAACGTGAAACTCTTCTATCATGGTGAACTGGATCAGGCCGGTGCCGGTCTGGACAACGTTCTGGAGTCGCAGGCTGCCCGTGCCTACACCATGCTGAACAACTACGAGTACAGCCTCGACGAGAGCGCTGTCTATCCCAACTTCTCCAACGAGATTAAGGCGAAGTTGCAGACCGCCATCGATGCTGTGGCTACAACTACAGACAACGAGGCAAAGTTGGCTCTGGTAACAGAGTTCTCCGACCTCTTCCAGGAAACATACGTCTGCAAGCAGGGCTATAAGAACCTGATGCAGGAGTATGACAAGCTGAATGAGCTCATGGATGAACTGGCTGCTTTCTTCACAGATGAAGAGATGAACGAGATCAACCCCCTGATGGAGCAGCTTCTTGCCTATTACGAGGGTGAGGCTACTACCGAGGAAGCCAACAAGGATCATCTCCAGTCGCTCTCGTTCATGCCCAAGAAGGTGGACGGCGTATATCAGCTCAGCACACCTGTCGAACTGATGCTCTTCGGCAGCATGGTGAACGCAGGTGAAACGGATGCTGATGCCATTCTTACCGCAGACATCGATGCCTCCGAGGCAGAGATGAAGATGATCTCTACTGTCGATAACAAGTATGCTGGTACCTTCGACGGTCAGGGCCACACCATCACCTACACCATGATTGCCTACGAAGACATAACAGGTCTGTTCCGTGCCCTCACCGGCACCATCAAGAATCTGCGTGTTGCTGGTACCATTTCCACTTCGTACAAGAAGGCAGGCGGTATCGTGGCTGAAATCTTTGGCGGAACCATACAGAACTGCGTATCATCTGTCAACATAGAATCCGACTTCGTTGGCGACGCAGCTTTTGCAGGTATTGCATTCCGAGGCAGTGCCGCAGGATGTGTAGTCAAGGACTGTCTCTACGACGGCACCATCAATGCTCCTGAGGCCTACAACTGTGCAGGTATTCTGGGCTTCACGGGTAGCGACTGCAGCTCTACCGTCAGCAACTGCCTGTTCATGGGTACTATCAATGCAAGCCCACAGGGTTCGGACTATCCCTCATATACCATCTCACGTAATCCCAGTGTATCAACTGTTCAGAACTGCTACTACATGAACGGTTTCGGTACTCCCAACGAAGGCTCTACCGAGGTTACTGCCGAGCAGATTGCAAGCGGTGAAGTTGCCTTCCTGCTGAATGGCGACCAGAAGGATATCCAGTGGACTCAGAATCTTCCCGAGGACAGCTATCCCGTTCCGTTCCAGACTCGCGGTACCGTCTATGCTAACGGTTCACTCAAGTGCGACGGCAAGACTCCGGTCGATGGAACTACCATTTCATACAGCAACACCGAGGGCAGCACCATCGAAGACCACCACTTCGAGAACGGCTTCTGCACCGAGTGCGGTACTCCCGACCTTACTTTCGCAGAGCTTGTGGACGGATTCTGGCAGATTGGCACAGCAGAGCAGCTGGTATGGTTCGCCAAGAAGGTTAACTATGGTGACACCAAGGACAATGCCGAGCTGACAGCCGATATCGACCTGAGCGAGCTGATGGACGAATTCCCCATGATTGGAACTACGAGCAAGAAGTTCGAGGGTGTATTTGATGGCAAGTACCACGCAGTTAATATTAATAAGGTGAACGAGGCAGAGGGCTTCGGCCTGTTCCGCGCCCTGAGCGGTACGGTCAAGAAGCTGCGTACGACAGGTACTATCAACACCTCCGCCAAGAGGGTGGGCGGTATCGTCTGCGAAATCTACGGCGGCACCATCGAAAACTGCGAGAGTGCAGTCGAGATTATTTCTACCTTCAGCGGTGATGCCCTTACCGGTGGTATTGTGGCTCGCGGCAGTGGCGATGGCAGCGTCATCAACAACTGTCTGTTCAGCGGCAAGCTCAAGAGCGAGACCGCTTGGAACTGCATTCCCATCGTGGGCTGGTGCGGCAACGTGACCTACATCACCAACACCCTTTCTGTGGGCGATTTGGATGTAACTCTCTATGCTAGCGGTACTCCCTACTCTCTCGCTCGCAACCCAGGCAACGCGAAGTGCACAAACTGCTACTTCCTGACCCAGATGGGCGACGTGAACGAAGGCTCATTACAGGTTACCGAGGAAGAGCTGGCGAATGGCGTAGTTTGCGCATCGCTGAACGATGGTCAGGAAGAACCGCAGTGGTCACAGAGCGAAGCATACCCCGTTCCATTTGCCGGTCCTGACTACGAGGATGCCATCATGACAATTGACAATGCCATCTACAAGCAAGGCTCGACGATAGTCAACCTCGCTGGCCAGCGTGTAAGCAAGGTTCAGAAGGGCAGAATCTATATCATTAACGGTAAAAAAGTCCTGTATTAACCAGAAATGTTGCGAAGGCTATTTTTTCTAACGGCCTGGTTATTCATCTCACTCTCGCCATCCCATGCAGAACCTGTATTCAACAGGCTGCATGGGGTGTGCAAGAGTCCCTTCCTGCTCAAAATAAGCAGCAGTGAAACTGGGGTTGTCATCAGGTACACGCTGGATGGTAGCGAGCCTGTACCGACAAGCCCTCAGTTTACAAGCAATATCTATGTGAAGAGCACCACCATCATACGTGCTGCGGAATTCCGGGATGACGTCAGGTGTTCCGACATTGTGACTTCATCCTATATCTTCCCAGCCTCTGTGCTCGAGCAGCCTGCCTTGCCGGAGGGCTATCCCTCCACCTGGGGCAAGTACGTTACCATGAGCGGTACGGCACCTGCCGATTATGAGATGGACCCCGAGCTGACCTCCATCAGCACATACGCTAAGAAAATCAAGGATGCTTTCTACTCTATCCCTGTCGTGTCCATTGTCACGGACAAAGGAAACCTCTTCAACAAGCAGAAGGATGAGCAGACGGGTGGCATCTATATCTATGTAGGCAACACCGAGAGCAACGGACGCGGATGGGAACGCCCGGCCTCGGTGGAACTGATGGGCGAGGGGCATGACCTCACAACGACCTGCGGGCTGAAGATTCATGGCGGCCAGAGTCGTTTGCCCGAGAAGAGTCCCAAACACTCTTTCCGACTCACCTTCAAAGACGAGTACGGCAAGAAGACCCTCAAATATCCCGTTTTCGGTGAGGGAAATGTGGCACGTTTCAACTCGCTCATCGTTCGTAGCTTTTATAACTACTCGTGGATTCATCGCGAGATTGCTCAGAGCAGCTGTGCTCAATACGTCAGAGACCTCTGGGCCCGCCATATGCAGAAACGCATGGGGTATCCTACCAGCGACGGACTGTATGTCAACCTGTTCATAGACGGCCTTTACTGGGGACTTTACAATTTGGCAGAACGTATTGATGACGATTACTGCAAGTATCACTTCGGCGGCCTGAAGTCGGACTACGACGTGATAAAGCGCGAGGATTATCTGGAGGCGTCAGAAGGCACACTCGACAAATGGAACCAGCTGATAAACACTGCCCAAAAGGCGACTCTGCCCGAGACCTATGGTGTCATTATCGGAGAAACAGCCAGCGAATTCGGAGAACCAGAGACCCTACTGGATGTGGACAACTTCATCGACTACATGCTCATCAACCAGTATGGCGGGAATGCCGACTGGGATCATCACAACTGGATAGCTTTCAAGAATCGTGAGGATTCTACGCAGGGCTTCCGCTTCATCTGCTGGGATTCGGAACAAGTCCTGGTTAGTGCTTCCAAAAATGTTCTCGGTCTCAACAATATGTCTTGCCCCTCAGGTCTCTTCCTGAACATGATGAAGAACCCGGCCTTCAAGCACCGGTTCTGGGACAGGGCCTATGCGCTGCTGGAGGATGACGGCGGTCTGTTGCGCCCCGAGCCGGCACAGGCACTCTGGGACAGCTTGCAGAGCGTCATCTCCCTGGCTATCTATGCCGAGTCTGCCCGTTGGGGCGATTACCGCAAGGATGTGCATCCCTACGGCTCCACTCGGGCGGAACTGTATCGTGCCGATGTTCATTATGTCCAAGAGAACAAGCGTATGCACGAGGAATTCTTTCCCCAACGCACAGAGAATCTTATCGCCCAGCTCAAGAATAAGGGTTGGTATGCCAATGCAGATGCCCCCGTTTTTCTCGTGAACGGGGAAAAGGTAATGAACGGCGATACCATTCTCCTTTCCGACGAACTCACCCTCTCGCAGGGCTCCTACATCCTTTACACCACCGACGGTAGCGACCCCGTCACGTGGGCGAAGAAAAGCGGTGGCGAAGAGACCTCGCAGGCAGTTCTCTACAGCAAGGAGAACATTGCAAAGTCTCTCGTCCCCGGAGAAGTGACTCTACGGGCCATCTGCAAGAACAGTTCCAAATGGAGCGCCACAGTTACCCGCACCATCTATGTGGTGGACGACCTGGATGATTTTGTCGATGTTCCCAGCGCCCTACCATCCAAGTCGTCTGGCTTGTACAACCTGTCCGGGCAGCGCGTGTCAAAGCCCCAAGGCCAAGGTGTGTATATCATTAATGGAAAGAAGTACATATTTTAGTGGTTCATTTTTTCAGGTCGCTCCCCTTTGTGGGGCCACAATTGTCTTCGCTTATTCGTACCTTTGACTTCGTCGAATTTCTTGCGCTCCGTAGGTCTTCGGCTGAAGCCTCAGACGGCAAAGCCGGACGTCTTAGGCGGCAAGCCGGATTTCTTTCGCTCGAAAAAACTCAAAGAAATTTGGCTTTTTCCTCGCTTATTCGTACCTTTGCAGGCGCAAATCAGAATAACGTATTATGCAGCAACAGAAGATTATCATCCTGGACTTCGGTTCGCAGACGACTCAGCTCATTGCCAGGCGGTTACGCGAGCTCGACACTTTCTGCGAAATCCTGCCCTATAACAAGTTCCCTGTCGGCGACCCCGACGTCATCGGCGTCATCCTTTCCGGCTCGCCCTTCTCCGTACATGACCCGGAGGCTTTCAAGGTCGATCTCACCCAGTTTATGGGCCGCCTGCCCGTCCTGGGCATCTGCTACGGCGCACAGTTCATTTCACATACCTTGGGCGGACGCGTTGAGAAAGCCGACTCGCGCGAGTACGGACGTGCCCATCTGGAAACCGTCGATACCAGCAACCCGCTCTTCAAGGACTTCGACCAGAACAGCCAGGTCTGGATGAGTCACGGCGACACTATCACCGCCATCCCAGACGGCTTCGAGGTCATCGGTTCGACCAAGGATGTTACCAATGCAGCTTTCTGGTCTCCATCTCCCCTTGGAGAGGGTCGTGATGAGGCTCCTGTCTTCGCTGTGCAGTTCCATCCTGAGGTGTTCCACACGTTGCAAGGCACGCTGCTGCTGAAGAACTTCGTGGTGGACGTCTGCGGCAGCCGTCAGGACTGGTCGCCAGCCAACTTCGTGGATACGACTGTTGCCGAACTACGGAAACTGATAGGCAGCGACCGCGTCATCCTGGGCCTCTCGGGCGGTGTAGATAGCAGTGTGGCTGCCGTATTGCTGAACCGCGCCATCGGCAATCAGCTGACCTGTATCTTCGTGGATCACGGCATGCTGCGCAAGAACGAGTTCCGGAACGTGATGAAGGACTACGAGGGCCTGGGCCTGAACGTCATCGGCGTGGATGCCTCGCAGAAGTTCTTTGCCGACCTGGCCGGCGCGCTGGAACCCGAGCAGAAACGCAAAATCATAGGCCGCGACTTCATCGAGGTGTTCAATGAAGAAGCGAAGAAAATCACGGACGCAAAATGGCTTGCCCAAGGCACCATCTATCCCGACCGCATCGAGAGCCTGAACATCACCGGCAAGGTCATCAAGAGCCATCATAATGTGGGCGGTCTGCCCAAGGAGATGAACCTCAAACTGTGCGAACCGCTGAAGTGGCTCTTCAAGGACGAGGTGCGCCGCGTAGGCCGTCAGCTGGGCATTCCCGAACACCTCATCGGTCGCCATCCCTTCCCCGGACCGGGTCTGGCTGTCCGCATCCTGGGTGAAGTCACACCCGAGAAGGTGCGCATTCTGCAGGACGCCGACGATATCTACATCCAGGCCCTACGCGACTGGGGACTCTACGACCAGATCTGGCAGGCTGGCGCCATCCTGCTCTCCGACGTCCGCAGCGTGGGTGTGATGGGCGACGAACGCACCTACGAGAACCCCGTTGCCCTGCGAGCTGTGACCAGCACCGACGCGATGACTGCCGACTGGGCGCACTTGCCCTACGAGTTCCTGGCAAAGGTGAGCAACGACATTATCAATAAGGTGAAAGGCGTCAACCGCGTTTGCTACGATATTTCCTCGAAACCACCCTCGACAATAGAATGGGAATAATCTTTTAAGGCTAAAGAGTTAAAAAGTTAAAGCCAAATAGGGGATTAGGGACTTACTTCGTTAAAAATACTAAAAGTATTTGGTATTCCCACGAAATTGTCGTACCTTTGCAGCCGGAAACGTATAAAACGCCCTTTTCTGCTCAAGACAGGGCAGAAAAAGGTCGTAAAAAAAGCTACCACTGCAAATGGAAAGAACCCTGGTGCTGCTCAAGCCGAGCACTGTGATGAGAGGCCTGATAGGCGAAGTCACAAGTCGCTTCGAGAAGAAGGGATTACGTATAGTCGGCATGAAAATGCTGCAACTCAACGACGAGATTCTTAACGAACACTACTCTCACCTGGTGGGCAAGCCATTCTTCCCCGCACTGAAGGCCTCCATGATGCGTACGCCTGTCATTGCAATGTGTCTGGAAGGTACGGATGCCATCGAGGTGGTTCGTTTCATCACAGGTTACACCAATGGCCGCAAGGCAGAGCCGGGCACCATTCGCGGTGACTATTGCATGAGCAATCAGCAGAACATCGTGCATGCCTCCGACTCCCCCACGTCCGCAGCAATCGAGCTGAAGCGTTTCTTCAAACCTGAAGAGCTCTACGACCTGGGCGACCTGAACATGGACCGACTCTATGCGTTGGACCTGTCGTAAGAAATGAAAAATTAAAAGTGAAAATAAAAATAAGAGATACCACCTAAGAATGAACAAAATACTCACCACCCTACTCCTGCTCGCTACCCAATGTTCAACGGCTTTATTAGCGCAAGACCGTCTGGCCAGCATTGCACCCATAGACCACAAAATGCGTGCAATCGACAGCATCTCGCTGGTTCGGATGGGCGGACAGGAATCACTGGCTGACCTGCAATTCCCCGCAGCAGCACTCTACCCCACCTGGAACAACGATTACACACGCTCTTACGAGGTGACACTCCCCTCGGAATACAAAATAGACCTGCGCAACTTCCACATGCCTTGTGACAGCCGCATGGTCACCAGCCACTATGGCTACCGCCGCTCTTTCCGCCGTCAACACTACGGAACGGACATCAAGGTCTTCGTGGGCGATACCATTCGCGCCGCTTTCTCTGGCAAGGTGCGTGTCGTCGCTGACCAGGGATATCGCAAGGGATACGGCAAGTATGTAGTCATCCGCCATCCCAACGGACTGGAGACAGTTTATGGGCACCTGAGCAAGCATCTCGTAAAACCCGACCAGATTGTCAAGGCTGGCGAGGTTATTGCCCTGGGTGGCAACACAGGTCGTTCCACCGGTTCACACCTCCACTTCGAGACACGCTTCCTGGGACAGTTCATTAATCCCGAGAAGATATTTGATTTCGACGCACAGGACGTAAAGGGTGACTTCTATCTCTTCTGCTCGAATGGCCGCGGCACCGTGCTGGTTGGCGCTGATAACGTCGATGGCGGCGAAGAGGAGATGGATGAGGAAACAGCCAAAGCACTCCTGGCAAAGGAAGCCGAAAGCGAAGCATTCCAGCAGAAAAAGATTCAGGAGATGCGAGCTAAGCCCCGCACCAGTATTCACAAGGTACAGCCTAACGAAACGCTTTCTTCTATTGCGCGCAAACGCGGCACTACCATCGACCGTCTGTGCAGCCTGAACAACATCAAGCGCACAACCATCCTGCATCCAGGACAAATCCTAAGGTATAACTAAGAAAAAGCCTCTCCCTACAAACCTAAAGGGAAAGACTTAGTATTTCTTCTACACGCTCCTCCAAAGGGAGCGTGCCGTTTATCCAGTGTATTGTAAAGCCGCGACGCTCCATTCCGCGGAACCAGGTCATCTGTCGCTTGGCAAACTGATGGATGGCAATCTCAAGCTGCTGTACCATCTCATCGTATGAAAGCCGACCCAGACAATAAAGGGTCAGATACTTGTACTCCAAGCCATAATAGATAAGGTCCTCGGCAGGTACATGCTCCAGGAGACGGCGCACCTCGCCCACCATATTCTCTTGTTCCAGACGGTGACGTAGCCGCTCGCTGATGCGCTGGCGACGCAACTCGCGGTCTATGCTGATGCCGATAATAAGGCTGTCTATGGCGGGAAACTCACGCTCCAGCGTCCCATGCTCGCGATAATAAGCCTGTATCTCGATAGCACGAATGGCACGCTTGGGGGTGTCGAGGTCTGTGACGTTGTGCAACGTCTTATAGCCCTCCAATATCCTGCGAAGCTCAGGCAGCGAACAATCCTTCAGCTGTTCGCGCAAAACGGGATTCTCCGGCACAGCCTCCATCTTGTAGCCCTTGAGGACAGACTCGATATAAAGCCCCGTACCCCCACAGAGAATAGGACGATGATGACGGGAAAGGATCTCTTCGTAGGCCGCATAGAAATCCTGCTGGAAGCGGAAGAGGTTGTACTTCTCGCCCGCCTGACAGATATCAATAAGATGGAAAGGAATAACCTTTCCATCTACTGTGTAATCCGCCAGATCCTTGCCCGTTCCGATATCCATGCCGCGATACACCTGCCGACTGTCAGCACTGATGATTTCGGCATCACCAAGACGTGCAGCGAGATGTGCAGCAAGCGTTGTCTTGCCAGAAGCTGTGGGACCAAGAATGGTAATGAGCCGGCCGTTCATTTATTGCCCGGCCATAATATCCAAGATACCTACGAAATCGGCAATATCGACCTTACCATCGCCATTGATATCGGCAGCAAGGATATAATTGCCTTCCGACATGATATTGAGAATGCTTACTGCATCGCCGATGTCAACCACAGTGTCACCATTCAAATCACCCTTGACAATAGTAACGGGACCGAAGTCGGTGCCAACCTGAGCCGTAACGACAGATTCACCCATATCAATAGCAATAGTGGCAAAGAGCTTCTCCTCGTTCATCTTAGCATTGAGCTCAATGGGAACGTCGCCGAACATAGGACCGAGCCAGAAAACAACGTCTTCCAGGTCGCCTTCGCTAATGGTGATGACGCCTTTGAAGTACACATGATCCAAGCCATCATCGAACTTGCTGACATAAAGATTGTTTATAACAATATTTCCGACTCCCACAACATCGTCTTCTACATTAATCATAAAATTCTTCAGCACGAAGTTGATGGTCTGGTCGCCATTTTCGACAACAGAGATTTGGGCTTCCTGTGGTTCGGAAGGCCCACCGTCTCCAGATAAAATGACGATTGGTTCGGTGTAGATCCTAGTAAGGGGAAAGTCGTCTGTGCCAAGCAGGACAGTAACAACCATTCCCATATTGATGTCGATGGAGACAAAGAGTTTCTCTTCGTTCATCTTGCCCTGAAGCACAATGGGGATTTGACCGAACAAAGGGCCATACCAGCTATCAACGCCCTCCAGATCACCCGGAGTAATGGTGATGGACCCTTCGAAGGACACATAATCCAAGCCATCCTCGCCCTTAGTCACGGGAAGGTTGTTAACAACAATATTACCTACAGGGATATCTGAACCACCCGAACTGAGGATAAAGTTCTTGAGAACAAAGTTGATAGTCTGATCGCCATTGTCAACAACAACGACGCTGGCTTCCTGAGGTTCTGTAGGTTCACCGTCGCCCGATGTAATGACGAGTGGTTCGGTGTAGGTTCTCTCGCTCTGTGCCATACCACAAAGAGCTGTCAGCAAACAAAGAATTGTGAGTAATGTTTTCTTCATTTTATGATGATTTTGATGTTAATAGAATATCCTTTTCTGAGAAACCAAGCGTAAAGTTACGACATTTTCACCAAACACAAATGACAATTAAGGTATAAAATGTGATAAATACCGACTTTTTGATTATTCAGCCAAGATACGATTTTACGACAAAACACTTTCTATGAAAAGGCCGCCGAAGAACAAATGTCTCCAGCGGCCATTTAAATTAGTCAGAATTTATAATTCTTTTTTTATTACTTAGTGGGAAGGAACCAGTGGTTCATATTCTGCAGCCAACTGCGAAGTTGGGAATCATCCTCAGCCTTACCAGTATGACGCCTTGCTACACGTTCTGCCAGATAATCGGGATTGTTTCGACGCATTGATACACGGCAGAGGTCGCTGAAACGTGTACCTTCGAATGCCAGTTCCAGACCACACTCGTCGATGATGAGATCCTCGACAGCATCCTGAACCTCTGCATCATATTGTCCGCCATAGATATCATCCGCCGTCAATTCCTTACCAGTTGCTTGCTTAATCTTCTTCGCAACCTGATCAACATAGGTGTAAGAAGAACGGTACTCCTCGGGATCGTCAAAGCGAATGAAACCGCAACCACGCTGGTGCACACCGATGGTATAGAGTACGTTTGAATAGGTGTCGGTGGGGAAACGCTCTGTATTAGAACTACGAGTAAACAACTTACCCTGTTCCTTATAATAAATTGTCTGTGACTGATTCTGACCCGTAATCTCCTTGATATTAAGGAATGGCATATCATCAGCACGCTCCAGTTCACGACGGTCCAGGTAATAGCAAGCATAGGCAGCACCCGTTCCTGTACGTGGAGTATTCTTGATAGCATCAGGACCGCTAGGAATCCAAACAATATTGTTCTCGTCAATTTGACGCGGTGCTTCCATCGGATTGTCTGTAGCCTGAGAATCATCATACTCTTTCTGGAAGTAATTCGTTAGATATGTCTCAAGTTCAGCAAGCGAATGAATCTGGTTTTCGGTTTTCCAATCTTGTGGCAGGTACCTACCATAGGTATGTTCTTGGCCTTCTGCATCTGTAACAGTATACATATCAAAATAAGCGAGCAGAGAATCACCAACTTCATAATAGAATGGATTCTGTCCCAGCGAGAGAACCACACCTGCAACGGAGGCGTCTGGGCCAAAATAGTTATTATACGTTGTACTAGACTTTGGAGGGAACCACTGGTAGTTGTCGCAAAGGCCGGTCTTGAGGATTGCAAATGCATAGCTGGGGAAGCCGGCACGATTCAATGCCTCGGCAAAGCGAAGCCATACAGTACTCTTACGATAGATAACAGGATAAGTGGTAGAGTAGAATCCGTCGGGATTCTGTTTGTGAACCATCTTACCATAGAGGAGATCATCACCTACCCTGAAATTCCATTGGCTGCCTAAACTGGAATAAATCCATGTACGACGGGCATCACCGACTCCAGGAAGTTCCTCGAGAGACTCATAAGTAAAGTTGTTACCAGATTTTGTACCGACATAAATCTCGTACTTCTGGCTGTCGCACAATGCCTCATAGCCCTTACTGGGGATGAGCTCGCGCTCATATTTTCTGGTAAGGCTAACGGTGTTGACGTCATAGGTGGTCTTCTCATCCTCGGTCTGAATAGTCAATGCATTGGTGAAGATCTCCAACTCGGCTTCGAAACCAAACAGGCGGTTGATGTCGGTCAACACTTTACCATCGAGCTTACTCATGTTACTAAGAATACAGGTGATGGTTTCCCTGGATTTGCTGACAGCTGAAATCTGAGAGTAAGGATCACCATAGTTATCATAGATAGGATAGTCCAACCTGTCATCCAAATCTCCTCTGCAATAGTAATTATCTACAACCAGAGGACCACCATTCTTGGATTTGATAAAGTTGAAATAATGCATGGCCGCATCGGCGTATTGATTGTTCAGCAGATAGAGATCACCCAATACGATAGAAACGGGGAACATGCACATACTGCTGTGGCAAATAATAGAAGGATAACCATAATTATTATATTGGGGCAGACCATACGTCTTCTCAACTACTTCCATCCTCTCCAACACAGGAGCAAGTTCCTCTGCCAATACCTGACTGTTTACCAATTTGTGGTTCTTGTCGGCTAAATAGTTGTTGATGGGATCCGTAGCAAGCATAGGCTCCGTGTAGAAGGGAACCTTATCAGGACCATAGGCATACAACAACTGCATATAAACCCACGCACGGATGGCCTGTACCTGAGAATACTCCTTGAGCATGTAGGGCTGGTTCGTACCGGTAACAAGGGTTGTGTCACAATGGGCGATATAGGCATTACAACTGTTGATGACGTGGTAGTAGTCATTTAACTGAAGATAAGCACAGGCACCATCTTTCCACTTCTCGGGATCTGAAACGTTTCCGAAGTCAACGATGGCAGCAATGGTGTCGCTGATATAACCTGATGCATCGACAAGGTCACCACGACATTCGTTCAAGATGACGTATCGCTCTGCAATATTCTGAAGAGATCTGAGAATACCCCAATAGGAATAAAGGGTATCCTTCGCACTGGCGTATGCGTGACGATCACTGTTGGGTGAAAGCATGTCCTGGCAAGACGTAGAGAACATACCCAACATCATGCTCAACGACAACATACATATAATTGATTTCCTTTTCATCTTATTCATTTTAATTATGAATTATGAATTTGAATTATGAACTAAATTAGAGGTTAATCGAAACGCCGAAGTTGACACTGCGACCGCTGGGAATAAGACCTGTGTCAATTCCCTGATAGAGCGGATTGTTGCGACAACTCATTTCGGGATCGGTACCCAGATACTTGGTAATAGTGAACAGGTTGTTGGCTTCACCCCAAACCTTCAAACCAAGCAGCCAGCTGTTGCTGTAAGGGATCTTATAGGTAAGACGAACACTCTTGAGCTTAAGGTAACTGCCGTCTTCTATCCAACGATCACTCATACGCTCATTGTTGCGCCAGTCTTCGCTGTTTGTGTAACAAGCCTTTGGCATGTCGGTATTCTGGCCCTCATAGGTCCAGCGACGCAAAGCAGCAGTGGACTGGTTATAGGTAGTGTTCAAGCCCTCAATTTCGCTGCGCTGATAGTTGTATATATCGTTGCCGAGACTGTACTTGAAGTTGACATCAAGACGCAAGTTCTTCCACGTCAGACTGCTGTAGATATTACCATAAATGTCGGGATTGGGGTTACCGATGACAACCCTATCAGCATCGTCGATGACACCATCATTATTCTGGTCCACAAAGCAAACGTCACCAGCCTGGAAGTTGTAGTACTTCTTGTTCTCCTCCTTAAGACCGGTGGGATACTTGAGGTAACCATCCGCAGTAGCTGTAGTTGCCTGACGGGCTTTTTCGTCGCTGGCAAAGACACCATTGGTCTGCCAGCCATAGAAACTGCCAACGGCATAGCCAACAGCTGTCAGGACATTGTCCTTGCCATAGATGCTTGAGGTATAGCCCTGAATGGCCTGAACGTTTCCACCATTGACATCCTTCAGGGTAATAGTGTTGCTTGAACCAGAAGGAAGTGCCGTAATCTTATTATTGTAGTGACCTATGGTAGCTCCCAACTCCCACTTCCAGTCCTTCTTGTTAATGATTGCTGCATTAACATTGAAATCAAAGCCGCGGTTGGTAAGGGCACCTTCATTGGTCCAATACTTTCTCATACCAGACATATAGTGAATATCCCTGAGCGTAAGCAAGTTGGAGGTCTTGTTCCAGAAGAGATCAAAACCTGCTGAGATGCGGTTCTTGAGGAAGACGCCCTGCAAAGCTAAGTTCCACTTCGTAGTGGTTTCCCACTGGATAGAACTGTTCTCAATATTATTAAGGTAGAGTCCCACCATGTTGCTGGTGACCTTCGTGCTCTCCCAATATGTGCGGGCTGCATAATAGTCAAGATCATCGTTACCGCTTTGGTCAAAGCCAGCCGTCATCTTGAGGTAGTTGATAGCACCATTGGTATAGGGGAACCACTTTTCGTTAGTCACAACCCAACCTAACTGTACAGAGGGGAAGATGCCCCAGCTGACACCACCCAACTTAATACCACCTTCTGTATTCTTACCGAAACGGCTGCTGGATTGCATGCTCACGGTTGCTTCAGCAAAGTAACGGTTAGCATAGTTATAGTTGGCATCGAGGTAATACGCCATATCAACCCAGTTATCATTCGTACCGTCATAGTGGAGGTATGCCATGTTCTTGTTTATGATAGGCAGTTTATCGTTCTCGTTGTTATAGCCTCGCATGTAGTTGTAGCTATAAGAATAGTTGTTATAGCGCCATCCGCCAAAGACATTGACAGTGTGAGCACCATAGTTATTACGCCAGTCTAAACGCAAGTCGTTCTGCAACGTAGTCTCTTTGGAGAACATTGTCTTCTGCACCGCATTGATATCACCAAGATCCTTCAGGAAGTAGTTCGTCGTACCACTGACAGGCAGGAAATATCTTTCGCTGTTACGGGTCATTAGGAAATTGAAGCGGTCGCTAATGCTGAATGTCCTTGTAACCTGGTACTTCGGACTTACATTCAGGTCAATCTGAGTGGTCTGCGCATAGTTCTTGTTTTCGCCAGAACCATTCTGCAGAATCCAATAGGGATTACGGAGTGCTTCGTTGATACCATTGTCACCCAATGAGAGGGGGAATCGGAAAGGATTGGTCACCCAATTACCACCAGTGCTGGCATACTTACCAGCATATTCCGAGGAAAGTGACAGATACTCGCTGGAAGGTCTTTCTATGCCATTTGCCACATCCGCAGCCTTGGCATCAGCATTATAATAATAAGAATAAGGGCTGATGAATGGAGCCTGAATAAGGCCGAGTACATTGGTAGAACCGATATTCTGCATGGAATAGTCCTCACTCCATCCATTGTCAAGGATGTTATAGCTCACCTGATTATAGGCAATATCCAAACCGGTGAACAACTTCTCAAAGACCTGAATATCGGTATTGAAGCGGAGGTTCAAACGGGCAAAATCAGATCCCTTGCCTATTGAGTTAGCCTTGGTGTAACCCAGAGAAAGCGCATACATGCCAACATCATCACCACCCTCGACGTTAATCTTGTAGTTCTGAGTCATGGCACTGCGATACATATCCGACTGCCAGTCCGAGTTGTTGTTGAACACGTTACGGTAGTAGTTAGAAGGGCTTTTGTCCAAGAAAGGATAACTGCTAAGACTGCTTGCCGACATATTCTTGATGGTGCTGGCCATATCGCTCAGATAAGCGCTGTACTGGTCACCAGAAAGAACGCTAAGTTTCTTGGGAGCAAGCTCTACGCCACCATATATACGCACACCAATCTTCGTTGCCATACTCTTGCCACGCTTAGTATTGATGATGATGACACCATTACCACCTTTTGCGCCATAGAGTGCTGTAGCATTCTTGAGGATTTGTACACTCTCTACGTTTTCCGGGTCAATTCCGGCAAGAAGGTTGTTATAGAAGCCTTCGTGCATCGACTCTCGGTCATACTGGGGGTCAATCATATTACCGTCCAGAATAATAAGAGGCTGTGCACTTGCATTGATGGAGTTCACACCGCGTATGGTCATATAAGAACCGATACCGGGGATGCCATTACGCAATATTGTACGGACATCACCGGACAACAGGCGCTCAATGTCCTGATCGACGGAAACGCCACTGCTCTCATTAATATACGCTGTCTTTTGTGAAACAATTGATGTACCATCTGTAAAGGAGCTGTTGAAGTTGACAGGAAGCAGATTGGCATCTGCCTTACCGTCCTTCACAGCCACTTGCAGGGGATTGTATCCTTCAGCATAGACGTAAACCACATCCGAGAACACAGGGATAGAGAGGCTGTAACTACCATCCTCTTCAGAAAGAGTGGAGTACTTTTCCAAACCCAACGCCTGAATACGGACACCCCCCATGGGTTCACCCGTTGCATCGTCGGTTACAACGCCACTCACCTGCTTCATTTCGTAGGTCTTCTCTATTTTCGCTTTGGTTGCCTTCTTAACAGCAACCTCCTCTTCTTCAACCTCGTCCTGAGCATAGACACTCGTCAGGCAGAGACAAGAAAGAGCCATGAAGCATAGACTTATACCCAAAGTCCTATGCAAGAATGTATTGTTAAATATCTTTTTCATAATTCTGCTATCGTATTACTCAAAGATCACTGGGTTCAAGATCTCCTGTTCGTTTGAGAATGATTTTATCTATCACTATGTCGTACACGAAACCGTTCTTAGCATCATTCTTGCCGGTCTGACCCTCGAAAACAAGTGTCGGGTAAGAGAAACGCATATTCTTATAGGAATATCTGAACTTATGATTCTCTGCTACTGTTATCGTGTCCACCTTCAGGCCATCATAAGTACTGGTCACCCACGACGAAGTCTTATCCTTGGCGGAACCGTCATTGTACGAAATACAGGTCCTGAATTTGTACTTGTTGACTGCAGCAGCACTGTCAGCTTTTTCATCATCCAGGAAGTCGATATCCGACCCATTGACAATTTCCATATACCAACGTGGTACAACCACAAGCTGAACATCATAAATGCCGCTCATGACGTCAGCATTGGGAACATACGCATTTGGATTGTTGCCCGTAATCTTTATCTCAGCTTTTGGCGCAGAGGTCGGACCGGTAGCATCCAGATGGTAGAAGTTGTTATTGCTGACTTTACCATACTTATCAGTAATCTCTCTGTAAGCATCATTAGAGAACGTGTATTTCTTGGAATTTGGACCTACTTTATACTTGTTTCCGTCTTTATTGTAGAAAATACCAGTTCCCTCAATCTCAACTTCCACATCAGGGGTATAATACTCTTTCGGGAAGTTCCAAGAAGTAACCTCATAGGCAATACCGTTACTCATATCCTTAGGTTCGACATTAAAGAGATCGGACGGCTTCCAATCGCCGACTGCACGCAATGTGTCGCCATAAGTATTGAGCAGATATTCGCAGCCCTCACCCTTGTATTCCTTAAACATATCCAGCGTCCACATCTCGGAACCACCTCTCTTAGGCTGTTTATGGATATTGAAAACAAGAGGAGCAACCATGTCCATCTCGAGGCTCATCTTCTGAAGGGAATCCGCATTTTGATCCTTGATAGCTGCATTAGTGACATTCAAGTCGCCCTTGCTCTTGTCATCATAAGCCGTTGCATAGTTATAAGATAATTTCAACTTCTCGTATGCTGCATCCCAAGCTTCATCGGTGGGCAAAAGCATAACGAATACTGAGTCCTCGTTGTTGATACGGGCTCCGAAGCCTTTATCATACATCTGCCATGTATCAGTGCCATCAGCAGGAAGGTATCGGGTCGTTTCAAACAAACGGTTGGAAGTACGATAAACGCTGTCAACATAGGTGGGGTTACCATCTTCATTTGGCAGGCCTTCGATACTTGCTGACTGGTTGAAATAGGTCGTATCTTTCCCAACAACATACTGACCCAACTTTGTCTGAGGTTCAGTAAACTTGAGGTATTCGTAGAAGTTGTAATGGAACGGGGCGATACCTTTGATAACATGCATCACACCATTGACCGCAGGTATGTTGTATTCCCCGAGAAGAATTCCTTCGAGTGAGGATTTACCTGGGGTCTTGCTCTTGACAAATTCAAGATTCTTACCATTGATCATCTTTACCGTATCAACTTCCTCCTCTGAGATATTATGACGCCACAAAGCAATGTGGTTGCCCAAGAACTGTTGCTGAACGTTGTAACCGTCAGCGGCAGACCCACTAGTACACATGCCCAGCCACTTCTGATACTCCGCATCTGTGAGTGCGTCATTATCGGGTACCCAAACAGTATTCACCTGTCCGCTATTGAGGACACTATCGTAGGTATAGGCTACCGAATGCGTATTATCTTTATAATACTTTGCATTTTGGGCAATTTCGGCGAAGCGACTGTAATTGGGATTACTCTTTATCTGTTCCCACAACGTAACCGTTGTTCCCGAGGTCGATCCATTACCATAATAATGATCGTCCCATGTGTCGGTACAGCCTGGTACAGCCAATAAGACTGTTCCCAGGGTGATTGCACCGATGTATCTGTTAATTCTGTTATTAGCCATATAATGTATGTCTTTTATAACTGACCTCTGTTATTTCTCTCTTACTGTTCGTACTTCGACTTGTTCCATACCGGATTCTGCTCAATGGCACCATCGCTGGCCTTCACCTCCATATAATAGATGGGGCAATACAAGCCGTAGCGGTTCTTGAAACGGTTGGTCAAAGTAGTAGCGAAACTGGAATTTGAACCTGCGGCGAGGAATTGTTCAACCATTGCGCTCATACCATACTGTCCATTGGTAACACCCGGTTCACGCGGGTCTTCCTGGTCAGTCTTGCTATAAGAGCTGCGTTCTGCCAGACGAACCAGATCAAACCAACGCTTGCCCTCGCCAATAAGCTCAATCTGGCGCTCATTCAAAACATACACGACGCCTTCAGGGATGGTACAGCCATTCTTGGCCTTCTTTGCAACACCATAGGCATTGCCAATAGTACCTTCAGCCGTTGCATCGGTATTGGGCTGTTTGGAAGAATTCTTATAGTTACAGTATGAACGACGATGAATGGCATTACAAATTGCCTTAACCTGCTTCAAGTTCGCATTACTCAAGCAAGCCAAAGCTTCTGCCTTGATAAGCATTACATCGGTCATGCGATAGATAATCCAGTTATTATATGACCTGGATTGATACCTGACGTATTTTAACTCACGGTTCGTTGATGAACCGTCCATGTCCAGGATGTTTTCTTTTGGCAATTCGTACTTCATGCAGTAATAACTGCCACCTCCGCTCTGACTCGATGAACCATCGCTAACGACAATAACGCCATCGCCTCCCGGAGTCAGTTTATCCTGACAGCAAACCCAAAGACGTGAATCCCACATGCCTCCGTCATCGCCTTCGCCGGAGAAGCCACCTTTGTATAGGGCATCCATCGCATCTTTATTAACCTTCAGATGCGTGTTAGTGTTATTGCCATAAAGACTGTTGACAAGATCGTTCTTAATACCATCAGTCACACTGTACTGGAGTTCGAAAATGCTTTCGCGGCTATTCTTCGTATAGAAAATAGCAGTCTGAGCTTCCAACTTAGGAGAAACCGAAGTTGCATCCTCGAAATCGTTCTTAATCATGTCGCAGTTGGTAAGTCCATAATTGAATGTCTTTTCACTTGTGCGTGAGAATCCAGAGCTTGTCTTTTCCTGTGCATTCTGGTTGGCCAAAGACTGAAGACTTTTTTCAGCATAATCAACAGCCTTCTGGTAGTCATCCGACACGTTGTAGGTTACATCTGAGGTAGTACCGTCTGCATTGGTAACCGTTTCAGTCCATGTTTTCCCATAACGTCCCTCTCTCAGAGAGCCACGCCAGAGGTACATGTCGGCCAACATAGCATAGATAGCACAATTGGTAATCAAGCCTTTGGTATCGAGTTTGTTACTGAAACGGTTGCGCGCCTTACCAGCTACACGCTCACAATCAACGATAATAGAATCCAAAATTACAAGCTGATTTGTAAGAGGGAATGATCTCACTTCAGAATCTGAGTTAATCACCTTTGTGGTATAGGGCACGTCTTTGAAAGCACGAATCAGGTAGAAGTAATTCAAAGAACGAAGCGCAGTAATCTCAGCTCGCATCTGAATCCACTCGCTGGTGGTAAACTGTTTGTCCTTTGCAAGAACTTCCTCACCATGAGCGAGGACCTTGTTACAATAGTTAATTGTCTTATAGATACCTCCCCAGTCGAATTCTGTCATGCTGGAATCGGGCATACCAGCTAAAATGTCCAGATACCTGTTGTGGGTATCAATATCATTCTGTATAGAACCGTTTTCTTCGAAGGAATCTGAACGAAGGTCGCCCCATATCGCAAGTTTGGATATGGTTTTACACATCTGCCTATATGCGCCATAGCGCACGCCTTCCAGGTCATTCTTGTCTTCCCAGAAATTTTCTTCTACAACTCGGTCCTGAGGGTAGATGGTCAACCAATCTGAACAGGAAGATGTACTAAGACCCAAAAGGCCGATAAGGCAGACTGTTTGATATATGTTTTTAAAACTTTTCATAGTCATCACATTTTTAGAAGCCAAGGGTTAAACTGCAAGTGAATGACCTCGTGCGAGGTGTACGGTTGTTATCGGTTGATACCGCGAAGCCCTGAGGAGAGACATCGGGATCGACACCAGTATATTTGGTCCAGCACCAGAGGTTGTTCAGGGAAGCGAACAACTTCAACTGATTGATGCCATACTTCTTGAGCTTCTTGGCATCGAAGTCATAGCTGAGCTGTACATACTGCAGACGGAGATAATCACCATTCTCAACGTAGCGGTCACTGGGCAGAGAGTTATAACTCTTGTAGCCCTGGACACTGCTCAATGCACGAGGAACAACTGTCTCGTCACCATTCTTACGCCAACGCCATGTGGTAGCATAGCTTTGGTTCTTATTGTTCAACATGCTCTCCAGGTTCATACGAGCCATGTTAACAATCTGGTTGCCGATACGGAAATTAAAGCCAGCATTCAAGGACAATCTTCCAAAATAGAGCTGCAGGCCGAAACCACCGTTGCACTTAGGATTAGAGTTACCGAGGTAAACCATATCGTAACGGTCGATCTGACCATCATGGTTGATATCCTCGTAGATAGCATCGCCACCCTGGAACTGATAGCGATAACTTTCATTATAACAGTAGTACATCGGCAATGGAATACCCTTTGCATCGGTCAGCATATTACCATCGGCATCGTAGGCAATGGGGCAGGTGGACACTTCACCGCGACGTGCAGCAGCAGCAGCAGTATTGATGGGTTCATTATAGTTTATGCTTCCATCTGCATTGGCTGCATAGCCGCTGTTGTTTGCTTCTGCATAGCCATAGCTAGCAATTGACGCATTGGTAATACCATTGTGGTCGTAGTCGTATTTATAAACGCCCAGATAATGGAGGCCATAGATAGAACCGAGGGCATTGCCAACCTGTACACGCTGGTTATACTTCAGGTTTTCGGGCTGATAGGTATCGGAACCATTCAGGCTCTCCAGGATGAGGGGATTCATCTCTTCAACCTCGTTGAAGTTCTGTGCAACATTGGCACGTAACTTCATAGAGAACTTACCATACTTGCAAATCTTGGATGTGGAGAAGTTGAGCTCCCAACCCTTATTGCGAAGTGTTCCGGCATTCACCTTAGCCAAAGTCGAGTAACCGTTGGCACTGGCAATACGGAAATCATTCATCATCAGATCCGTCGTCTTATGATCGTAGAACTCACCTTCAATGTTAATCAAATCCTTGAAGAAACCAAGGTTATAACCTATATTTATCTTGCGAGTCTTTTCCCAACGCAATTCCGTCAGCGAAAGATTCTCGGGTATAATAACTTGGTGGCCATTGTAGTAACCGTCTGTTGCATACTTGTTATACTGGCTACTTCCGGCATCGCCATTGCCACCGGTAATACCCCAAGAGCCACGTACTGCAAGCATACTCAACCAGCTCTTGATCCAATCCCGATTCATAAAGCCCTCATCAATGATGTTCCAACGAGCACCAACAGAGGGGAAGAATCCATACTTATGTCCACGGCCGAATGTTGTGCGGCCATCCCAACGTACAGAACCGTCGATAGAATACTTACTCTTATAAGAATAGTGGACCTGTCCATAGAAGCTTTGCCTCCTCCAGTCATAGGGGCTTGAACTTGCTTTGCGGAGCAATGCTACAACCGTGGGATCCGTGATGCCATTGGGAACATTCCACAGGCCCAGTTCCTGATTACTCTTGTTACCAATTGCCATTTCGAAACGTGCCAAAGCGCTTACGCTATGATCACGATTCTTGAAAGCAGAATAGTAACGCAGGTCATGACGGGTAGTAAACTCGAGTGATTTGTCCTCGTCGTTGCTGACATAGTTACGTTCGTTGGGCATGGGATCATTTGGAGCATAATAAGCAGCGTTGTCGCCACCCCAAACCCAATCCATGGTCTTGAGTTCACTTGGACAATATTGATCGTTACTGGTATTATAGATGTTAAGCTGTACGTCGCCAACATAGTTCAGGCGATGTTCGTCATCTGTCTTGCCAAGTAGCTTGTATTCTACGCTGAACTGCGGAGTCAAGTTATATTGCTTCTGCTTCCACCATGCTTTCATCGCACGTGCCACTGGGTTACCGTTTCTGAACATGTCCCTGAGGTCGTAAGATGTCATTCTGCCATCATTATTCAATCGTCCCATAGAACCAGTACTATAAGTGGCAGCCAGAGGCAACATATTGAAATAGTTGCCTGTCAGATTACCTTGGACATCGTACTCTTCAACACTCATGTTAGGCATAGCATTATATGCACGGGCCAGAATGTCGTTACCATAGTTCTTGTTATTGGTTGTAAAGGCCAAATTGATGTTGCTCTGGAACTTGATACGTTCGCTGACCCAGTAATCCAATGCTGTAGAACTGGTGAAGCGGTCGAGTTTCTGTCCAATAATAGAACCGGTACTCTTATCATAGTTGGCACTGATACGGAAGGTTGCATTCTCTCCACCACCGGAGAGAGCCAAAGTAAACTTATGCTCCTGGCCAAACTGCTGTACCTTCTTCACCCAGTCCGTATTGTGACTGTAGTGATTATATATATAAGGTAATTCCTGATTATAGTCCAATTCTGGCAAGGAGGTGTTCTTCTGATTGGGATTGTAGTATGCCTCCTTGAGCATCATGGTATAACCATCGCCATTGAGCATTTCGTAGCCTTCGGGCTGCCATGTACCGCTGAACTTGTAAGTAAAGTTGACACGCGTCTTACCACGATGGCCACGACGTGTCTTAATCTCTATGACACCATTCGCGCCATCTGCGCCCCACTTGGCTGTACTAGCTGCATCCTTCAAGACGGTAATGCTCTCGATGTCCTCCGGATTGACCTGGAGCAGAGTAGAGAACTGCTCTTCATTGTCCATAGTTGCGAAGTCATATCTATCCTTTTCATCTTCGGGAATCTGGAAGATATGGTCGTTGAGGACAATCAGAGGCTGTGCATTACCATTAATGGTTGTCGTACCACGCAGACGCATGGTGGTTCCAGAACCGAGGTTACCCGAGTTGGGCACGATATCAAGACCGGCAATCTGACCCTGCAAAGCCTGGTCAACAGACTCAAAGGCAAGACCCTCCATATCTTCCATCTTAAAGTTCTGGACGGCACCAGCATACTCGCGGGCAGGAATCTCAAGACCAGTTGTAGGCGCGTTCTTCTTTCCTTGAACGGTAACCTCCGTCATAGTCTTGGTGTTGTCCTGCAGTGTAACCTTAAATACACTTTTGCCACTTCCTATTTTCTGGCTGAATTTCTTATAGCCAATGTAGGAAATCTCTAACGTATTGTTCGGGTCTTTGATATTCATGGTAAAGTTACCATTCATATCAGTGATAGCCTGGCTGACAATACGGTTATTCTTATCTTTCTCCACGACGTTGGCGCCGATGATGACATCGATATCATCAGAAACGGTACCTGAGATACGCCGTTGCTGTGCACTGGCGGGTAGCGCCATAAGTGCAACTACCCAAAGCAATAAAAGCTTAAATATTTTATTCATAGTAGGATGATTTTATCGTATAGCGTATCTCTGTAAATATTTTCTTGCGGACTGAAGGTCTTTCCAGGTACTGTCATGACGTCCATCAGCATCCAGAGCCGTATGATTCAGGTAGCCGGGAATGGAATGTATAACAGCAGCACTGGAAGAGTTGATAACGATACCCTTCATGGCCTTATTAACTGGAGAATCACTGCAGGAGATATCACGTGCCAGGACGTTCTTCTCGCCAACTGTCACGTATGGCATCTTCGTGCCTACCATACTATTACCATTTGCCTTATATGTCACATCATCACAGACACGGAGATCTGTTCCATCACCATTTGCTACACGATCGACATGTATCTTACAGAAGAGTTCCAGGTCCTTATCGTAGCTGGATGTTACAAACTCTTCACCTTTATTGCGTACTGGATTCTGTCCCAGTTCAGTCTTGTCGGCAAAGACAGAATTATCGGCGAAGTGATAACGTACGAAATTGGTTAGGTAAGTAATCTTGGCTGCGATACGCACGCTGTCCTCATAAGTCTGAAGCGAGTCTGTGTACTCAATCTCGCCATCAGGATTAACTTTCGGTTCGCCCGTTCCACCCCAGTCGATGTCTGGTTTACAATGGCTGCGGAAGTCTTCGCGAATCTCTTCCCAAGTCGGCAGACCGGCAGCAATAGCGGCCTGCACTGCTTCATTCGTGGGAACAAAGACGGTGTAACGATAGTTATTGAAGAACTGTACGTTGTAATCGAGGCCTTTGTCATTAATGAAAATCCTGAACTTTTTGAGAGCAGACTCACGCTGGGTCTTACCAAGGCTACCATCTACAAGTCCGCAACCTATGATTTCTGTATCATAGCCGTCGGCTGTACAGAGGTCATAGAATTCGCTATAAGGTGTCTCGCCGGCAGCCTCCTTATACCAATCTTGGTCATTGGTAAAGATGCTATATACACTGCGATATGTAGGAACCAATGGAGCATCGATGACGAAGGTGTATCCATTGTCGGTCTCATTTGGTTCTGTAATATTACAAATAGTAACACCAGGCGTTTGACTTACAATACCCTGACGCTCGTTTTCCAACTGGAAACCGCCCTTCACGGCAACAACTTTTTCATTTTCATCGCGAATGACCTTCACTGCATTACCATTCTTGGAAAGATAGTACTCAGGAAGTGGATCAGTCGTAGGAATACCATAATATTCCTGGGTCGGCAACTTATTGTTTCCTTCCCCTGTGTGCGCCATAGGATTCGTGCCGTCATGCACAATGGTATGACTTTCCAAAATGTCCTTCAGGCGGTTGGTCACCTCGCTGTTGGTGTAAAGGCTCGTACCGGGAATCATATTGCCAATCGTTCCGACTTCACCCTTATCCTGGTTGTAGGGGCAGAAGTAATTATAGAACTGGAGCTTTACAGGGAATTGGCCGCCCACAAAGGAGAATTTGATGGTACGTGGCGTGCGGCTCTTCATACTGGCAGGATCATAGTAGTATTCAAGGGCCTTGTCGCTGGGCAGCAAGAATGTAAAGCGGCTCTGCATGGCCTTGAGGTAAGCGTAGTAGTTCAGATTCATATAGTCACCATAGATGGCTGACTTTATAATTCTATTTGTTTTACTAATGAACGCGGGCGCGGTAACAGAACGATAGTCGGCAGGCACGCAGACTCTATCCATTATATAAATCACACCATTGCTGGCAAGCAGACAGGTGTCAAGGTCCTGATCACGTGCGACATCTACATCCTCGAACAAAGGCTCCATAGCATCATCGGTAAGTTTGGACCACTTACTGGGAACAGAACCAACGAATGAACGCTGCATGAAGTTATTGATAAGTTTGTCGATTGTACCAACAGGGATGCAGTCTATCTGACGGTAAAGAGCTTGCAAATCACCCTTTGCAGGCGCAACCCATTCAATCTCGCCCTTATCAGCACCCATTCCTTCCTTGGCATAATAGACAGTCAAGAGTCTCTTGCCGGAACCCTGGGTGAAATACTTCCACATCTGATCATCACTGGGCACGAAGATGGCTGCCATATCCTTACGGACATCCACCTCATCGTAATAACCATTCCATCCCGGATCGAACTTGAGGGCAGGGATACGGTCCACGTCGTCATCCTCAAGAAGAGCCATGCCGCTCTTGTTCACATAAGGATCATATGTACGGAAAGTTCCATAAGGGCCTGGCTCATACTTGGGTACTTCGGTACCCTGGACTCTTACATATCCAGCCTTTCTATCGAAGTTGTTGTCAGAGAAGTACCTCTTGGTAAAAATAGAGTCTTTAAACTCGGGGTGAAGATCCTGATAGGCCCGGGTAATGCGACTGCTATAGAATGGTGCGCTGAAGCGGTCAAGAATATGGCTGAAGATGTTTGTCTTGCCATTGGTACGAATGACCTCTGCCATATTTGTGAGCGGGCAAAGCGGCATCTCTGTCCTATTCACATAGCCATTTTCGCAGACTCCATCCTTTTCTCTTAAGATAGAACTATATATATATACGTCACTCGGATTACGAGGACGACCCATAAATTTCTCGAAATCACTATCAGTTATGGTATTCCTTGACATGTGTTCTGAAGTGAAGTGGAGCATCATGGGAAGAGTGGAGTCAACGGCCATGAAAATACCTTTACCACCCTTATCTGCGCGGAAGCGCTCCCAATAGTCCTTTTCATTGCCGTAAACGCCTCTCGCGTCATCGTACACATTGTAGTTATTATAACTGAAAGGAAGGTTTTCTGATGGAACATAGGTAATGGAGTCGGTGGTCTCGACATCAGTGTACCGGCGCATATATTCTCCACGCACAGGAGAATCTGTTCCACTAGACTGGCTGCTGGCCAAGTTTTCCATTACAATGGCATTGTTGAGCATACTGGTATGAATCAGTAGCTTCTTCTGAGCCTGGCTCAGATTCTCATAACTTGTAGCATAGTGCCATGGATTGCTTTCGGGTAGTTTGGCATTGGCTGCAAAGAAGGCATCCCAAGCAGAGTCATTCGCAACGAAAACGGTTTTTGAACCCGTTTGTTTCAGTACGTCAACCAAGCCACGCATTCCTTCAAGATTCACATCCTTGTCATCCAGTAATTTTAGATACGTTCTGAAATTACCTTTCTGCTCTAGGCTTTCATATATGCTTGAATTGAGCCAACTTGGTTTTTCATCATCCAAGATGAACTCATCCTTACAAGCATACATCAGCCCGCAAGCTGCCAGCAGGCACACCACCCGTGAGGCATGTCTGCTCCATTTGCTTAAACGGTTTGTCATACGCATTGTTTTTATTTAGTTTTTTTATGTTGTTTTTCGCGTTTTTTCGACCAGTTTTGCGTCTTTACACGCACTAAACAGAGCAAATTTAGGTTTTTTTTAACTAAACTCGACACAAAACATAGGGAAAACCACTTTGATTTAAGGTTTTTTAACAAAATTAGGTTAAAATTATTCAAAAAACGTTGCCTTTTGAAAAGAAAATGAATGTTTAGACAACAGAGTGAAGGGTGTCGAATCTGAAACCGCAAAATCGGAACATTAAACAGGCAATTCCGAAGGGTTCATAAAAGGCAAAAAGGGAGAGAAGGAATAAAACTATTACCGAAACGATTTCTCATGACATTTTTTAATGACTATAAGCATCAAATCTCAGGAAAGAAGCAAGGCGCTGTAGACAATGCTAAAACGCCTTAATATGTTTTACCTGCAATTTCGCCCTACCACAAAGACATGATATTATTCGCGGAATATTTTTTACAATTTATCAAACATTTTTGCCAAGGGTCTAATTCCGTCGTTTTCTAATATTTTCGGGTGTAAAGTGGTCCTTCTGCAATTTAATTGAAAGTGTTCTTCTGCAATTAAGTTGAAAGTATATATTTTCTTCTCGAATATTTTCTTCCCGCACGCAAGGGAATTTTATGTTTCCGGTGCAGAAACACATGTTCTCGGTGCAGAAACACATGTTTCCGGTGCAGAAACATAAGTTCTCGGTGCAGAAACATAAACTTCCTCTCGGAACAATAAGATTTTTCGCTGGTATCAACAAAATTTCAGAAGAGCCCTAACGCGCCATATAGGCTTTCCCATCCTTTATATATATGCCGCGCGGTGGAATACACTGTAGCCGACGTCCGGTCAAATCATAAACCTCACCCTCTGCCCTTCCAGAGAGGCGAACGGGTGTATTGCCGATTGAGGAAGCAATGTCAACATCCATCCAGTCAGACCACTCGGAAGTGCCTTCTTCACAGACAGCCTGCACACGGTAGTAATACAGGTCTGCCTCCGGCGAAATAACGGTAAAGCTGGTAGTCGTCAAGTCTGGATAAGTGGTGATTGTGCTGCCGATTCCGCTCATATCCATTAAGTTGACATTGTAGAGGTAATAACGCTTTTTGGGAGCAGTCGCGGCGAATTTCACTCTGCAACCAAAGGGAATATTCTCAAAAACGCAATTGTAAGTGGTGCGACTGCCAGTAAGTTCAACAGTCTGAGTGGCAATAGTCTCACTTCCATTGAGTACAGACACGACGGCACTGCTGGCATCAGTTTCATAGAAAGCAGCTTCAAACTCCACCAGTAATATTCCCTCACTGTTATTAAGAGCCGGCGTGATGATGTGACTGTAGAATGCTGTAGAACTGCCGACACGAACGGAGGCATTATTCGTTCCATAGAGGTTTGACACTTCCCATCCCTGCGTCTGGGTGTACTTGTCAATAACGGCATTACCTATTAAAGAGCCTGCTGACAAGCCCTTGAAGCCTGAGAAATCTTCGGAGAGCACCGTTGCAGGCCCCTCCCCGCCTGTCATTGCCTCCACCTGGAGCACATAGCTGGTTGCACCCTCAACAGGCAACCAATTTGCGACAAAAGAATCTTCAGTAATGTCTGACGGATTTGCCAGTTCAGGGACAGGAAGAAAAACGTACTCGCCATAAGTAAAATTAATTTTACCATCTACAGTCTCTGAAATATCGTGTATAAGATTCTGATGGCTCTTTGTTCCATTGCTTTCCTTAGTAAACCAAGTCAACTGTTGCACGCTCGTAACATTCGAGGAGCCAGGATAGGGATCACCTGCTTCATCAGCTGCAGATATATAATAAGAATAATAGCCATCTTTATTAACAAGGTCACCTACCTTTTCGTCTGCAGGCAAGAAAGTCATGCGCTGATGACTTTTGTTAGAGTTTACAGAATTATTTGACCAAGCCGTCTTGCTATAATCAACATGCCAAACCATAAGGCCGTGACCACCATTACCAGTGCCGAATGTTGTCTGTTGACGATTTTCCAGAATATAATACTCATTCGAATTGCCGGTATTCGAAATGACATAGGCCACTCCCTCTTCGTTGATAGAAGGCATGTCGGTTACTCTACAAGGTTCATTCAGCTGGATGAGATCTATCCATCCTGCAGCCCAACGCTCAAAAGCGGTATATGGGCTCGGTATTTCGCCATACTTTCTGGGACCATTATAACTCCCCCCATCCATGAGATCCCAGTTCTGTCCGCCTGCTCCACCTGTATATTTGACATCGTAGAAGTCGGGGAAGCCGAGACAGTGGCTGAACTCATGGCAAGCTGTACCAATACCATCGAGTGTGGATGCATCAGCCAGTTCATTAGAAACAGCATAGGTATCAATATAGGTGTTATCCAACTTTTGACGTCCACTTCCGCTTCCATAGGATTTCGCACTACTAAGGTGCCATTCATGCGGCCAGATGTATCCCGACGTATTAGATTTCGTAATTCCTGCATAAATGACATAAACTTGATCTACCTCTCCGTCGCCATCCCAATCATAATCAGAGTAATTGACCTCAGAATCGGCAAGTTTCAGAGCATCAATAACCATCTCCGGAGCACGGTCATCCAAATAATAGTTTGGTGCTGAACCATAGTACTCGCGCGTCTTGGAAAGTGTGAGGGGGCCGACTACGTCGAAGTCAATAGTCAGCAAGCCATAGCTCTGCTCCATGAAATAATCCCGAACGGAGCCAACGTGGTTATTGAGAGAAAAACCCTGCTGGTTAAAACGATTATTCCACTGAGTAGCGGCATCACTCTTCATCTTCACATTAGAGAATTGGACCAGAAGGACGAGTCCACGCTGTGTCTCAGGCTGTGTCTTAGCCCGCAGCGGTCCAACCTGATGGCGGCGCGCCAAATTGGCCTGACGCATCTTCTCCAAACGAGCCAAACGATGTTCATTGACACCAGGCAAATACTCTGTATGATGTCTATATGGAGAAAGAGGCTTTTTCGTCAGAGGCTGAGCTCCAACGAAAAGGTTACTTAGGAATATTATGAAAAGAACAGCGAATATTTTCCTCATTTATAGTGTAAGTATAGTCAAATGGAATCACATATTTTACAAATCGGGTGCAAATTTATGAAATTTTATTTGATTGTTCTGTATAAACGCCGTAACTTTGTGCCCTGTTATGGAGAAAAAGTTAAAAACAGGCAAAGTTTTCCTTATTGCAGGTAGCGAGCCACTGGGCAGTGCAGGCATTCAAGCCGACATCAAGGCAATCACCCGCTGTGGCGGTTGGGCGGCAGCTGCGCTGACTTGCATTGTGGATGAAGATGTGAACCGAATCAAAGGTATCCATCATTTACCAACAGATTTGATTGTTTCGCAGGCAGAATCCTTTCTGAGCACTGTCGGTGCCGATTGCATCAAGACAGGCATTCTGCCGACAGATGAGATTATTCAGGCCGTTGCAGGGGTACTGCGACGTTTCAACAAGCAGCCCATCCTCATCGACCCTGTCATCGTGAATTATGCAGGTGAACAGCTGGTCAGCGATGCAGCTATTGCGGCCTACAAAAACCAGCTCTTCCCTCTTGCTACACTTATCACACCAAACGTTCACGAGGCAGAATTTTTGCTGGGACATGCTATCAGCGACCCTGAGAACGATATACGGAAGCTCAGCGAATGGGGATGCAGCGTATTGGTGAAGAGCGTCGAAGAGGGGCATTACCTCGTGGATTATCTCTATGACAAGATTTCCGGAACACTCACACCGCATCCTAAGAAGAAACTTAAACTAGATGACCGTAACGGTACAGGCGACACACTTGCCAGTGCCATCGCCACACATTTGGCGAAAGGGGATGACCTCGCAACAGCTGTCACACGCGCAGAAGCATATATGGGCTATTTCTTGGCAGGCCCACGTTACTACATCAGTGCCGGTTTATAGGACTTGTAAGAAATCGAGACTCTTAGAAATCAAAAGCCCATTAATTACTTCGGTTTTGGGGTCCAATTAGCGTGGAAAATATACTAATTATTATAATAATGTAAAAGGATTTGCAGGAAAAATTGTCTTTCTTTGCGATTTCTTTGTCTGATACTGCTATTTATCGCACAATTTGTTGTAACTTTGCCTACGAAGTATGTGCAAAAGCAACATATCTTTATCCGAAAATATGCACGAGGAGAAATCAAATATACATGTGCGGCGGACAACGCGGCATGGACTTCGCAACAGTCTGACCAGTTTGGCCGAAGCACTCATCTGGGCTGGTTGTCTGTTTGTTGAAGCACAAGCAGCAAACCATGAGTATGGACAATGGTACACACATGTCTTACTAGGGTTCCTGCTACTCTTCCTCGTGACACGCTTCATCCCCAATGTTGCCTATAGCCGCACAGCCAGACGTGATGAGGTGGTGGCTTGCGCTATGAAAACAGCCATAGCTATCTGTATCCTATCAATTGTAATTCCCTATTGGTTTCCCTTCCGACCCATAGCGTGGTTCATGTTTTGCGTGGTATTGACATTGGAACGGCTCATACTTAACAGCTGGTTCATACGATACTGCACACACCCCGCCCATTGCGAACACGCCGTCCTCATATGCCGCGAGGAAGCAGAATGGCAACAGCAATCACTGCAACAAAACACCTATGGCCTGAAACTGACTCGTATGGAAGAACAAACTGCGCAGCAGCTGATAGGATATCTGGCAGAGCATCCGGAGACAGAAAGTGTTTATTGCGACCCAACTGCCCTGCAGGCAACAGAGTTAGAAGCTGTTGCACATATTTGTCACGAACAAGGCGTAGTGCTTCATTTGCTTCCGCAACCTGTCCGTGCATTGAACCTGACCACACTAAGTGAGTGCCGTGGTACCATCAGCGTACTCTCGCCAGCCAAACTGCCGCTACAGAGTCTTTTCAACAGATTGGTCAAGCGTCTGACAGACATTGTGCTGAGCCTTCTGATTCTACTCACCATTTTCCCCGTCTTTGCCATTATTGCCTATATCTGTATCAAAAGACAAAGCCACGGTCCAGTTCTCGTGACCCGACACATGTGCGGGATGAACGGCAAAACATTCCAATGCCTTACTTTCCGCACACGGCACTATGAAGCAGCGCCATCCTTCCTCGACGGGGTCAACGACCCAGGTTATTTTACATTCGGAAAATTCTTAACTAATTCCAAGTTAGAGCTATTACCACAATTCCTTTGCGTGCTCTGGGGCAGCATGACAATAGTTGGGTCACAAATCATGCGACCCGATCAGCACACCGACTACCGACGCGAGTTAAAGCAACTCTTTGCCTCTGGTTACCGCCTCAAGGCTGGTATCACGAGTTATCACTTCCCAACGCAGACAAAGGGCAGCACAAAAGCCGACATTTGGTACTACCGCAACTGGGGCTTTTGGCTCGACCTACGTATCATGCTCCAACGCATCGGTACACTTATGAGCAAATCTAAAGCAAAATCCATAAATTATATATAATGTAAGGACACAGCAAACAAATAAATAGTAAATTGTCAAATTGTAAATTATCATCATGTCTATATTCAGCAAACTCTTCCGCCGGAGCGGAAAAGGCCAAGAGACAAAGGTCGGTGGCATGGAAGATTTCATGCTACTCATCCGTGTCTATTACCAGGCCGTAATAGCTTCTCAGTTAGGCATCAACAATCTGGGGGCATTGCCTGACTTGCGTATCTTCAAGCAAACCTACCGCGTTGCCACGCTTAACAACAAGCTCGGCATCGCCGAAAAAAAGCATTGCCGCAAACTCATACAAGACATTTATGGAATCAGTGATTCTTTCTTTGCCGAGATTGACGGCAGCATCAAAAAGCACTGCCGCAAGATGCAGGATGCGCAGAGCTACCTCGTTCAATTCCAGGGATTTAGCCAAGACCTTATGATGCTCATGGGCAACCTCATGCAATGGAAAATGCGACTGCCCGGCTTCTTCCGTGGTGCACTTCGCGAGATGGTTGCCAAGCAAGTTCATCAGATTCTGACAAAAAACGAGTGGAAAGACGAAGGCGTGCGCCGCACTTGTGTTTCCATCCGCAAATATCAGAGTATGCTCGGCTATTCCGAACAGTGGATGACGGAGTATGTACACACCATTGTGATGCTTGCAAAAAAGGAGCCAAAAAAAAATAGTGAGCAATAAACTTGCATATCGAAAAAAAAAGTATTATCTTTGCCCGCAAATTGAGGTAACTACGTCATGAATCAGGAACTGAAAGACATCATCATCCGGCTAGAGACACGGGTCAGACAGCTCATCATGCAGCAAAAAGAACTGCAGGACGAGCAAGCCCAATTGCACCAACAACTCAGCAAAAAGGATGAAGAAATCCTTCAATTGCAGATTCAGAACGAAGAACTCAAACAACAATATAGCCGTCTGAAGATGGCAAAATACATCGACATGGCCGACAACGATGTCAAAGACATGCGAGGCCGTATCAGAACGATGGTGCGCGATATTGACCGGTGCATCTCTATGCTCAAAGTAAAACAGTAACAAATTATGGATGACACCCTATCAATAACTCTCCACTTTGGTTCATGGACCCTGCCCATGACCATCAAGCGTGACGAAGAGTATGTCTATCGTCAGGCCGAGAAACTAATCAAGGAGAGATTCAGCTTCTATACAAGTAGCTATCCCGGACAGAACACAGAGATGTATCTGGTGATGACTATCCTCGACATTGCCGTTCAGAGCAAGCGGCACGAGACCACCAATGATGCAGAACCTGTTCTCCAACAACTCCGTCCGCTACTCGCTGAAGTCGAGGCCGCACTCATCAAGAAGTAAGTGACCCCGAGTATTAACATTTCAAATTTTTATTATTTATGGCACCAGAAATCATAGTCGCCCTGCTGGTTGCTCTCATGACATTCTTTATCCTTGTGGCAATATGGTACTTCGTTGCTGTACCTGCCAAGCGCAAGGTTCTTGCCGAAGAAGCTCGCGAGAATGCTGAGAAAGAGGCAGAAGTCATCAAGCAAAAAAAGTTGCTTGAAGTAAAAGAGAAATTCCTGAGTAAGCGCACCGAACTCGAGAAAGAAGTGCGCCAGCATAACCAACAGATACAGCAATCCGAGAACCGTATCAAACAGCGCGAGATGCAGCTCAACCAGAAACAGGACGAGCTGACGCGCCGCAAACAGGAAGCAGATGCCCAGCGCCAGCGCATGGAGACACAGCAGGCAATGCTCGAGAAAAAAGAAGAAGAGCTCAATGCACGCTTCTCCGACCTCATTAATCAGGAACGCACAAAACTTGAAGAAATTTCTGGCTTAAGTGTGGAAGAAGCGCGCGAACGTCTTGTTGAAACGCTGAAAGATGAAGCTAAGACAAACGCTGCGGCATACATCAATGAAATTATGGACGATGCTCGCATGACAGCCAGCAAGGAGGCTAAGCGCATCATCATCCAAACAATACAGCGCGTAGCTACAGAAACTGCAGTCGAGAACTCCGTCACAGTGTTCCATATCGACAACGATGAAGTAAAGGGACGCATTATCGGCCGCGAAGGCCGCAACATCCGAGCCCTTGAAGCAGCCACTGGTGTAGAGATTGTCGTCGACGACACGCCCGAGGCCATTGTCATCAGTGCTTTCGATCCTGTCCGCCGCGAGATATGCCGCCTGGCACTTCATCAACTCGTATCAGACGGCCGCATACACCCTGCACGCATCGAGGAAGTTGTGGCGAAAGTCAAGAAACAGATCGATGAGGAAATCCTCGAGGTCGGCAAACGCACCACCATCGATCTTGGCGTACACGGTCTGCACCCCGAACTGATTCGCATCGTCGGCAAGATGAAGTACCGTAGCAGCTACGGGCAGAACCTCCTGCAGCATGCACGCGAGACAGCTAACCTTTGTGCCGTCATGGCCAGCGAATTGGGACTCAATCCCAAGAAAGCAAAGCGCGCAGGTCTATTGCACGACATTGGCAAAGTTCCCGACGAAGAGCCCGAACTGCCTCATGCTCTATACGGAGCTAAGCTCGCAGAGAAATACAAGGAGAAACCTGAGATTTGCAACGCCATCGGTGCACACCACGACGAGATGGAGATGACCACACTGCTCGCTCCCATCGTACAGGTCTGCGATGCCATAAGCGGTGCTCGTCCGGGTGCTCGTCGTGAGATTGTAGAAGCGTACATCAAGCGTCTCCAGGACCTGGAAGATATTGCAATGAGTCACCCAGGTGTCGTCAAGACATACGCCATCCAGGCTGGTCGCGAATTGCGCGTCATCGTTGGTGCAGATAAGATTGACGACAAACAGACAGAACAGCTCAGTACTGACATCGCCACAAAGATTCAGAACGAGATGACATATCCCGGACAGGTAAAGATAACCGTCATCCGCGAAACACGCTCCATCGCTTACGCAAAGTAAACAATAAAATAATAAACCCCGCAGAGTTGCGGGGTTTATTATTTACTTCATAGCCTCATAGATTTTTGTTGTAATCTCGTCGCAAAGTTCCGGGTTATCGCGCAGAAGGGCTTTCGTCGCTTCCTTACCTTGTCCCAGTTTGCTGCCGTTGTAGCTATACCATGAACCACTCTTTTCGAGAATTCCGAAATTGACACCAAGGTCAACTACCTCGCCGATACGACTGATGCCTTCACCATACATGATTTCGAATTCTGCCTTGCGGAATGGAGGAGCCACTTTGTTCTTCACCACCTTGACCTTCACCTCGTTGCCGATAATAGTATCACCATCCTTAATACTTTGAGACCTGCGGATGTCAAGACGGACAGAAGCATAGAACTTCAAGGCATTACCGCCTGTGGTCGTTTCGGGGTTGCCAAACATGACACCAATCTTCTCGCGCAACTGGTTGATGAAGATACAGGTGGTCTTTGTTTTGTTGATGGTCGCGGTGAGTTTACGCAGAGCCTGACTCATCAGACGGGCCTGCAAGCCAACCTTATTGTCTCCCATGTCACCCTCGAGCTCTGCTTTGGGCGTCAAAGCAGCAACAGAGTCAATAACAATGATATCCACAGCCGCACTACGAATGAGCTGGTCGGCGATATCCAAAGCCTGCTCACCATTATCGGGTTGCGAAATAAGCAGTTCATCAACATTAACACCAAGATTGGCGGCATAAAAACGGTCAAAAGCATGTTCCGCGTCGATGAATGCAGCAATGCCGCCTTGCTTCTGAGCTTCTGCTATGGCATGAATAGCCAAAGTAGTCTTACCGGAAGACTCCGGACCGTATATTTCCACAATTCGCCCTCTGGGATAGCCGCCCACGCCAAGAGCATAATCCAGGGAGATGGAACCAGAAGGAATAACTTCTATGTTGTCAATTCTTTCTTCACCAAGCCTCATGATAGAGCCCTTACCAAAGTCTTTCTCTATCTTGGCCATCGCAGCCTGCAATGCCTTTAGCTTCTCGTTCTGCTGCCCTTTGGCAGCAGTCTCTTCTAACTTTTTTGCCATAATATTATCTTTTCGTTATTTCAATATTTCGTTATTTCGGCAGATTACAATTCCAGATCTCCATCGTAAATCTCATGCCAAGGCAGGCCCTGCTTGTTGAGCTGTTCCATGAAAGGATCGGGGTCGAATTCCTCGACATTATGCACGCCAGGCTTGTTCCAAAGTCCATTTAGAAACATCATGGCGCCAATCATAGCAGGAACACCTGTCGTGTAACTGACACCTTGCATGCCGGTTTCCTCATAGGCGGCTTGGTGAGAGCAGTTATTGTAAATATAATATGTATGTTCCTGGCCGCCACGAAGGCCGCGGATGCGACAACCGATGCTGGTTTCGCCATCATAGTTCTCTCCGAGATCCTGAGGATTGGGCAATACAGCCTTCAGGAACTGCAAGGGCACAATCTTGACTTTTGCGTTACCTGTACCATCTGCCATGGGAGCTTCATACTCCACTTCATCAATGCGGCTCATGCCGATGTTCTGAATTACATCGAGGTAGGTGAGGTACTGCTGCCCGAATGTCATCCAGAAACGGGCACGTTTGATGGTCGGATAATTAATAACTAGCGATTCTATCTCCTCGTGATGTAACAGATAACTCTCCTTGGGGCCGATGCCGGGATAGGTCAAGGGCTTGTGAATCTCCATCGGCTCTGTCACAATGTACTTGCCATTCTCCCAATAGAGACCCTTCTGAGTAATCTCGCGGATGTTAATCTCGGGATTGAAATTCGTGGCAAAAGCCTTATGATGGTTACCCGCATTGCAATCCACAATATCGAGGTACTGTATCTCATCGAAATGGTGCTTGGCGGCATAGGCTGTAAAGATGCTGGTGACACCCGGATCGAAACCGCAGCCCAAGATGGCGCAAAGTCCAGCTTTCTCGAACCGTTCACGATATGCCCATTGCCACGAATACTCAAAATGCGCCTCATCCTTTGGCTCGTAATTAGCAGTGTCAAGGTAGTTGCACCCTGTCTGCAGGCAAGCCTCCATGATAGTGAGGTCTTGGTAAGGCAACGCCAGGTTCATCACCAGATCGGGTTTATAGCTGCCCATGAGTTTGACCAGCTGCTCCACGCTGTCGGCATCCACCTGTGCGGTCGTTACCTTTGTACCATACTTTTTGTTGAGGACTTCTGCCAGAGCGATGCACTTTTTCTCCGTGCGGCTGGCAATCATTACTTCCGTAAATGTGTCAGGATTCTGACACACTTTATGAGCCGCTACGGTGGCTACACCGCCAGCTCCAATTATCAGTACTTTACCCATAGTATGTATTTTGTTAGTTTTGCGAATGCAAACTTACAAAAAAAAGTCCAAAGCAGCAAGACTTTGGACCTTTTTATTTTCTATTTGGATAGTTAGAGGTGAGTAACTGGGGATTAGAAGCCGCCACCGAAGCCACCGCCGGGGCCTCCAAAGCCGCCACGAGGACCGCCGCCGAAGTTACCGCGAGGACCACTTTCGAAGTTAGCGCGACGATCTCCATCGCCGTTACCACGCTGACCCTGGCCGCGACCGCCCTGACCACGCTGTGGATTGAGTACCTTCAGGACCTGCTGGGGTTTGAGTATCTTTGAAAATTCTTCACCATACTTCTTCTGAACCTCCAGGCGCTTCTGCATCGTGGCAATCTGCTGTTCCTGACGTTCAAAGTTCTCCTTAAGCCTTTCTATTGCCTCTTCGTCGGTCATTTCCTTCTTCTCTTCGTCACGAACGGACTGTTCCATGCGCTGGCGTTGGCCCTGGGACTGGTTGGTGGCAAACATTTCTTTCTGGTAGGCTGTGTAGGTGCTGATAAAGGTTTTCTTTGCATCGTCCTTCAGATCAAGATCCTTAGCCATACGTTCAGCAGCCTTTTCGATGCGCTCGTCGATTGCCTTTGCACGTTCTTCTTCACTCATGCGCTCCTGGGCGCTCAGGGCAGTGCAGCTCATAAAAGCCAAAACTGCCATAACAATTGTCTTTCTCATTTCTTTTTTAGTTTATTAATTAGGTTGTCTGTAATCCTTGTTACATTCCTTTGACTTAACGAACCATGGGAAAGTTTAATCGGAACTGACAACGCTAACTATTTTTAACTATTTGACGGTTATATGGAAGCAGCCTTGCTTTACCTCGTACTTGATGTAGCAACGGCCTTGCTCACGGATATCACGCAGAACCTCGCTCAACACCCACTTTAGGGTGTCGTTCTGAACGGCCCGACGCTCGGGCTCTCCTGGCGGGGAAACTGTAGAGAAGCGGTTATAGCAGACATCGAAGGTGGTACCGAACAGATGGCAACTCTGGGTGGTAGCGTTGCCATTGCCTCGTTGCAAACGGGCTACATCTTCTTCTGTCCTGAGGACGCTCGACACAATGATTCGGTGCAAGGGGACACCTTTTATGTAGAGGCTGTCCATATAGCTACGCCCGATGAGCGAGAGCAGGTTGGCTGCGCGAGGCACAAGGTAGGGAATACTGTGCCTCATCCCCTTATCGATGCAATAGAGAGGATTGGCGCCCACATAGACAAGCTGCTCCCTGCGGTGCTCCGCTTCTACTCTGTTGCGTACGGGCTTGACGCCCCAACGCTTGGCGGCCACTATCTGCACATCCTGCACATCAGGGAAGCAAGCTGCATACGAGGGAACGCTACGCACAGGGTGCCACTTAACTCTTTCCCCTGGATTTGGGGAGAGTTTGGACAATTCTTCATGAATCGGGGTCTCCAGAGTTTCTACCGCGGGCTCTATATCCTGCTGCGCCGGCTTCGCTATCTCCTGCACTGGTTCATTGGCCTCTCCTCGGGGCTGTGCCACCTTGGGAAAGGCAAGCCTTACAACTCCGAGTACAGCTACAATGCCTCCGCAAAGGCCTAAAAATATGTTTTTCTTTAGTCTTTTCATTCTTTTGCGGCACAAAATTACAATAAAAAAGTGAAGTCAGCAAATAAGCGAGAGAATTATCAAATTATTTGAATAATTCCGAGCAAAAGCTAACTCAGCGAAGCCAAAAGTGAAAAGTGAAAAGTGAAAAATGGAAGAAATGAAAAATAATTATGAACTATGAACTATGTTCCGCCTGCGCCTAAGCATTTTTTTTTAAAGAAAATGCGAAGAACTATGAACTTTTTTCTTACTTTTGCATTAAAATAGAAAAGAAATGATAGAAAAACATATCGTTATCGAGGACATCGACCCAGTGCTTCTCTATGGCGTGAACAACGTCAATATGCAGATGCTGAAGGCGCTCTATCCGAAGCTCCGCATCGTAGCCCGCGGCAACGTTATCCACGTCATGGGCGACGAACTGGAGATGTGTGCTTTCGAGGAGAACATACAGAAACTCCAGCAGCACATTCTCAGATTCAACAGCCTCACGGAGAAAGAAATCCTGCAGATACTGAAAGGAGAAAAGACAAACCGCGAAGGCGTGGAGGGCGTGATTGTCTATAGCGTCACGGGGAAACCTATCACGGCAAGAAGTCTGAACCAGCAACAACTGGTCAAAGCCTATCAAGAGAACGACATGATATTTGCCGTAGGTCCTGCAGGTTCAGGAAAAACCTACACCAGCATAGCATTGGCTGTAAGAGCATTGAAGAACAAGGAGGTCAGGAAGATTATCCTGTCTCGACCCGCTGTAGAAGCCGGAGAGAAGCTGGGATTCCTGCCAGGTGACATGAAGGATAAGATAGACCCCTACCTGCAACCGCTCTACGATGCCCTCGAGGACATGATTCCCACTCAGAAGCTGCATGAAATGATGGAGCAGAACATCATACAGATAGCACCGCTTGCCTTTATGCGTGGCCGTACGCTGAACGATGCCGTCGTCGTCCTAGACGAGGCACAGAACACCACCAGTGCACAAATAAAGATGTTCCTGACCCGAATGGGAATCAATACCAAAATGATTATCACGGGCGACATGACGCAGATTGACCTGCCAAAAGGAGTAAGAAGTGGCCTGCGAGAAGCCTGCGAGATACTGAGGGATATCAAGGGCATCAGCTTCATAGAGATGAACGAGAAAGACATCGTCAGACATGGGCTGGTGACACGCATCGTGAAGGCATACAACAAATATGAAGCTGAAATAGAGAGAGGAAAAGAATATACTGAACCCAAAACAACAAACGAAAAGATATGAAAGCTCTGACAAGAACCGACTTCAACCTGCCCGGACAGGTAAGCGTGTATCACGGTAAGGTACGCGACGTGTATAACATCAACGATGACCTGATGGTGATGGTCGCAACGGACCGTATCTCGGCCTTCGATGTCATTCTGCCAAAAGGCATCCCCTTTAAGGGACAGGTGCTCAACCAGATCGCTGCCTCCTTCCTTGATGCAACGGCAGACATCGTGCCCAACTGGAAGCTGGCAACACCCGACCCGATGGTAACTGTCGGACTCAAGGCAGAAGGTTTCCGCGTGGAGATGATTATCCGAGGCTACCTGACTGGCTCTGCCTGGCGCGAGTATAAGGCCGGCTGCCGCGAGCTGTGCGGCGTGAAGCTGCCTGACGGCATGCGCGAGAACGAGAAGTTCCCGGAACCCATTATAACTCCGACCACAAAAGCTGAAGAGGGACACGACGAGAACATCTCTGCTGAGGAAATCGTCCGCCAGGGACTGGTCAGCAAGGAGGACTGGGAGACAATGGTGAAGTACACCCGCGCCCTCTTCCAGAGAGGTACGGAGATTGCCGCCTCGAAGGGCCTCATCCTGGTCGATACCAAATATGAGTTCGGCAAGCGCGACGGCAAGGTCATCCTCATCGACGAGATTCACACGCCCGACAGCAGCCGCTACTTCTATGCCGACGGTTACGAGGAGAAGTTCGCGAAAGGCGAGCCTCAGAAGCAACTCTCGAAGGAGTTCGTGCGCCAGTGGCTCATCGAGCACAACTTTATGAACCAGCCCGGACAGGTCATGCCCGAGATAACCGACGCATACGCCCAGAGCGTGGCAGACCGCTACATCGAGCTCTACGAGCACATCGTGGGCAAGAAGTTTGTGCCTGCAGACGACAAAGGCAACCTTGCTGCCCGCATCGAGAGGAACGTGACGGAATGGCTTACCAGCAAGAGATAATAAAGCCCTACAACAAAGAGGAGCGAAAAGGGACGCAGGTGGAACGGATGTTCGACAACCTGGCGCCCACCTACGACAAGATGAACCACACCTTGTCGTTGGGGATTGACCGTCTGTGGCGCAACCGTGCTATCGACACGCTGAAACCCTTCCAGCCCAAAGCCATCCTGGATATTGCTACGGGGACAGGCGACTTTGCGATTCTGGCAGCAGAGCGGCTGAAACCTCAGTTCGTAATCGGTGCCGACATCAGTCACGAGATGATGGAGATTGCTGCCCACAAGGTGAACCAGCACCAATTGGAACGCATCGTCAGTTTCAAAAAGGAGGACTGCATGCACCTCTCGTTCGAAGATGACAGTTTCGATGCCGTGACCGTAGCCTACGGGGCACGAAACTTCGAAAGCCTCGAACAGGGGCTGACGGAAATCAAACGCGTGTTGAAGCCTGGGGGACACCTGTTGATGCTGGAATTGGCAGCGCCCAAGGATACTCCCATGAAACAGCTGTTCTGGATATACTCGCACATGGTAATTCCCGTTGTCGGCTGGATGTTCAGCCGCGACGTCAAGGCCTACAAATACCTGACAAACAGCGTGCACGCCTTTCCACAGGGCGAAGTAATGGAAAGAGTTCTCTGTCAAATTGGATTTGGCAGAATACAATGGCGTCGCTTCACCTTCGGCATTAGTACAATGTATCTGGCAGAAAAATGACTAAATACGGTATCATAGGCTATCCTCTGGGCCATAGTTTCAGCAGAGGTTTTTTCACAGAGAAGTTCGCCCGCGAGGGCATAGACGCACAGTACCTCAACTTCGAGATTCCCGATGCGGGGATGCTCCTCGACGTGCTGCGCAACAACCCCGAGCTGCGCGGTTTGAACGTTACCCTACCCCACAAGCAGGCGGTCATCCCGATGCTCGACGAACTGAGCGACGAGGCACGGGAGATTGGAGCTGTCAATGTCATCCGCGTCCGCGACGGGCGGCTCAAGGGCTTCAACAGCGACATCATCGGCTTCACCGAAAGCATCCGTCCTTTGCTGCAATCGCATCACAAGCAGGCATTGGTCTTAGGCACCGGCGGTGCAAGCAAAGCCATCTGTGTGGGGCTTAAACGTTTGGGCTTGGAATGGAAATATGTTAGCCGTACGCCCCGCGAGGGCATGATAACCTATGAGGACATTACAGCAGAGACCTTGCAAGACTATACTGTTATTGTCAACTGCAGCCCAGTCGGCATGTTCCCCAAGGTCGATCAGGCACCCGCCATTCCCTACGAATACCTCACCCCCAGGCATCTACTCTTCGACTGTGTCTATAACCCCGAAGACACCCTCTTCATGCAAAAAGGCAGAGCACAGGGTGCCACCGTAAAGAACGGCCTCGAAATGCTCCACCTCCAAGCCATCGCCAGCTGGCGCTTCTGGAACGAATAACAAAAAGCAGCCGCCGGAATTACCCGATGACTGCCTTTGCGTAACCGTAACCCACTAAAAATATATACATACAACGAGTGCCGGCGGTCGATTATTTCTCTTGTTGTTCCTTAACCTCGGTTTTCTTTCTTTCCCTTAATTCATCCAGGTATCCGGCGGTGATGACACCGGAGGGCAAGGCGATAATGGCGATGCCAACCATCGAGGATATCACGCTGATAATCCTGCCGATATTGGAAATGGGATACAGGTCGCCGTAACCTACGGTGGTCAGGGTACAAGCAGCCCAATAGAAGGCGTCGAAGAAGTTGTGGAAGAGAAAGTCTCCCGTCTGAGGATTGATATCTTCCTCGGCATTGAACATGATTATCGCAGTGATGAAGATGTAGAAGACTGACAAAGAAAGGACCGTACAGAGAATCCTCTGCTGTTTCCGTATCACAGCAATAATCATCTCCAAGGACTCGAAATACCGGATGACCTTGACGACACGCAATATCTTCAGCAGACGCGAGACTCGGACTATCTTAAAGGCCGGGGCCAGTACCGTAACGGTCGGAAGTATCGAGAGCATGTCGATAATGGCCATCGGGGTGAACGGATAAATTACGTACGTGAGCCAGGTCTTCCGCTTCGAGCGGACACCGCATGTAATCCATCGCAGGATGTAATCGGCCACGAAACACAGACAGGAGAGAATGTCGAAAAACCAGAAAAGCTTGCACTGGGTTCGAAACATCAGGGGAAACACGCCAATAAAAATGGCTACAAGCATAATCCAGTCATAGATCCGCGAGATTTTATCATCCTTATAGGGCTCTATCACAACATTGATTTTTTCAAGTATCTTGATCATCTTTCTAGGGAGAATTAGTTTATAATCAGAAGGGATAACCTATGGCGAAATGGTAGCCGAGGGACTTGCCGAAGCTGGGCATGTTGTAGTAACCACGCTTGCCTGTATCGTAGGGGGCATGGATGCCGATACCGAGGTCGAAACGGATGACAAGGAAGTCCAGGTCGTAGCGCAAGCCGACACCGGTTCCCAAAGCTATCTGGTCGCCAAGGTTTTTGAAGGTGAACCGACCGCCTGGCTGACTCGTACTCTCACGCAGCAGCCACACATTGCCTGCATCCAGGAAGGTGGCACCCTGCAACTTCCCGACGATGGGGAAGCGGTACTCCACGTTGGCCTCCAGCTTCAGATCACCCGTCTGGTCAACATAGGAATACTGTGACGAGGCCGGATGATAGGAACCCGGACCGATGGTGCGCATACCGAAGGCTCGGATGCTGTTCGCTCCACCTACGGTGAAAAGCTCGCTGTAGGGCGCTGACTTCGCATTGCCGTAGCTATAAACGAAGCCGCCGAAGACACGCGTGGCCAGAAGGCTGCGCTTCGTCAGGGGGAACTGGCGCGTGTATTGTACGGTGGTCTTGACGAATTGGGCAAAGGGTACGCCCAGAAGCTTCTTGCCCTCCTTGCTGTATGACTCTCCGCAGATGGCATAGATGCTGGAAACAAGCGCCGAGGCTTCCTTGAACGACACGACAAGTGCCGATGGATGCTTCGGAGTGCCTGCCCACGAGAAAGTGTATGACATACTGGGCACAAACTGGTCACGCATGGAGACATAGAGCGCAGGATTGGCTCTCACGATGGAGTCGAAGCGCTCGGTGCTGTGCAGCAACTGGTCGTAGGTTATTGTCAGGGGCGAGAACTCGTGCTTGATGCGCTGTTGACGCTGGAGGGTATAGTTGACGCCGGCACTCCAGGAGACACGTCCAAAATACCCGGCTCGGTTCATCCATTGTGCCTGCAGGTCAACGGCTGTGGACGAGACAAAGCGGCGACCTACCTTGCGCCCCAAGCCAAAGAAACGGAAGCGCGGATAGGAGAGCGAACCGCTGAGCCCATACTCATAGGAATTGAGCCACGAGCTGCTACCCTCCACATTGGCACCTGTCTGCCATTCGTAGGAACCCCACACCTTGAACGTCAGCGTCTCGGCACCTCGGAAGGCATTGTGTTTGGAGAAGGAGAAGCTGGCTCCGGGACCTACCTGACCGTTCGTCTTGCCGGTAACATTTCCCTGGAACTCCGCATCGTAGGGTTTGTCGAGTGTCGCATTGACAACGATGTCAAGGGTGTCGTTGGCCATTGAAGATTGACCATTGAACATTGAATCCTGAGGGGCTTCGCGGGGTACATAGTTGATACGCAGCGAGGAGAAGACATTCATCGAGGCCAATCCTTCCTGCATCAGCTCGCCCAAGGACTGCCGATAGAGGTCGCCGCGGCGGAAGAGCAAGGAGCGCCACATAGCACGGGGCCGCAACAAGAAGCCCTTAACTGCAGACCTTGCCGCCTTCGGGGGGAGTTTCCCCTCTGTACTGGATGGGACGGGGATGACTTCTTTTCGAGAGAGCGGACGGCTATAGCCGAAAGCAAAACCGCCCCTGAGAGTTACAGTGTCGACAATCTGCCGGTCACCATATTTATAAATGTTCACGCGCGTCGTACCGATATGATAAGGACGCATCGCCTCTTTCGGAGCTGTAGGCGAAGGCTGCACCTGTAACTTCACCATCATGGGCGTCTGGAGGGTATCGGCACGGAAACTGATATAATCGTTCCGCTGGTAGTAGTAGCCCTGCTCGCGCAAAGCACCGACAATACGTGTACGCTCGGCCTCGAGACTGACCACGCTGAAGGGGTCTCCGCGATGCAAAGTTTCCTCGCTCCCTTTTGGGGAGAGTAAAGATTTCCGGATGATGCTGTCGGCCTGCGGCGGGAAATTCCGGTATTCGATGCTGTCCAGATGATAGAGCGGCCCCGGATGGATGTTGTAACGCACACGTTCCTTCAGAGTGTCGCGCTGGTTGGGCAATGTCTCGTAGGAAGCTTGTGCACGGAAATAGCCGCGACTGCGAAGGGTGTTCTGTGCAACAGTGGAACGCAAACGGGGATTGACATTGCTCATCAACACAGGCGATCCAGCGAAGCTATTGAACATCCAGCGTCCGAAACGATGCTTGCTGCCGGCATAGCGGTTGTAGATGAGCAGTTTGATGGGGAAAGGATGCGTGACAAAACTACTGCCCATGAAAGCACCGTTGGGAGCATACGAGAGGACAGCTTCCACCTCCTCTTTTGCCGATTCGTAGGCTTCTTTATCCTTCTCGGAAGCACGACGCATACTGTCGCGCAGGGCTTTTTCGTCCATATCCCCAGACTTCAACGCAGAGGCATCGCCACTCAACAGCCCTTCGACGGTCGTATAGGCATCGGCCAAGGCGGTGATGACACCCTCCTGCTGACCATTGTCCTTCGCCTGTTGTCTTTTTTCATAATCTATACTTTTTATGCCACGGTAAAGCGTCTCACCCTCCGGCAAGTTCTTCGTAAGGGAACAAGCCGAAACAAGCAGGCAAAGCAGCAGGAACTTTATGGACTGTATTTTGTTCATTTGGTCTCGTTTTCGTTTTCCTTTTCTTGTTCCTTTCGCTTCTCTTCGGGTCGGGCGAGAGGCTGGGGCGTTTTCTTGAAGATGAAGAGTTCGCTGAGCTTATCGGCTTTCTTGCGCAACACAATGCCACCGCCCATCTTGGTGACCTGTCCCTCGATCAACGACTCGTAGTTGTTGTCGTAGAAGATGTTGACATAGCGCGAGGCCGATTTATCGAGGCGATACTCGATGGAGATATTGTCGATGATGGTCTGGCCGGTGTTGGTGGCATCACGACCCGTGCTGACCTTACCGCCCACAATGACGCTGATGCGGTTGCCCCAGAAGCGCTTGGCAAAACTGAAGCTGTAGTCGGTCGTCGTCGTGCCTGCCTCTGATGTCCCACTGGCAATGCCGAAGTTGACGTCGACGGTGCTGAGAGCCTTGCCGGCAATCTCGTTGATAGCACTCTGCAGATAGGCGTTGAGAGTATTGGCGTAGTTGTAGCCGCCATTCGTCTCGGCATCGTCCGTAACATACATTCCCGTGACAAGCATCGTGACAGCCACGCGTCCACGCTCTTCCGCAGTCATTGAGTTCAACTGGTTCTGGACAGTCAGGTCTTCGGGAGCCTGAAGGGTGAACTCCAACCCCATGTCGTCGAGCGTCCGGCTTAGTGCCAATCCGACATCGAACGCCACATTGCGTGGTACAGTATTCTCCGTAACGGTGGACCTGACGCGCTCGCTGGCGTTGATGCTGAGGCGAGGATTCATCATGTTGCCCTGGAACTCGACATAACTGCCCTGTTCGATGCGGAAGTCATTGAGGGGAATCGCCATCAGTGAATAGCGCATCGTACCTTTCATGATGGTATAGCGACCCCAGAGCTGCATATCGTTCTGGAGGTCATAGGTCAGCGTCATCTCTCCCCCACCCTGCAAATCAATGAAATCATTGCCGCCATCACTCAGGAAACAATGTATCTGAGCTGTCTCGGCAATGCTGACATTCATCTGGATATCGATGCTTTGACGAGCCACATCAAGAGGCTCTACGGCAATCGTGTCGGTGAAATCGCAGAAAGTAACGATGTCCGAGAGCTGGTCGTCCACCGTTATGGGCGTATCGGTGAGAACACAACTGACATCGGTACTGCCCAGAACATCGAGGCGGCCACGCATCTTGAGGTCGGAGAGGGTTCCCCAGAAACGTCCGCCCAGGTTGACGAACACCTTGCCATAAGCCAAAGAGCCTTGTTTCTTCGGAGCATTGATGAGCTGGTAGTTCTCGGCTCTGACATTCAGATCCAACTGCACACGCTCCAGATTGCTGAAATCGATGTTGCCGTCGAGCACAAGGGGTGTCTTGCCTGCGGCGTATGCCTCGATGCGATTAAGGTCAAGGCGACTGTTCTTAACCGTTATCGTATGGTCGGGTATCTGCAGGTTCACATTATAGCTGTCGGCATCAATGTGAAGGGAATCCGTTCGTAGTTGGCCGTTCAGAATTGGATTGTCCGTATGTCCGTTCACCTTGAAGTCACCCCAGGCATAGCCGCTCATTGCAAACGGTCCGTCTGGCATGAAGGCATTGAGGAAGGCAAAAGGCAACTTTTGGAAGGTAGCTTCTCCCTCCATCTTTCCCTGTCCGTTCTCCTCGTGATATTCTCCGTTGACCAGAAGAATCTCCCCGCCGTTTTGCGTGATGATGCCGTCCACATAGTGCGAACCGTCGGCATTCGGGAAATACACGCCGTTCAATCCTATGTTGCCTAGCAAGACACCATTATAGGCCATCTTATTCACAAGCATCTCGGCCGAAACGGTCGTTGTGCTGTCTGCCTGCATATAATGGAGGTCGCCCTGGAGGAACCCGCTAATGTCGGGCATAAAGGGAATAACCTGTGTCAACTCACCCACGTTGAAATGATTCACGCTGAGAGATATATCCTGCAAAGCCGCTTCGTTGGGTGTCGTGTAGAGCTTCAAGCCCGTACCGTCATCGGCCAGAAGGTTGACCAGCGCATCAAGATGTCCGCTGCGAGTGAGGGTGACGAAGTTATCGGCATTGAGCGTGAAGTTCCGATAGGCTATGACGGGGTTGAGCGGAGTGAAATGGGCACGTATTCCATCGGCCAACAGTTCCAGAGCCAGCCCGATATCGACACTCTTCTGTCCCTTGGCATCATTGAAGAGCACACTTGTTTCGGCACCCGTTGACGTTAGTGAAACATGCATCTGGGACTGGAATGTCACCATGCGGTTCTTCGGTCCGTTGGCAACCTGAGCATCCAGCGAGAGTCTGCTCTGCTCCTGCCGGATGCGCCATTGGATGCTGTCGAGCAAGATAGCTCCGGTATTGAGGGCAAAGATGTGACCATTGCCGACCAACCCTTCCGCCGGTGAAGAAAGAAGATGGAAAGAGAGGTTGCGGAAACTATAGCCGATTGCATGGCGCAGGATATTGCAAAGGGGATTCTGCTGCCCGCAGTCAAGTTCCATCTTGAGGTGCGGCAGCAAAGTGCGGAGCGTATCCTGCTCGATGCGAAGGCTATCCATTTGCCGATGCAACTCCTGACTGAAAGTATCGTAACGGGCCAGAAGGGAATCAAGCCCCTGGTCGGAGGAAACCGAGAGGCAGAGGTCGCCCGAAAGTGCCTTCACCTGAATGAGTTCTGGCGTGAGATTGGCATCGAGAGAGAGGTCGAGGGGATGAATAATGGTGTCGGCTGTCGTCAGTTCCATTGCCTCGATACGAGCTGCCAGGCTATGGGTCTGCAGGAAATCGGAAGCGCCATCCACATGCATCACCATGCTCGCAGCAATAGGTCTCTTTGCCAAGTGAAGCGCATAGAGATCGATATGGCTCATGTCCATATTGAAGGCAGCTGCCTTCAGCTTTCGTCCTTCGATGGCACCATCTACACAGCCATGCAGGCAAAGCAGGTCGTTCTGACTGCTCATCTCGAGCATAGCCTTACCTTTCTCCAGACGACAGTCGGCATTAATATTGTCCAGGTTCCATGAAGCATAACCCAGATGATCGATAGCCGCCTGTGCCCGAAGGACGGCATGTGGACTAAGCAAATCGGTGCCACGCCCCGACAGTTTGGCGGTAGCTGTGAGAAGATAGAGGGAGTCGTGCGGCAGGAAGTCGTGAAGCTGCAGGTCATTGATGCGGGCATCCGCCTGATACGCCATTGTCTGCAGGTCTATATTGCCCCTCAGATGAGCTCTGCCTCCTTGCTCCAGGAGCAACGCATCCGTAGTAAGCTTCGATGCCTCGCGCAACTTCGTGTCGGCATGAAGAACCATCTTGGGAAAGTGCACATCGTTCAAACCCAAGTAGCGGTTGAGACAACTGAGGTCCATCGTAACAACATCCCACCGCAGGTCTGCACCGAGGGCTATGCTGTCAGTTACATTCTGCAATGAGCCTGTAGCGCGCGCATCGAGCACCGTAGGCATCGCCACAGAACAGGTCTGCAAAGAAAGGCTGTCAACGTTACCCGCCGCAAAGAGGTCGAGATTCAGCGGCTGGGACGGATAGCATGCAGCAAGACCCTCTGGCAGGTAGGCCGCTGCGAGACAGAGGACATCCTCGCTACCTAAAGAAGCCTGCACATCGGCTTTCATCTGTCCACGTGATCGGGGCGAGAGGGCACTCCAGTCCAGGTTAATATTGCCCTGAGCAGAGCTGTGCGGTGTCTGCAGGTCAAGTCCCGCAACAGTCAGATGGGTGGAATCGAGGGAGAGGTTAACCGTTAGATTATCGAGGCAGAAGCCACTTCTCTCACGGAAGGCAAGCCGACGAAGCTGGGCATTGAGAGCCGAGGAATTTTGATTATAGGAAAGTTTGTCGAGCTGCAGCTTCATGTCGAAGAAGGCCAGATGATTCACATCCAGTCCTGCCACAGAATCGACTTGGGGAATATCATAGGAAAGGCTATCCGCCAAAAGGCTGATGTCGGCCACACGATAAGAGCCCTGGCTAAGGCTGATGTCGCCACCATCGAGACTCGCCTGACGAATCGCAGCACTGAATATAAAGTCCGGGGTGGCGTTTTGAAGTTTGAATTTTGAATTTTGAATTATAACTTTGCCGATGTCAATCTGCCAATCTACAGGTGCACTCTCTGTCGTGTCCTCTTCTGCTACTTCACGAAGTTTGATGTCAAGCACACAGCCATCCAGCGTTGCTTCCGATACATTTACCTTCTTGCGTCGCAAATCAATATCGTCGTGAGCAACCCTGAGAAGGCCTATATTTCCCTCCATGCATAGCGCTTCTATTAGGTCTGTCGTGTAAACACTGCCGTTCGAAAGTTCCACGGCTTCCACACCGATGTGCAACACCAGCAGATGAGTGAGGTCAAGGTCAACAAGGACATGCTCCACATCTATGACATCGGTATTCGCTTTCTCCACATGAACTTGCCCAAGGCTAAGGTCGAGGAGGAAGGCCAAATGCACACTGCCTATAGACACTTCCAGTCCTGTCTCTTCCTGCAAATATGCAGTAAGCCTATTCACCGCCCACCTTTGCACGGGGGGCAGATAAAGGCTGGCAGCAAGCATCACGATAAGCAATACTATTACCAGAAGTGTCCTAAAGATGATTTTCAGCGCACGTTTCATCCCTTTTCAGCACTATTCGAGAGACAAATGTACGAAAAACTCTTCATTCTGCCACACAATACATAGAAAATTGTGTCTTTTTGGTCAAACATTGTTTGCTGCAGTAATTTCTTGCCAAAGGCGTTCTTCGGGTACTGGTGCCTCGATGGTGAGGGAAACGTGCGATACGGGATGCTCCAGCGACAAGCGCCAGGCATGCAGACTGATGCTGCCGTCGGGATTGCTGCGCGGAGCACCGTATTTCAGGTCTCCACGAATGGGACAACCCATTTTGGCAAGCTGGCAGCGTATCTGATGATGACGGCCCGTATGCAACTCTATTTCAACCAGATAATAACGTTCCGACTGCGCCACGAGGCGATAATCCAATACAGCCTTCTTGCTGTTCGGCACTTCACGGTCGTAGGCCCGGGCCAGGTTCTGCTTCTCGTTGCGCGTTAGCCAATGGGTAAGTGTGCCCTGTGGCTCGGGCGGTCTGTTGGCAACGATAGCCAGGTAGGTCTTCCTTACCGCCTGATGCTCGGCAAACATCTTGTTGAGTCGCGGCAATGCTTTTGAAGTCCGGGCAAAGAGCACCACACCGCTTACGGGACGGTCCAACCTGTGCACCACTCCCAGAAACACTTCGCCAGGCTTGTGGTACTTCTCCTTCAGATAAGCCTTCGCCATATCAGACAAGGGGACATCGCCGGTCTTGTCTCCCTGCACGATGTCCCCCGCTTTCTTAGCAACAGCTATCAGATGGTTGTCCTCAAAAATCACATTGACCATTGACCATTGAACATTGAACATTTCTCCCCCTAAGGGGGGGTCCTACATATTCATGCCCCCATCCACCTGGATGACCTGACCGCTGACGTAGCTGCTCATGTCGCTTGCCAGGAAAGTTGCCACATTGGCAATGTCCTCCACCTGACCGCCGCGGCGCAAAGGTATCTTCTTCTTCCACTCCTCGCGAATCTCTTCGCTGAGCTGTGCCGTCATAGCTGTCTCGATGAAGCCCGGAGCAATCGCATTGGCGCGGATGCCCTTCGGTCCCATCTCCTGGGCGATACTCTTGGCCAGGGCAATCATGCCTGCCTTCGAAGCGGCATAGTTCGCCTGACCTGCGTTACCGTGAACACCGACCACACTGGCCATGTTGATGATGCTGCCTCCGCGCTGACGCATCATGACGGGCACACATGCATGGGTAAAGTTAAAGGTACTCTTCAGGTTCACATTGATAACGGCATCCCACTGCTGTTCGGTCATGCGGAGCATGAGTCCGTCCTTCGTGATGCCGGCATTGTTCACCAGAATATCAATAGTGCCGAAGTCCTCTTTGATCTGCTTCACTACCTCTTCGGTTGCTGCGAAGTCGGCAGCATTGCCAGCGTATGCGCGACAGGTCACGCCTACGGCTTCTATCTCTTTGCGTGTAGCTTCCAACCCGGCTGCCATCTCATCGTTGAGCACCAGATCGGTGAATGCTATGTTAGCGCCTTCCGAGGCGAACTTCAAGGCAATCGCCTTACCGATGCCCCTTGCTGCACCCGTAATGAGTGCCGTTTTCCCTTCTAATAATTTCATCCTTATAATTCTTAACTTTTAATTCTTAATTTTAATTGATTCCCCCTAAAAGGGGTTAGGGGGTCCCACTCTTCACTTTACAGGTATTGACTGATATGCTTGTTGTCCTGACGGCTCAGAGCCTTATGAATGAGTTTCTGCACGATGCCGCGACTCATACCCTGAGGCATCCCGTCGGCCAAACGGCCGTAGATGTACGGGATTTCCAGTCCCTTCACGCAGTAGTGCATAATGTCCGAGAAGAGCGGGATACTGTCTATCTCGAAGCGGCCCAGTTGCACACCTTCTGCCATAATGGAGGCAAAGAGACGCTGTTCGCTACGGTCGAAGTTCTTGCGCACCTTCTCCACCATGATGATGTTGCGGAAGAACTCGGCACGCAGGTTTCCGTTGCGCTGAACCGCCTCCTTGATCATGTTCAGGTGGGTGTAGATGACTTCCACGAGCTTGTCTTCCGGTTCCATTTCCTGGTTAGCCACATCATTCATTTTCTCGTTGATACGCTCCAGCTCACCTTCAATAACTGCCCAATAAATTTCTTCCTTACTTTTGAAATAGGTATAAAGCGTACGCCGACCTTTGCCCGAAGCCAGAGCAATGTCATTCATCGTGGTGTTCTCCAGTCCCTTCTTGGCGAACAGCTGACGTGCCACATCTACAAGCTTTATTCGTGTCTTTATCATAGTCATTTCGTTTGCAAAGATAGCACAATTCCCTCGATTTGTGCAATTTTCTTGTGTTAAAAATGCTCAAATGGGTGTGTTTTGTGCAGGAAACAACAAAAAAAACACGAAAAATGCAATAATTTTTCACTTTTAATTTTTCACTTTTCACTTTTTGTCGTACCTTGATTTTATCGAGCTACTTTTGCGCTCGAAAAAGCAAAATTAAAAGAAAAACAAATTTTTTTTCCTTTTTCTTTTGCATTTTGCTCGCTTTGTCGTACCTTTGCACCCGCAAAACATCGCGGGGTGGAGCAGTTGGTAGCTCGCCAGGCTCATAACCTGGAGGTCGCTTGTTCGAGTCAAGCTCCCGCAACAAGGGTGGTAGCAATCCGGTGGCATCTTTTTGCCCCGGGTTGTTTTTTTTATGGCAACGGTGTCAACGGGTAAACAATGTTGACGATGAAGATGTTGGCAGCAAGGATAATGATGTTCATCAGCAAGCCGATGCGCATGAAGTCGCTGAAGCGGTAGCCGCCAGGGGCATAGACCAGCATGTGCGTGGGCGAGCCGATAGGTGTGGCAAAGCTGCTGCTCACGCTGATCATCAGGGCAATGAGGAAGGGATAAGGCTCATAGCCCAGCTTCTCTGCCGCCTCAAACATGATGGGGAAGAACATGGCACCGGCTGCAGTATTCGAGATGAACTCGGTAGCGAAGGTTGCGACCAGGCAAATGGCCGTCATCACCACAATGGGGTTGGTGCCGCAGACATTGAGGATACCGTTGGCCAACCGCTCGGCGATGCCCGTATGCTGAATGGCGAGGCCGAGGACGGCACTACCGGCGAAGACCATCAGGATATCCCAGTTGATAGCCCGCATGGCTTGCTCCATGTTGCAGCAACGGCAGATGAGCATGGCGGCAGCTGCGAGGAAGGCGCACTGCAGCAGCGGCAGGACGTTGAGGGCCGAGAGTACCACCATGGCAATCATGATGGCGGTGGAGACAATCGTGCCGTAGCCGACGTTGGGCACGGCATCGGAGTCAAAGAAGCGGAGGTCGTCCTCCAAAGAAGACATATTGACGTTGATATGCTTCGGACATACCAGCAGCAACGTGTCGCCAGCCTGCAGTACCACGTTTCGCGGTGCCTCGTTGATGCGCTCACCGCGTCGGGCAACAGCTGCCAGCATCACATTGTTATCCTTCTCGAAAGAACTGCCGCCGATGGTCTTCCCTATCAGACTGCTGCCGAAGGTGACGTATGCCGTGCGCAATTTGCTATAACCATCTAACTCCTTAATGGAAAAGACATGGTGGTCGGCGCTCACCAGTTTGTGGGTATATGCCACCTCTATCAGCTCGTCTATCTGTCCGGCATAGACCAGGTGGTCGCCACCCATGATGGGTTCGTCCTCCGTGATTGGCAATGGGATCTCGTCGAAGTGGTGCATCTCTATCAGGCTGCCGCCTTTGACGTGGAAGAGCCCAACCTCACCCAGCGTCTGGCCGATATAAGGATTGTCCGACGGAACCTGCAATTCCACGGTGTAGTCATTTGTCGATTCGAAAGCACTCTCCGGAGCCTTGCGGTCCGGCAGCAGCCTGCGCATGGCAATGACCGACAGCACGCCAACAGCCAGGCAGAACAGTCCGGGGATGGTCGTAGCCAGAATGTTCATGGCCTCACCCGTATTCTCCTCGTAGAGTCCGCTGATGATCAGGTTCGGCGGAGTACCGATGAGGGTACACACACCGCCCATGCCCGAAGCGTAGCTCAATGGAATCAGCAGTTTGGAGGGTGAAATGTTCAGTTTCTTAGCCCACATCTTGACGATGTTGACGAAGAGCGACACGACCGTTGTGTTGCTCAGGAAGGAACTGAGCACAGCCACGGGTATCATCAGTCGGATCACCGCCTTCGAGTAACTGTTGGGCGAGCCAAGCAGATACCTCACAATACATTGCAGTACGCCTGTATGCATCAGGCCCGCAACGACTACAAACAGCACACCGACGGTGACGACCGAGGTGTTGCTGAAGCCCGAGAAGGCTTCCTTTGCATCGAGAACACCTGTGACATAGAGTACGCCGATTGCACCAAGGAAGACCAGGTCGCTGCGCCACTTGGTGAACAGCAGAATGGAGAACATCCCCAGCACCGTCACGATGGTGATCCACGCATGGAGACTAAAGCCACAGAAAAGTATTGTATCAGCTCCCATATTTATGCCGGTTTACATGAATTCGTGGCACAAATTTACAACTATTTTCAATCCTTCACAAGGAAATCGGGGAAATTAACACACTAAAGTTTTGACCTCTCCTCTCACTCCAACGGAATTTAACTTCGTTGAATCACGTCGCGACTCGGGAAAGTCCAAACAAGTTTGACCTCTCCTCTCACTGCTCCGTGATTTCAGGATGCTGCACGGCCAGCAGCGAGTCTTTCTGCGAAAGGTAGAACATGTAGAGGATGACGTCCTTGTCACCGCGGTTCTCGCCGTGGTGGATGGTGTTCACCATCTCCACGACGGGCTCACCCTCATGCACCACCTTCTCCTTGCCGTCCAGCCCGATGATGGTCAGTTCGCCCTGCACCAGGATACCGTAGTTCATCACGGGATGGTGATGCCAGCCCAGCTTCTTGCCGATGGGAAAGTCGTACCTCACGGCTACCAGCTCCGGACGTCCTTGCAGGTAGTCGGGCAGCTCCACGCCGTCCCAACTCTGGCTGGTGCGAATCAGTTCGGTCGATACCACCGTCGCGGGGGTATCGGAATTCTCGTCTTGAGCTTTAGCTTTTTTACCGAATACAACGATAGCCGCTAAGACACAGAGGGTGAAGATTTCGGCAATCGCCCAAGGGGATATTCTTCTCATTGTTTACTTAATTGTGATTTTTATACCATTTTTAATATATAGACCCCTCAGCGTGGGTTTGCCTTTAAGTTTGCGCCCGTCGAGCGTGTACCAGCCGTCGGATTGACCATTGAACATTGAACATTGAACATTTCCGATTCCGGTTCCGTCGTTGAGGTTGATGATAATGCTGCTGATAGCCGCTACATCGCCAAGATCCACGAGGAAGCCTGCATTGAAGGAGTATAGGTAGAAGCCGTCTGCCTCCGGACAGTATATCTTTCCGTCTGAGCCGAGGTAGAGGTTGGTGTAGTTATTGGCCTCCAACTCTACGGGACAATAGATGCCGATGAAATGTACCCTTTCATCCTCGCTCATCGTTCTTTGCTCGATGGGATCTTCGGCGCTGATGGTCACTCCCTTGAAGACGGGGTGCGCGATGTTTTCACCGCTATCCCACTTCACGATGTAGGGTTTGCCGGCTTCTATCTTGTCGGCATCCACGAAGTCGAGGGTCAGCGTGCCAGTCTCGACATCGAAGCCGGTACCGGCACCCTCGCCGCTTGCCAGTTTCTTCACCTTAGCGCCTTCGAGAGGTGAACCCTCGAGCACACTAAGATTGAAGGGCAGGCAGATGGTCTGCCAAGTACCGTCCTTGTAGAATGTCCGCCCTGTGAGGGTCGCGTCGGCGATGATTTCATCAGTCAATAGGATGAGCGCGGTATTGTCGGCTTCGTCAGCCAGGAGGATGTTGGCGACGTAGTATTTGTCATCATACTCCAGGCCGCCTTCATAGACCTTCAGGAAACCGTAGTCGAACAGGAACTCGCCGAAGTAGTCCGGCATGGTGTCATATTCATTAGCCCAGATAGCGTCTAACAGAGTATCGACAATCTCTGTTGTGTCGATGTCGGAACCGTCGTCCACATTGGCCATGGTATGGCTGCGTCTCCGAATATTCTTTGGCTGTTCGCCACTCTGTTCTGCTTTGGTGGTCTTGTAGCTGGCCGTCACCTTGACGTCGCCGGCATCCTTGCGCACGAGGTCGAGACCATTGGTGTCTTGGCCGTCCTGCATGATGTAGAGGCAGTTGGTGACGCTCTTTTTGCCGCCGTTGTCACCCCATCCGAAGATGGCGCCCTTGGCTGTTCCGCCACCCTTCATCAGGCCGCTGAACGTACAACCTCTGATGGAGATGTCGCTGTTAAGTCCGTGGCCCAGTATGCCGCCGATGTGCGAGCCGCCGCTGACATTGGCTGTGGCTGCGCAGTTCACAATGTTGTTGCCCGTGCCGCCGGAGAAGCCCACGATGGCTGCTGCGTGCATATCGCCGGTAATGCTGCCCGCCACCTTCAGGTTCTTGATGGTGGCGCCGTTTATGTAGCGGAAGAGGGCTGTACCTGCGTTGCTGTTGTCGGTAATCGTGGCGGTGATGGTGTGGCCGTCGCCGTCGAAGGTGCCACTGAAGGCGTTCTTCTGCGCATTGCCCTCCACGGTGCCGCACGATGTGCTTACGCTGATGTCTGCCGTCAGCTTCACGAACTTGCCTTTGAAGCTGTTGCCGTTGTTGACGGAACCCACGAAGTCGTTCCATTCGGCAGTGTTGCTGATAATATAAGGTGCTACGGGTGGCACTATCTTTTTACCACGGCAGTTCTCGATGGTGGCAAATGTTTCAGTGCCTTCAAGCTGGAATTTTTTGCCGTCGGCAAAGGTGATGCTGGTCAGCGTGCTGCCCTGTGGATTTGCGAATCCGCTGCAATCGATGAAGTCGGTGTCTTTGGTCCAGCCAAGTTTCAGTGTGCCGCTGTCGTAATAGTCGCCTTCGGGGGTTGGCTTCTCTGCACCGGGACCGATGCCTGCCATGTTGCCATAACGCCAGTATTTTTCAGCCCTGTATCCGCTCTGGGCTGTCACCTGACCGCCATTGATGGTGATGTCGCCGCATACGCCATAATGTCCGGGCTGATCGTCGGCACCGCCGCCTATGCCAGCGGCCAGCTTGCCGCCCTTGGCATTGACCACACCGCTGTTGATAGTGATGGTGCCGCCCTTGGCATTATTCTTGTCGCCACCGATGGCTGCTGCATATTCACCGCCTGTGACGTTGACAGTGACACCACTGATGGTGAGTGTACCCACGTTCACTGCGCCGATGCCAGACTTGCCGCTGTCGCAGCCGTTGATGGTCAGTGTGCCAAATCCGGCTATGGTCAGGCTGTTGCCTTCGCTCAGTTCGATGCCTTTCTTAGCGGTGTAGGTGATACCTTCGCGAAGACGCAATGTGACATCACCGCTGATGGTGATGCGCTCGTTGATTTCCAGATTGTTATCTACTACATATTCGCCTGTCGTCAGAGTGGTCGTTTCGCTGGTTACCGGAGTACCATCTGTCACGATGAAGCGGAAAGTCTTTGTGCCGAAGCACCTGTCCTTGGCGGTAATGAGCATAGTGTACTCGCCCTTTTCTTTTACGGTGGCAGGGCTGGTGGTGCAGGTGTAGTCAGTCCCCCTCGTGAGCACCGTACCGTCGGCAGTAGTGATGGTCGGACACAAGTCGAGTTCATTGCCCGTATATGCATAATACTTTTCCATGACGCTGAAGGTACAAGGCACGTAAACCGTGTTGCCGATAATCGTTGTTGTCGACGTGATGTCATCGTCGGGAGCGGAGTAATAGACCCTCGTACCCTGTGAACCAACGTTGCCGGTCTTGAAGCAGTTCGTCATGGTCAGCGTTCCGCCGTCCTTCACGAGGTCTAATCTACCGGTGTCCTGGCTAGGCTGCATGATGTAAAGGCAGTTGGTGACAGTCTTGGTGCCGTTGTCGCTCCAACCGATGAACACTCTTTTGTGGGAATTGTAGCCGGTCATCAGACCGCTATAGACGCAACCGCTGACACTGATTTCGCTGTCGAGGGAGTGAGCCACGATGCCGCCCACGTACCAGTTGCAGCTGACTTGGGCTGTGACTGCGCAGTTCGTAATACTGTTGCCAGTGCTTTTCGAGTATCCCACTATAGCTGCTGCGTGCTTCTCGCCGGAGTTGATACTGCCCGCCACCTTCAGGTTCTTGATAGTGGCACCGTGGATGTAGCTGAAGAGGGCTGTACATTCGTTTTTGGAGTCGGCAATCGTAGCGGTGATGGTGTGGCCGTCGCCGTCGAAGGTGCCACTGAAGGCATTCTTCGGTACACTGCCCTCCACATTGCCGCACGATGTGCTTACGCTGATGTCGGCCGTCAGTTTCACGTACTTGCCGCTGTAGCTATTGCCATTTTTGACGTAATAGGCAAATTGGTTCCAATCTTCCGAGTTACTGATGAGGTAGGGGTCGTCCTCCGTGCCTGCGCCTCGCTTAGGCCAGTTCACCGCATAGGTGACTGTGGCTGTGACATCACTTTTCGGCATGACGAACCAGTAGCTGTGCACGTCAGACGACTGGCCTTGAAGTGAAACAGTTTTGCCGTCGGCATCCTTGATGGTGACACCAGACACCAGACCTGTCGTCTGGGTCAGCGTGACGGTGTTATCATGGGTCCATCCCGGAATATCGTTCTCTCCATAGGCACTGACCCTGACACTGCCATAGCCCTCATTCCGGACTGTGATGGCCCAGGGGTACTTGATGGCTCTGCGATACGTGTCCTTGCCGCTGGCAGCATCGTATTCGCTCTCCATGAATACGCCGTAGCAGTATTGCCAATTGTCGGAATTGCCGGAGTAGATGCTTGCCTGGTCATGGGTGCTGATGCGCTCGCCGTAGAAGGTGCAGTGCTGGAGGATGCCGTCATTGCAACCTACCAATCCGCCCACGTGGGCATCGTTGTTCTGCACATTGGCCGTCACGCAGCAGTACTGAACGGTGCCGTTGTTCTCGCCGCAGATGCCGCCCACCTTGGCTTTAACTGAAACGCTGGAGTTTTGCCAGTCGGAGCGTACCGTGCCGCTCACCCAGCAGTTCTCTATCGTGCCGTCGTTCTGGCCGCAGATGCCGCCTACCAGGCGCGATGACTTACAATGAATGTAGGCAGCCACGTGTAGGTTCTTCACCTCGCCGCCCTTGCCAATCTCTTCAAACAGTCCCTGATAGTTGTCGGTGGCTTCCCAGATGCTGATGCGGATGGTATGGCCGTTGCCATTGAATTTACCTGTGAAAGTGCTCAAAGGTGTCCATGCAATGAAGCTCACGTCCAAATCGGCATTCAGTATGTAGTCCATCTGACAGAAATCTCGGTTGTCACCATACAGTTGACTATACTCACCGCAACCATTTTCCCAATTGTTGCGAATGAATTCAAGCTCGTAAAGCGACTTGATAATGACAGCTCTATCACCCGGGGAGTATATCGGCACATGTGCTAAACGATCCCACGCGGCCCAAACTCCTTGTACGGCCATGCACAGCAAAGCCGTTATCAGCAATATCTTATGTTTCATTTGTATCATGATTTCAATGTTCAATTTTCAATTCTCAACTTTCAACTCTCAACTCTCAACTCTCAACTCTCAACTCTATTTTTGTGGTACAATCTTCCTGCCACGGATGTTTCTGTCTGTGGCTACTGTCTGCGTACCGTCCAGAAGGAACGGCTTGGTAAAGGTGATGCTGCGCAGTGTGCTGCCATCGGGATTGGCATAGCCGCTGCTATAGACGAAGTCGTCGGCAATGGTCCAGCCGAGTTTCAGCGTGCCGCTGTGGTAGAAGGTGTCGTCTGATGATTGGAGTTCAGCACCAGGACCGATGCCGGCCATATTGCCCTCGGGCCAGCCGTCGGCGAGGGTATAGCCGCCCCGGGCTGTCACCTGACCGCTATTGATTGTGATGTCGCCGCACACGCCATAATGTCCCACCATAACATCGGCTCCGCCGCCAATGCCGGCAGCAAGGTTGCCGCCCGTGGCTTTGATCACACCGCCGTTGATGGTGATGCTGCCGCCCGTTTCGTTGTTCAGGTCACCGCCGATGGCCGCTGCATTACCGCCACCCGTGACATTGATATTGCCCTCGTTGATGGTGAGCGTACCAACGCGATAGGCTCCGATGCCCGACTTGCCGTAGTCGCAGCCGTCAATGACCAGTGTGCCCGGGCCTTCGATGGTCAGGCTGTTGCCCTCGCTCAGTTCGATGCCCTTCTTGGCCGTGAGCGTTCCCGCACCGAGATACAGTACAACATCGCCGCTGATGGTGATGCGGTCTTCTATGGTCACGTCTTTATATACACAATATTTACCCTTCTTCATGTCTTTCATATCGCTTGCTACGGGAGCAGCATCTGCCACATAGATGGTGGGGAGGGTCACTTTGCCGACACAGCGTCTGCTGGCGGTTACAGTCATTGTGTATTCGCCTGGCTTGGTAATGGTGCTAGGGGTGTAGGTGTAGTTTACTCCCCTCTTGAGCACTGTGCCGTCAGCTGCGGTGACAACGGGAGCGAGTGTTAGGCTGGTATCATTCAAGAGCTGATAATAATTCTCCACTCCGCTGACCGTACAACGTACATAGTACTGTCCCATTTTCGCGTAGATTTCACTCTCGGGATTTGGTGCGGTGGAAAGGAGTTCCGCACCCTGGTTGCCGGGCAGGTTGTCCACGGCGATGAAATAGCTTTCCTTGATGCTCGGCTCGTAAGTGGAGTGCCAGCGGGCGAAGGTGTTGTTCAGCATACCTGGGGCTACGCTGGTGGGTATCATGAACGAGTATTTGATGATGGGCTTGTTATACACGGGCCATCCGATGAAGCCGCCGCAGCCTACGGTGCCGTTGGTAGTGGCAAAGGAGCCGTCGAAGGTGCAGTCCTCGATTAAGATGGGGTTGTCCTTTCCACTCAGTGTGGCCACGAATCCGCCGTGGGTGCCGTCGCCCTTCTTGCTGCTGTTGATGGCCAACGACGAGCGGCAGCTCTGGATGTAAAGCGCACCGTGCGACTCACCCACCAGTCCGGCAGCCTTCATGGCACTGGTGTATATCTCACCCGCCACCTTCAGCCTCATGATGTAGGCATTCTTCACGTGGCGGAACGGAGCACAGTAGTCCTCGGCAAAAGGCGCAGAGGCCGTGCCTTTCGTGAAGGTCAGCGTGTGGTCACTGCCGTCGAAGGTGCCTTGGAACGACTTGTCATGGCTTGTGCCAGCCATTGTTGAAACGCTGATGTCGGCATCCAGTTTTATATATTTTTCGTTGAAGTTGATGCCGTTGTTGACGAAATTGGCAAACTCGTTCCATTCGGCTGTGCTGGTGATGATGTAGGGGTCGTTCTCCGTGCCAGCATGTTTAAGCCAGTCTGGCGTAGAGAAGGTTACGGTGGCGGTGACGTTCTTCTTAGGCATGACGAACTGATAAAATGCGTGGGTATCATTAGATTGGCCTTGCCATGAAATATCTTTGCCGTCGGCATCCTTGATGGTGACGCCCGTTGCAGTGCCTGACGTCACATTCAGCAAGAAGATATTGCCCGAGCGCGTTCCCCGTACGTCGTACCCATCCCCGGACTGAGTCCGGATAGTGCCCGGTCCTACGATTTTGACCGTGACGGCATAGGGGTACTTGACGGCATAGCGATACAAGTCGTTGCCCGTAAAACTGTTCAGGTGTTCGGCCAGTTCGCTCTCGGTGAACGAGTCGTGTTCATCGTTCAGCTTACCATCCTGATCACCTACGTACTTATTGTCCTGCTTGTGGGTACTGGAAACAGAGCCGTAGAAAGTGACGTGATCAATAACACATTTGGCTTTTTCCAAACGACCAGCATTAAAACCCGCGATGCCACCCACGTCGGCATCGTTGTTCTTTACATTGCCGGTCATAATGCAATACTTGATGTAACTGGGAGAAAATGAACTTTCGTTGGCACCCACGATGCCGCCCACCTTGGCCGTATATGATGAGGCAGATTCTTTCCAGTCGGAACTGACGTCGGCACTCACCCAGCAGTTCCGTATTTCATCAGACCAGCTCTCACCGGCGATTCCGCCCACCATTCGAGATGCCTTGCACGCTATCTTGCCCGTCACATGCAAGTCACGTACTTTGCCTTTTACACCAATCTCGGCAAACAGTCCTTGGTAGTTGGCAGTGGCATCCTTGATGACGATGCGGATGGTGTGGCCGTTGCCATAGAACGTACCCCAGTAAGAAGTAATACTTCCATTGTTATTACCCATGGGAATCCACGATACGGCGCCCATGTCGAGGTTGGCCATCAGCAGAATATCCTTTTTCTCATAAGATTTGAAGTTATCTCGGACGTATGCCAGCTCTGATGCCTTCTTGATGATGACGACATCGGAATATCCCTTATACGCCGGGTTTTCTTGCCATCCGGAGTAGTATTCCGGCCTCGAAGTAGAATGACCGTCCCACACGTCGTCATAGACAGTAGGGTCGGGAATCTGCGCCCATGCCCCCTGCGCGACCACACACAGCAGGGCGAACATTAAAATTAATTTTTGTTTCATACTTTATATTTTGTTTTGTGATTTAGTCATTCCTTTCCGTTTTTCGTCACGAAACAGGCCACGAGGCCGTAGGTGATACAGTTTAATCGCCCAAAGTTACACGTTTTTTACGAAAAAACAGCCCCCAAACAGCCCCTCACCCTCAAATTTTGCATATTCTACAACAATTTTTGCAGATTTTGAAAGTCGCGGGTAAGCGAAGGCAGACGAAAACTCGTTTTCAGTCTGCTAAGCGTGAGCGACTTTTACGCGGAACGCTCCCTAAGGGGAACGAGTCGAAATCGTGGTATCCCCGGTCTGTGTAGGTGATGTCTGGGAAGAGGGCGGCGAGTTCCTGATGGATGGCGGTGGCCAGACGGTTGCTCTTAAACGATTGCACGAGCCTCATGCGGATGATGCCCTTATACTCGCAAGCAATAATCCACAGCGGATAGGAATAGGAGCCGGCACTGACACTCACGGTCTGCACCTGCTGTGCTATGGCTTCGCCGAAGTCGAGGTGCCCTGCGTAGGATATGCCGTAGGTATTGATGGCTGAATCATTCTCCCTTCCGCTCTTGACGAGCTGGGGCGACATCTGTCGCACAGGCATCGGCGCGGAGAAAATCTTGTCGAAGTCAGACCGCAGCTGGGCCACCGTTGTGTAAAGGTTCTCCGGTCTGGTCTGAACGTTCAACTCCATGCGCAGCCGCCTTGCCCTTTCGCCGACGGGCAGACGATCAGTCTCCGCTGTATAAGGGAGTAAAAAGGGAATCGCGCCATTGCCGCCGGACTCGAAATGGAACACTGGGCGAAGGTCGGTGGGAACGTAGCATACAATCTCCTTCTGCCCCACGTCGTAGCATTGGCGGATGGTCCGGCCTATGACGGCGTTTAGGGCTGGCACCACAGAGCTGCCGTTCTCCCGGGCAAAGGCAAGAATCGGCTTAAGTGGTAGGTCAATGTCGATGATGCGCTGCCGCGTGGTTCTGCTGCTGAACAGCTTTTCCGGAATATGGAAGATGTCGTGCTCCTGCGGGATGAACTTATCCTTCGGCTCTCCCGGTGCACCTCCCTCGAGGATGTGTTCGTGGCATGGGAAAGTGTCAATGCTGTCGGCAGCAGGCAGACTGTCATCATTGGTGTGACAATAGAACGACAGGACGGTACCCAGGAAGTCGCAGATAGACCGCATGTCGGCAAGGCCGTGGAACACATGGAGCGTGAAGTGGCTCTCGCCATAGGTTACATAGAGCATGAGACCCTCGGTATCTTCAGTGCCAACAGACCGAGGCCGTCCGTCCTCACTTATCACCGTGACCTGCTCCGCCTCTAAGTTCTCCACGTAGAATCTTCGCCCCACGATGACTGGGCGTGCCCTGAAATTCCTGTGTACCCTCAGAGCGCTTACCACTGCCGCCCGCAGTTCTTCGGGGCGCACGCTCTGCGTCAACTCACATTCCGCCTCTATCACTGTGGCCCGCCTGCCGGAGCGGCGCCAGTAGAATGTCTCATCAAAAAAGAACGGTTTCTCCATATAGTCTCTTCTCTATATGTCATTTCAAGAAGATGTTGCTTGCTTCTATTCTGGTTTATTCTGGAAAAAGGTAAGGAGCTTCGGTCAGTCCGCCATAGGAATCTGCTGCAGCTTGCAGTGCCTCCTCGGTGGTATAACGTTCGTAATAGGTGCAGTTGGTCACCACCCGCTGGTGCGAGGCGTGACCGTCCTTGACACGTACCAGGCCGAAGCCCATCATGGGGTCGGCATAGCGTTCACCAACGAGCACCAGACAACCGTCCTTATTTTGATAAGGTGTCAAAAGAGTTGAGGGGACGGTGGTGAAATCGTCGGGAGTGAGGGTCTCCACTTCAATATTCAGATAGAACTGGTCGTGCCAGTCCTGGTGCGTAATAACCTTTTGGCGGAGCACAAAGAGTAATATGGAATCGTTTCGAACCTCCCGTTTGGTGAGGTCGGTGAACAAAGCCAACTGCCCATCCACCTCATCAAATTGATAGCTGATGGGCTTCTGCGGGCCGTCGCTGAGCAACATATTGGGCAGGAGCAGCGCATTGCCAGAGTGGTACTGCAGTTTGCCCAAATAAGGAACGGGCGATGCCGTGTTCAGCGACATGAAACGATTGTACGTGGTGCCTCCGCCACCCTCGATATATACCTGATCGGTTTCTTTCAGTGCACGCCACAAGGCATTGTTGTGACTCTGCCGTTCGCGTACCATCAGTTGCTTGCGCGAAAGCCGGCGAGGTTGGTGGGTATGTGCCACCCGCAGGTACTTCTTTCCGTTACGGGTGTAGGCCGTCATCTGCCCTATACGTCCCTGTACACCCAGCATATCGTCTTCCAGTTTAGCCATAATGTCATTTACTATTTGACAATTAACTATTTAACTATTCTCTAAAGTCTAAGGTCTAAATTGTCTAATGCCCCTCTAAGTCCTCTCCAATCGTTCTCATATCGCTCTCATATCGCTCTCATATCGCTCTCATGTACCCCTCCAATTGCCCTCTATTATATATAGCTATGTTTTCGGTATGATTTCGGTATGTCTTCGGTATGTTTTCGGTATGAGATCCGTCTTCGCAGTGCAAATATACGATAAATCCTCCATACCACCAACGATACGGAGGATTCTTTTTATGTTTTATCTGTTAATTGTTACCTATGTTATAATTTAATATCCATACACCAACCCGGTAGCGGGAGTCGCACTCGCTACCGCCTGTCAACTATTACAATTTCACAGCATTGGGGATGGTGTACATGACTCCCTTTACAGTGTCAAAGTATTTCACTGTCACCGACTCGCCTACGTTGCGTCCATAGATGACAAGCTGCGTGCTGCCGGATGCCGAGAGTGTTGCCGTACCACGGCACTCATCGCCCACGAAGGCCCCCACCAGATATCCCGGAACAGGCGAGATGCCGACCTTTTTCAGGATGTTCTCCACTTCCACCGCCTTCACTACGGGATATTTGGCCGAACCGAGCGTGAACTTGGGGATGAAGGCCTCGTCGATGCCGGTGGTCTCGTCAGAGTCTAAGCTGATGTTGTCGGATAGGGTGAATATCTGCTTCAGGTTCTGGCAGTAGTATTGCAGCGACATGCGCACCGTTTCTGTGCCCGACTCGTTGCCGTACACCTTCATCAGGAACTTGCCGTTGCCGGTCTTGTCACTGCCCACAATGACGGCAGGGCTTGCCAGTCCGCGCAGTTCTCCGTTCACGAAGAGTGCCATTAGGTCGCCCTCGGAAGCATAGGGTAGTAGCGCCTCTTCTATCTGCACCTTCAGGATGGTCCAGTTCTCGTAGATAGAGGCGTCAGGCTCCGTCCAGTTTGGGCGTTCCTGATTGCCAGTCCAGTCAATCTGCCACACAGGAGCCTCGCTCAGCGAGGTCTCCGTGTAGGCAGCGTTCTTGGGGTCATTGACATTATTGTCATCGTCGCTGCTGCAAGCGCAGAATACTATGGCGACACACAACAAAAGACCCACCCCCAGGCCCCTCCCTTGTAGAGAGGGGAGAAAATAGTTTTGCCAATATTGTTTTTTCATAATTGTATTTTTTGCTATTACGTTAATTCGACATTCCCCAGCTCCCTCCCTAAAGGGAGGGTCGGGGTGGGTCCTATTTAATCATCACCTTCTTGTTATTGAAGATATACACACCTCTCTGTGTCGGCTTCTTCGACAGTTGCTTACCGTCGATGGTGTACCACTGGCCGTTCTCGTAGGCCGTGTGTACGAAGCTTATAGGCATCGGCTCGTCGGGACTGCCGATGACGTCATTCGTCTTGAAGGTCATGACCTCGTCGGTTGTGGCAACTATCCCGCCGTCACGCTCGATGGCGAACCAGATAGCCTGCTGCTTGTCGCCAGCGATGCTCAGATAGGAGAGTGGCTGAGCGGTAGCAAATTCTTCACTCTTCACTCTTAACTCTTCACTTCCAACGACTTCGCCATCAGCGAAGGCGATGAGCACATCGCCGTCTTCAACTTCGAAGCCTTCTACCACAGCGCTCACGCTCATCGTGTTGCGACCTTGTGCCTTCGGGGCAGCGCGCTTGGTGCTGGTCGTCCAGTCTTCGCGGAAGTTGCTGTTCAGGTCGTAGAACGGATAGGTGAACGAAGCATCGCTTTCGGCCTTGCGCAGCATCATATAGCCCTCGCCGGGCTTCATGTACTGCAGACTGCCGCGCCAGCGTCCCACGTTGCCCTGCTTGGTGAAGTAGGCAAACTCGGTGTGACTCTTGATCACATCGCCCGGCTCAGCCTGGTCGTAGTAGTCGCTCAGGGCCGTTTCTACGGTCAGGTTCGTCATCGGTGTGTAGCCAATGGCGTTCCAACCCTTCGAGAGCGTGATGGTACGGTCGTCCTGATCCTTGATGACGGTGCCGCCAATGGGCAGGGTGCCAGCCTTGCTGACCTTGATGGCATACGCATTCTGCGGCGAGATGGTCACGGTGTCGGTGCTGCCGGTGGCAATCCACTGCTTTTGTGCAGCCTCGTAGTTCATTGTCAGGTTGCTGCCCATGTCGGTCAGGATGTCACCTTCGCTCCACTTCATGCCGCCCAGCAGCTTGTTCACGTCGTTGAGCTGGCTGCTCTTCAGGTTGAACGATACCCAGTTCCAGCCCTCCTGCAAGCGGAAGTTCTGCACGAAGGCCTCTCCACCGTCGAAGCGCACGGGCTGTTCGGTACCCAGCATAGCATCCTTGGTGAACGTGATGGCCGATTCTGGTGTCAGCACGATTTCGCGTCCTGTGTTGTACTGCCACAGGCGGAAGTTCAGCTCGCGGCCGCTGGCCTGGCTGTCATAGACGGTCAGGTAGAGACCCGTCTCGCCCGACTGCGTGTCGTGCGTGATGTTGGCGAAGCCGTGGCACAGGTTTTCGTTATCGAAGACGCCCACGATGTCGCGCACATCGGTGTCAAGTTCACCATACAGATACACTTGTCCGCTGATGCTCATCGAGTTCTGCAAGAGGTCTTTGCTGATGTTGTCTGCCCAGTCAGGTTGTTCGCCTTCGATGGTCAGGTTCAGGTAGAACGGTTCGGTGATGCCCTCCTCGTCGGTCAGATAGAGGATTTCATTATACGTACCGACGTTCAAGTTCTTGCTCACGGTTGCCGTGACATAATCCATATTCAGTGGTGCCACCACATCGCTGTACTTGCTCAATGTGAGCCAGCGCGGACAGTTCTCGATGGTGTAGGTATGGCTGGTAGCACCATAGTTGTAGAACGGCAGTTCACATCCCTCGCCACTACCATACTTAATCGTAACGTCCAGTCTGTTCACCATCCACTGCAGGCTGCTGTTGGTCACGTAATAACATGCCGTCTGCGGTGAAGCCATTGTGTTGCCGTTCTTGTCTTCCACGTCGCGCACCGTCACATAGATGTTGCGGTGGTTCAGTTTGGCGGCAGTCTCGTCAATCTCCACAAGCAGCTGGTTGTCCTTGCCGATGAAGGAGAACTTCAGGTTCCTGACATTCTCGTTAGGCACCACGGGTGCAGCCTGCGTAGCATCGACATGCGGCAGGATGACGTCTGTGGTATCGACGAACACATAGTCGCGCACAGGAGTGCTTGTCGGCTTCTTCGTCTCTGGGTCGAGCTCGTAGCGCACTTCACGGTTGTCATCTAGGTAAAGCTTCTTACTGAAGACGTAGGGCACCATCTCGATGTCGTTGTTCTTCTGGCGTTCCTGGCGGTCGAAAGCCAAGTAGGTCAGCAGGCCGTACTCGTCACCGCCTGGACTCTTCGTGGAGTAGGTGTTAATCAGCGTCTGCGGCAGTGCCTGAGCGAAGAAGAGCAGTTCATCCACGTTACCCTTTAGCGGAGTTGTACCGTCTTGTGGAGTTGTGTTGCCCGGGACGGTGTAGCGGCTGGCACCGATGAGCGGATAGCCGCCACTGATGCCGCCTAAGCTATCGACTCCGAAGGTCGTAATCAGTTCCTTATCCACATAGATGTTGGCCACGTTGCGTCCGCGGTTCACGGTCATGGCGTAGTGGTGCCACTGGTTGTCGTTCCATTCGCCAGTCACCTCGGTGGCAAAGCCGTTGGAGCGATACATCAGCTTGCCGTTTTCGAAGCCGATGTGGAACTGGTTCTCGGCACCGTCGTCTTCCTTCAGGCCTCGGCCGTTGGAGAGCAGCGTACCGCTACCGTCCTTGTCGGTCTTGAACCAGAACATCAGGGTGTAGTCCTGCTCTTTGCTGCGGTTCAGGGCGGTTTGTTTCATCAGGACGCCCTTGTCTGCCTTCTCCAGTCGGAGCGACATGCCGCGCGGCACAGCCCAGTTGGCACCTATCAGCTTGGCGTTGGCACCTTGAGTGTGGTCGGTTGCATAGTCACCAAAGGCTTCGTCCATCGGGTAGTAATCCACGAGGTCCTTCTCGTAGCCCGTTAGGCGTTTGCTGCCGTAGGTAGTGCCGATGAGTCCGCCATCCATGACGCGGTACCACAGACGTGCCTCCATCATGCGGCCCTGATAGTACTTGGTCTCGTTCGGGCTGCTTTCATTGGTGCGACCGAAGATGAGCGGACCAGTGCCATTATACGGGGCATTCAACTTACCCTTGCCGATCTGCTTGCCGCCGTTGAACATGGTCACAGTGCTGTCCTGCTGGTTGATGCAGGCGGCTACCTGTGCGAATGTTCTGAGATAGACGGTGGAGTCGCTGAGGAAGGTCTGGTCGTTGACCACTACTTTCAGCAGGGAGTCGGGTGTTACCCACAGTTGCAGCTTCTGGTTGTTCGCGCCGTGCGAGAAGATTGGCATCTCGTAGCCAGTGGAGTCGGGCTTCACCATCAGGTCGATGGTGATATCCTTGCCGCTGAAGTTACGCTTTGCCTCGGTCTCCAGGCTGGCCTGGCCCGTGAACTGCACACTGACATTATTGGAGATGTCGTTGTTGTTCACCTCGCCCTTCACCTCGAAGTTGGTGATGGCGCTCAGATAATTATATTCAATGTCTTCAGAGAAGTTGAAGACGATGTCATCGCCCAGTGTGAGAATGCCGTTCTTCGGTTCGGGCGTGCCGAACAGCTGCGGACGGCGCGTGTCCTTCACACCGCTGACAATCTTCGACGGTGTCGTGAGGAACGAGTTACCGTTGCGGCAGAAGAGCACGGCGCGCAGGTCGTAGGATTTCTCGATTACAGTGCCTTCGCCGAAGAAGTGTGTCACGATGTTGGCGTTGGGCTTCATCAGCTCACGCACACCGTTGGCGTTGGCCATCAGCGTCGAGTCGGCATAGTACGAGCAGAGGTTCACCCAGCTGTCGTCACCGCGCTGCGACTCCTTATATTGGAACTCGATGTGGTCGAAGTTATGCTGGTGACGGTCGAAGCCGTTGATGGTGACGGGGATGTACCATCCGCGCTTCTTGTCCTCCTGGGCATTGGTGTTCAGCACCCACTTGTCGCCCGGGGTGGCAATGGTCACCGGTCCGGCTTCGCGCAGGAAGTGTACGTCGAACGAGGTGGTGGCCACGGCGTGCTCCATGTCGGTGGGCGACATGACGCCGATGGTCAGGCCTTCGTAGTCGAAGCCGTCGCCGGCACGTACCTCAATGGTCTTCTGTGTCACCGCGCCTGGCGCAACAGTTACGGTGGTGCCACCGGTCGATAGCGGTTCGCCGTCAACGGTAATTTTGGCGCCGTTGGGATTCGCCTGGCTGAGAGAGAAGAGCTGGTAAGCACTCAGAACTTGAACGGCCTCGGGCTTCTCGCTCTCGTTGGCGATATAGACCTTGAAGCGGGCAGCGTCACCCACCGACACACCGCTCACGCTCTGCTTGTCGAGCCATATCTTCGGGTTGTCGATCTTCAGGGTGCGCTCGTCGAGCACGGTGCCAGCCTCGTAGAAGTGCGTCGTGCGCTCACCCTCCCACGGATTCTGGGTCGAACCGCCACGGGTGCGGAAGACGAAGCTGCGCGAACCGCCCAGGTCAACTATTTCGCCGTTCTCGTTCAAGTCCATCTTGCTTTCCTTCTTCAGGAACTTGTTCACCAGATTGACGTAGTTGTTGAAGTTGTTGTTCGTGTAGATGTCACGTATATCCACCTTTTGATTGTCGCCGTAGGAGGCTGTATTCACGCGATAGACATCCACGTTCAGGTGGCTCTGCGGGTCGGTGGCAATGGTGAAGGTCTCCGTGCGGTTGTAGGACTTGACCTCTGCGTCGGCACCTGTCACATCCGATACCAGGACGGGCACGAGGAGCCACTGCAACAGGTTGCCGGTGAACTGTATCTCGGACTTCATGCCTGATTCCTTATTGAACTTCGTCGGGTCAATACCCACATTCGGGGTGGAGCTCTTCTGGGCTTCTATGGCTCCCAGGAGCGCCGTGACGAGGGTATTCGTTGCCAGCGACGCTATGGACATGCCGATAGCGCTGCCGTCGCCGGCGAAGTAGTCGGGCTGCTTGCCGAAGGGGAACTGCGTGGAGCTCATGAGGGAGTAGTTGCTGTCGAAGGTCTCGCTGTAGTTCACACCCTGTGCACCGGCGATGTCGTAGTTGGCCACAAGGTCGGTGGCGGTGACCTTCTCGCGCTCGTTCTGCGTAATCATCTTGGCCCATGCATAGATGAGTTCGCTCTTCTCGGCCACTTCGTCCTTGAACTCGGATTCCGACCTCTTGTCAGGCAGCACTACTAAGTAGTTGATGCCGTCCTGTGCCTCCTTGATGGTTGTGTTGTAGGCGTGGTCATCAATCTTCTTGGTGTTCTTCACGCCGAACTTCGGGTCTGTGGGCTCGCGCAGCGACAGATAGACGGGGAACTGCGTGCTGTTGGCCAGCTTCTTGGCCTCGGTCTCGGTGCCGATGAACATCATGTCGATAATCTGCTTGGCCAGCTCGGGGATGATCTGCTCCAGAATCTGCTTCTGCGAATAGATGAACTGCGACTGCAGCTTCGGACCGTAGCCCAGCGATTCGTCGCGCACCAAATGGAACTTCTCTTTCTTTCCGTCCTTGTCGATGGTTTCGCCCTCGGCAATGTGTACCAGCGTGCCATACTTGACCTCCTTGCCCGTTTCGCTCGCCGTGCCTGTCTGGCCCAGACGTGCTTTGATGTCTTGATACATACTATCGGGGATGGCGCGGATGGTGGACATCGGCATCACCTGGAGGTTCTGCACCGCACCGATGTAGAGGTCGGCATCGGCTCCCACCATGGTGGGATCGCCGCTGGTGCTGATGTTGTGGCCGATGGCCATCGTGTAGGAGTAGGCCTTGCTGCCCGACATGTTGAAGATGAAGTCCGATACCGTCAGGTCGCCGGATTCCGATGCGTTGATGAGACCCATCGTGGAGCCTGCGCCGGTGGGTGCTGCCACGGTGCCTGTGTAGTTCTGCAACGTGGAGCCCACCGTCAGGTTGAAGATCACGCCTGCCATCAGCATCATGCTCATCGAGTAGGAATAGTTCAGCGTGGCGCCCTTGGCCAGTGTGTTCGAGCTGTAGGCTCCGGGCGGGTCGCGCAGGATGTCGAAGAGGATGGGCTGGCCGTCGGTCAGGATGTCCTTGCCGGCGCCGGTGGGGAACATGTTGAGCACGTAGCCGTAGAGGGGTTCGGCCTCGTAGTGGGTGCCGTCCTGCTCTACGCTAAAGTTCACGCGCTTCAGGGCGCTCAGCTCGGTTAGCAGTTGTGGTGTTTGATCCACAGTCAGGGTGAAGATGCCCTGTCCCTGTTCGTCCAGTCGGATGGTGTCCTTGTACATCAGGCCGGTGTTCTTCATGCCGTTGTACATGGTGGCGATGCCGCCGCCTACCTTCACATAGTCAACCCGCTCGGTCGATTTGTTGTTGTTGTAGGGGTAGCTCTCGGCCATCTGCACCTGGATGTAGTACTTGCGCTCCAGGCTGAACACAGGATGTCCGAAGGTGTATTTGGCCTGCGTCGTGTCGGCCGGGTTCTTGAAGGCCAGCGGCACAACGGCCCTGTTGCCAAGCAGGTCGGTGGCGGTGTAGGACTTGTCGCCGAAGTAGCTGAAGTCGTCGTAGCCCACCTGCTTATAGGTCAGTTCCACAGGGCTGTGGTAGATGCGGTTGTAGATGGCGTGGTATTTCAGCTTGGGGTCGCTGACTGTGATGGTATCCACGTCCTTGTAGCTGCCTGTGAAGGTGGTGTCTTTCGGCGTGAGGCAGTCGGTCAGGTCTATGACCTCGCTCACCTGTCCTTCCTGGAACAGCGTGGGATAGCCGTCGCAATTCACCTGCTGCACTTTCCAGCGCACGGGAGGCAGCAGCACCTCGTACTCGCCGGTGGCCGAGTCGGGCAGCACCTCCATCAGCTTGCGCTTGGTCTTCACATGGGTGTAGTGCTTGTTGCCGTTGCGCTGGTGGCGCACCACCTCTTCGCGCTCCGTGCGGTTGGGGTTCAGGTTATCATAGACGAGCCACGAGGTGTTGTCGCCTTCCAGCGCAAGCACCATCTTCAGGTTGTCGCCCAGGTTGTTCTTCGAGAGGTTGTTGCCCAGAGGCAGCTTGCCCTGGTCGTTGCCGCCTACGACGCGGCCGGTGAGCTTCACCTTCGTGGCATCGTAGAAGTAGGTCTGTGCCACGTCGTCGGTGAAGTCGTGGCCTGCCTTGCTCTTGTAGTAGCCATCGCCGGTGAAGACGTGTCCGTCCATCACCACCTGGATGGTGTCGACACCCGGCAGCACGCGGAACGAGAACGAGCCGTCGTACTCCGTCTCCACCAGCTTGCCCTCGCTGTTGTAGAGGTCGCGTCCGTTCACCTTGAAGTGCGCACCCTTCACAGGGATGCTGGTGCCGTCGTACATTACGAAGCCGGAGAAGCGCTTGCCGCTGTTGATGGTGAACTCATGCACCACCTCGTCGTTGCTCGTGGCGTTGAAGGTTACGCTGCTTCTGATGGGTTCGTCGAATTTAATCTTGCTGTTGGCGGGCGTGGGTTGCACGTCGTAGGTGACGGTTGTATTTCCCTTGTACGACAGCCCGTCGGCCTCGAAGTGTCCGCTGGCATCGGTCAGGGCGGTGGTCTCCGTCACATTATTATATATAATAGCTACGGGGATGTCTGCAACGCCCGTACCGTCCTTGAAGCGCACATAGCCCTCCACGCGGCCGGTGTGCTTGCACTCGCCCACCTTGACCTCGGTCTCGGTATAGGTCACGCCCTCGCAGTCGTTCACCGCGCGTACCTTATATTCATACGTCTCTAAGGGTGAAGCGGTCTGATCCTCGTAGCCCATGTCGGTCAGGCCTGTGGCAATCTCCTTCCAAGCGTCCTCGCCATCGCCCTTGACACGGCGATAAACGGTGAAGTAGTCGATGGGGTTGCCGTCGGTGTCCCAGCTCAGCAGCACACTGCTCTGGCGCGTCTGCGTCATCAGGGTCTGCTCAATCTTACCGTTGCTGGCGTGGTAGAAGTCGGGCAGCGTAGGCTTGGGGAAGGGGGTAAAATTAGGTTCAGGATACGTCGTGGTGACGGGATTGATAGAATTGCCCTCCAGCTTCCAGCTGCTGCCGAGTTTGCTTGGCAGATCGGCCTCGCTGGTTGTTGCGATCGAAGAGGTGGTCAGCACAGGTACGGCCTTGCCATTGACAATCTGCCAAGAACCAGCCTGCTCTGTGTTCATCAGGTTCATCACCTCGTTCTGGTCGCTCTTGTTGTAGGCTGTCACACCCCAATCACCCCAGGTGGTACTCGTAATGGTGTTGCTGCTCTTGCTATTGCTTCCCCAGTGTTTTGCAGAACCACTTTCAGTATCTACGCAGAAAAATATCATCCATGCTGTAAAATCGGCATTCTTACTAGCATTATATACACGGTGGAACGTCCAGCTACCTTCGCCGCCCCATCCGATAAAGCAAGCAGCATACGAGTTGTTATCTTGATTATTAGTGACAACCTTGCCGTCGAAGCGAACGTCAGTCATATATACATCTGCAGCTCCAGCGTGTCCTAGGACGCCGGCTGCATGGGTGCTTGACGAGGTCACTTCTGTAGATACCCACACACGGTCGAGGGTGATAGTAGGTGAACCGACTCTGCAACCAATTAGTCCTGCGGCATGGATACCGCCTTTGACGGTGCCCGTCACGTGCAGGTTTCTAATAGTGGCATCGCCTACATAGCAGAACGGGGCAATGGCTGTATTATCACCACCGTTAATATTGACATTCAACGTATGGCCGTTGCCATCGAACGTACCTCGGTAGGGGTAGCCATTTCCAAAGCCAACGGCTTGAGTAACAGAGATGTCGGCTTCAAGGCGGGCATCTACCCAGCGGCTGCCTTTGGCTGTTTCCACAGCATCCTTAAACGAGTCCCAGTCACCAGCCGAATAGATACGGTAGGGGTTTTCCGCAGTGCCGTCACCCTTTGTATATTCCTTGGTGGCATAGCTGTTGATGACATTCAGCGTACTACTGTTGTACTTGCGTGCCCACGTTGCACAGTCGTTCGTTTTGGTGCTTATCTGTTCGGGAGCGAAAAGACAGTTGTCGATGGTTGCCGCAGCTTTATCTAAGCAACAGCCAATGAAGCCGCTGACGTGACTACAATTATCTCCCTTAAAACTGCCGTCAAACTTACAGTTACGTAATACAACACTGGCACTGTCTCCTACAAGACCCACAAAGCCGCCCATAGTAGCATCGCCATTAATGGTGTTGTTGAGCGTGACTGAAGAGCGGCAACCCTCAATGACAACCGAATGACCGTTATTGATACGGCCAATCAGGCCTCCGGCGAACTTTTGGCTGGTATTGATGGTTCCTGTTGTATGCAGGTCGCGGAATACAGCATTATCAACAAAGCGGAATATGGCAAGAGTATTCAAGCTTCCACCACTAATGTTGACATTCAGCGTATGACCGTTGCCGTCGAACGTACCGCGATATGGATACTGCTCATACAATCCAACGGTGTTTTCAATGCTGATGTCGGCATAGAGGCGGGCATTCACGTCGTACTTACCCTCGGCAGCTTTTACCTTGTTAAGGAAGGTTGTCCAGTCTTCAGCCGTACGGATGGGGAAGAAGGTGGACGATACCTGCTCTACTTGGTTGAGGGGCGACTCGCCCTGCTCCACAAACATCTCTACATCAAACTTCACGCAGGAGCGCGTGAGGCTCACTATCTTGTAACGCTGCTGGCGCTCTGACTGGCTCAGCACGTAGGTCAGGGTATCCACAGGGTTGCCGTCGCGGTTCTTCATGCTGACGCGTAGGATCATCCTGGCGCGGTTGTCCCAGACGCCGCCTATCTCGTCGGCATAGTTCCACGACACGCGAGCCGTGTAGGCACGCTCGTCTTCCCACTTGGCTGTGTAGTCGCTAATGCGCAGCAGGTGCAGGTTGTCCAGCACAAGCTTGGTGCTGGCGGCGCAGTTGTTGTCGGTGCCCCAGCCCCAGTCCTTGGTGATGGCTCGGCGCACGCGGTAGGTCAGATTGTCCAACGTACCACCATTCTTCAGCATCTTGGCTGTAATCTCTGACACCAGTGTGCTGTCGATGAAGGTATAGGACGCCTTGCCGGAACTCTTGGTGAAGAACTCCTGTCCCACGTTCACGAAGTCTTCCTCCTTGCCGGTCAGCGAGCGCTGAATCTCGAAGAAATCGGTGAGGGCCAAGTCTTCATCGTCGGGGTAGGCCACGTTCCACGTCAACTCCACCTTCGACTTGGTGCCGCCCAGCAGACGTGCGGTCAGGCCGACAGGGCCATGAATCATGGCGAGATTCTTGGGCTCTGTCTTTACATCCTCGATGAGGTATTTGCCCTTTGCACCTTCCTGATAGTAACTGGCCGTAATGCGGAAGTTGCGGTGTGGCTCGTTGGCCTTGAGCTGGATGGTACCGTTGTTCACAGCCTTCGGCATATCCTCACCTGTAGCTTTGCCACTGCCATCGGTGTAGTCATAGCGGAGCGCTGTAATTTCCTTGGCTGCCAGGTACCAGGGTATCTCTATCACGCCCTTGCTCTTGGGGTTCAGCATGGCATCGGTGATTATGGGGGCTGCTGCCTCGGCTGCCTCGGGCACCTTGATCGTCTTCTGGCTGGGAGTCACTTTCTTCTTGGCTCCGGCACCGGAGACATTGCGCTCCACTTCCCATGTGAACTTCAGCTCCTTGCCTAAAAGGTTGTAGGGCAAAACCCAGTCGGCAGAGAAATAGAAGTTGTTTTCACCGAGGCGAGTGATGTCCTTGGTCTGCTCACTGTCCTTGGTCAGCTTGAACTTGTTGGAGGAGTTGCCTTGCGTGATGTCGAAATAGCCACCGACCGCAGTGCTGAAGATGACGGGGATCTCCGTCTTGGAATTGCTGTAGCCGTCCCAGGGTACATCCTTACACTCGAAGTGCAGGACTTTGGTCTTCTCCACGCCTGTGCCCTCGACATACAGATTACCGTCGTTAATCCATGTGTCAGTACCCTTAAAGTCGCACAAAGGCGCATCGATGGTGATGACGTTGGAACCGGTCAGCGTGATGGAGTAGTTGCTGGTGTCCTCCACGTAGGTGTCGTCCGCCGCCACGGTCTGTGGCAGCAGCCAAGCGAAGAGCGCCAGCAGCATGAGCCACGGCCGCCCTCGCAAGATGTTAGTTGTTTTGTTCATAAAGATTAAAATAGTTTATAATGTATTTGAAGATTTTGCTTTCCTCTAAAAGACATTTAATCGCCCAAAGTTACGCATTTTTTTACAAAAAGCCATCCCCAAAAGCCCCTTACCCTCAAGTTTTGCATATTTTGCAACAATTTTTGCAGATTTTGAAAGTCGCGGGTAAGCGAAGGCAGACGAAAACTCGTTTTCAGTCTGCCCTTTCTCCCCATCCAAAACGACACAAAAACCGCCGAAACTCCTTGCAGAATTTCGGCGGATATGATATTTCAAGGAATATCTGTATTCTACTTTACCTGGGCAGCCTGATCTTCGGGCTGCATTCGTGTGTCCCAAAAGCCGGCGATATAGAGGATGTCGCCCTCTGTAAAATAAACCAGTTTGTTCAGACCGTTGATGATAACACTGCGATAGGTTCTCGTACGGTCAGAAAATAGGGGGTCAATCCGCCCGATGCCGGGGCTACGCTTCAACTGTTGCGTAACTTGACGCACCTCCTGTAAGAAGCGCGTCTTACGCCTGGCTCCGAACTCCCGACGGATGTAGTTGGCAACCTGAGTTCTAGCTTCCTTTGCCTTTGGGTCCCAAA
>JAFZPZ010000066.1 GCA_017552435.1 Bacteroidaceae bacterium
TACTATGAACATCAACGCAAAACAAATCGAGGCACTTGACTTCAATTACCTCGACCAGGCAGAGACCTATCAGTACATGGTGGACCAGTTGGCTCGCGCCAAGGCCAGCACACCGCTCATGACAAAGTTGGGCACCGAGATCGGGGCCTGGGAGTCTTCGATGCAGGCATTCGATGTTGCCTTCCGCAGGGCGACGACTGCCGGACAGACAAAGGTCGTGGAAACGCTCGACGACGAGCGCGACACGCTCTATACCGGCCTCAACGGGACCGTCAACAATGCCACAAAGAGCCCGATTGCCGGGCAGAAGGCCGCAGCGACCGAACTGCTGGAGCCATTCAAGCGCTACGATGTCAAGATCGGAGGCGAATACCAACAGGAAACGATGCGCCTGGACCAGCTTTGCCAGGACTTGCTCACCAACTACAGCTCGCAGCTGACTGCGCTCGGCATCACGGCATGGGTGGAGGCGCTGCAGTCCAAGAACCAGGAGTTCCAGGCAGCCATGATTGCCCGAACCAACGAGCAGGCCGGCTATGTGAAGAGCGAACTCACACAGCTGCGTCAGCAGATGATTGTCGCCTACCGCGCAGTCGTGAAGCTTGGGAACGTGGTGTTCATCTACGAGGGCGATACGGCCTACGCCACCACCATCGACCAGATGAATGCCGAAGTACGTCACTACAAGCAGATTATTGCCCGCAAAGGCGGCGGCTCCGGCTCCAGCTCCAGCGGCGGTGGGACAGCCTCACCCGACCCCTCCCAAGGTGGGGGGAATGAAGGCGGCGGTACCGGAAATTCCGGCAACTCCGGAGATTCCGGAGGCTCTACCGGAGGCAATGAAGGCGATGATACCCCTGGCACCGGCGGTGATTCCGGTGGCGGCGATGATAATGGGGATGACAACAATGGCCCCATCGGAGACGCCGAGTAGGTCTCCAGGGCCTGGCTCTTCACTCTGATGTTAAATATTTAATCAAAATAAATCCTCCGTGTCAACCAGATATGGAGGATTTATTGTAACTTTGCAAAAGAAACATGTCATTTTCAATGCGATGAAAAGAATACACGTCCTCCGAATACTTGTTATTGCACCCATCATGGGGCTTAGTGCTATGACGCCGACAGAGTACCCTGCTGTGCCTGATACGGCGAAGCTGCGTTCTGCTTTCTCGAAAAAGGATCAGGCGGCCTTCCTGCATCCCGACCGCATCTATTACCCCGAGACGTGGTTCCATTTCATCAACACCAATATCCGGCGCGAGGGCATTACCCGCGACCTGGAGGCTATCGCGGCCTCTGGCATTCAGGGCGTGCAGTTCTTCCACGGGCAGATGGGTGACACCAAGGATTGGCCGGGAACTGAGGAACACGTGAAATGCCTGAGCCCCGAATGGGAAGACTTGGTGCGGCATACGGCAGAGGAGGCGCACCGGCTGGGACTGCGCTTCAGCCTGCAGACGTGTCCAGGATGGGCCATGAGCGGCGGACCGTGGATTGAGCCCGAGCAGGCCATGCGCCACCTGAGCTACTCGCGGACTGATGTGTCGGGCGCGGGGGAGGTGGATGTAGAACTACCCGTTCCGCAGACAGAAGACTGGCGCGACTGGCGGGACATTGCCGTGTTGGCCTTCCCGGCTCCGCAGGGCGACAGTGGCCGGTACTGTGAGATAGAAGAGGTGGAAGCCGAGGAACATCAAGAGGACTGGCAGCGACTCCTCAGCGGCGAGCGGGGCTTCAGCCTGGAACCCACCACTCCACAGAAACCCCACCGCGTCCGCGTCAAGACAAAACTCCCTCTAAAGGGGGTTGGGGGGTCCAGGTCAATTCGTTCCATTGAGTTCAATCCCATCGACCACTTTAATCATGAGTTCTGCGTACAACCTGATATCCATCTGCGTGTCCTGACATCCGGACAGACCGTCACCCTCGATACGGACTTCCCGCACGCCAATTGGCAGGACGATGAGAAGACGATGACTTTCGCTCTGCCAGACCTCAGGGAACAGGCGGAGTACATCCTGGAAATCACTAACCTACATCCCATGCGCCTGACGAGCCTGCGCTTCTCCACAGCCACGCGCGGCCACAACTGGGAGATGGAGGCTGGCTGGACATCGCGCTGGCTGCTACCTCTTCCAAAGAATATGAACGAGGACGGCAGCGGCTTCGTCAAAAGAGCCGAAATCATCAACCTGACAGACAGGATGACAGCCGATGGACGGCTCTGCTGGACGGCTCCCGAGGGGCGGTGGATAGTGCTGCGCATCGGGCATGTGAACACAGGACGACAGAACGGCCCTGCTCCCAAAGAGGCTACAGGCTGGGAGGTGAACAAGCTCGACTCGGCATACGTCGCCTACCAGTTCCGCAGCTACATCGGAAGGCTCACAGACGGGCCGCTGAAGGGACTGGTGAACAATATGCTGATGGACAGCTGGGAATGCTCGTCGCAGACGTGGACAAGATACATGCAGCAAGAGTTCCAGCAACGACGACACTACGACCTGCTCGACTGGCTGCCCGCCATCTTCGGATGGGTGATAGACGGCCGCCGGCAGACAAGCAGGTTCCTGTCCGACTGGCGCCGCACCATCAACGAACTCTTCACCGACAACTTCTACGGTCAGATGACGCGTCTGGCTCATGAGAAGGGAATGACGGTCAGCTATGAGACGGCGGCGGGTGACATCTTCCCTGGCGACCCGATGGAGTTCTACAAATATGCCGACGTGCCGATGACGGAATACTGGCAGCCCATCAGGAATTGGCTGGCCAACCACAACTACAAACCCATCCGCTGCACGGCTTCGGCTGCCCGCATGTACGGCAAGCCGCGTGTCTCGGCAGAGAGCTTTACGTCGTTTGAACTCACATGGGACGAACACCTGAGCCAACTGCGCGAAGTGGCGAACCAGAATATGGCGGAGGGCGTGACGCATACCGTCTTCCATACCTACACGCACAACCCCGATGCAGACCGCTACTTCCCGGGCACGTCGTTCGGCGGCGGCATCGGAACACCGTTCCTCCGCAAGCAGACGTGGTGGCCCTTCATGCACCATTTCAACACCTATCTGGCCCGCTGCGCCTTCATGCTGGAGAGGGGACTGCCCGTGAGCAGCGTCCTCTGGTACATCGGCGACGAGATAGAACAGAAACCCGACCAGTATGCGCCCTTCCCCGAAGGGTATGCCTTCGACTACTGCAACACCGACGCCTTTCTGCATCGCATCAGCGTCAAGGACGGACGTTGGACTACTCCCGAGGGCATCTGCTATGACGTGCTCTGGATTCCCGACACAAAGCGTCTGTTGCCCGAAACCTTTGAGAGGCTGGAACAATTGGCGGCGCAAGGCGGACGCATCGTCAGGAATGTTTCCATTTCGAAATTGGGAAGCGCCCTCGAGGCTTTAGGGCTGCAACCCGATGTAAAACCCACAACGCTGCGCTGGCTCCATCGTCATACAGACGGAGCCGACTGGTACATGATTTGTCCGCAACCGGAGCAGGGATTCAGCGGCGAGGTCGCTTTCCGACAGAAAGGATGTGCCGAGCTCTGGAACCCGATGAACGGTAGCATTCAGCCTGTCGAAACACAGGCCGACGGCGACTACACCCGGGTGCGTTTGAACTTGCAGCGAGGAGAAATGATGTTTCTGGTGTGGGGCGGACCAACTTCCTCTAAATCTCCCCAGACTTCAATCCACTCCCCCTCGGGGGAGACGGAGGGGGGCCGCTTTGGCCCGTGGACTCTCACTTTCCCAGAAGGGTGGGGTATCGAAGGGCCGCTTCAACTGACAGAACTGAAGGCCTGGAAAGACTTGCCGCTCAGCGACGAAGGACGCGCTTTCTCAGGTACTGCTACCTACGAGACTACCATTCACTTCGACCGCATAAAGCGAGGGCGTAAGTGCCTGCTCCGACTCGGCGAAGTAGAAGAGATTGCTGTCGTTAGGGTGAATGGAGAAGTAGCCGATACACTCTGGGCTGCACCTTATCAGACCGACATTGCTCCTTATCTGCATCGTGGCAATAACAACATCAGCATACAGGTTACCAGCACCTGGTTCAACCGTCTGGTCTATGATGCATCTTTGCCAGAGGAGCAGCGAAAAACTTGGGTCATCAACGGTCCCTCTGCCAAAGAACCCCTGCGCCCGTCTGGTCTGCTGGGCCCCGTCGAGATAGTCATGTAAGGATGAGATAATGATTATTCAAAAGAAAAAAATTAAATTTATAATGTAAATAATGCCACTTTTTTGTAACTTTGCAAGCGACAAGCGTGTAAAGATGAAGATGTAAGTCTGATGCTTAAAAGAAGAAAAACTAAAATTATTCATCAATATAAATAAAGTATTATGGTCAACAGATTTATCCTTAACGAAGTGTCATACTTCGGTCCTGGTGCTCGCAAGGAGTTGCCAGGAGTAGTGGCTCGCCTCGGATTCAAGAAGGCGTTGGTAGTGACAGACAAGGGCTTGATGCAGTTCGGCGTTGCCAAAATGGTGCTCGATGTGATGGACCAGGCCGGCATCGCTTACGACATCTTCGACGATGTGAAACCTAATCCCACCGTTACAAATGTAAAGAACGGCATAGAGGCCTGCAAAAAGGCTGGAGCTGACTTCATAGTTGCCATCGGAGGCGGTTCGAGCATGGACACGGCCAAGGGAATAGGCATTGTAGTGAACAATCCGGAATTTGCAGACATCGTTTCATTGGAGGGTGTGGCGGACACGAAGAAGAAGTCGCTGCCCATCATAGCTCTGCCAACTACAGCAGGAACGGCTGCCGAGACAACCATCAATTACGTTATCATAGACGAAAAGCGCCAAGCCAAGATGGTGTGCGTAGATCCCAACGATATTCCTTGCGTGGCCATCGTGGATGCCGAGTTGATGTATTCTCTGCCCAAGTCGCTCACGGCTGCTACGGGTATGGATGCTATGACTCATGCCATAGAAGGACTTATTACGAAGGGTGCATGGGAACTCTCTGACATGTTCGAGGTGAAGGCCATAGAGATGATATACCGCAACCTGCCCATCGCTGTTGAAGACCCCAAGAACCCTGTAGGACGTGACGGTATGGCTGTGGCTCAGTATGTGGCCGGAATGGCTTTCTCGAATGTAGGCTTAGGTGTAGATCATGGTATGGCTCATCCGCTGAGTGCCCTGTTCGATGTGCCTCATGGCGTAGCCTGTGCCATGTTGCTGCCTACGGTTATGCGCTTCAACATGCCTGCAGCCAAGGAGAAGTACGTACAGATAGCCAAGGCTTGTGGCGTTTATCAGGACGGTATGAGCACAGATCAGGCTGCTGAGGCTGCCTGCAAAGCCATTGAGGGCCTGAGTGCTAAGGTTGGCACAAACAAGCGTCTCACCGACTTGGGCATTAAGGAATCCGACATAGAGGCTCTCGCTGAGCAGGCCATCAATGATGTATGCACACCGGGCAATCCCCGCCCTGTAACCAAGCAGGACATCATAGACCTATACCATCAGATACTCTAGCGTTAATTCTTTATCCATAATTTTCAATTCTTAATTCTTCTTCGTATCTTTGTGGCTGGTTTATCCTATATGATACCAAAAACTAACGATTATGGCAGATAAAAACTTTTTTGCAGTCGATCTCGGAGCCACCAGCGGCAGAACCATACTTGGCTCAATTAATGAAGGAAAATTGCAACAGCGGGAACTGACGCGATTTCCGAATCATATTATCGAGACGGGCGGACACTTCTACTGGGACATCTATGCCCTTTATCACGAAATCATCCGCGGACTGAAGCAGGTAGCCGACGAGGGCATCCAGCTGACCAGCATCGGCATCGACACCTGGGGAGTGGACTTCGTTTGCATAGGCAAAGACGGAGGACTGCTCCGCAATCCTTACTGCTACCGCGATCCGCACACGGACGGTGCGATGGAGGACTACTTCAAACGGATTCCCCGCGAACGTGTCTATGAGAAGACCGGTATTCAGTTCATGCAGTTCAATTCCCTGTTCCAACTCTCGGCTATGCGCAGCCATAATGACTCCGCGCTGGAGGCTGCCGACAAAATACTGTTCATCCCCGATGCCCTGATGTATATGCTCACAGGCGAAGCCGTTTGTGAATACACTATCTTGAGCACCAGCCAGATGCTCGATCCCCGCATAAGGCGCATCGAACCAGAGCTGATAGGAGCCATTGGTCTGAAGGAAGAGCAGTTTGGCCGCTATGTGAACCCAGGCAATGTGGTGGGTACTCTCTCGCCAGAGGTGCAGCGACAGACGGGTCTCGGTCCTGTTCCCGTAGTGGCTGTAGCAGGACACGACACTGCCTCTGCCGTTGCTGCCGTTCCCGCACAGGACGAACGGTTTGCCTACCTCAGCTGCGGCACGTGGAGCCTGTTGGGCATCGAGACTCAGAATGCCATCATTAACGAGAAGAGCTTCCAGTACAACTTCACCAACGAGGGCGGCATAGAAGGCACAACACGCTTCCTGAAGAACATCTGCGGTATGTGGTTGCTGGAGCGTTGCCGCAAAGAATGGACGGACGCACCTGCCGATGTAAATCAAGTGAATGCCGATGCCATGCAGGCCGAACCGTTCCGCAGTCTCATCAATCCCGATGACCCGCGATTCGCTAATCCGGTAAGTATGGTTGAGGCCATCCGTAGCTATTGTAAGGAAACAGGTCAGTCCATCCCCGATGACTACCGACAAATGGCCCGCTGCATCTTCGAGAGTCTGGCCCTGCGCTATCGTCAGGTCTTGAACTATCTCCGCGAACTTGCCCCGTTCCCCATCGAGCGGCTGCACGTCATCGGCGGCGGCACTTATAACCAATATTTGATGCAGATGACAGCCAACAGCTTGGGCATCCCTGTACTGACGGGACCTGTCGAGGGGACAGCCATCGGCAATATCATGCTGCAGGCAAAGGCAGCAGGATTGGTCCATGACCGCTTCGAGATGCGGAAAGTCATAGCCGACTCCATAGAGCTGAAGACCTATCTGCCTGCGGACAAAGAGGCCTGGGATAAGGCTTACGAACACTTTGAAGAGATTATCTCAATACCGCAATAACGTAATACCGAATTAAAAAAACAAATATGAAAAGCGAGAACATCACAAAAGCTTACGAACTGGCGAAAGAGCGTTACGCCGAGTTCGGCATCGACACAGAGAAAGTAATCAAGCAGTTACAGGACTTCCACCTCAGCATGCACTGCTGGCAGGCTGACGACGTTGCGGGTTTCGAGGTACAGGCTGGGGCACTCTCCGGCGGCATCCAGAGTACAGGCAACTATCCTGGTAAGGCTCGGAACATCGACGAGTTGCGCAGCGACATCCTCAAGGCTAAGAGCCTCATTCCAGGCACTCATCGCCTGAACCTCCATGAAATCTATGGCGACTTCAAGGGAAAGGTTGTGGATCGCGACGAAGTGACCGTAGAGTATTTCCAGAGCTGGATTGATTGGGGTAAGGAAACAGGCACGAAACTCGACTTCAACAGCACATCCTTCTCCCACCCGAAAAGCGGCAACCTATCCTTGTCCAATCCCGATAAGGGCATCCGCGACTTCTGGATTGAGCACACGAAGCGCTGCCGCGATATCGCCAACGCTATGGGCGAGGCACAGGGCGACCCCTGCATCATGAACCTATGGGTACACGATGGCTGCAAGGACCAGAGTGTCAACCACTTCCTCTATCGGCATTATCTGAAGGACTCACTCGACCAGATCTTTGCCAAACCACAGCCCATGATGAAGGACTGCATCGAAGGCAAAGTCTTCGGCATCGGACTGGAAAGTTTTACGGTCGGCAGCCACGACTTCTACACGGCGTATGCAGCCAAGAACAACATCATCCTCACCATCGACACGGGGCACTACCACCCGACGGAAAGCCCAGCCGACAAGGTAAGCGCCGTTTTGCAGTTCGTTCCAGAGCTGATGCTGCACGTGAGTCGTCCCATTCGTTGGGACAGCGACCACGTCACCATCATGGACGACCCGACGGTGGAACTCTTCCAGGAAATTGTGCGAGCCAATGCTATGGACCGCGTACATTACGGCCTCGACTACTTCGACGGCAGCATCAACCGCGTCGGTGCTTACGTGACCGGTTCGCGTGCCGCCCAGAAATGCATGCTTCGTGCCCTGCTGGAACCCACAGCACAGATTGGCAAGTATGAATTGGAGGGCAAAGGTTTCCAGAGCCTCGCCCTTCTTGAAGAAGCGAAGGCACTGCCCTGGAACGCTGTCTATGACGAGTTCTGCCAGCGTAACAATGTGCCTGTAGGCAATGACTTTATTGCTGAAGTTGAGAAGTACGAAGCAACGGTGACAAGGTATAGGGATTAGGGATTAAAGATTAAGGATTAAGGTTTGGCTGTTTTTTAGATTAAAGATTATGAGTTTAATCATAGGGCTTCTTATTATAGCTGTCGGGGCGTTCTGCCAGTCGAGCAGCTATGTTCCCATCAACCGCATCAAGCAGTGGAGTTGGGAAAGTTACTGGATTGTGCAGGGTGTCTTTGCCTGGCTGCTGTTCCCGCTATTGGGGACCTTGCTGGCTGTACCCGAAGGTCACTCGCTCCTTGAACTGTTCACGGCAGACCAGTCGTTCAACATTTGGATGACCATCTTCTTCGGCATCCTTTGGGGTATCGGCGGACTGACGTTTGGCCTCTCGATGCGCTATCTGGGCGTTGCCCTCGGTCAGAGCATCGCCTTGGGAACATGCGCTGCACTGGGAACCATCATGGGGCCAGTGCTCTTGAACATCTTCTTTCCCGAACTGAATGCATTGGAATCTCTTACTTATGCCGTCATTCTCGGAGTGGTGGTGACACTCGTTGGCATCGCCATTATCGGTGTGGCAGGAGGATTGAGGAGCAAGGAGCAGGGAGCAGGGAACCAGGAGTTTAACTTCCCCAAGGGACTCGCCATCGCCCTGCTGGCAGGCTTTATGAGCGGCTGTTTCAACGTAGGTCTGGAGTTTGGAAAGGGTATTCACTTTGCTGACACGCCCGACATGTTCAAGACGCTGCCAGCTACGTTGCTCGTGACGCTGGGTGGCTTCCTCACAAATGCCATCTACTGTTTCTATCAGAATTCGAAGAACAAGACGTGGGGCGACTACGGCAAGACCTCCGTTTGGGCCAACAACTTGTTCTTCTGCGCATTGGCTGGAGCCTTATGGTACAGCCAGTTCTTCGGTCTGTCGTTGGGTCGCAGCTATTTCGAGGCCGGCGGTACGATGGACACCCTCTCCTTCTGCATCCTTATGGCACTCAACGTGACTTTCAGCAATGTCTGGGGCATCATCCTAAAGGAATGGAAGGGATGCTCCCGGAAGACCATCGCTGTGCTTGTATGCGGCATCATCGTTCTCATTTTCAGTACCTTTGTTCCTCAATTGCTATAACGTATGAACAGTATTCTTGATTCTCGCCCAGACTTGACGAAGGTCATCAACGACGTTGCCGAAGTCACCGGCTACCTATGGCAGAACGGATGGGCCGAACGTAATGGTGGAAACATCACCGTCAACATCACAGAGTTTGTGGACGCAGAGATGGCAGCAATGCCTGCCATCGCACCCATACAGCCAATCGGCAAGACGCTGCCATTCCTCAAAGGTAAGTATTTCTACGCAAAAGGTACAGGCAAGCGTATGCGCGACCTCGCTCGATTGCCCATGCAGAACGGAGCCATCATCCGCATCTGCGACGACTGCGCCTCCTACGAGATTATTGCCGACGAACCTGTGATGCCCACCAGTGAACTCCCATCGCATCTGGCGCTGCAGAACTATCTTTTGGAAACAGGCAGTTGCTACAAGGCGACCCTACACACTCACCCCATCGAACTGGTGGCTATGAGCCACAACGAGCGTTTCCTGCGCCCAGACGAGATGACGCGCGTACTTTGGTCGATGATTCCCGAGACCCTCGCCTTTGCCCCACTCGGCATCGGCATCGTGCCTTATACACTCCCAGGTTCTGTCGAATTGGCTGATGCCACACTCGAACAAATCCGTCACCACGATGTGGTGCTTTGGGAGAAACATGGCACAGTGGCTGTTGGAAAGGACATCATGGATGCTTTCGACCAGACCGACGTGCTCTGCAAAGCAGCGAAGATCTATATGTGTGCCCGCTTGATGGGCTTTGAACCCGACGGCATGACTCCCGAGGCAGTACGCGAAGTGCAGCAGGTTTTCAATTTGCCCACCAAAAGGCCCTGCTAACCATTCAATTCACTTTCCACTTTTCATTTTTCATTCTTTCATTCTTCCATTCTTTCATTTTTTGTCGTACCTTTGCGCCTGAAATAGAGAAAACACATGCTAAAAATAGAGAACCTGCACGCCAGCATTGGCGGCAAAGAGATATTGAAGGGCATCAATCTGACGGTGCGCGACGGCGAGGTTCATGCCATCATGGGACTCAACGGCGCAGGCAAGAGCACCCTCTCCAATGTCATCGTGGGGCATCCTGCCTACGAGGTGACAGAGGGCAGCATCATCTGGGATGGAAAAGACCTGCTTTCGCTCAAACCCGAGGAGCGTGCCCACGAAGGCATCTTCCTGAGCTTCCAGCAGCCTGTGGAGATACCGGGCGTGTCGATGGTGAACTTTATGCGCGCCGCCCTCAATGCCCAACGTAAGTATCGGGGACTCGAGCCTTTGCCAGCCGGCGATTTCCTAAAACTGATGCGGGAGAAGCGCAGCATCGTGGAGCTTGACAGCAAGCTGGCGAGCCGTAGCGTGAACGAAGGATTCTCGGGCGGCGAAAAGAAACGCAACGAGATCTTCCAGATGGCGATGCTCGAACCGAAGCTCACCATTCTCGATGAGACAGACAGCGGCCTCGACGTCGATGCCCTGCGTATAGTGGCAGAGGGCTTCAACAAACTGCGAAAACCGGAGTCGAGCGCCATCGTCATCACCCACTACCAGCGTTTGCTCGACTACCTGAAGCCGGATGTCGTGCATGTGCTTATCGACGGACGCATCGTTAAGACCGGAGGCCCGGAACTGGCAACGGAGATAGAGAACCGAGGGTTCGACTGGATTACAAAGGGATTAGGGATTAAGGATTAGGGATTAAGGGCGGTAACAAATTCTTGGATTCTTTAGAACCAAGGCGCGATTGTAGTCGCGGAACTTCATTCTTCACTCTTCATTCTTCATTATGAGGCAATACATAGACTTCTATAGCGAGGTGCGGAAAACAATAAAAAGCCGCAGCTGCGATGAGATGAACGCCCAGCGCGAGGAGGCTTTGCAGACTTTCTCCGCACAGGGTTTCCCCTCTCCGAAGGTCGAGCGCTACCGCTATGCGAAGGTCGAGGCCGACTTCTCGCCCAACTATGGTATTGCACTCACCCCTATTGCCGGAAAGCTCCCGCCCTACTGCTTCCGAATTGCGGATGCTGAGCCTCGCGTGCGTACATTATATAATAGTGTGGCCGACACGACCGATAGCATTGTGGCGCTCAACACCCTGCTCTGCGTCGATACGTTGGTCGTGCATGTGCCGCGAGGCATCAAGGTGGAGCACCCCATACAAATCAGCAACATCCTCAAAGGCGAACAGGACACGATGGTCAACCGCCGCATCCTCATCGTGATGGATGACCTGGCGGAGGCCGATGTCATCATCACCGACCTGGCAGCCAGCCAGAGCCGTTTCCTGACCAATCAGGTTATCGAGGTGGTGATGGGCGACGGTTCGCACCTCAGCCTCTACGAGGTGGAGGAGACGCATCTGCTCTGTACCCGCTATGGCAGCGTCTTCGTGCGCCAAGGGAAGGATAGTAGCCTTCACCACACCAGCCTGACGCTCTTCAACGGTCACACGCGCAACCGCCTCGATGTGCAGTTGCAGGGCGAGGGCAGCGAAGTGACGGCGAATGGCTGCGTGATTGCCGACAAGATGCAGCGCGTGGATAACAACACGCTCATCGACCATCAGGTACCCAACTGCCAGAGCAATGAACTCTACAAGTACGTCCTCGACGATAGCGCTGTGGGAGCCTTTGCCGGCAAGGTCTTGGTGCGCGAGGGAGCACAGAAGACGGTAAGCCAGGAGACAAACGCCAACCTCTGTGCTACTCGCTCGGCCCGGATGTACTCGCAGCCCATGCTGGAAATCTATGCCGACGACGTGAAGTGCAGTCACGGCAGCACCGTCGGTCAGATGAACGAATCCGCTCTCTTCTACATGCGGCAGCGCGGCATCGACGAGAAGGAAGCCCGTCTGTTGCTCAAAGCCGCCTTTATCACAGAAGTCATCGAAAACATACCTCTCGAATCGCTCCGCGACCGCTTGCATGTGCTGGTCGATAAGCGTCTGAGGGGCGAACTCAGCAAATGCGAAGGATGCAAACTGTGTAAGTAAGACCCACCCCCTGTTCCCTCCCTTGTAGGGAGGGGGGGAGATAGTAATTGCAGATGGTAAAGAAAACGAAAACAGATATTCAGTCAACAATAGTAACTTCTCCCCGCCCTACAAGGGAGGGGTTGGGGGAGGGTCTGTTCCCTATCCTGGACAAGGTCCTCTACGGCAAGTACCCCCTTGTCTATCTCGATAATGCCGCGACGACGCAGAAGCCGCGACAAGTGGTGGAGGCCATGACGGAGGAATACTACAACGTCAATGCCAACGTGCATCGCGGCGTGCATTTCCTTTCGCAGCAGGCAACAGATTTGCACGAGGCATCGCGCGAAACGGTACGCCGTTTTCTGAATGCCCGCAGCACCAGTGAGATTGTCTTCACGCGCGGCACTACCGAGAGCATCAACCTCGTGGCGTCCTGCTTCGGACAAGCCTTTATGAAGGAGGGCGACGAGGTCATCCTCAGCGAGATGGAGCACCACAGCAACATCGTCTCGTGGCAGCTTCTTCAAGCAAGACAGGGCATCCGCCTGCGTGTGGTGCCTATCACCGATGACGGACGCCTTTGCATAGATGAGTACGAAAAGCTCTTCAGCGAGCGCACGAAAATCGTCAGCATCACGCACGTCAGCAACGTCCTGGGTACGATCAATCCTGTCCGCGACATCATCCGCATAGCCCACGAGCACGGCGTTCCCGTTCTCATCGACGGAGCCCAAAGCACACCCCACATGCCCATCGATGTTCAGGAACTCGACTGCGACTTCTTCGCCTTCAGCGGCCACAAGATTTACGGCCCGACGGGAATCGGCGTACTCTATGGCAAAGAGCAGTGGCTCGACCGCATCCCGCCATACATGGGCGGCGGCGAGATGATAAAAACGGTCAGCTTCGAGCGCACTACCTTCAACGACCTGCCCTTCAAGTTCGAGGCTGGAACACCGGATTATGTGGCATCCACCGGTCTCGCCAAGGCACTCGACTATGTCTCTTCTGTAGGCTTCGATAGTATCGAAGCTCATGAACGCGACCTGACGGCCTATGCCCTCCAGCGTATGAATGAGATAGAGGGAATGAGGATCTTCGGTCCCAAGGACATCCAGGAGCACGATGCCGTCATCAGCTTCCTGGTGCACCTCCCCCTAAAGGGGGCCGGGGGGTCTTTTATCCACCACCTCGATATGGGCACTCTGCTCGACCGCCTCGGTATCGCCATTCGTACCGGCCACCATTGTGCCGAACCTTTGATGCACCGTTTGGGCATAGAGGGAACCTGTCGTGCCAGCTTTGCTCTCTACAACACTCGCGAGGACGTTGATGCCCTCGTCGCCGGAATCCAGCGTATAACTAAAATGTTTTAAGGGCAAACAAAATATTTTTGTCCGTAATAAAAACATCTTTCTTTCCCCTTTAAAAACTTTTTTCAAGGCGTGATTATTTATTTTCATGGCCTGAAAAATTATTTTCAAGGCTTGAAAATATATTTTCAAAGCTTGAAAATAGTTTTAGATAGGGAAGGAAATCTTTTTCTCCAGTATCTTAGAGGGTTTTTCTACCTATGATAAATGATTTTCGTGCCGTTGCTTTTCGAGCCAGGCATTAGGCGTCATCCCTGTGAACTTGCGGAAGTTGCGATAGAAAGATTGTTCGTTGGTGAAACCCACCTCGAGGGCTATTACCGAGAATTTGCTTTCACCATTCGAACGGTCGTGTCGCAGTATCAGTTCCTGGGCGTGGGCTATACGCATTCGGTTGACATAATCCGAGAAAGTACAACCGAGCTCGTTGTTGATGTAGCTCGATATGTAAGTGCGGCAGGAGCCTACCTTGCGCGCCACGTCCGTCAGGGTGATATTCTGTTGCAGATAATATGCCTCCGTCACCATCAGTTGCTCTATCTTCGCTCCGAGTTCCTTGTTTTCGGCTGGTGTGTCGGGCAACATTTCCTCCGGGTTGTCGGCAAGGAACTGCTCCACGCGGAAGGAACGCCTGTAGCCGATGTATCCCAACAAAAAGAGCTGGACGGCTATGGGGTCGAGAGCAAAGAGGATGAGCCACTGGCTTGTGATGACACTCTCACGGCCAAGTATGTTCAGCACGATGGAGTTGATTGCTATCAGCAAGATGACAATCAGGAGGTTACGTGTCGGTCGCATATCCTTGTCCTCTGTCTCTGCATACGACTCGGCAAGCCTATGGTCGAAAGCACGCAGACGGCGGGAGCCGAGGACAACCACACAGGCTACTTGTACGATATTGACTACCAGTCGCACCGTGTCTATTATGGCGCTCGGCCACAGCAGGAAAGCAAGGGCGATGAGAATGCCCGGGGCAAGAATCAGCGCCGTTTTGCGAGGAGAGACAGAATCCGCAGTCAGCCGACAGATGTAGAGGTAGTAGATGGGATAAACTGACAGTGTGCAGGCAAACCACAGGCTTTCGAGCGGAACCGGCAATACGTGGTCCTCGAACACGTTGTATAACAGCGCATGGCACAATTCCAGCACGGAGCAGACGCCAAAGAAGATCGTCAGCACACGCTTAGCAGCATCCAATTCCCGATAATGCTTGGCAAACGCGAAGAACCAGAATATGCTGACCAGAAACGGCAATATGCTGAAGTAAAAGTCCAGTGACATTTAACTTGTTTTCATGTTTTGTCCCACAAAGATACATTTTTTCGCGTTTCCATCGCACTTTTACCCCAAAGAAAAATGCCGATGGAATGGGGGATTGTACGTTTTGTTAGTCTTTTTGTACGAAAACGTAGTTAAATAATGTACGTAACGCGCACGTACATAATTATTCTTTTCGTATCTTTGAGTGTCATAAAGTGTGCACAACAAACATAAATTAACCAAAATATTGTTATTATGAAGAAAAACCTAACTCTTTTATTTGTCCTTTTCTGCCTGTTTGGCGGCAGCATTTGGGCGCAAACCTTCACTCAGGGCAACCTGAAGTTTACAGTAACCGATGCAAATGCCAAGACCGTGTCTGTGGCAAAGGCAAACAACGACATTTCGGGAGACATTGTGATTCCCTCCACTGTCACCAACTCAAACGTGACCTACACGGTGACGACTGTTGCCGAATACGGCTTCCAGAACACTGGCATCTCAGCCGTGACCATTCCCGCTTCAGTGGAAAAGATTGGCTATTATGCCTTCCAGGGCACCCAATCGTTGACAAAGCTCACCATTCAGGACAGTGCCACACCCATAGAGTTTGTCACGGGCTACAACCTTTCCTTCGGCACCTCACTCAAGGAGCTTTACATTGGCCGCGACATCAACCGCACAGGTGACTATGCTAGCTATCGCCTGCTCGATGGAGCTGAGAAAGTCACCTTCGGCCCGAAAGTGACCGCCATCCCCAACAACTTTATGTCGGGTCAGGACAACATGCACACGCTCATCATTGGCGACGGCGTGAAGACCATCGGCGACGATGCCTTTGCAGGCGACCGCTACGGACAGCCTGAACTATCTGTCACGATGGGTGCCAACGTGGAGAGCATTGGCGCTCGTGCATTCCAAAACTGCTTTACCTTGAAGAGCATCACCCTGCCCTCGAAGCTGAAGACCATTGGCAGCAATGCATTTAACGGCACCTACATCACATCCATCACCATCCCCGCATCGGTCACCGACATCGAATACTATGCATTCCTTTCTTGCGGACAACTGACCAGCATCAATTTCGAAGACAGCGACGAACCCGTCAACTTCGTCTCGGGATACGCTCGCTCCTTCGGTGGCTCAGCCAAGGAGGTTTACATTGGCCGTGACATCAACCGCACAGGCGACTATGCTGGTGAACGCATGTTCGACAATGTAACGAAGGTGACCTTCGGCCCGAAAGTGACCGCCATCCCCAACAACTTTATGTCGGGTCAGGACAACATGCACACGCTCATCATTGGCGACGGCGTGAAGACCATCGGCGACGATGCCTTCCAGGGCGACCGCTACGGAGAACCTGAACTATCTGTCACGATGGGTGCCAACGTGGAGAGCATCGGCGCCCGTGCCTTCCAAAGCTGCTTTGCCCTGAAGAGCATCACCCTGCCCGCAAAGCTGAAGACCATTGGCAACAATGCATTTAACGGCACCTACATCACATCCATCACCATCCCCGCTTCGGTCACAGACATTGAATACTACGCCTTCGTTGGTTGCGACCAACTGACCAGCATCAAATTCGAAGACAGCGACCAGCCCGTCAACTTTGTCACGGGATACACTCTCTCCTTCGGAGGTGCCGCCAAGGAAGTCTATCTTGGCCGCGATGTCAACCGCATAGGCGACTATGCTGGCGAACGCTTGTTCAACAATGTAACGAAGGTGACATTCGGTCCGAAGTTCACAGAGATTGGCCGAAATATGTTCAACGGCAACAGGGAACTCACCAGTATCGTCATCGGCTCGGGCGTAAAGACTATCGGCCAGAGTGCCTTCTACAACTGTGGTAACTTGGACAACATAGAAGAGCTGAAGGTGACGATGGGAGCCAACGTGGAAACGCTGGCCGACAATGCTTTCCAGTACTGCTCGAAGCTGAAGAGCATCACCATCCCCTCGAAGGTGAAGGCCATTGGCGCATATGCCTTCGATGGCAGCGGACTCACCACCCTCACCATTCCGGCTAACGTGACCGTCGTCAACTACTATGCTTTCCGGAATTGCGACGCACTGGCCAGCATAAACATCGAAGAAAGCACAGAACCCCTCGAGTTCGTCACAGGCTACACTCGCTCCTTCGGCTACAACAACCCCAAGACTGTGTTCTACGGACGAAATGTAATCCGCACAGGCGACTACACAAACGAGCGCATGTTCAACAAAGTTACAGACCTGACCATCGGCGACATGGTGACGGAGATTCCCAACTTTATGTTCGACGGCAACAGCGAACTGCAGAACGCAACCATTGGCACGGGCGTGAAATACATCGGAGAGAGTGCCTTCCGTAACTGTGGCACTTCGGACGACGTAACGGAACTGAAGGTCGAGTTGGGTGTCAACGTGGATTCGCTGGCAGCCTATGCTTTCCAGAATTGTAAGAAACTGCAGACCATCAGCCTGCCATCAACGCTGAAGGTCATCGAATCATGTGCCTTCGATTACAGCGGACTGACCGCACTATCCATCCCCACATCGGTTAAACGCTTGGGCTATTATGCTTTCCGTGGCTGCGATTCGCTGACCAGCGTAAGAATAGAAGAAAGCACTGAGCCTATCGAGTTCGTCACTGGCTACACTCGCTCCTTCGGCTACACCAAGCCAAAGACGGTGTTCTACGGGCGAAATGTAATCCGCACAGGCGACTACACAAACGAGCGCATGTTCAATAAAGTAACAGACCTGACCATCGGCGACATGGTGACGGAGATTCCCAACTTTATGTTCGATGGCAATGTCGAACTGCAGAACGCAACCATCGGCACAGGTGTTAAGTACATCGGCCAGAGTGCCTTCCGTAGCTGTGGCACTTCGGACGACGTAACGGAACTGAAGGTCGAGATGGGTGCCAACGTGGATTCGCTGGCAGCCTATGCCTTCTACGACTGTAAGAAACTGCAGGCCATCAGCCTGCCATCAACGCTGAAGGTCATCGAATCATGCGCCTTCGATTACAGCGGACTGACCGCACTATCCATCCCCACATCGGTTAAACGCTTGGGCTATTATGCTTTCCGTGGCTGCGATTCGCTGACCAGCGTAAGAATAGAAGAAAGCGCTGAGCCTATCGAATTCGTCACAGGCTACAGTCGCTCCTTCGGCAGCGCCGAAAAGGAGGTGTTCTACGGACGAAATGTAGTCCGCACAGGTGACTACACAAACGAGCGCATCTTCAACAAGGTGACGAAGCTAACCATCAGCGACAAGGTGACGGAGATTGGTTCGAATATGTTCAACGGCAACAATGAGCTGGAGCTGATCTACGTAGCTTGGCTAACTCCTATCGACATCAATGCGAACGTTTTCAGTTCAGCAACCTACAATACGGCCAAGTTGCGTATTCCCGGCGGCACAGTTAATGCCTATAAGAGCCACCAGGTATGGAAACTGTTCCTGAACGTGGAGGAAAGTTCCTTCTTCGTAACTGGTACAGCTACTCAGGGCGGAACTCTGACATTTGCCGGAGAGAGCGTAACGAACGGCACGAAGAAAGTGCTCGTGGACCGCGAATCGGATGTGACATTCCAGGTTAAGGCCGAAGAGAACTACGACTTCACAAGCCTCACCGTGAACGGCACCGCCGTAAATGTGGCTAACGGTATCTACACTTACCCCAACCTGCAATCCAACATCGACGTAGTGGCTACGTTCACCGAGAAGCCCAAGTTCGACATCAAGGCAACGGCTACAGGTGGTACTGTATCGCTGAACGGCGCAACACCTTCCGCTTCTCAGACCATCAATGTCTATCGCGACACCAACGTTACACTCACCATCGCAGCAGCTGAAGGCTATGAGAATCCGAAGGTAACAGTCAACGGTATCGACGTGACCGCTCAGCTCAAAGACAACCAGCTGACAATAGAGAACATCCAGGAAGCTCAGACCATCGTCGTGACTTATGCCAAGATTAAGTTCCAGATTGCTGCCGAGACGACTCAGAACGGTACTATCGAGTTGAGCAAGAACGTGGTTGAATGGGGCGACAGCTTCACTGCTACTTTCAAGCCGGCTACTGGCTACGAGTTCGCAACAGCTACCCTGAACGGCGAGAATGTAACTGCACAGGTTCAGGATGGCGTGCTTACCGTCACCAATGTCAAGGAGAACAAGACCGTAGGCGCAACATTCGTGAAGCAGACCTTTACCGTCAGCATCAGTGGTGGCGGTATCAACGTCAGCACCACGACTCCGCAGTATGGCGACAACGTGACCGTGACCATCGACGATGATCCCGACCGCACACTTGTCAGCCTGATTGTCAACGGTCAGGACGTAACCTCTCAGGTTGTGAACGGCCAGTACATTATTAATAATGTGACCGGCAATGTAACCATCGAAGCAACCTTCAAGTCAACGAAGGAGTTCATCACCCTGACCGGCACATACGCTATGTTCAGTTGCCCGCAGGACCTCAACTTCACAGGCAGCGACCTCCGCGCTTACATCGCTTCCGGCTTCAACAAGAACACCAACCAAGTTCTTTTAGTTCGTGTCTATGATGTACCTGCTGGAACTGGCGTATTCCTGGTAGGCGAGCCCAGCACAACCTACAAGATTCCGTATGCCGAGTCCGTATCCTACTATGTCAACCTCTTCAAGGCCAACCTGCAGAAGAGCAGCATCTACGCTACAACTGGTGATTTCACCAACTTCAACTTTGGCGAGCAGGACGGCGATCCCGGTTTCTATCCCATTATCGATTACGTGACACTTCTGGCTCAGACTGCCTACCTGCAGCTGCCCAGCAGCTTCGTAGCAGCTGGTGTGAAGGTAAGCTTTGTCTTCGAGGATGACATCATCGACGGCATTGAGGACTTCCGCATCAGCGAAACCGACGAGACCATCTACGACCTCGCAGGCCGCCGCCTCGGCAAGACGCAGAAGGGTATCAACATCGTGAATGGCAAGAAGATTGCGATTAAGTGAGAATAAAGCTGAGCTTGCTTATGCTTTATCGAGCGTGAGCAAGCTCGGCAAAGCCAAGGTTCTTGTGAAATAGAAGACCCCCTCTATAGGGAGGATACAAATTGCCCCGGGCTTGAATGCTCTGGGCAATTTGGTTAATGGGGCTAATAAGGCTAATGGGGCCTATGGGCGTCATAAGAAAAAAAAGCCCCTCTCCGAGGAGAGGGGTGTGGGATGAGGCTTTATTCTGCCTCAGGGGTTGTACCTTGTTCAGGGCGGGGACGGCGCTCACCGCGCTCGCGGCGCTCGGGACGCTCACGGCGTTCGCCACGCTCTCCACGCTCGGGACGGGGACGACGTTCACGCTCTACATAGCCTTCGGGCTTCTCGAGCAGGACACGGTGGCTCAGTTTGAACTTGCCTGTCTTAGGATCAATCTCCAAGAGCTTCACCATCAGCTTGTCGCCTTCCTTGATGCCAGCCTCTTCGACAGTCTCAAGGCGCTTCCAGTCAATCTCGCTGATGTGCAGCAGACCGTCCTTGCCAGGCATGAACTCTACGAAACATCCGTAAGGCATGATGCTGCGAACGGTGCCTTCATAGACTTCACCTATCTCGGGAACAGCAACGATGGCCTTGATTTTAGCCATAGCTGCATCGATGACCTCCTTGTTGGGGCCAGAGACTTGAATCTTGCCAACACCATCTTCTTCGTCGATGGTGATGGTGGCGCCGGTCTCTTCCTGCATGCCCTGGATAATCTTTCCGCCCGGGCCAATGACAGCACCGATGAACTCCTTCGGGATAATCATCTGCTCGATGCGTGGTACATGAGGCTTCAGCTCTGGACGCGGTGCGTCGAGTGTCTTCATCATTTCTGCGAGGATGTGCTCACGACCGGCCTTAGCCTGCATCAGAGCCTTCTCAAGAATCTCATAGCTGAGGCCGTCGCACTTGATGTCCATCTGTGTGGCGGTAAGGCCCTTCGGTGTACCTGTGGTCTTGAAGTCCATATCGCCCAGATGGTCCTCGTCGCCAAGGATATCTGAAAGGACTGCATATTTGTCTTCACCAGGATTCTTGATGAGACCCATAGCAATACCGCTCACGGGAGCCTTGATGGGCACACCGGCATCCATCAGAGCCAGACAGCCTGCACAGGTGCTGGCCATAGAGCTGGAACCATTACTCTCGAGAATATCACTTACCACACGAATCGTGTAGGGGAAGTCTGCGGGAATCTGACCCTTCAGACCGCGCCAAGCCAGATGGCCGTGACCAATCTCGCGACGACCTACGCCGCGCTGTGCCTTGGCCTCGCCAGTTGAGAAAGGCGGGAAATTATAGTGCAGCAGGAAACGCTGGTACTCGTGGATGAGCACATCGTCGATGAGCTTCTCGTCGAGCTTGGTGCCCAGCGTACAAGTAGCCAGAGACTGTGTCTCGCCGCGGGTGAAGATAGCACTTCCGTGAGGTCCGGGCAGAGGACTAGCCTCGCACCAGATGGGACGGATATCGGTGGTTTTACGACCATCCAGACGAATGCCTTCGTCCAGGATGCAACGACGCATAGCGTCCTTCTCTACATCGTGATAGTAACGGTCGATTAGGGTGTTCTTCTCCTCCAATTCAGCAGCCTCCATATCGGCGTGCTCAGCAGCGTATTTCTCTTTGAACTGCTCGCGGATGGCTTCGAAAGCCTCTGCACGGGCATGCTTTTCAAGACCCTGCTTGGTCACATCGTAAGCGGGCTGGTAGCAAGCAGCCTTGACAGCTTCGCGGAGTTCGTCATCGTTTACTTCGTGGCAGTATTCACGCTTAACGTCCTTGCCCAGTTCCTTGCTCAGTTCTTTCTGGAGGCGGCACATAGGCTTGATGGCCTCGTGAGCACACTTGAGGGCAGCCAGGAGGTCGGCCTCCTGCACTTCCTTCATCTCGCCTTCCACCATCATAATGTTCTCTTCGGTAGCGCCGACCATGAGGTCCATATCGGCCTCCTTGAGCTGCTGGAAGGTGGGGTTGATAACAAACTCGCCATTGATGCGTGCTACGCGAACCTCGGAGATGGGACCCTCGAAGGGAATATCACTGCAAGCCAGAGCTGCAGAAGCGGCAAAGCCAGCCAGAGCATCGGGCATGTCCACACCATCGGCAGAGAAGAGGATTACATTCACATAAACTTCAGCATGGTAGTTGCTGGGGAAAAGGGGACGCAGGGCGCGGTCCACGAGACGACAAGTCAGTATCTCGTCGTCATTAGCCTTACCCTCACGCTTCGTAAAACCGCCGGGAAAACGTCCGGCTGCAAAATACTTCTCTCTGTACTCTACCTGTAAGGGCATGAAATCTGTACCGGGAACGGCATCTTGGGCAGCACAAACAGTGGCCAGCAGCATGGTGTTGTTCATTCGCAACATGACAGCTCCATCGGCTTGTTTGGCAAGTTTCCCGGTCTCGATGCTGATGGTTCTTCCATCAGGCAACTCGACTGTCTTTGTAATTACGTTCATCTTGATTTGGTTAAAAACTTATTGTTTCTGTAACATCTTGTATAAAAAATCGCACAAAGGTACGAAAAATAGTTCATAGTTCTTCGCATTTTCTTTAAAAAAAATGCTTAGGCGCAGGCGAAACATAGTTCATAGTTCATAATTATGCATTAAATGCCAATTTTGTGCCTTTGTTGAGATTATGGCATACCTTGAAAGCCTGTCTTTTCCTGATTTTGGTGGTTCTTCTGCAATTTAGTTGAAAGTAAATACATCTTTTCTTCTCACATAGAATGGAATTTTATGTTTCCGGTGCAGAAACACAAGTTCTCAGTGCAGAAACACATATTTCCGGTGCAGAAACATAAGTTCTCGGTGCAGAAACATAAACTTCCTTTCGAGACAATAAGTTTTTTTCGCGGACTTAACGAGAGAGGCATTTCGCATCAATCATGTTATTGGCGATTGCATAAATGGTGAGGCCTGCAAGAGAGTGTATTTGGAGCTTTCGCGAAATGTTGCGTCTATGAGTAATAACCGTATTGACGGAGATGAACAACTTAGCCGCTATCTCTTTGTTTGACATTCCCTGAACCAGACACATAATAATCTCCTTCTCCCGTTCCGATACCGTTTCCGTCGATTCAGCCTTATTAATCATGCTGGAAATCTTGGCCGATACATCCTTTTCCTTTACCTTCTGTTCCAAGAGACGAATGGCTGGAACGAACAAGACCTCCTCCACATTACTATGATTGAGAAGCCACTCTTCATTGTTATAAATGTCGTAAAGTGTCGCTGTTAACTGATTGTTAGCCAATCCATTATGCGGCAAGTACTTGATGATAATGTTCTTCAACTCCTGGAACTTGCCTGTAGTGTCGCTATGATGCTTTGAGAAGATGTCGACGTTATAGCCAGAAGGTTGCTCGCCACGAAGAAGAGCCTCGACATAAGGGAAGAGCGTCTTCTCCTCATATTTCATATGAAGGTGAATATCGTGAGCATATTCATCATAGAGACGCAGAATAAGTGGGACCAGATCGTCGCCTTTGTGGAGCGATTCTTCGAGTTTCGTTCGGATGGAAGGCAGCTGATAATCAAGGAAATATCGATGCGAAGCCTGCAGATAAGCAAGGAGCGTCTTCACGGATATCTTGTCGTCAGTCTCCTTTGGAGCATAGCCGTTGATGAGGAAATTGACGACAGTCAGGAAAGTATAGCAGTCAACTCCTTGCTCGAAGCAGACTTCGTTGACCGTTTTGTCGCCAAATCCAAGCCGAATACCAAAGGCGCTCAAACCCTGAAGCATGCTGTAATTGTCGCTGATGAGGTCTATCATCTTGTCATCAGCCTCGTATAGTTTCATCTTTTTCATTTTTCTGGTCGTTTAGTGGTTTGGTGGTTTAGTCGTTTAGGAAAATATCAGATGGTTGTTGGTAATATCCCTAAACGACCAAACGACTAATCTCCTATAGGACTAATCCGGCTGCAAAGTTACGCTTTTTCATTGAAAACACCAATCCCCTTTTGTAGGTAATTCATATTTCTTGATGCGTCATTCATAATTAATATATGGTACGCGCGTAATAAAATGCGATTACAGATATCGAAAAGCACAGATAAGAATACTCATTAACGGGTATTGCAGGCTTCATGGGAAGGAAGTACCTTTGCGGTCGCAAAACAATTCGATATGAAAAAGACATTATTTACTATTATCCTTTTGCTGTCAACACTTAGTATGGTTGGTCAGGAAAAGGAGGTGGATGCCATTTCAGGCGCTTCTTCGCAGATAAAAAAGACAGGGAAGCTGGAGAAAGCCCTTTCGCGCCTTTCCCTTGGAGGCTATGGCGAGGCCGTGATGACCCGCAACTTCTACAGCCAGAGTTTCAATCGCTACAAGATGCCAGAGAACTATAAGGACGACAAGAGCCACGGGCGTTTCGACTTGCCTCACGTTTGCCTCAACATCGGCTATGACTTCGGTAAGGGCTGGACGATGGGCAGCGAGATTGAGTTCGAGCATGGCGGCACGGGTTCTGCCGTTGAGATTGAGGCAGAAGAGGCTGGCGAATACGAAGCAGAAGTAGAGAAAGGTGGAGAGGTGAACATCGAGCAATTTTGGATAAACAAAGCCTTTTGGAGCGGGAAGTTCAACATTAAGGCAGGAGAAATCATCGTGCCTGTCGGTTATTCCAATGCCTACCACGAGCCGAATCAGTTCTTCACCTGCTATCGTCCCGAAGGCGAAGCAACCATCCTGCCAAACACTTGGCACCAGGTCGGGCTTTCTCTGTGGGGAAGGATAAAGGATTGGCGCTATGAGGCTCAGTTCCTATCGGGATTGAACTCCGAGAGCTTCACGGCAGAAGACTTCGCTCACTACGGAGCCACAAGCCCATACGAGTTCAAGGTTGCCAACAACTTTGCAGGAGTCCTGCGCATCGATAACTACTCCGTGAAAGGCTTGCGTATCGGATTGAGCGGCTATTATGGCTACACTTTCCGCAACACTCTTCGCACGCCAGGCAGTCAGTACGAAGACGTGACAGGAGCGTTGGGCATCGTGGCGCTCGACTTTACGCTCAACCGTTGGAACTGGATTGTGCGAGGCAATGTGGATTACGCCCACCTCAGCGATGCCGACGCAATCTCTTCCTACAACCAAGCCAATTGGACGCACCACAAGTATCAGGACGGCAACCCGCATCACTATACCAATATCGGCAGCAACGCCTTGGCATACGGCATCGAGGCTGGCTACAATGTGTTCTCGCAAATTCACAAACTGAAAGAAAAGAGCGGGAAGATGTTTGTGTTCGGACGCTTCGAGCATTACAACTCGATGGCTTCCGGCACATACAAGTCGATGTACAAATACACGAAGCGATACCGCATGGCCTTTGGCGTGAACTATTCACCCATTAAGCAGATTACCATAAAGGGAGAATACTCCTATCGCTTCTTCGACAAGCCGAACAACAACGGTCTGACCTCCGACAGCCCGCTCTACACGCAACCCTACAACAACGAGCCAAGCATCAGTCTGGGCGTTACGTATTGCGGAAAATTTTTATAACGATATAATGTAATAAAGAAAGGAAAATGAAAAATCTTTTAAAACTGGCGGCTTTGGCTGCCGTAATTACAGGCTTCGCATCGTGCTCCAACGATGAAGAGGACAACATTACTAATATTAAAGGCACGCAAGCTGCACTCGATCAGGCTTGTGCGGATTGGAAAACAGCCCGTGCCGATTGGGAGAACTCCGAGGCGTTCCTCTTTGGAGCAGCCGATGTCTATTCCATCGACCCGCACACCGACACTTGGCCCGTTGCTGCCAACGACCTCGCCCAGGTGTTGCGCGATGAGAATGCAATGGGCAACCTCGACAACTTCATCAAGATTGCCAACTCGGGCATTCTTGGTTATCATGGCTTGGAATATGTGCTCTTCCGCGAAGGGCAGCCACGCAAGATTGACCAGATTACCAACCTCGAGTACAAGTATATCTGTGCTGTTGCCAAAGACCTCTACAACGCAACCGCAACGCTCGAAGCCGCTTGGGATTCAAAGGAAAGCAATGCCGAGCGGAAGCAAATAGCAAAGGAATATGTAGCCACACATCTCGCCATCGATGACAAAGGCAATCAGGAGGGAACGTTGGCAGGCTTCCAGAACTTCGGCAAGGCTTTCAAGACACCTGGTACAGGCGATTGGGCAACGGCTCTCGAGGCGACGCTTGAAATCATCTCCGGCTGTCAGGATATTATCGCCGAAGTAGGCGACTCGAAAATCGGCTTGCCTTATACTGGTCAGGATGCCAATTATATCGAGTCACCATACGCCTACAACTCCATTACCGACTTCTATGACAACATCATTTCGTGCAAGAACGCCCTTTATGGACAGATGGGAGCCACAACTCCTAATAACAAATCGTTGATTTATTTCTGCCAGAATGCAGGTAACGCCACGCTGGCAAATCAGGCAAATGTCGTCGTTTCAAAGCTCGAGATAGCTTTGGCTAAAATCAAAGGCATGAAGGCTCCCTTCGCTCTCTACTATACAGACGCCTCTTGCAAGGAAGCCATCGATGCCTTGGGCGAGTTGGACGATGCTCTTGGCGCGCTCTCTGGGACATTATCAGGCTATGCAGGTAATGCGACAGTCGAGGCACAATGCCAAGTCATCAACGAGAACTATGTCGATAACGTCGTGCTCGCCACCTATCGCACCCTTGCCGACAACGCGCAGAAGCTCTATCAGTCTATTGTGAACATAAAGAACTAAACAGCATGAACAAACATTTGTTTTCTCCCCCTAAAGGTGGATGGGGGGTCTTAATCCTCATTCTTTCATGTCTCTTATTCTCATGTGCTGACGATGAGGGACCTGCAAAGCTCATCACTTGGGACATCGGCGACCCAGCTACCGCCGAGTACAACGAAGACTACTATGCAGGCGGATTGCTTGGCACAACAACTGATAACACTGCAACTGCCTTCAAGCAGCCCACAAAATCTGTAGAGAACGAGGGCATGGTGACCGCCTTCAACGAGGGAGAATACCTCTTCGAGAAAGACTACAACACCAATACCGAAGGTGCTTTCCGAGGACTTGGCCCCGTCTATGTGCGGCGAAGCTGTATCTATTGCCATCCCGGTTACGGTCATGGAGCACGCCAAACCGAGTACAAGGCCGACAATCATCGCAACGGCTATCTGCTCGTCATATACGATAAGACAACCAATGCCTACATCCGTTCCGTAGCAGGAATGCCGCAGACGGGAGCTGTCAAACCATTCAAGGCACCCATCGACGAGAACCAAATCAAGATTGCATGGAACAGCTACACAGACGAATGGGACAATCAGTTTCCCGATGGAGAGGCCTATTCCCTTATCTATCCGGAAGTGACGATTCCCTATACAGCTTACTACGCACCCATAATGGTTCAACGAGGTGGAACTGACGTTGAACTCTCCGAAGAAGAGTATAACAACGAAATAGGCGTTCTGCTTGAATCCACCATAGGCATCTACGGCACAGGCCTCACGGATGCTATTCCCGACGAGGATATCACGGCGCAATGGAAAGCGGAGAGCCAGTACTTCAAGAGCATCGGACGAACAGATGCCCTGAATCCTTCTCTATGGAACAGCACAACCGATACTTGGAACAGTTTCTATAGCAATGCCTTACAGGGCGACGGCACGAAGTATGTCCGCCGCTACACCTACGCCCTTTCTCGTGGCCCTATCCTTGATGCTGCCGGAGCCAACGCCATCTGGAACATCACAAACGTCACACGCTCCGACCGCCGTTACCATTATCTCGACCTTGCAGGCAAATACTACGCCACGAAGTCTTCCCAAGACCCCGATGTGCAGGCAGGCTTCACGGAGTACATCAACCATATCGACCCTACGAATGCCCATCCTGAATGGCATACTGGCGACCTCCAGAAGGACATCTATACCTATTTGACAAGCAAGTCGCTTGACCTCGAAATGACTGACACCCAATACAAAAGCTTTATGGTTTGGCATCGAGGTCTCGCTGTTCCCGCTGCACGCAACACCACAACCGACAACTTCAAGCGGGGCAAGGAACTGTTTGCTCAGATTGGTTGTGCCGCTTGCCACCGTCCTTCTTGGCAGACGGGTGACGACCACATCCAAGATCCCGCCAAGTTCTTTCTGTCCGACAGCGACATGCCTCGCTACCCCAGTCAGAAGATATGGCCCTATACGGACTTCGTACAGCATCGGCTTTGGATGAAGAATGACATCCGAACAGGCTGGTGCCGCACGACACCACTATGGGGAAGAGGCTTGGCAGCCAAATGTGGAAGTGGTACGGAACGCCTGCATGACTGCCGCGCACGCAACGTTGTCGAAGCCATCATGTGGCACGGATGTAGATTTGAAGGTGGCACAAGCGATGCCTACCAAAGCATCGTCAAGTTCCGCAACTTGACGAAGGAGGAGCGCAACCAAATAATCTTCTTCATCGAATCCATCTGACGTCTGCGCCCTTAAGCATAAATTATTGGGTAGTTTGCTTGGTATTGTATTCGCTTCTTCGTACCTTTGCACTGCATTTATCACTTGAAAGGAATGAAGAAGACACTTTACATATTTTTTTCGCTCATTTTGTTGTACGGATGTAGGCAAGAGAACAAGTTCTGCATAGAGGGCAACATCAAGGGTGCAGACTCTTGTATGCTCTACCTTGAACACCTTACTTTGGGCGAGGGAACAGTGGCTATCGATAGTGTTCGGCTGAAAGAGGACGGTACGTTCTGTTTCAAAGCTGAAGCCAAGGGCAATCCAGAGTTCTACCGCCTCCGCATAGGCGGACAAGGCATCAACCTGGGCATCGACAGCACCGAGACTGTACGTGTGACGGCAAGCCTGGACAGCATGTCGTTCGGCTACAGCGTGGAGGGCAGCAGTACTTGCGACACGATACGCCTGCTCTGTCTCAAACTTGCCAGCCTGGAACGGAAAGCTCGCAGCATTTCAACAGACCGCAATTACACACTGCAGGAACGCGACGATATGATAGGTGAGCTTGTGGAACAATACAAGACAGAGGTCAAGCGGGACTACATACAGAACCACTACGATGCAGCCTACAGCTACTATGCTTGTTTCCAGACACTCGGCAACCAACTCATTTTTGATCCTGTACTCAACAAGAGCGACTTGACCTGGTTGCATGCCGTTGCCAATGCTTGGAACGAGAAATACCCTGGATGCCAGCGCACTGAGAATCTTTGCAACATTATTCAGGAATGCCGTCGCCGTCAGGCTAAACCGCGTGAGATTGTACTCAATATAGACGGAGAAAAGGTGCGCGAACTGGGCATCATCGATATGACCTTCCCTGATATCAACGGACAAGAACGGGAGTTGAGTAGCTTGCGCGGCAATGTCGTTTTGCTAGACTTCATGGCCTTCTCGATGGACGGCAGCACGGAGCGTACCCTGTTGCTGCGCGAACTATACAACAAATATCATGAGCGCGGGTTGGAGATATACCAGGTGAGCTTTGATCCGAGCCAGCATCTGTGGAAACAGCGCTGTGAGGCTCTGCCCTGGGTTAGTGTTTATTGTGAAGAAGGTCTGGAAAGTGATATGCTGCGGCTCTACAATGTGCAGTATCTGCCCTGTTATTTCCTGATAGACCGCAACTGCGACCTTCAAGCGCGACAGGAAGATATCCCCAATTTGGAAGAAGCAATAGAAAAACTGTTATAATTTATTCCCGCTCGAGATGGAATATTATGGAACAATCCGCTCACGTCGCTTTTCGCCCGTTTGAGTGTCTATTCCATGAATATCTACATACTCACACCTGATGCACATTGGCGGCTTCATGTAAGCATACATCTTCTCAAGAATCATTTCGTGGCCATGTAGCTTCACGATACCTACCCATTTGCCCTTGTGCTTACAGATGCGTATGCTTAGGTCTTTGTAGGCCGTTAAGTGTACAAGCGCTTCATCTTTTTCCGCACTGATTACCTTTACTCCGAAAGCCATCTTGCGATCTAAAAATGTGAGTCCTTCAGTTTTCTGACCTTCGCACAACACCCAATATGCATTAAGTGGCGCCTTCTGGCAGAGTGAGCCGTCTTGAAGGTTGATATCATAACAAATATAATTGGTGTTTGTATTGCGCTCAAACACAAAAATATGTTCCTTGGGTATCTCGATACTCCAAGTAGTAAGGCAGGATAAAGCGTACAACAGTGTACATAGTATTGATTGTTTCATGGGCAGATTTGTTGATATTAAAATGAAAAGGTCAGGTTAAAGCGGATACCATTTTTCTTAGTTCCCGGAATGTCCAAATAGTTGAGACGGCGGACATAGTCAACGCCAAAGAGTTTGAAAATATTACGGATGCCACAAGCAAACTCCATATAGGGAGTATGGGAGTCTATAGCGTAAGAACGCTCTGGGAATATATATAGCATCTCATCGTTTGGATTCAGCAGCGGATTGTTTTTATCTGTGAGCATACCCCAACAACCTTTGAAAGCAACGTATTCGCGAAGCTTTAATTTCTTGAAGAGTGGAATGCGATTGAATATCTTGCCGTTCATGTTCCATTCTACTGCCCAGGAGACACGGCGGTCCATAAAGAACTCCATGTTATGAAGCATATTGAAAGTTCCCGGCTGTTCAACATAGGAAATACAGATAGGTGGTGTGAGAAGGAACTGGAAAGGTACCTTGTTCCATTGTGCCGAAGCCTGAATACGGAAATCCACACGTCCCCAACTGCCCAACCACTGGCGTTTGTATATGCTGATGTCGGATTGGTTGGTATTGAACTGTCCACCCAGGAATCCCTTGAAACCGGTAGTGTGGCCAATGATAAATTCTGGACGGTCTTTGTTGAGCGGCCAACGATCTTGTTTGGTCATAATATAAGTTTGGCCCGGACAGAATTGTAACGTTGTACTCCATTCGGTAGTCCGCAGTTTAATGTCCTCTATATTGTTGTTGACATGTACGAAATGTAAGTCACCCGCCACCTCATTACTTTCTAACTTGAATTTGGTACTGAAGTTCAAGCCATAGTCGGTTTCCCATGTAAATGAGAGACGTTGCATGTTGGTCTTATACAACATGTTTACCGTCTCGGTCTTGAAGCTGACGAAAAGGTTATCCTTACTGTTCTGAAGGAATTTATCAGCGGCGGATGTTATATCATAGGTGCTTTCGAAGGAAATCTTCCGCATCGGGAACTCGTAGGGGGAATACTTCTTTTTGTTGAAGCAGTAATCTGCCACAATACCATAGTAGTTGCCATTTGACTTAAAGCCATGTGTGTAGTATCCATCCAAAAATACATGCCTGTTCAAGGCACCGGTAGTCTTACCACCAACACGCATACGAAAACCGTCGTGGAAATTGGAAGAGAACATACTGGTGAAAGGACCTATGTCGAACTTGCTGGGCTTACCAGCCTTGGAGGTCTCGATATAGTTTTCAAAGAGTGTCTTGACGATAAACAAGGGGATTCGCATGGCTTTCGACTTGGCCATTTGGTCCATAAAGTTGTTCAGGTCATCCTCCTTTTCTGATAACTGAACGGCACGGTACTGGTTCCAGAAACTTTCATCCTGGTTGCGAGAGTCGGCCATGTGTATGACCTTCGCTTTGTTGCGGAAGAGGTTCTTCTGGAGCGGCTCAAAGTCATAATCGGAAAGGCGCGTATTGCGCACCACGAGTACACTTTTGCCTAAAAGCGTCATCTCTGCCCACATATCATCGGTGGTCAGTACCCATTCGTCGTTTGGCAATTTAGTATAGACTTGGTTGATTTGCAGTGAGCTGACGAAGTTCACATCGCTCTTGGGTGGGATAGAGAGATGACACTTTTTGACGTGAAGTGTCGAGTCCTTCAAAATATAAAGATCACCGTTGAAACCAATGTCCTGAGGATTGTTAGGCGTGAACTGCAGATGATAGCAAGAATCACGATCCACCAGGGTCGTATCGACAATGTAATACCGGTAAAAGGCGGTGGCACCGGCACCAATGGGACTTAGGAAAGGGAACTTGAGTAACCTGACATAGTTGTCATAAATGTCAACATCTTGGAAAACCTCCTTGAGTGTCGCATTGACAATATCACCCGTAGTGATGAGCTGATTCAGTCCTGAACTCTGTTCTCCCTGGATGATATCCTTCTCTGATCTCGGTTCTTTGCGGAAAACATGCTTTGTAACAGTCTCATCAAGCGAAATAGGTACTACAATTTTCCCATTATAAGGGCTCAGTTCTGCCTGCATTGTCCATTTCACCTTACCGACGTCAGTACTGTCAAGTTCCTTGACCTTATAGTCGTTTAGGGCCATGGAAAGCTTCTGGTATTTGGTGTACTGATAAAAGTCGTGGTTTTCAAGCCGAGATTCCTTCTTAGCTTCTATCACACGCTTCATCAGCTCCACGGCCGGATTGTCTTTACGGACATAACGTTTCCTTTCTGCCTTGATGACGACCTCCGAGAGCTCTTTCGTGTCGGGCTTGAGTTTGATGGTGAGTCGGCTGGGGGTAGCTTTTGTAATGTTTACCTTCTCCTCTTTATAGCCCATACAGGAAAAAGAAAGCGTTGCACCGTTGATACGTGTAATGGTAAATTTACCATCTAAGTCAGCTATAGTGGAAACCTTGCGCTCCTTGTAAGTAACACCGGCCAAAGAAAGGCTATCGCCAGTGGAGGCATCAAGAATGACACCGGTGATCTTTTGTCCTAGGACATTCACTGTGAATGCCATAAGCAATACAAGGGATGCAAAGAGTTTTCTTCTCATATCTCGTTTGTTATCTTGCGTAATCTTGCGTGATTTTTCTGCACGTCTCAAAAGCAGTCATAGTAACACCCTCAATACCTGGCAGGATGAGATTCTGTCCTGTGAGCAGCAAATTGGGCAACGGCGTGCCCACAGAATGGAAACTAAGCATCGGAGTACGGCAATCCTTCCGCATTCCAAAAGCACTGCCTTTTGGGCTTCCCAAATAATCGCGATAGGTAAGTGGAGTACTAGTATAGCACTGCTCTACCATATTATGCAAACCGGGAATGTATTGTTCGGCCAAAGTGATACACTGTTCAACTTTCTTTTTGCACAATTCCTTGTAGCCATTACCGCGGCACCCGACCTTAGTATCTTCCCAAGCCTTGCATTCGTCCCATAACATGGGCGTGAGGAGGTCTATCTGTAAGAGTGTGTCCGTGCCGTCCTCCGGAGCCCTTGCACTGATCATAACACCTTTCACGGGATCGTTTTTTTCGGCCATGGTCCATACGTTAGGTTTGTCATAGACGAAGACATTGTGAGCAAAGTAGCGCAGTGCGCCGGGCTTAATGCTTAATTGCACAGTGAACATACCGCAGGTGTTTTCTGCTGCCATCATCCGTCTGCGGAAAGCTTTGCGTACAGAAGGACAATCTTCCAGCAACTGGCATAGCACGGCGGGATGTATATCGGAAATAAAGTATCCGGCTTCATAGGATGTGCCATCTGCACAAGTGGCTTTCGTAATGCGGCCGTCTGTCTCTGTCAGTCGTAAAACCTTGCTGTTCGTCCGAACCTCACCTCCTGCCTCGCGGATAATGCTGACGAGTTTGTTCACCAACAAATTACCGTCTCCCCTAAGCCGCCAGCTACTCTCAATGTAACTAGAGCATGTGTGCGCGAAATTGAAGAGCGGAAGCGACTCTCGCCTAAGTTCTGTCTTCATCGCAGCAGCACTGACAACATTCAATAGCAGCTCGTCAGAGAAAACCTGATGAAGATAATCGTAGGCGCAGACATCCATATCGGCATCTGTGATGTTTTGCAACCGATGGACATAACTTTGGAGCGCCTCACGCTGATGTGGAAAGTCCTTAGCAAGTCCTTCGGCAAATGCTTCATAACCCTGATGGAAAGCAAAGTGTCGGCCTGCAATGATGACATGGTCAAAGTCTTCGTCCATCTGTTGCCAAGGGAGGGTTAGGAGTCCTAGTTGTTCAAAGGCTTTGTGCATCGCCTGACCAGGAGCCAGCCCGCCCACATAGTGCAGTCCTGTATCATAGTGCAGTCCGCCTCTGCGGAAACTCTGCATGCAGCCGCCAAGCTGATGAGAGCCTTCCAACACGAGCGTCCTCAGCCCCTGCCTGGCAAGTAATACGCCACACTCCAGCCCGCCAAGTCCGCTACCGATAATCAGGACATCGTGCATTTATTTCTGGTGCTGCTCGATGTAGTCGTAGAGTTGAGCAAAGGTCTTGATAGTGGGAAGCTCTGCTTTCGAGATGAGCACGCCATACTTAGTCTGTACAATACCAATAAGATCCACAAGGCTAAGGCTGTCGAGCTCAAGCGTCTGATAGATGGGAGCATCAGGAGTGATAGCTGTCTCATCGATTTCAAACTCTTCTGCCAGTTCCGCATTGATTTCAGCAATGATTTCTTCTCTTGTCATATCGTTCTTTTTTTGATTATAATGAATAATACGTTTAATTAATATTATGATGTACCGTTATACGTTCTTCACGATGAGAGTAGAGTTGGTGCCACCGAAGCCGAAACTATTGGAGAGGAACATATCAAAATGCTGTTCCTTCGTTTCGGGCAGGACGTTGAGACAGGCTGTTCCGTCATCAGGCTTCTCAAAGTTGATATTGCCGGCGATAAAGCCGTTTTTCATCATTAGTGTAGAATAGATGATTTCACTGGCTCCAGCCATCCACATTTCGTGACCTGTCTGGCTCTTTGTAGAGGTGACAGGCACGGTACGTTCTCCGAAAATCTGTGCAATGGCCTGTGCCTCTCGCTGGTCTCCGATGACGGTACTTGTAGCATGAGCATTGATGTATCCAATTTGTTTTGGATCAATTCCTCCGTTATGGAGGCAGAGTTCGAGCGAGCGAGCGGGACCAGCTACATCCGGTGTAGAAATATGGTCACCGTTTCCAGAGAAGCCCCAACTTATTACCTCAGCAATGATTTTGGCTCCACGCTTAACAGCGTGTTCATAACTTTCCAATATAACTGTCGCACCACCACCACTTGGCACGAGACCGTCTCGACCTGCATCAAACGGACGGCTGGCTTTCTCAGGTTCATCTTCGCGAATGGAGAAAGCTTGAATACCATCGAAGGATGCAATGCCATACATGTTGTTTTCTTCAGCACCACCACAAACCACACAATCCTGCAAACCCTGTTGGATGAGCAGTGCACCTAAACCAATGCTCTGAGAACCAGATGCACAGGCTGCCGATGCAGTAAGATTGATACCACGAAGTTTGAAAAGGCAAGCTAGGTTCATTGTGATATTGGAGTTCATACTTTGGAATATGGCGCCGCTACCGCAAGCTACTGTACTATTAGCTTGGCGGAATTTGTCAAGACTATTCATCGTGGCTTCTGCAGCGGAATCGTTTCCATAAATGATACCCACTTCATGTGTAGCGAGATAGTCCTCATCAATGCCAGCATTTTCAAGAGCTTGCTTAGTAGCGATGTAACCGTATTGTGCTTCTTCGGGCATAAAATTGCGAAGGTTGCGTGGAACGTATGCTTTGAGGTCTACCTTGGGCACATCGCCCACAAGTGCCGAACGGAAACCGGCATCTTTACGCTCCTGACTGAAGATGATGCCACTCTTTCCCTGATAGAGTGCATCGCGCACTTCGTCAAGAGATGTTCCGATGCAGGACCAAATGCCCATACCTGTTATAACTACTCTATTTGCCATCTTTTTCTCTATGATTTTTACTATTTACGATTAACTGTTTATTCCCTCTCTATGAAACGGGTTAAGAGGTTATATCTCTTTGCTGAAGCACCTTCTGCGCTTGCAGAATGTTGGGCTAAGTGCCTTCCACTGCGAGAGTACCTTCATGTTGTCCTCAAGCATGGGTCCTGTCTCTGCCAGATGGAACCCCTTTTCGTTGAAGATAGGAATGAGGTCGGCAAAAAGCAAGGCATTGACGCCCAAAGCTTGCCATTCGGGATGAACAGCGATGAGGAGTAATTCCACTTCGTCCTCGTGCTGCCATTTCAGCGCTCGAAGCAAGTGATACCAGCCAAAAGGGAACAATCGCCCACCTGATTTTTGCAATGCCCTTGAGAGGTTAGGCATTGTTATGCTGCAAGCGATGAGATTACCTTCGCAATCTTCTACCATTGGAAGCATGCGAAGGTCGAGCATCTTGATGTATTCTTCGACGAAAGCGTCAGCCTCTTCATCGGTGTGAGGCGTATAGCCGAAGAGTTGTTTATAGGCAGCATTGAGCAGATGGAATATCTTGCGTCCGTATCCACCTTTGACGATTTCGTCATATGAAAGTTTCTTAACTTTTAGTCCATATAGATCACCTACAAGCTTTTGTACGCGAGCAAAACGTTCGGGTACTTCTGCAGGGACCTCCACTTTGACTTGCACCCAATCGACCTCCTTGCTGTAGCCATGCAACGTCATGTGCTCGGGATAATAAGGGGGATTATAGATGGTAATGGCGGTACCCATTTGGTCGAAATCTTCGATGAGCATTCCTTCCTTGTCAAAATCGGAAATACCCAAAGGTCCCTGAATAGAGTCCATACCTTTGCTACGCCCCCAATCCTCTACGGCTTTTAACAACGCAGAGGAGACGTCTGTGTCATCCACGAATTCAATCCAACCGAAACGTACACAGTTACCCTTCCAAATTTGATTGGCCTTGTGGTTAATAATGCCCACAATGCGCCCAACGGGTTCTTCTTCGCTATAAGCCACGAATTGAACTACGTCGCAATGTTGCAAACCTGGATTGTGCTTTGGGTCAAACCAACCTCGGACATCTCTTTCCAAATCAGGCACATAGCGCGAATTGCCCTTGTAAATCTTCTTGGGAAGTTCCACAAAGTCGTTCATCTGACGTTTGGTTTGGACAGTTTTTATGGTGCACTTCATGTCTTAAACTATGCGTGCGCGCAAACGCGCATTAATCGGCTGCAAAATTACTAAAAAATATCCAAAATCTCACTATAGGAGGCACTAAAAATGTGAAATAGTTCTCTTTTTCGTGATATAATATGAGTTTTTGTGTAATAATAGATAAAGCAATAACAGAGAAAAAGGCGAAAACCATGCAACAGAACATCTCTGTTGCAGGCTTCCGCCTTCATAGTTTTGTGAACGACGGTACAGATGCTTATTCCTGTTCGTTGGTCTTCTGTTCTTCGCTTTGCTCTTGTGGCAATATCGGAGCATCAAGCATTTTTATTTTCTGCGCCAAAAGATTAAGTTCGCTACGGAGTTTTTCAATCTTCTTATTCATAGCCTCAACCAAAGAATTGCCTTTTTTACTACTTGAATTGAGGAAACCGATGTTGTTTTCATAGGTTTTGATTTCGCTCAACATTCGTTCATAGGCACGTTGCATACGCTGACGCTCTGTGTCAAGTGAGCCTGATTCTTTTTCAATCCTTTGCTGAAGGCCTTGACGGAAGTTGTTGAGGCGACGTTTTGCCTGACTGACACCATAAGCATCATAGATTTTGTCGCAGATGGCACGGTATTCTTTGTAGAGAGCTTCTTTGTCACGGAAGGGAACGTGTCCTACTTCGTTCCATTTCTGTTGAAGTTCCCTAACTTGTGCAATGATATTCTCGCCTTCTGTCTCAGCCAGTTCCTTGAGTTGTGCAATGATGCCGAGTTTTTTCTCTTTGTTGGCTTTTTCCTCGTTGCGTGTGTCGGCTGTAGCGGCTTGCCTTGCTTCAAAGAAATGGTCGCAAGCAGCGGTAAAACGTTTCCAAAGATCTTCACTATACTTGCGAGGAACGGTACCAATTTCTTTCCATTGCTTCTGGAGGTTGATGAGGATATCGCCAGTGGAACGCCAATCAGTGCTCTCCATGAGTGCTTCGGCTTTCTCCACCAATTCTTTTTTCTTGGCGAGATTGGCGTTAAGTTCTTCTTTTAGGTCGTGGAAGAAGGCCGTCTTTTTCTCGAAAAATGCATCACATGCCTGACGGAAGCGCTCGAAGATGACTGTATTCATTTTTTGCGGAGCAAAGCCTATGGTTTTCCATTCTGCCTGAAGTTCCTTAATTTTTTGTGTGACAGCATCCCAATCGGCGAAAGTTTTGAGGCTTTCGGTCTCAATGGCTTCAATTTGTTCACAGAGGGCAGTCTTTTTTGTCAGATTTTCTTCCTCACGGGCTTTAAGTGCATCGAAATATGCCTGATGTTTTTTATTTATAATGGTGGAAGCCTCTTTGAACTTTGCCCACACCTCCTCGCGGATTTCCTTAGCGACTGGACCAGTTTCTTTCCATTCCTGATGGAGCGCCTGTAGTTGGTTGAAAGCCTGTAAAATATCTGGGTTTTCAGCAAGAGCTTCTGCCTGACTGATAAGACGTGCCTTGATTTCAAGATTCTTCTTGAAGTCATAATCGCGAAGTTCGTGTCCAAGTTTAAGAAGATCGTAATACTGCTCGACATAGAGCTGATAGTTCTTCCAGAGTTCTGTGGCACGTTCGGCAGGAACAGCTTTGATTTCCTTCCATTCTGTCTGCAAGGCTTTGAATTCGTCGAAATTTTGGTTTGCTTCTTCTGGTGTGGAAGCAAGCTGCTGAATGCGTTCTAATATTTCGAGCTTTCGCTTGAGGTTATCCTGTTTCTGCTTCTCCTGAGCTTCCTGAATAGCAGCACGACGTTCGCGTATGGTTTGCATCGCTTCACGGAAGACAGGTTCTTCTGGGTCTATTTGTGGCATGAACTTATCCTCCTCGCCACCAGCTTCGATGAAAGCGTTGAAGGCTTTCTGAATCTCAGAATTATGGAATTTGTAGAAGAGTTGCTTGAGCAAATTGAGTTCCGTCTTGTCACCCGCTTCGCCGCTTTGAGCGATTTCCTGTATTCGGGCAACAACTTCTTCTTTTGTGCGGAATGTTTGCTGAATAATCTCCTGCTCGGTCTCAGGTATTTGCTCGGTTTCTTCCGGCTGTTCTACCTCATCGGGCAGTTCTACAGAAATCTCGCTTTGTTCTAACGAAGACGGAGCATCGCTCACTGTTGCTTCAACTGTTGCCTCAGCTACAGATTCTTTTGCCTGTTCGGCTGTAATCTCAGAAGACTGCTCAATGGCAGTAGTCTCATTAGTCTCTAAAGAGTCCATCATTAATTATTTACGATTTAACTATTTACAATTTTCTTAATAGTGGACGCAAAGTACGCAAAAAAAGCCCTAACCTGCAAGGAAAGGGCCTGATTTTTTTACTTTTAAACGTTAAATCCACGTTTTGCGCTTAAAATACCACATGAAGAGAACAGTAACACCTATCGAGAGGAACAATGCGAGGGGGAAACCCCATGAGGCATTTTCCATACCATTTATCAGGTTCATGCCAAAGAGGCTAGCAATGAGAGTCGGGAACATCAAGATAATACTGATACTGGTGAGCATCTTCATGACCGAACTCATGTTGTTGTTGATAATATTGGCATAGGTGTCCATTGTCGAGTCGAGGATATTAGCGTAGATGTTGGTCGTTTCGCGAGCCTGACTCATTTCGATGCCGACGTCTTCTATCATATCTGCATCCAGCTCATCTATGGGCAGTTTAAACTTCAGTTTGGAAAGAAGGTTTTCGTTGCCTCGGATGGAGGTAACGAAGTAAGTGAGGCTATCCTGCAACCGGCTTAGGGAGATAAGATCAGCATTGTCAACCTTGCGGTCCAGGTTCTGCTTAGCTTTGTCGATGAGGGTGCTGATCTGCTTGAGTCGCTTTAGGTACCATACAGCACAACAGAGGAAAAGCCGGAATATCATATCTACAGAATCGACGAAACCCAAACCTCGTTTCTGTTGATAAGAGACAAAGTCTATCATCATGTTTGTCTCGAAGTTGCAGACAGTGATGAGTACATCGCCCTTCATGATGATACCTAGTGGGATGGTGGTATAGGGTGTACGACTCTTAGTTTCCTTGATGAAGGGGATACGCAGGATGATGAGCACCCAACCTTCGTCAATGTCGTAACGTGCACGTTCGTCGGTATCGGCGATATCGCTGATGTAGTAATCGGGGATTTTAAGTGTTGTTTCAAGGAAGTTAACATCTTCCTCTGTGGGGCAGGTTACTTGCACCCAGCAGCCGGGCTGCCATTCCTCAATGGTGCGCAGACCATTCGAAGTGTTCCAGTATGTTCGCATCGTTCTTTTTCCTCCTCTGTTTAGGGATGGGGTACATGCACAGAAATCTTTGGCTCCTTCTGGAGCTTGCATGACGATGCAGACTCCGGAGCGCTAAGAATTGTAATTATCCGCGTGATAGTCGTCCATTGTGGTTATAGAAATATTGTTTGTTGTGTTTCTTTGTTGGGCTACCCGGACTCGAACCAGGAAAGGCAGGACCAGAATCTGCAGTGTTACCATTACACCATAGCCCAATCGGCTCAAAATTTCTGTTGGGCTACCCGGACTCGAACCAGGAAAGGCAGGACCAGAATCTGCAGTGTTACCATTACACCATAGCCCAATGCTTAACACGCCTTAACAGACGTTTGCGGCTGCAAAGGTACAGCTTTTTTATAAACTCGCAAATCTTTATGCTAAAAAAAACAAAATAATTCTTAATTCTTAACTCTTAACTCTTAATTATGAACTCTTAATTATGAACTATAAACTATTTTTCGTACCTTTGCACGCATCTTGTGATACATATATTTTATTTTGCGAATGAAGAAAAAGAATGAATTGGTCGAAGTCATCGTAGCCGGGTTGCAGGATAAGAAAGGGCGCGACATTGTTGTGGCCGACCTTATGGACATTCCCGATGCTGTATGCCATTACTTTGTCATCTGTTCGGGGGGATCACCACAGCAGGTACAAGCTCTTGCGCATTCGGTGGGAGACTCCTGTCGTGACAAAGCCTCTGTCAAACCAATAGCAGTGGATGGCCTGCATAATGCTATTTGGGTTGCAATGGATTATGCCGATGTTATCGTACATATTTTCCTACCTGAGCAGCGTGCTTTTTACGATATCGAGCATCTGTGGGCTGATGCTGACCTTCACTGTATTCCTAATATAGATTGATTTTTCCGAAAACCTATGGATAACAACAATAATAATAAAAAGAATAAGAAACGTGGGCCGCAGATAAGTCTGACGTGGCTGTATCTGATTATTGCCATCACTTTGGGCTATATGCTCTTGAATGGTGACAGTGCCCTCTTGTCCGGTGCTTCGTCGCGTAATGCGACCTATAGCGAATTCAAAAACTATGTCGAGCAGGGTTATGCCTCGCGCATCATTGTCAACAAGAAAGAAGGCTCCTTGCAGATGTATGTCGAACCCAGCCACATACGGGATGTTTTCAAGGAGCAGAAGGTAGATAAGGGTACTCGTCCTTTTGTCATAGTGCAGTTCCCATCGGCCGATAAGTTGGAAGACTTCATCAGCGAGCAACAGGAACAGAAACATTTCTCCGGCGAGATAGAATATCGTCAGGGAGATGACGATTTTATGCACTTTTTCTGGAGTTTCGGCCCCCTCATCCTTATTGTGTTCTTTTGGATATTCCTTATGCGTCGCATGGGTGGTTCGAGCGGTGATGGAGGTGGCCCGATGGGGATCTTCAATGTTGGAAAGAGTCGTGCCCGGCTGGTCGAGAAGGACGAGGACAACAAAGTGACTTTTGCCGATGTGGCAGGCCAGGAGGGTGCCAAGCTCGAGGTGCAGGAAATCGTAGAGTTCCTCAAAAATCCCACACGCTACACCGAGTTGGGTGGCAAGATACCCAAGGGTGCACTCCTTGTAGGCCCTCCTGGAACGGGTAAGACGCTTCTTGCGAAAGCTGTTGCTGGCGAGGCCGATGTGCCCTTCTTCAGCATGTCGGGCAGTGACTTCGTCGAAATGTTCGTGGGTGTGGGAGCAAGCCGCGTCCGCGACCTCTTCCGCCAAGCAAAGGAAAAAGCTCCCTGCATCATCTTCATCGATGAGATTGATGCTGTCGGACGTGCCCGTAGCCGAGGGATGCAGGTAGGTGCCAATGACGAGCGCGAGAGTACCCTCAACCAGCTTCTCACCGAGATGGACGGTTTCGGCACCAACAGCGGTGTCATCATCATGGCTGCCACCAACCGTGCCGACATCCTGGACAAAGCCCTGCTTCGAGCCGGCCGCTTCGACAGACAGATTTACGTTGATCTGCCCGATGTGAGCGAGCGCAAGGCTATCTTCCAGGTTCATTTGAAACCCATCAAGACCGACGATTCGCTCGACATCGACTTCCTTGCACGACAGACTCCGGGTTTCAGCGGAGCCGATATTGCCAATGTTTGCAACGAGGCCGCACTCATTGCTGCCCGAAACGGGAAAAAGGCTGTCGGTAAGGATGACTTCCTTGCTGCTGTTGATCGCATTATAGGCGGATTGGAAAAGAAGAACAAGGTGATGACAGCCGAGGAAAAACGCACCATCGCCCTCCACGAAGCCGGTCACGCCACCATCAGCTGGCTGTTGCAATACGCCAATCCGCTGGTCAAGGTAACCATTGTGCCGCGAGGCCGTGCCCTTGGTGCTGCCTGGTATCTGCCCGAAGAACGTCAGATAACGACCCGCGAACAGATGCTCGACGAGATGTGTGCCACCCTGGGAGGACGTGCTGCCGAGGAACTCTTCTGCGGACAAATCAGCAGCGGCGCCATGAACGACCTGGAGCGCGTCACCAAGCAGGCCTACAGCATGATAGCCTACATGGGAATGGGCGAGAAACTGCCCAACCTCTGTTACTACGACAACCAGGAATACGGCTTCCAGCGCCCGTACTCCGAAGCTACAGCACAGCTTATCGACGAAGAGACCAAGGCCATGATTGCCGAACAATACGCCCGTGCCAAGGATATCCTGAGCAAGAATGCCGAGGGGCATGCTACCCTCGCACAATTGCTTGTCGAGCGTGAAGTCATCTTTGCCGAGGACGTAGAGCGCATCTTTGGTCCCCGTCCCTGGACAAGCAGAACTGAAGAGCTGCTGGAGACCCCTTCTGACTCCCTCGAGAGAGAGAAATAACTATGAACTATGAATTATGAACTATGAACTTGCGTAGCCTCATCATCCGCACCTTGACCGGTGCCATTTATGTACTGCTGCTTGTCGGCTGCACCGTCTATAGTCCTGTCAGTGCCTTCTTCTTCTTCGCCGTTGTGGCAGCGGCTACACTGTGGGAGTTCGGCTCGCTAATGAATACCCACGTCCACACACAAATGGTGCGTCCCATCAATGCGATGGCCGGAGTCGTGCTTGTCGCAGCCGTATGGCTCAGTGCTATCGCCAGTCCGCAAACAGCGCAGATGTTCTCGCTCTATGGCTTGCTGCTGCTCTATATCCTTGTGAGTGAGCTCTACCGGCATTCCAATACCTCTTTGCGGAACTGGGCATTCTGTTTTGCCTCACAACTCTATATCGCAGTTCCCTTTGCCCTATTGCCCCTGCTCAGTATTGTCTATGACGCCGAGAAGGGTACCTTGGCCTACAACTGGATTTATCCACTTGCTCTCTTCATTTTCCTTTGGGTGAACGACACCTTCGCATACCTCTGCGGATGCTCGTTGCAACGCTACATTCCCTTCAAGCTTTTCCCCCGCATCTCGCCCAAGAAATCATGGATAGGCAGCATTGGCGGTGGACTCTTCACCCTCGCAGCAGCCATCATCATCTGGAAGTGGCAGCCTGACACAATGCCCTTGCAGCGCTGGTTGGGCTTTGCATTCGTGGTCATCGTCTTCGGTACTTGGGGCGACCTCGTGGAAAGTCTCATCAAACGGCAGTTCGGCATCAAGGACAGCGGCAAGATCCTGCCTGGTCACGGAGGTTTGCTGGACCGTTTCGACAGTGCTCTCCTTGCCATCCCAGTCAGTGTTATCTACTTCATATTGACGTAGTGTGGATTAGAGATTAGGGATTAGAGAAAAAGAACAAATTCAGCATAAAGCGAAAAATAATTTTTAATTTTTAATTTTTAATTCTTAATTTATTTGTACCTTTGCACCGCAATTAGCGAATTGCAAATGCCCAGATGGTGGAATTGGTAGACACGAGGGACTTAAAATCCCTTGGCCAGTGATGGCCGTACGGGTTCGATTCCCGTTCCGGGCACGAAAAGAAAAGAGGGTATGCCAATTTGGGAGGGCACTGAAAAAGTCCCGTTAGGCTCTTTTTAACAAATTAGTTCTGCACATAGTCACTTAAAAGTTTGGCTATGTGCAGATTTTTTTGTACCTTTACAGCATAAAGGAATCTATTTATGCTGTCACAACAACAAAA